>NZ_JAUMUI010000048.1 GCF_030530745.1 Neisseria sp. | reverse complement strand
TCGGCATATCAGAAGCTTATCATGAAATTTGATGATTTTGCTTCCTAAGCCCCTACTATTTTGCAGCATTCTTTATATCTGCGTGAAGAAATATTGCCATACTGGGAAGATGAAGATGGTAAAAAAAAATAGTTCATAGATTGGGCATTTATGTCTGACAAAAAGTAAATAACACAACCATGTCGGGCATAAATGCCCGACCTACAAAATGATTCAAATATAAAATCAAAAATAAATAACGGGAAAACAAAATGTAATACCGACGATTTTACCGACAAGGTTCGCTCTATTTTTTCACGGTGGTCACTTACCAACGCCGCCCGATATTGACCAACCCCGATGTAATGCCGGTTTTAAAAACGGCATTGAAAACGGTGCGGCAAAAATACCCGTTTAAAACCGAAGCCTTGGTTATTTTGCCCACCTGCACACCATTTGGCAAATGCCTGAAAACGATGCTGATTTTTCAACGCGCTGGAACCAAATCAAGCGTTATGTCAGCCATCATTGCAAGCATTATGACAACATGGAGAAAACCGCAAACGAAGTCAAAAAACGCCAAAGCAGCATTTGGCAACAACGCTTCTGGGAGCATTGCATACGAAATGATGAAGATTTTGCCAATTGTATGGATTACATTCATTTCAACCCGGTGAAACACGGTTATGTGCAGGCGGCAAAAGATTGGCCGTTTTCCACTTTTCACAAATATGTGAAACAAGGCATTTACCCCGAAAATTGGGGCGGAGTTAACCAAGATTTTGATTACGAGTAGGTCGGGCATTGATGCCCGACTCAAACCAAGAAACAACCCAAAATGTCGGGCATAAATGCCCGACCTACCAATCCGTTATGCAAAACATGAAAAGCAATACAAATATGCCGTCTGAACCCCTTTCAGACGGCCTGAAAACACCAACCAAACCACGCTACCGCCTGACCAAACTCGGCGAACAAATGGCTCGGCTGCCCATCGATCCGAAAATCGCGCGCATTTTGTTGGCGGCGAAAAAACACGACTGCATGGCGGAAATATTGGTGATTGCCTCCGCCCTTTCCGTTCAAGACCCGCGCGAGCGGCCGCTCGAGGCGCGCGAAGCCGCTGCCAAGGCGCACGAGCGGTTTACCGACAAGCAGTCCGACTTTCTGGCCTATCTGAATATTTGGGACAGCTTCCAGCGCGAGCGCGACAAAGGCTTGTCGAACAAACAGCTGGTGCAGTGGTGCCGCCAGTATTTCCTGTCGCACCTGCGGATGCGCGAATGGCGTGAGCTGCACAGGCAGTTGGCTGAAACCGTCATTGAAATGGGTTTGGCCTCGCGCGAGAAGGCGTTCAGACGGCCGCCCGTGCAAGCGCAGTTAAGGCCGTCTGAACAGGCAGGCAACCAAGATTTATCTGCCAAACTCAAACAAAAACAACTGGATAAAAAACAGCACCGCGCCCAAATCCGTGCCGCCAAAGAAGCGGGCTACGAACAAATCCACCGCGCCCTGCTCACCGGCCTGATCGCCAACGTGGGCATGAAATCGCCCGACGGCCGCGACTACACCGGCGCGCGCGGTTCGCACTTTCATTTATTCCCTGCTTCCGCGCTGTTCAAATCCAAGCCCAAATGGGTGATGGCCGCCGAACTCACCGAAACCACGCGGCTGTATGCCCGCGATGTGGCGGCCATCCAGCCCGAATGGATCGAGCAGGAAGCGCCGCATTTGGTGAAATACCATTATTTCGAGCCGCATTGGGAGCAGAAACGCGGCGAAGTGGTGGCCAGCGAACGGGTAACCCTTTATGGTTTAACGGTTTTGCCGCGCCGCCCCGTCGCCTATGGCCGCGTCGCGCCCGAAGAAGCGCGCGAAATCTTTATCCGCAGCGCGCTGGTGGCGCAGGAATGCGATTTGAAAGCCGATTTCTTTGTCCACAATAAAAAGCTGATCCGCGAAATCGCCGAGCTGGAACACAAATCGCGCAAGCAGGATGTGTTGGTGGACGAAGAAGCGCTGTTTGATTTTTACCATCAACGGCTGCCTGAAATGTATACGCCGTCTGAAAACAATGTAGGTCGGGCATTCATGCCCGACACCGCCAACACAAGCGCACAGACCCCGTCGGGCATGAATGCCCGACCTACGGTTTCAGACGGCCTGAACCGACAATGCCTGTCTGAAACCCCCAAACCCCTCGCCGACATCCGCACCTTCCAAAGCTGGTTGAAACAAGCCGAGCAGGAAAACCCGCGCCTGTTGTTTCTCAGCAAAGAAGACCTGATGCAGCACGCCGCCGCGCACATCACCGAAGAACAATTTCCCAAATTCTACAAAACAGCCGACGGCAAATTCAAACTGACCTACCGCTTCGAGCCGCACCACCCGCTCGACGGCGTAACCCTCACCGTACCGCTTACCGTGCTCAACCGTCTCTCCGCCCCCGCGCTTGAATGGCTGGTGCCCGGTATGTTGCGGGAAAAACTGCAACTGCTGATCAAAGCCCTGCCCAAACAAATCCGCCGCATCTGCGTGCCTGTGCCCGAATTCATCACCAAATTTTTAGAAAGCAACCCCAACCGCCAAGAGCCGGTTATCCCCCAGCTTGCCCGCTTTATCGCCAAAACCGCCGGCGATATGCGCCTGCTCGAACAAATCAATCTTGACGACTGGCAAGCGTTCAAACTGCCCGAACACTGCTATTTCAACCTGCGCATTATCGACGACGGCGGGCAGGAGCTGGCTGTCGGGCGCAACCTGGCCGGGCTGCAACAAGAACTCGGCCAAGCCGCCGCCGTAACCTTCCGCGACAACACCCAAGAATTCGAGCGCGACAACGTAACGGCGTGGGACATCGGCACCCTGCCCGAATCCATCAAATTCGCCCGCGGCAAACAGCAGCTCACGGGCTTTTTGGGTTTGCAAAAAGAAAAAAACGGCAACATCGCCCTGCGCCTGTTTGACACAGCCGAAGCCGCCCAAGCCGCCCACCGCCAAGGCGTCATCTCCCTGATGCAGCGCCAGCTCAAAGAGCAGATGAAAGACCTCAACAAAGGCATCCAAGGCTTTACCCAAGCCGCCATGCTGCTCAAGCACATCAGTGCCGACACCCTGCGCGACGACCTCACCGCCGCCGTCTGCGACCGCGCCTTTATCGGCGACGACGAGTTGCCGCGCAGCGAAAAAGCCTTTAAAGAACAAATCAAACGCGCCAAGAGCCGCCTGCCCGCCGTAAAAGAAGCCGTGAGCCGCTACCTGCAAGACACCGCCGCCGCCTACGCCGAACTCAACGCCAAACTCGGCAACGGCAAACACCCGCTCGCTGCCCTCTTGCGCAGCCGCATGCAAAACCTGCTGGCCGCCGGTTTCGCCCAACGCACACCCTGGAGCCAATGGCCGCGCCTGCCCGTTTACCTCAAAGCCATGACCCTGCGCATGGAAAAATACAGCGGCAACCCCGCCCGCGATGCTGCACGCGAAGCCGATATTCAGGCGCTGGAACAGATGTGGGAAGAAAAAGCCGGCAGCCTGAAAAAACAAAACCAAACCCTTTCAGGCGGCCTGAAAGCATTTAAATGGCAATTGGAAGAATTAAGGGTGTCGCTGTTTGCGCAAGAACTGAAAACACCCTATCCGGTGTCGGTGAAGAGGTTGGTAAGAGAGTGGGAAAGTTTGAATGAAATATGACTTTGAGCGTGAAAGACTTGCGGTTCTACCCGATAAAGCCGGATGTCGCCGTCGCAAACAGCATAACTTCAACCGGTAAGGATTTTTATATGACACACCAAAACCTGTTCCAACCCTACACCTTAAACAACGGTGTACAAATCAAAAACCGCCTCGTCGTCGCGCCGATGACCCATCTAGCCTCCGACGACAACGGCCAAATCACCGCCGACGAGCGGCGCTTTCTGAACGACCGCTTTGAAGGCTTCGGCCTGTTCGTGTCGGCGGCCACGCTGGTGGACGGCGGCAAAGCCTTTTACGGCCAGCCTGAAGCCGTCGGCGAAGAAGACCTGACCGACGCGCAAATCCGCCACATCATCGCAGGCTGCCGCTGATCGGCGTGGGCAACCTCTACACCGCCGAACAGGCGGCAAAAGCCTTGGCCACCGGCTGGGCAGAATTTATCGCCTTGGGCAAAACCCTGCTGGTGAACCCCAACTGGGCACAATTGGCGGAGCAGGGGCGAGATAGCGAAATCCAAACCGAAATCGACCCCGCACGTGCCGACGAATACCGCCTGCCGGAACGCATGCTCGTCATGAGCCTGCAGGGCGGTCTCGCCTGGCTGCCGCCGGTGAAAGGGAAAAAGCGGCAGATATTGGATATTTGATTGGAAATAAGGCCGTCTGAAAATCATCTTTCAGGCTGCCTTTTCGCCGGACGGAAAAAGGTTTCCGTTTTTAACCGCCGACACAGAAAGAGGAAAAAGCATGCTCCATATCCGCCCCTTAGCCTCCGAAAACCGCAGCTGGTTTATCACAACCTTACAGCACGCCTTCCGTCAGGCGGTGCAAGATTCGCTGCAGGCGGGCGAAGAAATCATCAGCCGCGAAGAAATCGAATCATCCATGCGGGGCGAAAACGCCGAAAGCCTGCTGATTGAAGCCGACGGTAAACCGGTCGGCGGGGCAGTGGTCAAAACCGATCCGCTCACACAGCGCAACGAGCTGGAACTGTTCTTCATTTCCGCCGCCGAACACGGCAAAGGCATCGGACAACAGGCGTGGAAGCTGATTGAACAACGCTACCCGCAAACCAAGGTTTGGGAAACCCACACCCCCTATTTTGAAAAACGCAATATTTACTTTTACCTGAAATGCGGCTTTAAAATCGTGGAATTCTACCGCGACCGGCACCCGAACAAAGAAACCGAACCGCCCGCGCACGACGCGCTGTCAGATGAAATGTTCCGCTTTGAAAAAGAGATGGAAAACGGGCGGGCGGATTAGAAAAATACCCGAAAACGGTTTTTGTTTTCGGGTGTGTTTTTTTCAGGCGGCCTGAAAATGGCAGAGAACTAAACCATCGCCTCTTCCCAAGCACCCTTGGTGTCCACGCCTGCTTCTGTTGCCAGGCGTTCCAGCTCGGCGATTTCACCGGCTGTGAGGGTGAGCGTTGCCGCTTTTGCCGCGTCGGTGATGTGGTGCGGTTTGGTTGCCCCCAAAATCGGCAGCGTGCCTTTGGCAATGGCATAAGCCACGGCAATTTGTGCCACGCTTGCGTTTTGTTTTTCGCCGATTTCACGCATTTTGTCGGTGAGTTTCACCAGTTGCGGCAGCACTTTGTTGTAGGTTTCGCCGCGTCCCGAACCTGCGGGCATCGGGTTTTCGGGGCTGTATCTGCCGCTTAACGCCCCCTGCTCCAAGGTCATATAGGCAAAAAATGTGATGCCGTTTTGTTTGCAGTAATCCAAAATCCCCGCCTCTTCCGACGAGCGGTACAGCAGGCTGAAATGGTTTTGTACGGCGTCGATTTTGAAGCCTTCTGCGTTTAAAATTTCGTTGGCACGCTTGATTTGTGCCAAATTATGGTTGGACACGCCCACCGCTTTCACTTTGCCCGCGTTGAGCAACGGAATCAGCCCCGCCACCCAGCGTTCGGACTCGATCGGGTTGTGAATCCAGTAAATATCGATGTAGTCGGTGTTGAAACGCTTGGCACTGGCGTCAAACATTTTTTCTACCGAATTGTCGTACATCTCCGCCAATTGCGGGGTGAATTTCGTGGAAATCACGACATCTTCACGTTTGTACGGTGCCGTCAGTTCGCCCAAAATCTCTTCGGACGCCCCCAATCCGTAGGCGGTGGCGGTGTCGAAGGCATTCAAGCCGTGCTGCATCGCAAGGGCGAACACTTCTTTTAATTCGTCCGCCGTTACCGCCTGACCGAACACCTGATCGCCGCCGTACATTCCCGCACCCCAAGACCAGGTGCCGAGCATAATTTTCGGTAAGTTTTTCATTTTTCGCTCCTTATAAATTACGAGTGTAATACCGACATCGCGTCTTTAAATTCACGCACTTCATAGTCGGCAAGTTCGGGGTAATAAACGTCTTCCGCCAAAATGGCGTCCAGCTCCGCACGGTTTTCGGTTCGGGCGATAATCACGCCTGCGTGTTCTTGGTCAAGGTAAGGCCCTAAAATCAAAAATTTGCCTGCCTGAAAATATTTGACGAACCAAGTACGGTGTTCGGCGAACATGGCGTCTGCCCGTTCGGCGGGGATGTTGCTTTGCTTTAATGCGATGTTGATGATGTACATATTTTGCTCCTTATAAGGCTTTGATTTTGTTGATGACTTTTCGGGCATATTCCGCCGCCATGGCTTTTTGCCCGGCGGTTTTGGCTTCGTCCCGCCCCACATAGCTCACGCCGTTCAAGTATTCCACGCCTTGAAAATCCAGCCCGCACAGCGTCGCCGTGGTTTCAAACTGGGCGAAATAATCCGCCATCTCGTGCTTGAAAAAGCCGTCTTTTCGGTAAACCTCTGCCGGCGCACCCGTGGTGATCGACACCAGCAGTTTTTTGCCGGCGATTTTGGCAGTAGAACCGTGGGCGAAACCGTGATGGAACACGTCGTCCAGCCATTTTTTCATCAGTGCCGGCATGGCATACCAATAAAACGGAAACTGCCACACCATCACGTCGGCGTTTAATACCGCTTGTTGTTCCGCCTTGATGTCAAATGCATAGTTTTGATGCAACCCGTCCAGTTTGCGGATTTCCGCCTTCGGCAAACCTTGTTCAAACTCGCCCATAATGGTTGCCGTCGCCACCGAATTTTTAAGGTTCGGATGTCCTGAAATGATTAAAACATTGCTCATGCTGTTTTCCTTTGTTGATTGAAAGTGTGGGTATTTTATAAAGCATGATTGCAGATGATAATACGGGTAATCTATAATTGATTATTTGATAAAAACGAACAATCGGAGGCAAAAATGAACAGCTCCACCTACAACGCCCTGCAAATCTTCCACGCCATCGCCGCCGAAGGCTCGATTGCCGGGGCGGCAAGGCGGATTAGAGGGTGGTTTTTTCTTCTTCGCTCATAGCGTTTCTTTTATTGGACAAATGCCGTCTGAAAACTATTTTCAGACGGCGTTTTTTATCTTCTAATATTTGAAAGGGGCTTAGGAAGCAAATTTACCCTAACGGCATTTTCCGCAACATCTTCAGCAGTACTTTGTAGAGGTCGTCATGCCTGTGGTTGAAGCGGAATTCCGTTTCCTTCAAGTGTAAATAAAAATGCGCTTTACGTACACCGTTAAATTTAACCAGCCTGAGACCTTTGCAAAAATCCCAAAACTCCTCTAAATTCCCCCTAACGGAT
>NZ_JAUMUI010000047.1 GCF_030530745.1 Neisseria sp. | reverse complement strand
AAATCCACCATCAGGCCGTCTGCGGCTTTGAGGGTTTTGGCGGTTTTGAACGGCCCCGTCCACAGGGCGTATTTCTCCTGATACTGCGTTTCAAAGGCGCTGGCAGCAGGTTTGATCAGCAATCTGCCGCTGTCGCGGTCGACGGCGAAGTATTCAAGCTTGGTTTGCGCTTTGAGGGTTTCGGCGTTGTAGAGGTGCCATTCGCTGCGGCTGCGGATGGTGCCGAAGACGTCCACGTTCACGAACACGTCGGTGTCGGCATATTGCGGCGGTACCACTTCAATGCCGCGCAGGTAGAAGACGGTCTGAATCAGGTTGGTGAGGAAGGAGACGTCGCGCGGGTTGGTAATCAGGGTTTCGTTGCGGTACTCGCCTGTGCCGTTGACCGCCAGCCCTGCGTAGCGCTCGCCGCTGCGGCCGCTGTTGCGGGTATGGGCGGTGGCAGGTGCGTTAAGTACGGAGGTGGAGGTGGTTACGCTGGAGAGTGCGTCTGCCGTGGTGGCGGCGGTGGTGTCGTAAGCGGGATAGCTGTATTGGGTGCTGCTGTCGGGGTTGTTGCGGTAGCCGCCCCGGATCAGCGCTTCAACGGAATAACGACCGCCGCTCATGGTGCCGGAGCCTTGGTCGCCCATGGTGGAAACATAGAGCGCGACTTTGCGCCCCTGCAGTGCGGACAAGTCCATCTCTTTCACCGCTGCGCGCGAAGAGGCAGCCACCAGCTCCTGCTCGACGGCAAAACGTTTGCCGCCGCCGTGCGACGGAATGCCCGTGAGCGTGCCGCAGGCGGAAAGAAGGAAGGCGGAAAGGAGCAAGGGGGCGATGAGGGTTTTGTTCATGTTGTCATTCTTTCGATGGTTGTTAAAAAGGGAAATGAAATGACAAACCTACCCGAACTGCATTGATAAATGTCAAATAATGTATAAAAGGCGTTATTTTAAGACAAATGCGATAATGATTTGTATTTTTATGCAATCTTGGCTATCATCCCGACATTTGAAATACGGGCTGCGAAACTATGGCGGTTAAAACCGTTCCCTATACACTGCTCAACCTGCTGGCGCTGGCGGTATTGTTTGCCGCCAGCCTGTCGGTGGGCGTGGCCGATTTCAGTTGGGCGAAGCTGTTTGAGTTTTCCGACGATATGCGGCTGATGCTGGTCAGCCGCCTGCCGCGCACGTTTGCCATCGTGCTCACGGGCGCGTCGCTGGCGGTGGCGGGTATGATTATGCAGATTCTGATGCGCAACCGTTTTGTCGAGCCTTCGATGGTGGGGGCGGGGCAGAGCGCGGCTTTGGGACTGCTGTTGATGGCGCTGGTGTTTCCCGCCGCCCCGTTAACGGTGAAAATGTCGGCGGCGGCGCTGGCGGCGCTTTGCGGTATGCTGGTGTTTATGGCTTTAATCCGCCGCCTGCCGCCCACTGCGCAGCTGATGGTGCCGCTGGTGGGGATTATTTTCGGCGGGGTGATTGAATCGGCGGCGGTGTTTATTGCTTATGAGCAGGAAATGATGCAGCTTTTGGGCGTGTGGCAGCAGGGCGATTTTTCGGGCGTGCTGCTCGGGCGTTATGAATTATTGTGGCTCACCGGCATTCTGGCGCTGTGTGCCTACCTGATTGCCGACCGGCTTACCATTGTGGGGCTGGGCGAAACGGTGGCGGTGAACCTCGGCCTGAACCGCACCACTGTTTTATGGGCGGGTTTGGTCATTGTGGCGCTGATTACCTCGCTGGTGGTGGTAACGGTGGGCAACATTCCGTTTATCGGGCTGGTGGTGCCCAACATCGTTTCGCGCATGATGGGCGACAGGTTGCGCCAAAGCCTGCCTGTTGTGGCATTGATGGGGGCGGGCATGGTGCTCGCGTGCGACATTATCGGCCGCCTGATCCGCTTTCCGTTTGAAATTCCCGTATCGACGGTGTTCGGCGTGGCGGGCACGGTTTTGTTTTTGTATCTGCTGTTGAGGAAGCCCGCCCATGCCGTCTGAAAGCAAACGATCTTTGTGGCCGGCGGCCGCTTTGCTGCTGGCTTCCTGTATTCTGTTTCTCACCTTAAACGCCAACGGCAACTGGGATTTTGTGCTGCCGCTGCGCGCCGCCAAGCTCGCCTCCCTGTTGTTGGTGGCCTATGCGGTGGGGGTGTCGACGCTGCTGTTCCAAACCGTTACCAACAACCCCATCCTCACTCCTTCGATACTCGGTTTCGACGCGCTGTATGTGTTTTTGCAGACGCTGCTGGTGGCGCTGCTGGGCGGCGTTGGCTACACCCATCTGCCGCCTCTGGGCAAATTCGGCTTCGAGCTGGCGGCGATGATAGGTGGCTCGCTGCTGCTGTTTAGCGTGCTGGTCAAGCAGGGCGGGCGCGATTTGGCGCGGATGATTTTAATCGGCGTGATTTTCGGCATCCTGTTCCGCAGCCTCGCTTCGCTGCTGCAACGCATGATCGATCCCGAAGAATTTGCCGTGGCGCAGGCCTATACTTTTGCTTCGTTCAACAGCGTCAATCAAAGCCTGCTCGGCATCGGCGGCGTGATTCTGCTTGGCTCCGCCGTGTTTGTCTGGCGCGAACGCCACCGCCTTGATGTTTACCTGCTCGGCCGCGACCAGGCCGTTAATCTGGGCATCAGCTACACCGGCAACACGCTGTGGCTGCTGGTGTGGGTGGCGGTGCTGACGGCCACTGCCACCGCCCTGGTCGGCCCGGTGAGTTTCTTCGGCCTGCTGGTCGCGGCACTGGCCAACCATTTTTCCCGTACCGTCAGGCACAGTGTCCGCCTGCCGATGGTGTTCCTCACCGCTGCCGTGATGCTGGTGGCGGGGCAGGCCGTGTTCGAACATGTTTTGGGCATGAAAGCCGTGTTGAGCGTGGTGGTGGAATTTGCCGGCGGGTTGGTGTTCCTCTATTTGATTTTAAGGAACAAACGCTGACATGCCGTTTGAAAACCGTGCAAAAACACAGATAATCGGTACACATTGTTTCAGACGGCCTGGTTTTGATTTCTTGAAAGTAAAGGCCGTCCGAATGGATTCTTTCATACAGGGAGCTTAACGATGAAACTGATGAAAACCACGGCGGCCGCGGTGTGTGCGGCCATGACTTTGAACGGCTGTACCGCCTTGGTGTGGAAGATGAACGATCCGTTCAGCGAAACCGCCACGCGCCATGAGGTTGCCAAAGACGAGATTCAGGCTTTCGGCGTAGTGAAGCAGGCTAACAGCCAGCTCGCTCAGGGCAGCCTGGTGATGATGGGCAGGCAAAACTGGTTTGTGGTCAATCCCGATGATTCGGCCAGACTGCAGGGTGTGCTGGAAGCAAAACTGGATAAGGCTTTTCAAATCGTCGGCGCATACACCCACCAGCCGCTGGACAGCTTGCCCGTCAGGCTGAAAGCCGCAGACGGCAACGATTTCAGTACCTCGTTCTGTCTGCGCTACGATACGGCCGATGCTACCGACACCGCCAAGCTGAAAGCCTTGTCGTTTGAGGCGAAACAGCCGGGGAAACAGGCTAAAAACCGGACGCCGTACTACATCCGCTGTGAAAATGCTTCAGGCAGGTTTTACCGAAGCCCGCCGGACTACCGTGCCGACTACCGCTTTGAAACGCCGTTTCCCGTAACGGTAAGTTACACCGCAACCAAAAAACACGTAGATGCAGCAAAATTGGTTTCCAATATCGCCATGACACCGCTCACGCTGGCGGGTGATGCGGCTGCGGCTGTAGTAAAGTTGGCGGTATTGCCTTTGAGGTTATTGGAAAAGTAAGCAAATAAGATTTTCATCATTGTTTGAAATATTTCAGACGGCATATATGTTTTGATGCCGCCTGAAATAATTTTTGACTTTACCACGGATAAAGCCATGATCCAGATCCGAAACGTGAGCCATAAAATAGGCGGCAACTTAATTTTAAACGATGTTTCTCTGGATATTCCGCAGGGCGGCATTACCGCATTGATCGGCCCCAACGGAGCAGGCAAATCGACGCTGCTCTCATTGATGGCACGGCTGCAACCGCTGCGCGGCGGCAGCATAAGCTATGGCGGCAAAAGCGTCGCTGCCACGCCCACTGCCGAACTTTCGCGCACCGTTTCCATCCTCACGCAGGAAAACAGCATTATCAGCCGCATTTCGGTGCGCGACCTGCTGATGTTCGGCCGCTACCCCTACCATCAGGGCAGGCCGTCTGAAAACGACAAAGCCATCGTGGAAAACGCGTTGGCCGAATTCCAACTGGAGGCATTCGCCAACCGCTACCTCACGGAGCTTTCGGGCGGCCAGCGCCAGCGGGCGATGATTGCGATGGTGTTCTGCCAGAGTACCGAATACGTGCTGCTCGACGAACCCTTGAACAACCTCGACATGTATCACGCCCGCAGCCTGATGCAGCTTTTGCAGAAACTCATCCGCGAACACAGGCGCACCACCGTGGTGGTACTGCACGACATCAACCAGGCTGCGGCCTACGCCGATTTCGTGGTGGCGATGAAAAACGGCCAAGTGGCGCTGCAAGGCCGCCCCAACGAGGTGTTTACGCCGCAAAACATCAAAACCTTGTTTGATATGGATACGGACGTGTTGGACTACCGCGGCAAAAAACTGGTGGTGCACCATGTTTGAGGCCGTCTGAAAAACGGTTTCAGACGGCCTTGAGCCGTATCCAACATTAATTTCATTCATTAACCCCATGCAAATTTAGCGTTTGCAATATGGCGTAAAAGCATTCAATATGCCGCCCTGACAAATTGTTCCACCGAATATTCCCGTAAAGGATACCTTATGAATACTTTTCACCTGTCCGGCTATCCGCGCATCGGCGCGAAGCGCGAACTGAAATTTGCCGTCGAAGCCTTTTGGAAAGGCGCGAAAACCGAGGCTGAAGTTGAGGCCGTTGCCGCCGAAATCCGCCGCCTGAACTGGGCTGCCCAAAAAGCCGCCGGTGCCGATTTGGTGCCCGTGGGAGATTTTTCTTTTTACGACCACGTGCTTGATTTGCTGTGCACTTTGGGCGCGATTCCGAAACGTTTCGGTTTCGACGCCGCCAAGTTAACCCTGCCCGAATACTTCCAACTGGCGCGCGGCAACGCCACCCAGTTTGCGATGGAAATGACCAAGTGGTTCGACACCAACTACCACTACATCGTGCCCGAATGGCACGCCGACACCGAATTTTCGGTTAATGCCGGCCGCCTGATTGCCCAAATCAAAGAAGCCAAAGCGCAAGGCTACGACATCAAACCCACGCTCATCGGCCCGCTGACCCTGCTGTGGCTGGGTAAAAAGAAAGAAGAATTCGGCTGCCGCGTCGCTACCCTGCTGCCGAAACTGCTGCCTGCCTATACCCAACTGCTGCGCGAACTGGCCGCCGAAGGCGCGGACTGGATTCAAATCGACGAGCCGATTCTGGCTGTTGATGCGCCCAAGCCCTATCTGGACGCTTTCCCGAACGTGTATAAAGAGCTGGCCAACACCGGCACCCGCATTATCATCGGCACTTACTTCGCTTCCGTTGCCGAACACCTGAACCTGCTCAAAGGCCTGCCGGTACACGGCGTACACATCGACGCGGTGCGCGCCCCCGAACAGCTGGCCGTATTCGCCGATTCCTGGCCGGAAAACAAAGTGCTGTCCGTCGGCCTGATTGACGGCCGTAACGTATGGCGCGCCAATTTGAGCAAAGTCATCGATACGCTCAAACCCGTGCAAGATAAGCTGGGCAACAACCTGTGGATTGCGCCTTCATGCTCGCTGCTGCACAGCCCGCAAGATTTGGCCGTCGAAGAAAAACTCGATGCCGAAATCAAATCCTGGATGGCCTTTGCCGCGCAAAAACTGGTTGAGCTGGGCGTGGTGAAACAGGCCCTGGCACACGGCAAAGACAGCGTGAAAGAAGCCATCGCCGCATCCGATGCCGCCGCCGCCGACCGCGCCACCAACAAGAAAATCCACAATGAGGCCGTACAAAAACGCGTGGCAGATTTGCCTAAAGGCGCCGACCAGCGCAAATCACCGTTTGCCGAGCGCATCAAAGCCCAACAGGCTTGGATGAACCTGCCCGTGCTGCCCACCACCACCATCGGCTCCTTCCCGCAAACCGCCGAAATCCGCCAAGCGCGCGCCGCCTTCAAAAAAGGCGAACTCTCCGCCGCCGATTACGATGCCGCGATGAAAAAAGAAATCGCCTATTGCGTGGAAGTGCAGGAAAAACTGGAACTCGACGTGCCCGTGCACGGCGAAGCCGAGCGTAACGACATGGTGGAATACTTCGGCGAGCAACTGGCCGGCTACTGCTTCACCCAGTTCGGCTGGGTGCAAAGCTACGGCAGCCGCTGCGTGAAACCGCCTGTTATTTTCGGCGATGTTTCCCGCCCCAAACCGATGACCGTTTACTGGTCTTCCTATGCGCAAACGCTGACCAAACGCCCGATGAAAGGCATGCTCACCGGTCCCGTTACCATGTTCAAGTGGTCGTTCGTGCGCGACGACGTGCCCTTGAGCGTGGTGGCCAAACAAATCGCGCTGGCCTTGAACGACGAAGTACTGGATTTGGAAAAAGCCGGCATCAAAGTGATTCAGATCGACGAGCCGGCCATCCGCGAAGCCATGCCGCTGAAAAAAGCGCAATGGGACGAATACCTGGCCTGGGCCTGCGAATCTTTCCGCCTGTCGTCTGCCGGCGCCGAAGATTCCACCCAAATCCACACCCATATGTGCTACTCGGAGTTTAACGACATCCTGCCTGCTATCGCCTCTATGGATGCCGACGTGATCACCATTGAAACCTCGCGTTCCGATATGGAGTTGCTGACCGCCTTCGGCGACTTCAAATACCCGAATGACATCGGTCCGGGCGTGTACGATATCCACAGCCCGCGCGTGCCGACCGCCGCCGAAGTGGAAAAATTGCTGTGCAAAGCGATGGAAGTGGTGCCGGTCGAGCGTTTGTGGGTGAACCCCGACTGCGGTTTGAAAACCCGCGGCTGGAAAGAAACCGTCGAGCAGTTGGAAGTAATGATGGAAGTTACCAAAAAACTGCGTGCGGAACTGGCTGCCAAATAATGCCTGTTTTGTAAAATAGGGAAACAAAGATAGTGTATTGAACTGTCAATGCCATGATATTAGGCAAAAGACAATAGTTACCCCAAACCCCGTATTTTTACGGGGTTTTTCACTTTATATGTTGAAATTCTATGCTACTGTTTTATATCGGCTTTTATCGTATTCTGTTTGGCTTTTCAGTATGTGGAAAGCGATTACGGCCAATTTTCGCATTATTGCAACAATGATGACTTTAAACGGCTTCTTTTTCTGTTTCAGACGGCCTATAAAATCGGGAAAGGCGTTAATGCGGTAGGCGACAAGAGCGGGCATATACAGGGCTGCCCTTAAGTCGGATTTGCCTACTTTTGAGATACGTTGCCTGCCGTTTACGCTTGTGCCGGACTGATAGATACGCGGATCTAAGCCGAGATAGGCGGTAAATTGGGCTGGCGTTTCAAAGCGGTTGGTCAATGCGGCGAGCAATACGGAGGCAGATGTTTCGCCTATGCCGCTGATGGTTTTCAGGCGTTTTCGGTTTTTGTCGTAATCGGGGTTTGCTTTGTAAAAGCCCTGCAAGTCCTTTTTTAGCGTCTGTAAATGGCCACTCAAGTAGTCTATCGTTGCCTTTATGTGACGTTTCAGATAATCGGGAGCAGTTTGGTACTTAGTAATTTCCGCCGCCCGCTGTTTTTTGACGCGGGCTATATAGCGGGTAAGTTCCTGAAGCTGTTTTTGTGCCGGCGACGGCCGTTGCCACGGTTCGGGATTCATTGCTTTGCAGTATTGGGCTATCAGTTTGGCATCCTGTTTGTCTGTTTTGCTTCTTT
>NZ_JAUMUI010000016.1 GCF_030530745.1 Neisseria sp. | reverse complement strand
ACCTTCGCATGCTGGAATCAAAATCCAGTGTCTTAACCACTTGACGACTCCCCAACGCAATAAAACTTGTATCTATATCTGCAACGGGTGACGGGTAAGACCCTTCGCAAAATATGCTTCATGGCTTTTTGAAACCAAGCCGAATACGGCAGCAGCTTCGCCTTCGCTGCCGAAAGCAGCAAACAGACAGGCACCGGAGCCCGTCATTAATGTTTTTCCAAATTTTTCAAGATCGCCATAAGCTTCTGAAACTTCGGGATATTCCTGAAAAACTACTGCCTGCATATCATTTCTGAACGGTTGCAGAGATTGGAAAGACGGCATTATGCTGGGTTCGGAATTTCGTGTCAAGCGTTCGTGAGAAAAAATCGCGGCAGTGCTGACGTGTACGGGAGGCTTCACTATCACATACCATTGCTGCGGAATATGCAGTTCAGTCAACTTTTCACCTATACCTTTGGCAAACGCGTTTTTACCGAATATGAAAAACGGCACGTCCGCACCAAGTTTCACACCAAGGTCTATCAACTGCTGCTTCGTCAGCGTACAGTGCCACAGTTTGTTCAACACCATCAGCACGGTAGCGGCATCGGAACTGCCGCCCCCCAAACCGCCGCCCATCGGAATGCGTTTTTCCAACCAAATGTCCGCACCGCACGGGCCGTCTGAAAAAGGCTGCAAGGCAGCTGCAGCACGGTAGGACAAATCGGCTTCGGCAGGCACGCCGCTAACCGGGGTGTGCAATATGATTTGTCCGTCGTTGCGCGGAGCGATGTAAACCGTGTCGCACAAATCGATCAGGCAGAATATGCTTTCCAACTCATGATAACCGTCTGCACGGCGGCCGGTGATTCTCAAATCTAAATTCAACTTGGCCGGAGCCGGATAAGCTTGTACGCCGGCAGGCACAATCAGTGCCATGGTGCACCCTTAACGGCGGGCCGCACACTGTGCGGGGGCATTGGCATCTTTGTTTTTTTCCATTTGGTCGAACACCAGCCGCAGGGTCAGTTTGGAGCTTTCAAGCAACAGTATGCGCGGTGTGCCGTTTTCATTCAGCGAACGCGAAATAGTCCATTCAAACTGCTGCAGACGGCCGTCGGGCAGGAGCCGGTAGGGGGCGTTTTTCACCCATTGGCCGTTCGCCCATATATGCAGGTATTGCACCGGCATGGAGAAACCCAGCAATTGTTCGCTCAACTCTTGGGCGGTAGCTGCCCGGTATTTTTTACCTTTACTGTCAACAGCCAACACTCCTATGCTGTCTTGGCAAAGCTGCCCCAACGTATTGCCCAGCGGGGTATTGACGTTGATGGTCTGGACTTGGTTCTGGTAAGTCCAGTCGAAGTTGGCATACGACCCTTTTTCATTCACTTTCACAGCCAACCGGCCGTCGGCCGTAAAATCGGCTATATCGGTTTGTGCACGCCAGCCTGCTTTATCCGTCAAACGCGGCTGGGCACAGGCGGCAAGCAGCAATGCGGCAGCACTGCACAAAATAAATTTAGTGTGTTTGTTTTTCATGAAATACCTGTTTGGTTGTTTTTCAGACGGCCTGCAAAACCTGCAACGGCCGGTTTCAATATCTAGGGTCTGTTGACAACTGGCCGGCGGTTAAGTTCATTTAAGGCTGTCTGAAAATGAAAAATGAAATAGGCTGGTTTTAAACTTTTCGGCCCGCGCATTTATTTTCTGCGGTTGTTTTTCGAACCGGAAGCCGACAGCTTCACGCCCAAGCGCTGCAAGGTTTTTTGCAGCACGGCATCATTGGATCCTTTGCGCAAACCTTCACGCCATATGGATTTGGCTTTTTCCTGCTGCCCCAGTTTCCAGAGCACTTCGCCCAAGTGGGCGGCCACTTCGGGATCGGGAAACTGGGCGTATGCGTATTCGAGATACGGCAGCGCTGCCTGTGCGTCGCCTTTCAGATAATACGCCCAGCCCATGCTGTCGTTGATAGCGGCGGATTCCGGCTCTTGCTGGTAGGCAGCCTGAATCAGCCTGAAGGCTTCTTCTACATCATATTCCGGCAACGAAAACATGGTATAGCCCAACGCATTCAGGCCGGCGGCGCTGTTCGGATTCAGCTCGAGATAACGGCGCAAATCGGCCACGGCTTTTTCAGGCTGGCCGAGTTTGTCGGCATACAGCATGGCGCGCTGGTAGAGGATATCGGGCAAATGCTCTTTGCCGTCAGGCTGTTTTTCTGCATTGGCAGCCAAAACGTTCAATTCTGCCAACGCCTCACGCGGGCTGTTGTGCTTGCTCAAGGCAAACAGATACACCCGCTGCACGTCGCTCATACTGAAAAAACGGCCTTGCTGTTCCGGCAGGCGCCGGGCTCGCCGGACTTCTGCCAGCGCCTTGCTGCCGTTGCCCTGCTCGGCCTCGATAGAGGCTTTGAGCACGGCTTTGTCAAACACATATTCGGGCGCGCTGATTTTATCCGCCCAAGCTCTGGCCTGTTTGAAATCTTTGGCGTCAGCATAACGCATTGCGCCGATTACCGCCGCACGGCTCTTCTGCTCGCTGGTGCCGGTACGGTAGGCTTTATCAAGATAGTTGCCCACCGTTGAAATGTTTTCTTCACGGCTGACCGACAAAATGGCCGCCTGAATGTATAAATCAGCATTCGGGTTTTGGTTCAGCAGGGTTTGCAGGCGTTGGTAGGCCTTGTCGTTCTGACCGTCGGCCATCAGGCTGCTGATTTCCATTTCCTGCCACACCGGCGACAATTTGGCAGTGTCGGTTTCGGCAAAAAAGCGGCGCAGGATTTTCGGACTGTGCTGCGCTACCAAACGCAGGGTGGCTTCGGTGGGCGGCAGTATTTCGGTGTCGAGCCTGGCCAAACGCTGCAAAGCACGCACGGCATCGCGTTCTTTATTGGTTTGCGCGCTGAAAATCAAATCGGCGATGGCCGCTTCAGGCAGATCTGTATGGCGCTTGGTGGCTTTGTGTACGTCTTTACCGATTTTTCCTGCCAGCGCAGGCTGCTGCACGCTGATTTGCGACAACAACAAGAAAATGCGCCGCACCTGCTCTTCGTTGGCATGTTTCAGAATATCGTCCAAATCTTTGCCTGTGCGGTCGGTTTTACCGGTAACCAAATCGCGTGCCCACGCCATACGCTTTTGCGCATTACCCGGCACGGGCTCGATTTCGCGCCATTTCCGATAAATCTGCTCCGCCTGCTGATAGGCGTTCAGCGAAACTGCCATTTCCATCGCACGCTCGGCCACCTCGGGGCTTTTGGTGCGGTTGAGCATCACCAGATAAGTGGCCAGCGCCGTGCCGGGTTCGCCTTTCTGCAAAGCCATTTCTCCGCCCAGCAAGGTAAACATATCGTTGGCACGTTCGACGATACCCGCCCGGCGTTCGTATTCCAAGGCCCGCTCCTCGGGCGAATAAAAACTCTTTTTTGCAGCCTTCTGCACAACCTGGGGCGGCTGTTTTGACGTTTCACCCACGGCGTAAGCGCTGCCGGCAAACAGCAGCATCACCGCCAGCGCGGCAGAATGGATTTCGGTTCGGCCAAAAAACATACACTTTCCTTAATGGCGGGCAAAACCGGCACGCTTTCAGACGGCCTGTACCCCGATATACAAATGTGCAATACTTTATCACAAGCCCGCGGCTTTGTTGATATTGCCTACCGCCCCCTACCTATGTAAAAGTATGCAGGCCGTCTGAAAACAACAGATAACACATCATGACCCACGCCGAACTAACCCGATTTTTCCGCCACGCCGCCGATTATCCCGCCGCAACCCGCAACCTGCGCAACGCCCTGATTAACGGCATCGAAATGCACGAGGCCGCCGTATTGCTGGCCGTGGTGTTCCGCGAGCGGCAATGGCAGGTTTTGCTCACCCGCCGCACCGCCACCCTGCCCCACCACCCCGGCCAGGTTGCCTTTGCGGGCGGGCGGCGCGACGAGGGCGACACCGACCTCATCCACACCGCCCTGCGCGAAACCGCCGAAGAGACAGGCATCACCGCCGGCTACTGGCAAACCTTTCCGCCGCTGCCCCCTTATTTCACTCCGTCGGGCTATACCGTTTCGCCCGTGCCGGCATTAAGCACCACCAGCCCGCCCGTTTACCCGAATGCCGACGAAGTGGACGAGGTTTTCTATCTACCGCTTGATTCCGCCCTCGATAAAAGCCTTTACCGCCACCGCGACTTCAGCCATAACGGTCAAACCGTTTCCACCCCTTTTCTGCCCTATCTGCATTACGATATTTGGGGCATGACGGCGATGATTCTTTATGACTTGGCGGAAAGGTACAAGCAACACAGGAGGCGCGGATAAAGCCGCAACACAAAACTGCACGGCATGATATGCTTGCACACGGTAATTTGCAGCGGAAATAAAGTTAGCCCACAATACGCAACCAGAGCGGATAACAACAGCAAGGCCGTCTGAAAACTTTTCAGACGGCCTCCCGATAAAATATTGAGAATAAATAATATTATGCAAAACACTCCCATTCTCCCCCCCGCCACGCTCGGCATACTCGGCGGCGGCCAGCTCGGCCGTATGTTTACCGTTGCCGCCAAAACCATGGGCTACCGCGTTACCGTGCTCGACCCCGATCCGAACGCACCAGCGGCGGAATTTGCCGACCGTCATTTGTGCGCGCCGTTCGACGATGAAACGGCCTTGAACGAGCTGGCGAAATGTGCCGCCGTAACCACAGAATTTGAAAACGTGAGTGCCGATGCGATGCGTTTTTTGGCACAACACACCCGCGTTTCGCCGAGCGGCGACTGCGTTGCCGTTGCCCAAAACCGCATTCAGGAAAAAGCGTGGATTCAAAAAGCCGGCCTGCAAACCGCGCCGTATCAGGCCGTCTGCAAACCCGAAGACATTACCGACGCGAGCGCGGCGCTGCTGCCCGGCATTCTGAAAACCGCCACGCTGGGCTACGACGGCAAAGGCCAAGTCCGCGTGAAAACCTTAACCGAACTGCGTGCCGCGTTTGCCGAACTGGGCGGCGTAGCCTGCGTGCTGGAAAAAACGGTGGATTTGCGCGGCGAGATTTCGGTGGTGATATGCCGTCTGAACAGCGAAAACGTGCAAACTTTCGATCCTGCCGAAAACATTCACGAAAACGGCATTCTCGCCTATTCCATCGTTCCTGCCCGCTTCAGCGCCGATGTTCAGCAGCAGGCGCGGCAGATGGCGCGCCGCTTGGCCGACGAGCTGGATTATGTGGGCGTGTTGGCGGTGGAAATGTTTGTGGTCGGCGACATGCACGAATTGGTGGTGAACGAAATCGCCCCGCGCCCGCACAACAGCGGCCACCACACCATTGATGCCTGCGCCGCGAGCCAGTTCCAACAGCAGGTGCGCATTATGTGCGGCCTGCCGCCCGCCGACACCCGCCTGCTTTCGGCCTGCTGCATGGCCAATATTCTAGGCGACGTGTGGGGTGAAAACGGCGGAGGGCCGAACTGGCTGCCGCTGCAAAACCACCCCGCCGCCCACTTGCACCAATACGGTAAAAAAGCCGCCCGCAAAGGCCGAAAAATGGGGCACTTCACGGTGTTGGCCGCCGATGCGGATGCGGCGTTTGAAAGTGCAAAAATACTGCACGGCAGTTTGTAAAGCGCGTATACGGAAAGCCGGAGGCCGTCTGAAAACTACGAACTGTCCACAAAAATTCGGACAAGTTAAGAACCGTTCTCAAACAGCCTATTCAAAGCTGAATTCTGTAGGCAACAGGACTCAGCTTTTTTAAATTTAACCGCGCATTGTCCCTACGTGCCTTTGCGCGACATACTTTGCACCATGCCTTTCTCCGCCGGCTTTGCCCGATAAACATGCATCCGGTAAAGCACACCCTGTTCGGAACGCAGCAACGGCACTGCACCTTTCAGACGGCCTCATAATTTACAGTGAAACAAATTTACAGACTCCGGCCTATTCCGGCAATTTTAAAGCCTGCTCCACCAAATCAGGCGCAAGCTTGTTCAAACAGTCGGTATGCCCCAGCGGGCATTCGCGCTTGAAACAGGGTGAGCAGTCTAAATTCAGGCTGACGGTGGCGGCATTATCACTTAACGGCGGTGTGTGATCTGCGCTGGACGATCCGTATACTGCCGCCAGCCTGCGCCCCAAAGCGGCCGCCAGATGCATCAGGCCGCTGTCGTTGCAGACCACGGCTTCAGCGCAGGACAATAAATCGATGGCTTCCGCAAGGCTGGTTTTACCGCACAAATTGATGCAGAGGCCGTCTGAAAGCGTGTTGATTTCTTCTGCGGTTTCAAAGTCTTTTTGCGAGCCGAACAGCCAAACCTGCCAGCCCGATCGGGCATAGCGGCGGGCCAGTTCGGCAAAGTGGCGGGCAGGCCAGCGTTTGGCGGGGCCGTATTCGGCCCCCGGACAGAAAGCCAGAACGGGTTTGGCTGTGTTTAAACCGTGTCCGGCCAGTGCGGCAGCCCGGCCGGCGGCATTGATTTGCAATTGCGGATTATCCGAACAGCCGTTGAATCCGGCTTGGGCGGGATAAGCCAGTGCGGTATAGCGGTCAACCATCAGCGGCAGCGCAGCTTTATCGAGTTTGCGGATATCGTTAAGCAGCAGATAGCGCGATTCGCCCACATAGCCCGTGCGCTGCCTGATGCCGGTAGCCGCCGCAATCAGGGCCGACTTGAGCGAGCCGGGCAGCACGATAACCTGATCATAGCCGCGCTTCCCCAACTGCCGCCCCGTCTGCCAGCGTTTTTTCAGTTCCAGCGCGCCGTGGCCGAACGGGTTTTCGATGATTTCGCTGATTTCGGGCATACGCTCGAACACGGCCATCGACCATTTGGGGGCGAACACGTCGATAACGGCTCCGGGGTGCAGCTCGCGCAGGCGGCGGCAGAGCGGCTGCGTCATCACGCAGTCGCCTATCCAGCTGGGGGAAATAATCAGGATTTTTTTCGGCATGGTTATCGGCATGGTTTGGAGTATTTGAAGATGGCGCGTATTGTATAGTGAATCCAATTAATTTTCAGTACAAGGCAGCAAGCCGCAGACAGTACAAATAGTACGGCAAGGCGCAGCAACGCCGTAATGGAAATTAAGTGGATTTACTAATACTGCAAAGCCGTGCCTTTGCCTTATATCAAAAGGCCGTCTGAAAAAACGCGCCCGTCGTTTGCGGCGGTTTTATAATGGTCGGCGTAATTAAATTTCACAGAAAACCGACGCCATGAAACAATATTCCTTGGATCCTCTAGCCCTTATCGGCGGCGTAATCGCCGAAGACAACGATCAGCAGCTCGTGCAGCTTTCGCTGCAATGCGGCAATGAAATCCCCGTTTACGAAACCGATGCCATCGTGCTTTTGATTGTGCTCAACGGCAGCGCGCGAATCACCGCCGGAAAAGAAACCCTCGACACCCGCGGGCTTCAGGTGGTGCGTTTGGAACCGCACGAGGCACACAGTATCCGCGCGCTGGAAGACCGCACCAATATTTTGGTGGTAAAACAACTCACACACGAACTGGTATTCAGCAAAAAACTGCGTTTCGGCAGCTGCTGCCTGTAAACGGAAACCTTTGCAAAACCGTCAGATGCGGCGCATTCGCTGTGCTGTTGCGCCTTGAACCGCATCCACATCTGACGGTTTTGCAAAGGCCTCAAACGGCAAAAGGCCGTCTGAAAAACATGTTTCAGACGGCCTTGCCCGATAATGCTTATCTGCCTCCTTTGTCGGCTTTCAGCAAAATCGCATACAGTTGGTCTTTCAGATGCAGTTTCTGTTTTTTCAGCTCTTCGATTTCGTTCAAGCCCTCGGTAACCGGGTTGTTGGTCAGGCCGGTGATTTTGTCGTCCAGCTCGTTATGCTCGTCAAACAAACGGGCGAAATGGCCGTCTTCTTGTTTTAATTTAGAAATCAAATCGCGGTATTCGGGGAACATTTCGTTTTCCTCTTAACATGAAAATTAAAAAAACAAGCAATTTCTTGCTTACCTGAGTTCCGCTACATTTTATAACAAAGCAGCCTTACTTATCCAGCCCGTTTTCGGATTCCTGCCCCGCCGTGCCTGCCCCGCAAAGCAGACCTCGGGCGGCTGCGCATACCGCCCCCGTTTTCCCGCCCGGAAAACCGCCGCAGGCCATAAAATGTTTCAGATGCAGGATTTCCATTACATTAAAATAAAAAAGAAACGCCAAAGGCGCTTTCTTTGATTTTTTCAAAGCTATTTCTTCAGCAGCGCCCGCTTCACCACCACCCACCAGTCTCTGGCTTCCAGCACAGGGCGGCGGTTGAACACGTCGTAGCGGTTGGTTTCGAGTTTGTGCAGAACCTGCTGCGCACCGAGAACGATCATACGCAGTTCCAGCCCCATCCGTCCTTTAAGCGTTTTGGCCAGCGGCGAACCGGCCTTGAGCATTTTATGGGCGCGCCCGCATTCATAGGCCATCAGCCGCTGAAAAGCGAAATCCGCCCTGCCCTCGGCAATCTGCGCCTCGCTCACGCCGAATTTCTGCAAATCGTCCTGCGGGATATACACGCGTCCTTTTTGCCAGTCTACGGCCACATCCTGCCAGAAATTAACCAGTTGCAGCGCGGTGCAGATGCCGTCGCTCTGCGCCTTGCTCAAAGGATCGTGTTCGCCGTAAAGGTGGAGCATGATGCGGCCCACGGGGTTGGCGGAACGGCGGCAATAATCCACCAGCTCGCCGAAATTCTGATAACGCTTCTGCCGCACGTCCTGCCCGAATGCGGAAAGCAGGTCGTAAAACGGCTGCAAAGGCAGGCCGAAAGGTTGCAGCGCTTCGGCCTGCAAACGCTGAACCAAAGCGGTTTGAGGCGTTTCGCCGCGGCCGGTTCTGTCTAATTCGGCGCGCAGGCCGTCCAAGCCGTGCAGGCGTTCGGCATCGGTTGCACTGCCTTCGTCGGCAATATCGTCGGCAGTTCGGGCAAAGGCATAAACGGCATGAGTGGGCTTGCGCAGGCGGCGCGGCAGCACAATCGAACCGACGGGGAAGTTTTCATAATGGTTGGCCGGCATACCGGTGTTCTTTCTAAAAATCCGTTCAATGGCAGAAAAAGCTTTGAGGCCGTCTGAAAAATGAAAAGCGGCATATTCTTTCAGACGGCCTGCAAACAAGGAGGCTGTATTTTTATTTTTGCACCGCCCGGCCGTTGATTTTCGCCTTGGTAAGCTTCAGGTTATAGGTTTTGCCCTCGTCGGTGTAGCTGATTTGCACGGGAATATTGCCCAGCTCGGGAGCAAAGGCGTAATTGACGGTGCTGTCGCCGCGCCGCAGGCGGTATTTGTTGACGGGGGTGCTGCTGCCTGCAATTTTATAGCTGCCGCTGCCGGTGCGGGTCAGGCCGCTGACCGGGTAGATTTTTTTACCGTTGGTTACATTAAGGCCGGGCGGCAGCTTGCCGTCGGCGGCGGCAAGCTGCCAAGCGAGGGTGAACAAATCCATGGTGGTGCCCGAAGCGGCCCGGGTCTGCTGCTGCCCTGCCTTGCCGTAGCTGATTTTGCCGCCGCCGAATTTGGCACCGGCATAAGGTTTGCCGCCGCGCACGTCTTGATAGTAAGACGGAATCAGGCGGCTGCCGGAAACGGTTCCGCCTGATTCGAAGCGTATGCTGTAAAGCGGCACTTTGATGTTGGAAACCACTTTATAGCGGCTGCCGCTGCGGGTGAAGGTCATCACGGCGGGAATGCCGTAGTTGCCGGTGTAGTGCAGCTCTGCCGACTGCGGAAGCGGTGCGGCCGATACGGAAGCGGTTGAAATTGCAGCCGCGGCCAGAAACGGTATGCTGAAACTGAATTTTTTCATCATAAAAAAACCTCTCTGTAATCCATCAGTTCCAAGGTATGCCGGCATCGGCCGGCGAAACGGCTTTTTGATCAAGCAGCCGCCGTGCAGGATGCCGGCACTCCCCAGTAAACAAAATAACGGTATTTTCATTTTCAGACGGCCTTTATATCACAATATCGCTTTCAGGCCGAACAAAGACTGAAATCTTCATACCGGCGGAGTTGGCCGCCCTTCTTTCTGAAAAACGTTCAAATTTTCCGAATCTTTAATTCTTAAAGATACCGACCAATTAAAAACCAACTGTTTTAAAAAAAGAAAATATAAAAATCTTGCACCGGCGGCATTTCCCGCAGGCATTGCACATTGATTAAGGCAGACGGCCTGTTTGTTTTTCAGTTTACTTTAAACCATTTGATATTATTGATTATTTATTAACAAACTTTTCACAGATAAAAATATGGAATATTGTGCTTCTTGATTTAAATCAAACAAATGCCAACAAAGATTCATATAATGTACATATTTGAAAGCATCGGGTAATGGGGACGTTATGTCTGCTTTTTTTTCGGGTGGAGTGCGGATCGGGCTCTGCATATTCGGTTTACTGGTGTTGCTGCTGTTTCCCGACGCGGCATACGCCGAACGGCTGCCTGAATTTCTGAAAAAAATACCGCCGTCAGAAATCTTTCCGAATGCCGACCGTTACGGCGAACCGGAAGGCAAGCCGATGGCGGCCCGCGTTTATAAAGGACAGGAGCAGCTGGGCTTGGTATACATTACCACCGATGTGGTGAATACGCGCGGCTACTCGAGCAAGCCTATCGATACGATGGTGGCGCTGGCCAATGACGGCACAATCGTCGGCGCCAAACTGGTGGCGCACAAC
This sequence comes from Neisseria sp., assembly GCF_030530745.1. Classification (GTDB taxonomy): domain Bacteria; phylum Pseudomonadota; class Gammaproteobacteria; order Burkholderiales; family Neisseriaceae; genus Neisseria. Next base: position 46,532 of record NZ_JAUMUI010000016.1, on the reverse strand, counting down.
GAGCCGATTGTGCTGATCGGTATCCCGCAGTCGAAAGTAGACAAATTCATTCAGGATTATGTGGGTCTGAACCTGGTGAAATCACCGCTCAAACCCGGCAGCATGCCTTCCGATATCGTCAGCGGCGCTACGGTAACGCTGATGGTAATCAACGACAGCATCCAGCGTTCCATTAAAGCCGTTGCCGCCGCCTACAAACTCGGCACGCCGCAGGCGGCAGGGGTGGTTCGGACGGCATCTGACGAAACGCAGGGTGCCGCGTCCCAAACCGCACAGGCAGCACCGCAGGCAGCAGCCTCCCGCCCGCGCCGCGCCGTCAATCCCGACAAGCAGGACGTGCTTTCGTGGGAAGAACTGCTGGCGCAGAAAGCGGTGGCAAAGCTGCACCTTACCGTAGACGAAGCCAATAAACTGTTTGAAACCGGCGGCAAAGCCGCAGCCGCACAACAACCCGAACCCGGCCCCGGCGATGCGGTGTTTGTCGATTTGTATGTGGCGCTGGCCTCTCAGCCTGCCGTCGGCAAAAGCCTGCTCGGCGAAGCGGGCTGGAACGCCCTTCAAGGCCGTCTGAAACCGAATCAGTCGGCATTGGTGATTGCAGGCGAAGGGCGTTATTCGTGGAAAGGTTCGGGCTATGTGCGCGGCGGCATTTTCGACCGCATCGAGATTATCCAGGGCGACACCAGCTTCCGCTTTACCGACGCACAACACGAACGATTGACCGCTCTGGAAGCCGCCGGAGCGCCGCAGTTTAAAGAAGTATCGCTGTTTACCGTGCCCGATGATGCCGGTTTCGACGGTGCGGAGCCGTGGCGGGCGCAGCTGGTGATACAGCGCACCACCGGCGTACACGACAAAGCCTTCGTTACCGCCGATTTGGATTACGAACTGCCGCCGGGTTTCTATATTGACGATCCGAATGCGCCGCCAGTGGAAATCCCGCCTGAGGCCGCACCTGTTCAGACGGCCTCTGCCGATCCTGCCGCAGCCCCCGAAGACAACGGTGCGCAGGCGCACCTGTGGAAACAGGTTTGGGCGGGCAAAGCATGGCAGATTGCCGTAGTGTCGTTTTCGCTGCTGGTGCTGGCGGCGGTGTTTTTCTTTCAGGACACGCTGGCGCGTTATCCCGTTTTCTACGACCGTTTCCGCCTGGCCTACCTCGCATTCAGCCTGTTTTTCATCGGCTGGTACCTGCAGGCCCAGCTTTCGGTGGTGAACGTGCTCACCTTCACCACTTCGCTGCGCACGGGTTTCAGCTGGGACTATTTTCTGATGGATCCGATTGTGTTCATCCTGTGGAGCGCATCGGCGGTGTCGCTGCTGTTTTGGAACCGCGGCGCGTTTTGTGGCTGGCTGTGCCCGTTCGGCGCCATGCAGGAGTTGTCTAACCGCATCGCCAAAAAACTGGGCGTAAAGCAGATCAACGTGCCTTTCGGCGTGCACACCCGCCTGGCCGCCCTGAAATACGTGGTTTTTATGGTGCTGTTCGGCGTATCGCTGTATGACTTGGGGCTGGCCGAACAGCTCTCTGAAATCGAGCCGTTTAAAACGGCGGTCATCCTCAAATTTATGCGCGAATGGTGGTGGGTTTTGTTTGCGGCGGCACTGTTGGCTGCGGGGCTGTTTATAGAACGCTTTTTCTGCCGCTACCTGTGCCCGCTGGGTGCGGCCATGGCCATTCCCGCGCGGCTGCGGATTTTCGACTGGCTGCGCCGCTACCATATGTGCGGCAACCCCTGTCAGCTCTGCGCCAACGAATGCCCGGTGCAGGCCATTCACCCCGAAGGCGAAATCAACCCCAACGAATGCATCCAGTGCCTGCACTGCCAGGTGCTCTACCACCACACTACCCGCTGCCCGCAGGTTGTCGCCACGCTGAAGAAAAAAGCCAAACAGGCGGCGGCCAAAACCGAAACGGCGGCAGGGCCGCAGGAGCAGGTGGTGCGGTTTGTGAAGAAGCCGCCTGAAAACAACAAATGTTTTTGATACGGAAAAACAAGCCGTTTCATCCGTTACGGCAGGCCGTCTGAAAGGCCGCCGGAATTTTCCCACTAACTCAGGAGAGTTGAAATGTCAGAAAACAAAGAGAAACCAGATCCGGTCGGCTTGAGCCGGCGATCGTTTTTAGGTACGGCCGCAGTATCTGGCGCGGGTTTGGCGGGTGCCGGCCTTTTGGGGCTGGCGGGCTGCTCCGGCAGCAGCGGCGAAGGCGGCGCGGCATCGGGCGCGTCGGGCGCGGCCAAAGCAGGCGGTGCGGCGGGCGGCCAGTCTTATCATGTGGGGCCGGGTGAGCTCGACCAGTATTACGCTTTCAACTCCAGCGGCCAAACCGGCGAGCTGCGTGTTTTGGGCGTGCCCTCCATGCGCGAACTGCTGCGCATCCCCGTGTTCAACATGTGCAGTGCCACCGGTTGGGGGCGCACCAATGAGAGCCGCAAAATCCTCAATGCCAACCTCACGCCCGAAACCCGCGAATACCTGAGAAAAACCGGCCAGCCGGTGATGCCCAACGGCGATTTGCACCACCCGCACATGTCGTTTACCGATCAAACCTACGACGGCCGCTATGTGTATGTGAACGACAAAGCCAACAACCGTGTGGCGCGCATCCGCTGCGATGTGATGAAAACCGACAAAATTCTGGAAATCCCCAATGTTTCCGGCGTGCACGGCCTGCGTCCGCAGCGTTATCCGAAAACGGGCTATGTGTTTGCCAACGGCGAGCATATCGTGCCTGTGCCCAATAACGGCACCCTTTTGGACGACCCCAAGAAAAACTGGTGGGCGGTTTACACGGCGGTAGACGGCGAAACCATGGAAGTGGCCTGGCAGGTGATGGTCGACGGCAACCTCGACAACGGCGATGCCGACTATCAGGGCAAATATTCGTTTGCCACCTGCTACAACTCCGAAAAAGGCGTTACCGTTACCGAAGCCTCGGCCAACGAGCAGGACTGGTGCGTGGTGTTCAATATTGCCGCCATTGAAGAAGGCATTAAAAACGGCGATTTCAAAGAAATCGGCGGTGTGAAAGTGTTGGACGGCCGCGCCGAAGCCAACTCCAAATACACCCGCTACATTCCCGTGCCCAACTCGCCGCACGGCTGCAACGCCTCTCCCGACGGCAACTACATCATGCTCAACGGCAAGCTTTCGCCCACCGTTACCGTGCTGGACGTACACAGGCTCGACGATCTGTTTGCCAGCAAAATCAAAGAGCGCGACGTGGTCGTGGCAGAACCCGAGCTGGGTCTGGGGCCGCTGCATACCGCCTTCGACGGTCGCGGCAATGCCTACACCACGCTGTTTATCGACAGCCAGATGGTGAAATGGAACATCGCCAAAGCCATTGAGGCCTATAAGAATCAGGATAAAAAAGGCGACTACATCGTTCAGAAGCTCGACGTGCACTACCAGCCCGGCCACAACCACACCACCATGGGCGAAACCAAAGAGGCCGACGGCAAATGGCTGGTGTCGCTGAACAAATTCTCGAAAGACCGTTTCCTGAACGTAGGCCCCTTAAAACCCGAAAACGACCAGCTCATCGATATTTCCGGCGACGAAATGAAGCTGGTGCACGACGGCCCGAGCTTTGCCGAACCGCACGATATGCTGCTGGTGGCCGCCTCCAAGGTGAAGCCCCTGAAAACGTGGAACCGCGAAGACCCGTGGATGTGGGAAGATGCGGTGAAGCAGGCCGAAAAAGACGGCGTGAAGCTGGAGAGTGCCGCAAACGTTATCCGCGACGGCAACAAAGTGCGCGTATACATGACCGCCGTCGCGCCTGTGTTCAGTGTGCCGCAGTTTGAAGTGAAACTGGGCGACGAGGTAACCGTGTACGTTACCAACACGGAAACCATCGAAGACCTCACCCACGGCTTCACGCTCGAAGGCTACGGCATCGCCATGGAAATCGGCCCGCAGGCCACCGCCTCGGTAACCTTCACCGCCGACCGCCCCGGGGTGCACTGGTATTACTGCCAGTGGTTCTGCCACGCGCTGCATATGGAAATGTCGGGCCAGATGATTGTGAAACCGAAATAACGCACCAAAGAGGCCGTCTGAACCGTTTAACGGCGTTTCAGACGGCCTTCGGTGCAAAGCAGCCTGAAACGGGCGGTTTTGCAGTACCGGCAGCGAAAGCATACGCCCTATCCGTAAATAAAAAAACCGACACCATGCACATCCGCATCCGAATATTCCTGATGTTGTCCGCCGCCGCCTTTCAGACGGCATCCGCCGCCACGGTCAGCGTTGCCGCAGGCAGCAGCCTGCAAAGCGTTATCGACCGCGCGCAGGCGGGCGACATCCTGCGCCTTGCCCCGGGAAAATACCCCGGCAAAATCGTTATCGGCAAACCGCTCACGATTGAGGGGCCTGCCGACAGGAGCGCCGAAATCGAGGGCGACCGCACGGGGCGCACCGTATCCGTGCACGCGCCCGACGTTACCCTGCGCAACCTCACCGTAACCCGCTCCGGCTTAAGCCTGCCCGCCATGGATGCCGGCGTCTACCTGCACCAAAGCGCCGCCCGCGCCCTGGTGGAACACAACAATATTCTGGAAAACTCCGTCGGCGTCTACCTGCACGGCGCGCCCGATGCGCTGGTGAAAGAAAACACCATTGTCGGCGACACCCGACTGCGCCGCAACGAGCGCGGCAACGGCGTAACCGTGTGGAACGCGCCCGGCTCCAAAGTCATCGGCAACGACATTTCTCAGGGGCGCGACGGCATTTTTTCCAACGCCAGCACCAAAAACGTGTTCAGCGGCAACCGGTTTTCCAAACTGCGCTACGCCGTGCACTATATGTATACCCACGACAGCGAGGTGAGCGGCAATTTTTCGGACGGCAACGAAATCGGCTACGCCATCATGTTTTCCGAACGGCTGAAAGTGAATGACAACATCGCCGTCAACAGCACCAACCAGGGGCTGATGCTCAATTATGCCAACCATTCCGAAATACGCGGCAACGTGATAGACAAAGCCGGCAAATGCGTTTTCGTATATAACGCCAACTATAACCGCCTGACCGGCAACCGTTTCGAATCCTGCGCCATCGGCATCCATTTCACCGCCGCCGCCGAAGGCAACACCATTCACGACAACGCCTTTGTCAACAACCAAAACCAGATTAAATACGTCAGCACCCGCCACATTGATTGGGCGGAAGGCGGACGCGGCAACTATTGGAGCGACAACAGCGCCTTCGACCTCGACGGCGACGGCTTCGGCGATCATGCCTACCGCCCCAACGGCATCATCGACCAGATTGTCTGGCGCGCCCCCGCCGCCCGCCTGCTGATGAACAGCCCTGCCGTAAGCATCGTCAAATGGGCGCAGTCGCAGTTTCCCGCCATCCTGCCCGGCGGCGTAACCGACAGCAAACCGCTGATGGTGCCGCCCGAAAACGAAACGTTCGAGCGCTACCGGACCATGAAGGGAAAAATATGACAAACGGCATGGCAGTATTCCGTTTTCCAAAATATTTTCAGACGGCCTGCCGCAAGGCAGCCTGCAGCCTGAAAACACCGGCACACAAGGAGCAGCAATGGGTACGGCACACGTTGTTTTAAACGCAGTCAGCAAACAGTACGGCGGCCGCTTTGCCGTAAAAAACGTCGACCTGACCCTGAATGCCGGAGAGTGCGTCGGGCTGGCGGGGCACAACGGCGCGGGAAAATCCACCCTGATCAAACTGATGCTCGGCCTGATCCGCCCCGACTCCGGCAGCGTGTCGCTGCTGGGCGGCGGTGCGGCAGGCCGCCGCGCCGCCGCCGTGCGCAGCCAGACCGGCTACCTGCCCGAAACCGTGGCGCTGCACCCCTCGCTCACCGGCAGGGAAACTTTGGATTTTTACGCCAAGCTGAAAAAACAGCCCACCGCCAAAAACACCGCCCTGCTCGAACGCGTCGGCATCGCCCAAGCCGCAGGCCGCCGCGTCGGCACCTATTCAAAAGGAATGCGCCAGCGGCTGGCCTTGGCACAGGCACTGCTCGGCAAACCGAAAGTGCTGCTGTTCGACGAACCCACCACCGGCCTCGACCCCGCATCGCGGCAGCTGTTTTACGAAATCGTGCACGAGCTGGGCAGGGAAGGCGCCACCGTGCTGCTCAGTACCCACGCCCTGGGCGAATTGGACGGCAGGGCGGAACGCATCGTGGTGATGAAAAACGGCAGCAAAATCGCCGACGGCAGCATGAACGAGCTGCAAACCCAAAGCGGCCTGCCCGCCACCGTAACCGTGCGTCTGAAACAGCCCGCCGCCATGCCGCCCGAATGGGTTTCAGACGGCCTCACCCACACCGCGCAATGCCGCGTGGAAGACAAAGCATTGCTGTTGCAGGGCTTGGGCGGCATGGACAATATCGCCCAAATCGACATCCGCACGCCGACCTTGGACGATATGTATGCCGAACTGCTCAAGCGCGAAGACGTATAGCCGGTTCAGGCCGTCTGAAAATTAAGGAAACCGCACACCATGAACCCCGTTTGGATTATCACCGCAAAAGAAATCCGCGACAGCCTGCGCAACCGCTGGGTGCTGGCCGCCACGCTCCTTCTGGCCGCGCTGGCCTTGTCGCTGGGCTTCCTCGGCAGCGCACCCGCCGGCGAAGTGAAGGCCGATCCGCTCACCGTTACCGTGGTCAGCCTCTCCAGCCTGTCGATTTTCCTGATTCCGCTGATTGCCATGCTGCTTTCCCACGATGCGCTGATCGGCGAAATCGAACGCGGCACCATGGCGCTGCTGCTGAGCTACCCCGTTTCGCGCGGGCAGGTGCTGGTGGGCAAATTTGCCGGCCATCTGGCGGTGCTCGCACTAGCCACCGGGGCGGGCTACGGCTTGGCGGGCGTCGCACTGCAACTGGCAAACGGCGCATCCGACCCCGCCGCATGGAAGCCGTTTCTGCTGCTGATTGCCGCCAGCATCCTGCTGGGCGCCGCTTTTCTGGCAATGGGCTACCTGATCAGTGCCAAAGTTAAAGAGCGCGGCACGGCGGCGGGCGTTGCCGTAGGCGTATGGCTGTTTTTCGTGGTGATTTTCGATATGGCGCTGTTGGGCGTTTTGGTTGCCGACACCAAACAGCTTATCACCGCCCCCATGCTGGAAGCCGTGCTGCTGTTCAACCCTGCCGACATCTACCGCCTGCTGAACCTGACCGGCTACGAAAACACCGCCATGTATGCCGGCATGGCGGGGTTGAGCTCGCAGCTGTCGCTGGGCCGGCCCGTGCTGCTGGCGGCGCAATTATTGTGGATTGCCGTCCCTTTCGTCCTGGCATCATGGGTATTCGGGAAGCGGCAGATTTAAAGGATCGGGGCTTATGCACCGTTTCAGGCCGTCTGAAAACCGTATCCGCCCCAACATAAAAAAGGAAAACAGAATGAAACCTTTTCTTTACCTGCTGCCGGCAGCCCTGCTTCTGGCCGCCTGCGGCAGCGGACCCGAAGCCGCACCGCCCGCGCCGCAGCAGATTACCGACGAAGCCGTCGGCCATTACTGCACCATGAACCTTTCCGAACACGTTGGCCCCAAAGCCCAGATTTTCTTAAACGGCCGCCCCGAAAAACCGGTGTGGTTTTCCACCATCAAACAGATGTTCGGCTACACCAGGCTGCCCGAAGAACCCAAAGGCATTGCCGCAATCTATGTAACCGATATGGGCAAAGTGGCCGACTGGAACACGCCCGATGCCGACAACCACTGGACAGACGCCCGCAAAGCCCATTATGTGATTGAAAGCGGCTTTATCGGCGGCATGGGCGCGGAAGACGCACTGCCCTTTGCCGACAAAGCACAGGCGCAGAAATTCGCCGCCGAAAAAGGCGGCAGGGTGGTGGCATTCGACGAAATGCCCGACGAATATATTTTCAGGTAAAAAACGGCAATGCCTTCTGAAGCCGTCTGAAAACGGCAGGAAGGAAGATGCGGTTTTTTTTTGCCGCCAAACAAACCTTCCCTCCCCAAAAACGGAGCCGACCATGACCACGAAGTTTTCCCGCCGCCGCTTTATCGGCATCACCGCCGCAGCCGCAGCCCTTGCCGCCGTACCCTCCGTCTGGCGGCACGGCGCGGCAGCCGGCAAAACGCTGCCCGAACCCGTAGTCTGGCAGGGTATCGCGCTGGGCGCAGGTGCCGAAATACGCCTCTACCACCCCGACCGCCGTTTTGCCGAAAACCTGATTGTCAAAGCCGTGGCCGAAATAGCGCGTTTAGAAAAAACCTTCAGCCTCTACCGCGACGACAGCCTGCTGGTGCACCTGAACCAAACAGGCCGCCTGAACAACCCGCCCGCCGACTTTTTAGCCCTGCTCAGCCTCAGCCGCAGCATCCACGCGCTCACGCAGGGCGCGTTCAACCCCGGCATACAGCCCCTGTGGAACGTTTACGCCAAGCACTTCGCCCGCCATCCGCAAAGCACGTCCGCCCCGCCGTCCGCCGATTTGGCGGCTGCCCTGACACTGGCGGATTTCAACGCCGTCGGATTCGACAGCCGCAGCGTCCGCCTTGACAAGCCCGGCATGGCCTTGTCGTTCAACGGCATCGCCCAAGGCTACATCACCGACCGCATCACCGATATGCTGCGCAATGCCGGGCTGGAACAGGCGCTGGTGGACTTGGGCGAAATCCGCGCCTTGGATACCGCACGCCGCCGCACATGGCAGGCCGGCATCCGCAACCCTGATGACGAAACCGCCGTATTGCTGAACATTGAGCTGCAAAACCAAGCCCTTGCCACTTCTGGCGGCTACGGCACGCACATGGACGAAGCGGGCAGGTTCACCCACCTTTTCAACCCGCACACCGGCAGCAGCAGCCCGCGTTACCGCAGCGTCAGCGTAACGGCTGCCGATGCCGCCGTTGCCGACGCACTGTCTACCGCATTTTCAGTAATGGACAAAACCGCCGTTGAAAAAACCGCCGCCGCCCTCCCCGGTTTGAAGGCATGGCTGGTAACGGCAACGGGCAGAATAGAAACTGTATGACAAAAATATGAAACGGTAAGGATCAAAAAAAACACCGGCGCATTATTCAATGCGCCGGTGTTTTTCAGATTAGGGCGGCGAGCCAAACCCCCGGCACTGGCGCACCGGAGTGGGCTGCTGGCTTCCGCCCCTGACCCGTTGTTCCGGATTACCATGCGGGGAGACCCGCCGTAAGGTTCGCATTATATCTGCTTTACCCGTGCATACCAAGCCATAATTGCGCCCGCCGCGTGCCGGTACGGCGGGATTGTCAACAAAAAACAGGCCTGCATGAACGCCCTGCATATTGCACTTCCATATTTTTCCATTGAAAACAGCCGGAAATTACATTACATTGAACCTTTTTGTTTATGCTTTCAGACGGCCTCATCCGGTTTGAGAGGCCGTCTGAAAAACAAAATCCGCAAACACAACACAAATATTCCGGAACCGCCCGCTTATGACTGCCGCCCTCCAACGCATCCGCGAAATCCCTTACAACTATACCTCTTATTCCGACCGCGAAATCGTTATCCGCCTGCTGGACGGGCACGCTTGGGACATATTGCAGGCATTGCGCAGCCAACGCCGCACCGGCCGTTCGGCGCGCATGCTGTTTGAAGTGCTCGGCGACATCTGGGTGGTAGTGCGCAACCCCTATCTGGTCGACGACTTACTCGACCACCCTGCCCGCCTGGCCGCATTGGTAGGTGAAATGCGGCACCGTTTGGGAGAAATCCAAAAACGGCGCGACAACAACGAGCAGGTGGCCGAACTGCTTGAAGCAGCCGAAGCGGCCGTGGCCCGTTTTGAGAAAAGCTTCGAAACCACCCGCCAAAAACGGGCGCAGATTCTGGCGCGTTTGAGCAAAATCACCCGCAAACACAACATCATGTTCGACGGCCTCGCCCGCGTGAGCCACGTTACCGACGCCACCGACTGGCGCGTGGAATATCCGTTTGTAGTGGTCAACCCCGACAGCGAAGACGAAATCGCTCCGCTGGTGCGCGCCTTAATCGAGCTGGATTTGACCATTATTCCGCGAGGGGGCGGCACCGGCTACACCGGCGGCGCGGTGCCGCTCGATGCGATGAGCGCGGTGATCAACACCGAAAAACTCGACAAACACAACGGCGTGCAATATGTGGAACTGCCCGGACTCGAGGGCACGCATCCGATTATCCACTGCGGCGCCGGCGTGGTTACGCGGCGGGTGGAAGAAACAGCATCCGCCGCCAAACTCGTGTTTGCGGTCGACCCCACTTCCGCCGACGCTTCCTGCGTGGGCGGCAACGTAGCGATGAACGCCGGCGGCAAAAAAGCGGTGCTGTGGGGCACGGCGCTGGACAACCTCGCCTATTGGAAAATGGTCAACCCGCAGGGCGAATGGCTGAAAATCGAGCGCGTGCGCCACAACTTCGGCAAAATCCACGACGAAGACACCGCGATATTCGACGTGCACACGCTCACTTCAGACGGCCTGAACACCGTGAAAACCGAGCGTTTGGAAATCCCCGGCCGGCAATTCCGCAAAGTCGGCCTCGGCAAAGACGTTACCGACAAATTCCTAAGCGGCCTGCCCGGCGTGCAGAAAGAAGGCACCGACGGCATCATCACCAGCTGCGCCTTTGTGCTGCACACCATGCCCAAACACATCCGCACCATCTGTTTGGAATTTTTCGGCACCGTCGCCAACGCCACGCCTTCCATTGTGGAAATCCGCGACTACCTGCTCGGCCACGAGAGCGTGCAACTGGCCGGCTTGGAACACCTCGACTGGCGCTATGTGCGCGCCGTCGGCTACGCCACCAAAGCGGCGGGCAGGGGCCGCCCGAAAATGGTGCTGATTGCCGACATCGTCAGCGACGACGAAGCTGCCGTAAACGAAGCGGCCGACCACATCGTGAAGCTGGCGCAAGCGCGCGACGGCGAAGGTTTTACCGCCGTTACCCCCGAAGCGCGCAAAACCTTCTGGCTCGACCGCAGCCGCACCGCCGCCATCGCCAAACACACCAACGCCTTCAAAATCAACGAAGACGTGGTGATTCCGTTGGAACGCTTGGGCGAGTATTCAGACGGCATCGAACGCATCAACATCGAATTGTCGATTAAAAACAAACTCGCCCTCTGCGAAGCGCTGATCCGATACCTGCAAGGCAACCTGCCCGTCGAGCAGATGGGCACCGACCTGCCCAAAAGCGAACTGTTGGGCGAACGCGCCAACCACGCCCTCGCGCATGTAGAGGCCGTGCAGGAACGCTGGCAATGGCTGCTCGCCCATCTCGACGCGCCGCTGGCCGGCTATAAACAGCGCTACGGCGCCGCCGTGCACGCCGCACCCGAAGCGAGCGACAGCGAAAGCAGCTTTACCGCCTTCCGCGATTTCCGCCTGCGCGTATCGGTTAAAGCCGACGTGATGAAACCCCTGTCTGAAATCTTCAGCGGCAAAACCGACACCAAAATCATGCAGGGCTTGGCAAAAATCCATGCCAAAGTGGTGCGATCGCGTGTGTTTGTGGCGCTGCACATGCACGCCGGCGACGGCAATGTGCACACCAACATCCCTGTTAATTCAGACGATTACGACATGCTTCAGACGGCCCACAAAGCCGTGGAGCGCATCATGGCCATCGCCCGCAGCTTAGGCGGCGTGATTTCCGGCGAACACGGCATCGGCATCACCAAACTCGAATTCCTCACCGACGAAGAAATGCAGCCCTTCTGGGACTACAAAGCCAAAACCGACCCGCAAGGCCGCTTCAACCGCCACAAGCTGATGAAAGGCTCGGATCTGCGCAACGCCTACACGCCTTCGTTCGAATTATTGGGCGTGGAATCGCTGATTATGGAGCAGTCCGCCCTCGGCACCATCGCCGAATCGGTGAAAGACTGCCTGCGCTGCGGCAAATGCAAACCCGTGTGCAGCACCCACGTTCCCCGCGCCAACCTGCTCTACAGCCCGCGCAATAAAATCCTCGGCGTGGGCCTGTTAACCGAAGCGTTTTTATACGAAGAACAAACCCGCCGCGGCGTGTCGGTCAAACATTTCGACGAACTCAACGACGTGGGCGACCATTGCACCGTCTGCCACCGCTGCGTCAAACCCTGCCCCGTCAACATCGACTTCGGCGACGTTACCGTAGCCATCCGCAACTACCTGCACAAATCCGGCAAACGCAAATTCAACCCCGCCGTGGCCGCAGGCATGGCCTTTCTCAACGCCACCGACCCGCGCACCATCAATATTCTGCGCAAAGGCGTGGTGGAAGCCGGTTTCAAACTGCAAAACATAGGCTACCAATGGGGCAAAAAACTCCACATCGGCGCATGCCGCCAGAAAGCCGCCCCCAAAGCCACCACCGGCAAAGCCCCGATAAAAGAGCAGGTAGTGCACTTTATCAACCGCCCGCTGCCGCGCAACGTGCCGATTAAAACCGCCCGCGCGCTGCTGAACATCGAAGACGCCAAAACCGTGCCGATTATCCGCAACCCGCAAACCGGCGAAGACGCCGAAGCCGTGTTTTACTTTCCCGGCTGCGGCTCCGAGCGCCTGTTCAGCCAAGTGGGGCTGGCCACCCAAGCCATGCTGTGGCACGCCGGCGTGCAAACCGTGCTGCCGCCCGGCTACCTCTGCTGCGGCTATCCGCAGGATGCCGGCGGCAACAAAGCCAAAGCCGAGCAGATGACCACCGAAAACCGCGTGCTGTTCCACCGTTTGGCCAACACCTTAAACTACCTCGACATCAAAACCGTGGTGGTGAGCTGCGGCACCTGCTACGACCAGCTCGAAAAATACCGCTTCGAGGATATTTTCCCCGGCTGCCGCATCATCGACATCCACGAATTCCTGCTCGAAAAAGGCATCAAGCTCGACGGCATAAGCGGTCAGCAATATCTCTACCACGACCCCTGCCACAGCCCGATCAAAACCATGAACGCCGCCAAAATGACCAGCGAGCTGATGGGCAAAGAAGTGGTGTTGAGCGACCGCTGCTGCGGTGAGAGCGGCATGTTTGCCGTCAAACGGCCCGACATCGCCACGCAGGTGAAATTCCGCAAGCAGGAAGAAATCGAGAAAAACCTCAACCAACTGCCGCAGGGCGGGCCGGTGAAAATGCTCACCTCCTGCCCCGCCTGCCTGCAAGGCTTAAGCCGCTACACCGACGACAACCAACTGCCCGCCGACTACATCGTAGTGGAAATGGCCAAGCATATCCTCGGCGACAACTGGCAGAACGACTTCGTTGAAAAAGCCAACAACGGCGGCATCGAGAAAGTGCGGCTGTAAACCCTGCCGGACAACAGGCCGTCTGAAAAAACACTTTCAGACGGCCTGTTGTTACTCAGGATCGCCGTAAAACGGCCGGTTTTTAAAAACCGGCACAAAATCGGCCAGGTAGAGGGTAAAGGCAGCGGCAAGGAACAGCGCGGGCAGATAAAGATAAAACCATGCGCCGTGCCCGAACAGCAGCGTGCGCGATACGGCGGCGGCGGCCAGACAGGCGAACGCTGCGCGGGAAAGTTTGGGGTAGTCGAGGCGAACGAAGCTGCTGTGGCGCAAACCCGCCGTAATAAAAACCAGCAAAACAGTGCCGAACATGCAGCACAAAGCAATCAGGTGCAGCGGCGGGGTATCCGGCATCATGCGGATTTTTCCGACACCCAGCCACAAATAACCGCATGCGCCGGAAAGCTGCACGGCGTAATACAGAGCCAGATAGTGTTTGCGCAGCAGCTCACGGTGGTGCAGCTCTTTGAGCCTTGCCAGCAGGATGCAGCCGCAGCCCAAAGCGGCATAGCCCGCCGCTTCGGCAGGCAGCAGCAGCTCGATAAAGGCATAGGCGGCAAGAAAAACAACCGCCATGTTTTTATAAACGGCGTTGGGAACAAACAGCGGGTCTTTCAGACGGCATTCTTTCAATGCTTCCGCCCCCATCACGATGCTGATACGGAAACCGATAAGCACGGTGGCGGCAATGTTCAGGTGCAGCTGCGCCCTGAGAAAGCGGCCGTCGAGGCTGAAAGCATAGGCCGTCTGAAACGCGGCCAACAAAAAGAGCAGCATTAAAACAGAAAAATTGCGGCGGTCTTTGCCCAAAAAAACCATACGGGCGCAAAAAAACAACAGCATCAGCCACAAGCAGGCAAGCAGAGCCGCACCCGCCCGTACATTGAAAAACGAAACCGCCCATGCCGCCGCAACGGTGCCGCCGAGCATTTTGGCCGCGCCGGCAATACTGCCGCGGTAATCCGTCCAACTTGGCATGGCGGTCAGCAGAAAGCCGCTGTAGGCACAGGCAGGCAGCAGGTTGAGGAAAAACAGGCGGTGCACCGTAACAGCATCGCGGCTGACGAAAAAACAGGCGCTGCCGAGAATGCCGAACAGGGCTGCGGCGGTAAAAAAGCCGCGCATGGGGTGGCTGAAGAAATTATTCATAATAGCGGATTCCGTGAAACTGCTCCGCCGCCACCCTTGTTTCATAGGCCGTATCGCGATCTGCCAAATCTTCGTTCAAACACACCCGCCGGCAAACGGCCATGCCTTTGGGGGCGAGCAGCATGATTTCGTGGCTGAGCCGCACCGCTTCGAAACGGTCGTGCGTTACCAGTACGCAGGCCAGTTCGCGGCGGCGGATTTTTTCTGTCAGCATTCCGGCCAGAATATCGCGCAGATCCCTGTCGAGCCCCACAAAAGGTTCGTCGAGCAGGGCCAGGCCGCAGCCGCTGAGTAAAAGCCGCAGAAAAGCCACCCGCTTGGCCATGCCGCCGCTCAGTTCTGCCGGGTATTTGTTCAAGTCGCCCGAGCCCAATCCCACCTCGGCAGCCAATTCCGCCACTGCGCCTTCATCGGCTTTTTCCATAAAAACGGTAATGTTCTGCATCGCACTGAGGTTTTCCAACAGCCGGTTTTCCTGAAACAGGAAGCCGGTTTTTTTAAAACCGTTGCGGATAAGGCCTGTCTTGGGCGTTTCTAGGCCGCTGATCAGGCGCAAAACCGTGGTTTTGCCGCAGCCGCTGGGGCCGAACAGGGTTTTCACTTCGCCCGGCCTCAGGGTGAGGCTGAAATCGCGTACCACGACATCGCGCAGGATGTCGAACCGCACATGCGACATTTCCAACATTACCTCCTCCACGGCATAAACAGGATTTCCAAAGGCTTGGTTACCAGATATTCGAACAGCGCCGCCAGCGCGACTATCAGGCACACATAGGCCATCACCGTAGAAGTTTCCAGCATCGTCCGGGCATCGGCGATACGCGCGCCCACCCCCTCCTCCGCTCCCAGAAGTTCCGCCATCACCACCACTTTCACCCCCATCGCCACTGCCACGCCCACACTGGAAATCATGTAGCCGGTAAGGTGGGGCAGGTAGAAATAGCGGATTTTTTTCAGACGGCCCGTGCGGTAAACGTCAAACACTTCCCCGTACTGCCTGTTGATGCCCGCCATGCCTGCCGCCGCACTTGCAAAAGTAAGCGGCGTAACGATAATGATCACGGTAAACAGTACGCTCGGGCTGCCGAAACCGAACCAAAACAGCGCCATCACCACCCAGATAATCGGCGGCATCGCCAATAAAACGGTAATCACGGGTTTCAGCATGGCCATGGCCGTCTGAAAACTGCCTGCCAAAAGCCCTGCCGCCGTACCCAGCAGCAGCGATACGCCGATACCGGCGGCCGCCCTCCACAGCGAAACACCCAACCCGCCCGTTTCGTAATCCCGCAGCAGGGCAACGGCCTGTGTGAATACGCCGGTCGGTGCGGGCAGTATAAATTCACCGGCCAAGGTGCTGCCCCACGACCACAGCGCCACCGCCATCATGGCCACACCCAAGCCGGCGAAGCCGCCCCACAGATAGTCGGCCACATAAAACACTGCCGCCTGGCGTTTGCGTATTTTGTCGGTTTTAATCATCGTTACCGTTCCGTTTTTGCGAAAAGGCCGTCTGAAAGCCGCCCCGCCCGTTTTTGTACGGGCGGCCGGAAGTCCTTATAAAAAGAAGCCGTCGTCGGGCAGTCTGCCACCTAAAAGCCTGGGGTTGAAACGCATCAGTTCTTCATAAAACGCCATGATGCCGTTTTTCAGCTCCGAGCCTTTGGTTACCGTAAGGTTGGCGTGGGGAATGGCCGAAACAATCGCGGGCACGGGCGCGGCCAGATAGTTTTTGCCGATTTCCGCCGCGCTTTGGCGGTTGGCGTTTATCCACACCAGCGCGTTTTTCAAGTCTTGGTGGAAGAGGTCGAATTTGGCTTTGTTGGCGCGGTAGAAGTCCGTATCGGCAATCAGCCCCGCCTGCGGAATCACCGGCCGGGTGCCGAAAGCCTGCCCCCACATGCGGGCAACGTCGAAACCGCGCACCACGTTCACCCCCATGGTTTTGCCGCGCAATACGGCGGCGGCGGCCAGCGGCTCGGGCACCAGCGCGGCATCAAAGTTGCGGCTCAAAAACAGCCCCACGGCTTCCGCGCCCGTCGCCGCATAGGTGATGTGCACTTGACGCGCATCGATACCCAGCTTTTTCAGCAAGGCTTGGAACACAATGTCGGGCATATCGTTTTTAAACGGGATAATCACCCGCTTTCCCGCCAATTCGCGCGGATGCGCAATGGCTTTACCCTTGCCCACCAGCTGAATGATGCCGTTGGTGAGAATGTTCACCATGCCGACTTTGCGCCCCTGGTTGCGCAGATTAACGCCCACGTTGCTCGGGCTCATCATTACCTTGAACGTGCCGCCCGCCACGCCCGCCCGCAGCTGGTCGGGCGAACGCCAGGTTTTTACCGACACCGCCGCCTGCTTCGCCAGCCTGCCCTGCAGGGCGGCTACGGCGATGGTCATGGTCGGCAGTGCAGGTGCACCGTATACGGTAAACGCCTCTTTGGCTCTGGCGGCGGATACCGGAGGCAGAACGCCTGCCGCCGCCAGTGCCGCGCCCCATTTTAAAAATCTGCGTCTGTGCATTTTTTTCTCCTATATTGTTTCAGACGGCATTTTCATGCAGGCCGTCTGAAAGCCTTAAAACGCCGCATGCAGGCTCAGCCAATAAGTCCGCCCGGGCGCATATACCACCCGTGTGGGCGCGAGCGCTTCCACATGATCGCCGCTGATAAAGTCGGCATACCTGCGGTTGAAAATATTGTTGACACCCGCGCGCAGGCCGTAGCGGTCTTTCACGTTCACCGCAGCATAAACATCGGCCGTTGCAAAGCTTTTGGCAGCCTCGCGCCGGTCGATGCCGAGACCCGACGCCGTGTCGAAATCGCCGCGCGCCTGCTTCGCCACATAACGCCCTGCCGCACCCATGCTGTAGCTTCCGTAGCGGAAATAATTTTTATAGTCGGCCTGCACGGCCAGCTCGAACGGCCGTATCTGGTAGAGCGGCCTGCCGTCGTCCGCATTGCGGCCGTAACGGTAAAACGCTTTTGCCCCGGCCGCCCAGCGCGGATTGAAATTGTAGCGGGCATAAATATCGGCCGACACGATGTCTGCATCCGCATTGCGTACAATGATGCCGCCGTTGTCTGCCGCCACACCGGCCTGGCCGCGCGCACGGTCGAAGATAATCAGGTTTTTCACTTTGTCGTACATCAGCGAGCCGCCGGCATTCCAGCCCCGTCCCATGAGGGAATCCATGTAGCCGTTGTAGGCGCTGTTTTTCAGATCGGCGCTGATTCTGACAAAGTTATGCCCTTCCGGCTTGAGCAACGGGTTTCCGACCATGGCGGCGGCAGGATTTTGATTGCGCCGCGCGCCGCTGCGGCGGTCGTATACCAACGAGGCCAGCGAATTGAAACGTTCGGTGTTGTCGCCGATGCGTTCGATATGGGCGGCACTGATGCTGTATTTGTGCAGTTCCGACGGGGTGAAATCATATTTCAGCTCCCCCGAAAAGGCCTCGCGGCGAACTTTGCCGTTAAAGTCGAAACCGTAATAATCCCGCCACACCTGCTGTGCACTGGCGAAAGCCAGGGCAGGGTTTGCAGGGTTGGGCAGTTGCGCAGTATTTTTGCGCACCTCGGCATCATTGTATTCATAGCCCAACCCCAAACCGAGTTTGTGGCGGTTGTCGAAACGGTAGGCCAGCGTATCGGAAAGGCGGTAGCTGCCGGTACGGATGCCGGCGAAACGGTAGGCATTGGGAAAGTCAAGCACGTCGGTACGGGTATGGCGGATGCCGTCGTGGCTGTCGTGCTGGTAGCCCGCAATGAAAGCATTGTGGAATTTTCCCCTGCCATAATCGTGTTTGAGGGAAAAATTGAAGATTTTGCGGTCGAGGCCGACAAATATCCGGTTGGTACCGCCGCTTCGCAGCGAATAATTGTCGGCGCGGCGGTCCAGGCGGGTAAAGCCCGCCTCAGCGCGCAGGGTGTTGTTTAAATCCGAACCGCCCCAGCGCGCACCCATCCGGACGATATTGCGGTCGGTTTTAACCGCATCGTTGGCAAACTGCGGCTGTTTGTCGTCATCAATACGGTCGTGCAGATAAGTCAGGCGGTATTCCTGGTTTTCAGACGGCACAAAACCCAACACCAAAGCTTGGTTGAAACGGCTGTAGCCCCAGCCGGCTTTACTGCCCCCGCCGTCTTTATAGTCGCCGGCCTTGGTGTGGTTGATATTGGCGTTGCCGTAAAACCGCGCACCGCGCGCCTGGATTGAGGCCGAATTGTAGAAGCTGCGGCCGTAAAAGCCACTGTTGGCCTTCACCGGGCGCATGGCTTTGTCGATATTGCCGGTTACAAAATAGTAACCGCTGCGGTCGGTTCGGTCGAACTGGTTTTCGGGCATATAGCCCTGAGCCGCATCGGGCGTAACCGGTTTGGGCGGAGCAAACTCTTTCAAGGATCTGATTTCGCCGGCATCAGCCAACTGTTCCTGCCCTTGCGCCGACACCTGCGCCACACAACCCGCAGCAAGCATCCATAAAACCCTTCTCATTACCTTTCCGATATAAAGATAATAATTTTTATTTATTCTATGCTTGGAAAGATTATAAGTAAATATTCTGCCGTAGCCTTTACAAACAGCCGCCTGCGGCATACCCGGCACCGGGACGCCAAGAAAGCCCCCGCACCTTGCCGATATTCAGTACAATGCCGTCTGAAATTTACCCGTAAGGACAAGCCATGTATTTTGTCGACCGCACCGCCGTGGTGCTGAAGCCCACCGCAAACTTTCTCGACTGGCTCAAACAGGCCGATGAAAATATGCCCGATTTGACGCTGGAACAAATCCGCGCCAACTGCTCGGTGTTTCTCGTGCCGCAGTTCGACGAACCCGAAGCGGTGGTTTCCTATTTCCACGATCGCTACCAAACCATTTTTGAAGCCGAAATTTCCGGTTGGGACATCCCCCGCAGCCGGTGGCCGGCCGATATGGGCCTGAAAGCCTTTTGGGAATATTTCGAAGTGGAAATCCACGACATGGTGCTCGATATGGAAGAAGCCGGGCTGGACATTACCCCCGTATTCGACAACATGAGGTAAGATGCGCCCTTTTCAGACAGCCTTCAAACCTTCACGCACCGGCAAAGCCCTGACTGTGTTTCTGCACCTTTGGGCGGCTTATCTCTGCCTTACCGCGTTTCACGGCGCGGCGCGCATCATCGGTTTGCTGTTGCTGGCCGCCACCTTTTTCCGGGCGTGGCACAACCAAAACCTGCGCCGTGCCGATGCCGTGCACAAAATCGCCGTCAGCCCGCAGGGGCGTGCGGTAGTGTTTGTCGGCAGGCCGCAAACCGCTTTCGAAGCCGTGTTGCGCCCGGGCAGCCTGATTTCGCCTTATGCCTTGTTTTTGAAATGGGATTTGGGCGGCCGCACTCTGTGGCAGTTTGTGCTGCCCGATATGGCGGATCGCGAAAACTTCCGCCGCCTGCTGGTTTGGGCACGCTGGGGGCAGCCTAAAGATTAACCCTATCTTTCAAGGCCGTCTGAAACACCGTTCCTGCACTTCCTGTTTTCAGACGGCCTCCACACACATTTATTACCTTCTATCACCTTCAAAATGAAAACATTAAACGACTGGTTATCGCATCTCGAAACCGCCCATAGCGCGGGGCTGATTGACATGGGTTTGTCGCGCGTGGGCGAAGTGAAAAACACCATGCGGCTCGAGCCGCAATGCCCCGTGGTGGTAGTGGCGGGCACCAACGGCAAAGGCTCGGTGTGCGCGTTTCTCACCCAGATTTACAGGCAGGCCGGCTTCAAAGTGGGCACGCTCACCAGCCCGCACCTGCTCAAATACAACGAACGCATCTGCATCAACGGCGAACCTGTAAGCGACGAAGCGATTACAGCCTCGTTTGAGCGCATCGAAGCGGCGCGCGGCGGAATTTCCCTCACTTATTTCGAATTCAACACATTGGCCGCCGTCGATATCTTTATGCGCGAAAACGTTGACGTGATGGTGCTGGAAGTCGGCCTCGGCGGGCGTTTGGATGCGGTAAACGTTTTCGATGCCGACTGCGCCGTCGTAACCAGCGTCGATCTCGACCACCAATCGTTTCTGGGCGACACTATCGAAGCGGTCGGCTACGAAAAAGCCGGCGTGTTCCGCAGCGGCAAACCCGCCGTCTGCGGCCAAAACCCGCCGCCCGAATCGCTGCGCCGGCACGCCGAAAGCATAGGCGCCAACCTGCTCTTGGCCAAACGCGATTTCGGTTTCAGCCGCCTGGAACAGCAGCAATGGTCGTTCCACTTCCACCCCGACGCCGCATCGGGGCGTTCAGACGGCCTCAAACGCAACCGCAACGCCCTGCCCGTGCCCGCCCTGCGCGGCGCCTGCCAATTGGGTAATGCCGCCTGCGCGCTGGCCGTTATCGAATGCCTCAACCATCACCTGCCCATCGATATCGGCTCCATCAAACGCGGGCTGCTGCTGGTTCACAACCCCGGCCGCTTCCAAGTGCTGCCCGGCCGCCCGCTCACCATTCTCGACGTCGCCCACAACCCGCACGCCGCCCGTGCCCTGCGCCAAGGGCTGGTTGCCCTGCCTTTCGCCGAAAAGCGCACCGCCGTGTTCAGCATTCTGGCCGACAAAGATTCAGACGGCGTTATCGACATTGTGAAAGACCAGTTCGACCAATGGTATATCGCGCCGCTGCATCTGCCGCGCGGCATGTCTGCGGCAGAAATAGAAAAAAAACTCAACCGCTGCGGCATTGATGCCGTGCACAGCTTCGACAATATTCAGACGGCTTATCAGGCAGCTTTGGCGCAAGCCGGGGAAAATGATAGAATCACCGTTTTCGGTTCTTTCCATACCGTGGCCGAAGTCATGGCCGCTTTATAACAAGGCAGATTCATGTCAGACAACCGTTTCCATTCACTGAACGAATACGAAAAACTGAAACGCAAAAACCGCCGCCGCCTGGTAGGCGCATCCGCGCTGGTGATATTGGCAGGCATCCTGCTCGCCAATGTTCTGAACCGGGGCGGCGGAGACGAAGCCGCCGAAAACATCAGCATCGAAAAAACCGCCTCCGCCGCATCAGAAACTGCGCCGCAGGCAGCACCGGCCAATAATCAGGCCGCCTCTTCCGACGATGCTTCCGATTTGTCGCCCGCCGCCGTGCTGGAACCCGCTCCGGCCGACACCGAAACCACCGAACTGAACAATCCGCTTGCCACCCCGCCGGCACCTGCGGGGCAAACGGCATCCGAATCCGCCGCCCAAACCGCCACAACGGCCGCAGCCGCAAAAGCAGCAGCAGGGAAAAAAACGGCGGAAGCCGAACCCGCTGCCAAACCCGTTCAGGCCGAAGCATCCAAACCCCAACAGAAACCGCAATCCAAGCCGCAGCCCAAACCCGAAGAAACCGCCCCGCCGCCCGTGGTGGTGATTAACAACCGCGTCGAACCCGATGCCGAAGCCGAACGCAAAGCCGCCGCCAAAAAAGCCGAAGCCGAACGCCTGAAACGGCAGGCACAGCAAAAAGCGGAGGCCGAACGCGAGCGTTTGAAACAGCAGGAACAGCAAAAAGCAGCAGAACGCGAGCGTTTGAAACACCAAGAACAGCAAAAAGCAGCGGCGCAAAAAGCCCAACAGGAAGCACAGGCGCGCAAAGCGCGCGAGCAGGCCGCAGCCAAAGAAGCCGAACGCCGGAAAGCCGCCCGTTCGGCCGAACAGGAAGCAGGCCGTCTGAAAGCGCAAAAAGAAGCCCGCGCCAAAGCCGAAGCTGAAAAGCGCGCCGCAGAAGCAGCCAGGAAAAAACAGCAGGAAGCCAACCGCAAAGCCGCACAAGACGCACTAAGCAACAAATCCGCGCAGGCATCGGTCGAAAAAAGCGATCCCAAAGCCATTTTGGAAGGCAGATCCTCCTCCAAAGCCATTATCCAGGCCGGCGCATACCGTAACCGCGACCAAGCCAAGCAAATGCAGCAGAAACTGGCCGATGCGGGCGTAAGCGCCTACATCACCGAAGTAGAAACCGAAAAAGGCAAAGTCTACCGCGTGCGCACCGGCCACTACCCCGACCGGGAAACCGCCGGCAAGGCTTTGGAGAGACTGCGCAAAAAAGGCGCCAACGGTATCGTGATCGGACAGCCCTGATGACAACTTTCGACCTTCTCGCCTTCGGCCTGATCGGCCTGTGCGCCATCGTTTCGATGATGCGCGGCATGATCGCCGAGGCGGCCTCTTTAATCACTTGGATTGTGGCGTTTGTTGCGGCCAAAACATTTGCCGTGCCGTTTTCGGAAACCGCCTTCAGTTCGTTCGAATCACGCCCCTTGGCTGTGGCCTTGTCCTTTATTGTTCTGTTTGCCGCTGCATGGCTGGTGCAGCGTTTTTTACGTTCGCTGCTCACCGGCGCCGCGAAAACAGTGGGTTTGGGCGGCCTCAACCGCCTGCTCGGCGGCGCATTCGGCGCACTCAAAGGTGTTTTGCTGGTTACGCTGGCGGTAATCGCCTGCTCGTTTACCGACCTGCCGCAAACCGACGGCTGGCGCCAATCGCTCAGCGCCGGCTATTTCGAGTCGCTGGCCCAATTCGCGGTCCCCTATCTGCCGGGTGCCGTTGCAGATAAAATACAGTATCAACCCCTTTAAAATATCCGGAGAGAAAAATGTGTGGCGTATTGGGCATGGTAGCCTACCAACCTGTAAACCAAAGCCTTTACGACGGCCTGCAAATGCTGCAACACCGTGGACAGGATGCCGCCGGCATCGTTACCGTGGAAGGCAGCATTTTCCATATGCACAAAGGCAAAGGCATGGTGCGCGACGTATTCCGCACCCGCAATATGCGCGATTTGACGGGCAACGCCGGCATCGCCCATGTGCGCTACCCCACCGCAGGCAATGCCGAAAGCACCGCCGAAGCGCAACCTTTTTACGTCAGCTCGCCGTTCGGCATCGTGCTGGGGCACAACGGCAACCTCACCAACACCGAAGAGCTGTATGAAAACGTGTGCCACAAACACTTGCGCCACATCAACACCCGCTCCGATTCGGAAGTGCTGCTCAACGTGTTTGCCCACGAACTGCGCCGCGAAGTAACCGATTCCGGCACTTCCCAGCTCAGCGTCGGCAATATTTTCGATGCCGTCGCCAAACTGCACAAACGCGTGCGCGGCGCATACGGCGTAGTGGCCATGATAGCCGGCTACGGCATGGTGGCATTCCGCGACCCGCTCGGTATCCGCCCGCTGGTGCTGGGCACACAAACCGGTCCAGACGGCCGCACCGCCTATGCCGTGGCTTCCGAATCGGTTGCCTTTAATGCAATCGAATTTGATTTGGCGCGCGACATCGCTCCCGGCGAAGCCGTTTTCATTTCTCTGGACGGGCAGTTTTTCTCGCGCCCCTGCTCCGAAAACGCCTGCCTCAGCCCCTGCCTGTTTGAGTATGTTTACTTCGCACGTCCTGATTCGGTAATCGACGGCGTATCCGTTTACCGGTCCCGGCTGAATATGGGCGTGGCCTTGGCCGAAAAGGTCAAACGCGAGCTGCCTCCCGAAGATATCGACGTTGTCATGCCGATTCCCGACACCAGTCGCCCGAGCGCGATGGAACTGGCACACCACTTGGGCAAACCCTACCGCGAAGGGCTGATTAAAAACCGCTATATCGGCCGCACCTTCATCATGCCCGGGCAGGCAACCCGAAAAAAATCGGTGCGCCAGAAACTCAGCCCGATGGAGTCCGAATTCAAAGGCAAAAGCGTGCTGCTGGTCGACGACTCTATCGTACGCGGCACCACCAGCCGCGAAATCGTCGAAATGGTCCGCGCATCCGGAGCCCGCAAAGTCTATTTCGCCTCGGCCGCACCCGAAGTGCGCTATCCCAACGTATACGGCATCGATATGCCGACCCGCGAAGAATTGATTGCCAACGGCCGCGACAAAAACGAAATCGCCCGCGAAATCGGTGCCGACGGCTGCATTTTTCAAGATTTGGCCGAACTGGAACAAGCGGTGAAATCACTCAATCCCGCCATTGGTTCGTTCGACACCTCATGCTTCAGCGGCCGCTATCCCACCGGCGATATCGACGAAGCCTACCTGCAGAAACTTTCTGCCGACAAATCCCTGCCCGCCGCACTCACCGGCACCGTTCACACGGCAATACGCATCAACAGCCAACGGGAAGACGACGAATAATCTTTTACCTGCTGCGAAACCCATTCCCGTTTCCGTTTCAGCTTCAAACGTTATGAGGCCGTCTGAAAGTATTTTGTTTTCAGACGGCCTCATAACGTTTGAAGCTATAGTCGGATCATAGCGGGCTTGATTATATAGCGTAAAACTTTATTTCTGCCACGGCGTTGCTGCGCCGCAGGGGCCAATCCAATAAGCCCCGACAGAAATCATCTCGACGGGCGGGCATTCTTGCCCGTTCCCCCTGCCGTTTTTTTCTTGCCGAAAGCGTCGGCGGCACCGGTTTTTTTTGCTGCAAATTTTTTACCACCGTGCTTTTTGCCGTCGAATTTCTTTTCACCGTTTTTTTTATTGCCAAACCTGCGCCCGTCCCAGCCGCCTTTGCCTTTAGCTTTACCGGCGGGTTTGCGCCGGCGGGTGGGCTCCATGCCCTCAATGGCCGTTTCAGGCAGTTTGCGGCCGATATATTTTTCGATTTTGTGCACTTTCACATATTCGTTTACTTCGGCAAACGTAATCGCCAAACCGGTTCGGCCGGCGCGGCCGGTGCGGCCGATACGGTGCACATAATCTTCGGCCTGTTTGGGCAGGTCGTAGTTGATAACGTGGGTGATAGCGGGCACGTCGATGCCGCGTGCGGCCACGTCGGTGGCGACCAGGATTTTGCAGCGGCCTTTGCGCAAATCCATCAGTGTGCGGTTGCGCCAGCCCTGCGGCATGTCGCCGTGCAGGCAGTTGGCGGCAAAACCTTTGTCGTAGAGCTCGTCGGCCAACACTTCGGTCATGGCTTTGGTAGATGTAAAAATAACCGCCTGATCAATATTGGTATCGCGCAGAATGTGGTCGAGTAAGCGGTTTTTATGGCGCATATCGTCGCAATACAGAAGCTGCTCTTCGATTTTTCCTTGCTCGTCAACACGTTCCACTTCCACCACTTCGGGGTTTTTGGTGAGCTTGCGGGCGAGTTTGCCCACCGCGCCGTCCCAAGTGGCGGAAAACAGCAGGGTTTGGCGGGTTTCGGGGGTGGCGGCGACGATGGTTTCGATGTCGTCGATAAAGCCCATATCGAGCATACGGTCGGCCTCGTCGAGAATCAGCACTTCAAGGCGGCTGAAATCCACTTTGCCGCTGTCCATCAAATCCATCAGGCGGCCCGGAGTGGCCACAATCAAATCGATAGGTTTGGATAGGGCTCGGATTTGATAACCGAACGAAGAGCCACCCACAATGCTCACGGTGCGGAACCATTTCATATTTTGGGCATAAGTGAGGGCGTTTTTTTCTACCTGCGCCGCCAATTCGCGGGTGGGCGTAAGCACCAACGCCCGCGGGCCTTTGCCGGGTTTGTCGCTGCGGCGGGTTAAGCGTTGCAGGGTGGGCAGCAGAAAAGCGGCGGTTTTGCCGGAGCCGGTTTGGGCCGAGGCCATGATGTCGCAGCCTTCCAAAGCATGGGGGATAGATTGTGCCTGAACGGGTGTGGGCGATTCGTAGCCCGCGCTCGAAAGGGCGGACAAGATATTTTTATCGAGATTTAAGTCGGCGAATTTTACAGACATGGTTTTCCTGGAAGGAACAACAACGCATTCCGTCCGAACGTTTTCAGACGGCCTTGAAGCATGGGATAACGTATTTATTTACTAATGAAAAAGATGTACGCAAGGTTGTCGCAAGCCCTACGGCTTGTGGTTAACATCGGCGACAACCTGCAAATATGCCCTTAAGCGGAGCAAATCATGTAAGAAAGCTTTTTAACGGAAAGCTTGAAAGATATACGAAGTTGGCTGAAGACGATGGCTTCAAAAAGACGAAACGCGGATAATATAGAAACCGCCAAACTTGGTCAAGAAAATATTGGATACGGCATGGCTTTAGCGCAAGGGCGGGTGAGGCGGACAGAGTTCCGCCGAAACACCGGCCCGAATTTCAATCTCCGCCAACATCTTTACTTTGCTTTTGCAGGCAGAGCGGTTATAATAAGAAAATTTTTCAGTTTTCACGAAAAATGGCCCCGCGGCCATTTTTTTGTTTCCGGAGCACTATGGATATTCAAACAATTCTCGATAAAACCCTGCCCGGCTTGGGTTACGAGCTGGTGGATTTCGAATTGACCGCGCAAGGTGATTTGCGTGTGTTTATCGATAAAGAAGGCGGCATCACCGTGGAAGACTGCGCCACCGTGAGCAACCATTTGAGCCGCCTGTTTATGGTGGAAGACATCGACTACAAACGCTTGGAAATTTCCAGCCCGGGTCTCGACCGCCCGCTGAAAAAAGCCGCCGACTTCGTGCGCTTTGCCGGGCAGCAGGCCAAAATCAAAACGCGCCTGCCGATAGACGGCCAGAAAAACTTTATCGGCCGCATCGAAGCCTGCGAAAACAATACCGTGCGCATTTCGTTCGACGGCAAAACCGCCGAAATCGGGTTGGACAATATCGACAAAGCCCGCCTGCGCCCCGAATTTAAATTTTAAAAATATCGTTATAACGGAGAATTAAAAAAATGAGTCGTGAAATGTTACAACTGGCCGAAGCGCTGGCTAGCGAAAAAAACGTGGATTCCGAAGTGGTATTCAACGCGCTGGAATTCGCGTTGAGCACCGCCGCCAAGAAAAAAGCCGGCCGCGAGCATATGGATGTGCGCGTGGAAATCAACCGCGATACAGGCGAATATAAAACTTTCCGCCGCTGGCTGATAGTTGCCGACGAAGACTACACCTATCCCGATGTGGAAAAAACCATTGAAGAAATCCAAGAAGAAATCCCCGGAACCACCATTCAAATCGGCGAGTATTACGAAGAACAGCTGGAAAACGAAGGTTTCGGCCGCCAAGCCGCACAAACCGCCAAGCAGATTATCCTGCAACGCATCCGCGATGCCGAACGCGAGCAGATTTTAGAAGAATTTCTGGCACGGAAAGAAGATATAGTTATGGGCACCGTGAAGCGCGTGGAGCGCCACGGCACCATTATTGAAATCGGAAGGCTTGATGCCCTGCTGCCGCGCGATCAGATGATTCCGCGCGAAAACTTCCGCAACGGCGACCGCGTGCGCGCACTGTTCCTTCGGGTTGACGAAATCGGCAACTCCGGCCGCAAGCAGGTTATTCTAAGCCGTACTTCGCGCGACTTTCTGGTGAAGCTGTTTGCAATGGAAGTGCCTGAAATCGAAGACGGCCTTCTTGAAATCAAAGAAGCTGCCCGCGATCCCGGCAACCGCGCCAAAATCGCCGTCAAAGCCAACGACCAGCGTATCGATCCGCAGGGCACCTGCATCGGCGTGCGGGGGTCGCGCGTAAATGCCGTAACCAATGAGCTGGCTGGCGAGCGCATCGATGTAGTGCTGTGGTCGCCCGAAACCGCACAATTTGTTATCAATGCACTGTCGCCCGCAGAGGTAAACCGTATCGTCATAAACGAAAAAGACGACGGCAAAGAGTCGGTTGATGTAATTGTTGCCGAAGACCAACTTGCACTGGCCATCGGCAAAGGCGGGCAGAACGTCCGTCTGGCAGCCGAGCTGACAGATAAAGAACTTAACATCATGACTGTGGCTGAAGCCGAAGAACGCAATGCCGCCGAGGACGAAGCTATCCGCAAACTGTTTACCGAGCATCTGAACGTGGATGCAGAAACTGCCGAAGTGCTATTGCAGGAAGGTTTCGCTACATTGGAAGAAGTAGCCTATGTGCCTGCTGCCGAGCTGTTGGAAATTGAAGGTTTTGACGAAGCCATCGTAGAAACACTGCGCAACAGGGCACGCGATGCCATTCTCACACTGGCCATTGCTTCGGAAGAAAAGCTCGACGATATCGACGAAGATATGCGCAACCTCGAAGGCATCGACCAGGAAATGCTGCGCGACCTTGCGCAGGCAGGCATTACCACCCGCGACGATTTGGCAGAACTGGCCGTTGACGAGCTGATAGAAATCACCGGAGTGAGCGAAGAAGAGGCCAAACAGGTAATTATGGCTGCCCGCGAACACTGGTTTACCGAAGAAAACTGAGGGGGTGAAGTATGAGTAACACAACCGTAGAACAATTTGCCGCCGAACTTAAAAAACCCGTGGAAGACTTGCTGAAGCAGCTTGCCAGCGCCGGCGTGAACAAAAGCAGCGGCAGCGACAGCATCACTTCCGACGACAAACAACAGTTGCTGGCCTACCTGAAAAAATCGCACGGCAGCGACAGCGGCACCATCAGCATCAGCCGTAAAAAAGCCGAAGTCAGCACCGTAGGCGGGGTGCAGGTGGAAACCCGCCGCCGCAGCCGCAAAGTGGTGATTCCGCCATCCGAAGACTTGGCGGCCGAGGCAAGGGCCAAAGCAGAGCAGGTGGCACGGGAGCAGATGGCGGCCGAAGAAGCCGCACAGGCCGAACGGGAAGCGGCAGAACGTGCCGAGGCCGAAAAAGCGGCGGCCGAAGCTGCACGCCTGCAGGCCGAACAGGAAGAGCGGGCTGCACAACAGGCCAAACAGGAAGAAAAAGCGGTTCAAACAGCCGAAACCGAAAAAGAAAAAGCAGCAGAAGGCAAAAGCAAAGAGCCAAAACAGCAGCCTGCGGCAACCCGCCCGGTAATCAGTGCGGAAGAGCAGGCGCAGCGCGACGAAGAAGCCCGCCGTGCCGCCGCCATGCGTGCCCATCAGGAAGCACTGTTGAAAGAAAAGCAGGAGCGCCAGGCCCGCCGGGAAGCGGCCAAACTGCAGGCACAGCAGGACGCGAAAGCAGCCAAAGAAGGAAAAGCGGCCGAACAGCGTTCTGCCAAGCCGTCTGAAAAGGCTCCGCTTTCAACCGTGTCGCCGGGTAAATCCGAATCTCCGGTACGTTCGAAAAAAGACGAACGCCACAGCAGGGACGATGCCGACAACCGCCCGCGCGGCGGTAAAGCCGGCAAAGGCCGCAACCAAAATACCGGCCGGGAAGATCGTGTGCGCGGCGGTAAAAAAGGCAAAAAACAACTCAAACTCGAACCCAACCAGCACGCTTTCCAAGCACCGACCGAACCTGTGGTGTATGAAGTATTGGTACCTGAAACCATTACCGTGGCCGATTTGGCACACAAAATGGCAGTAAAAGGCGTAGAAGTGGTGAAGGCTCTGATGAAGATGGGCATGATGGTAACCATCAACCAATCCATCGACCAAGATACCGCGCTGATTGTGGTGGAAGAACTCGGCCACATAGGCAAGCCCGCCGCTGCCGACGATCCCGAAGCATTTTTAGACGACGGAGCCGTACATGCAGAAGCCGAACAGCTGCCGCGCCCGCCGGTGGTAACGGTAATGGGGCACGTCGACCACGGCAAAACCTCGCTGCTCGATTATATCCGCCGCGCCAAAGTGGTACAGGGAGAAGCGGGCGGCATTACCCAGCATATCGGGGCTTACCATGTAGGAACCCCGCGCGGCGTGATCACCTTCCTCGATACGCCCGGCCACGAAGCGTTTACCGCCATGCGCGCACGCGGTGCCAAAGCCACCGATATCGTGATTCTGGTGGTGGCTGCCGATGACGGCGTAATGCCGCAAACCATCGAAGCCATCGCCCACG
This sequence comes from Neisseria sp., assembly GCF_030530745.1. Lineage (GTDB taxonomy): Bacteria > Pseudomonadota > Gammaproteobacteria > Burkholderiales > Neisseriaceae > Neisseria. Next base: position 16,414 of record NZ_JAUMUI010000016.1, on the reverse strand, counting down.
CCAAAGCGGCAGGCGTACCGATGGTGGTGGCCGTAAACAAAATCGACAAAGAAGCCGCCAACCCCGAGCGCATCCGCCAAGAACTGACCGCGCACGAGGTAGTACCCGACGAATGGGGCGGCGATACCCAGTTTGTTGATGTATCGGCAAAACAGGGTATCAACATTGACGCCTTGCTTGAGGCGGTGCTGCTCGAGGCCGAAGTATTGGAACTGACCGCACCTGTTGATGCACCCGCCAAAGGAATTATCGTCGAAGCCCGTCTCGACAAAGGCCGCGGCACCGTTGCCACACTGCTGGTACAAAGCGGCACATTGAAAAAAGGCGATATGCTTTTGGCCGGTACTGCTTTCGGCAAAGTGCGCGCGATGCTGGACGAAAACGGCAAATCAATCGATGAGGCCGGCCCGTCTATTCCTGTGGAAATTCTGGGTTTGTCGGACGTACCCAATGCCGGCGAAGATGCGATGGTGCTGGCAGACGAGAAAAAAGCCCGCGAAATCGCCCTATTCCGCCAAGGCAAATACCGCGACGTGCGTTTGGCCAAACAACAGGCGGCCAAGCTGGAAAACATGTTCAGCAATATGGGCGAGGGACAGGCGCAATCTCTGTCGGTGATTATCAAGGCCGACGTTCAGGGTTCTTACGAAGCCTTGTCGGGCAGCCTGAAAAAACTTTCTACCGACGAGGTGAAAGTCAACGTGCTGCACAGCGGCGTGGGCGGCATCACCGAGAGCGACGTCAACCTGGCGATTGCTTCGGGAGCATTCATCATCGGCTTTAACGTGCGCGCCGACGGCTCCGCCCGCAAACTCGCCGAAACCGAAAACGTGGAAATCCGCTACTACAACATCATTTACGATGCCATCGACGACGTAAAAGCCGCTATGAGCGGCATGCTTGCACCGGAGCAGAAAGAGCAGGTTATCGGCTCGGTGGAAATCCGTCAGGTTATCAGCGTGTCGAAAGTAGGCAATATTGCCGGCTGTATGGTTACCGACGGTATCGTGAAGCGCGACGCCCATGTCCGCCTCATCCGCAACAACGTGGTTATCCACACCGGCGAGCTTGCTTCGCTCAAACGCTTCAAAGACGACGTTAAAGAAGTGCGCATGGGCTACGAATGCGGCCTGATGCTGAAAAACTATAACGAAATCATGGAAGGCGATACGCTGGAAGTGTTTGAAATCGTTGAAGTGGCACGTTCGTTGTAAAGCTGCCCGATAAGGACAAAGGCCGTCTGAAAAAACTGAGCTGTCCCCCCAAAAGTTGGCGGGTGTCCAACTTTTGGGGGGACAGCTCAGTTTTTTCAGACGGCCTCTTTTTTCAACAGCCTTAAAGCGTTCGCCACCACCACCAGCGAACTCAGGCTCATGCCCAGTGCGGCCACCCACGGGGTAACGTAACCGCACACGGCCAAGGGCACCACAATCAGATTGTAAACGCTGGCCCAAACCAGGTTTTGGCGGATAACCAAACGGGTGCGGCGTGCCTGCCGTATGGTTTTCGGCAACACGCGCATATCTTCGTTCAGCAGTATCACATCAGCCCCTTCGCGGGCAACGTCGGCACCACCCGATACGGCCACGGAAACGTCGGCCTGCGCCAGCACGGGGGCATCGTTGATGCCGTCGCCCACCATCAGCACTTTGCGCTGCTGCCGCTGCAGGGTTTCCACATAGGCCAGTTTGTCTTCGGGCGAGGCTTCCGCGCGGTAGCTGTCCAAACCCAAACTGCGGGCAAGGTTTTCTACGGCGGGGCTGCGGTCGCCGCTGAGCAGGTGCAGCCGCACACCCTGCGCTTTAAGTTCGGCCAGCATATCGGCAATGCCTGCTTTGGTTTCGTCGGCCATCAGAAAGGCCGTCTGAAAACCTTGTTGGTTGCCGAGGTAAACCAAACCGCCGCCGTGCTCGATCATGCCCGCTTCGGGCAGCTTGCCGGATATGCCCGCCACAAAATCCGCCTTGCCCAACGCCCAGATTTGCGTTTCGCCGTTTACCGTGAGCCGTGCGCTCACGCCGCTGCCCACATGGTTGGTGCGCTGTCCGGCACGGATTTCGTGCTGCCCTTCGGCGCCCGAACGTTCGGCATAATCCAGAATGGCTTTGGCCACAGGGTGTTCCGACTGTGCTTCCAGCACACCGGCAACGGCAGCGGCCAGGCGGCTGTTCAGACGGCCTAACGGGCGCGCCTCGATAACCGACAAAGTGCCTCGGGTTAACGTGCCGGTTTTGTCGAACACCACATCGTCAATCTGAGCCAGAGTTTCCAAACTGCCGCTGCCGCTGATCAAGATGCCGTCTGAAGCCAGCACGCCTGTGGAAGCGGCCAGCGCGGTGGGCGTAGCCAGCGAAAGCGCGCACGGGCAGGTAATCACCAAGAGCGACACGGTAATCCACAACGCCTGCATGGGGCCGGCGTATATCGTCCACCCCACAAAAACCGGCACGGCCATAACCAGCAGGGTCAAAATAAACGATGAGGCATATTTATCGGCCAGCTCGGCCAAACGCGGTTTTTGCGCCAAAGCGCGGTCGAGCAGTTTCGCAATATGCGCCAGCCGCGTGCCGCCGCCCACTTGATCGGTGCGGACAACCAGCGGGCCGGACGTGTTGAGCGTGCCCGCCACCACTGCCGAGCCCGCCTGTTTGGGCAGGGGAAGGCTCTCGCCGGTGAGCATGGCTTCGTTTACCTCGCTCTCACCGGCCAGCACCGTACCGTCTACCGGAATCACTTCGCCGGGATACACCGCTACCACGTCGCCCGGGCGCAGCTGTACCACCGCCGCCTCTTCGGCCGTTTCGTTGTCGGGATAACCGCTCAGCTTATGGCAGAACGCAGGCACCAGCTTCACCAGCCGCTCGGCCGCATCCCCCGCCTTGCGCCTTGCGATCTGCTCCATATAGCGGCCGCCGAGCAGAAAAAACACAAACATGGCAATCGATTCGAAATACATGCCCTGCCCCGCCCCGCTGAGCAGGCTGTACACGCCGGCCGAAAACGTCAGAATCAGAGCCACCGCCACCGGCGTATCCATGCCGGTGCGGCGGTTTTTGAGGTCGCGCCATAGGCCGCAGTAAAACGGCACCGCCGAATAAAACATCGCCGGCAGCACCATCAAAAACGCGCCCCAATGCAAAACGCCCAAATAAACCGGCTCGATTTCATTGCCGTAAAGATATTCGGGCACGGCGAACATCATTGTCTGCATCATCGACAAACCCGCCACCGCCAAACGTATCAGCAACTGCTTGCGTTCGGCCTGCACCTGCTCTTCCATTTTATGGGCATCGTAAGGAGCAGCGCTGTAACCGCTTTTCTGAATGCGCAGCAGAATATCGGAAAGCAGCACGCGGCTGTTGTCCCACAACACGCGCACGCGGCGGGTGCTGTAATTCAGATCAGCCCGCAACACCCCCGCCGTGCGCAGAAGCTGCTGCTCGATCAGCCACACGCAGGCGGCGCAGGTGATACCCTCCAGCATCAGCACCGCCTCGCGCTCTTCGCCCGTTCCCGCCTCCACAAAACCGGCCTGCACTTCCGGCAGATCATAAAGTTTCAGGCGGTCGAGAATTTCCTGCGGCGGCAGCGCCGCTTTTTCGGCATCGGCCGTGCGCTGTTTGTAGTAATTGCCCAGCCCCGCATCAATAATCCCCTGCGCCACGGCCTGACAGCCCGCACAACAGGTGTCGCGCGGTTCGTTTTCGTAAACCACGGTTAAAGAAATGTTGTCGGGCACATCCAGCCCGCAATGGAAGCATGTTTTTTTCATAGGCCGGAATTGTACGCGCAGCGCTTGGCACGGGCAACGACACGCCGCCCTTTCAGACGGCCTCGGACTTTCCGCTGCCCGCTGCATGTTTTGTTCCCATCGTCCGGCCAACAACGTTATCGATTCCAAACTATTGATTACATAAATTTACAACACTATTCTCTAAAAATATCAATTTATTGTCATATAAATTGACAACAAAATTTTAATATTTAAAAATATTGACTGAAAATAAAAAACAGGCTGCGCAAGCAGCCCCAAAAAAAGCAAGATCATAAATCAATACATATCCAAACGTTTCTTTACCCGGAGATACCCATGATTGACCGCCTGATGCCCATTTTTGCCGTTATCGGCGTGCTGTCCATGCTCGGCTACACCGGCCTTGCGGCTTGGGCTGTTTACGACAGCCTGTTTTCAAACAAGAAAAAAACCACCCAAACACACACACAACATACCGCCGTTTAAACGGCAACACAGGACGGAAGCTTTCGCAAAATCCCCATCTGCCGCGCATTTCTGCGTTGCCCGCTGCGCTACTGCGCCTTGAACTGCATCCGCATCCGGAGGTTGTGCAAGGGTATCGGGATAAAAATACAGCCGTCAGGCATACCCGACCCGCGCATAACGGCTGCATTGCCGCACTGCCCCGCCCGATTTCCAAACAGGCCGTCTGAAAGGTTTTCAGACGGCCTGCGCCTTATTGAAAACGCCCTTCTTTCAAGGTAAAATCGCGCATTCGAAACGAGCGGTAAAAATCATGACCAAGTTTATTTTCGTAACCGGCGGCGTCGTATCTTCATTAGGTAAAGGTATCGCCGCCGCTTCTATTGCCACCATTCTCGAATCGCGCGGTTTGAACGTTACCATGCTCAAACTCGATCCCTATATCAACGTCGATCCCGGCACCATGAGCCCGTTCCAGCACGGCGAAGTGTTCGTTACCGAAGACGGCGCCGAAACCGACCTCGATTTGGGCCACTACGAACGCTTTATCAATTCCACCATGCTGCGCCGCAACAGCTTCAGCGCAGGCCAGGTTTACGAACAGGTGATCGCCAAAGAACGCCGCGGCGACTATTTGGGCGGCACCGTGCAGGTTATCCCCCACATCACCGACGAAATCAAACGTAAAATCCACGAAGGCGCGGCGGGGCACGATGTGGCCATCGTCGAAATCGGCGGCACCGTGGGCGACATCGAATCGCTGCCTTTTCTGGAAGCCATCCGCCAGATGCGCAGCCAGCTCGGCCGCAACAACACCTTATACGTGCACCTGAGTTATGTGCCCTATATCGCCGCCGCCGGCGAAATCAAAACCAAACCCACCCAACACTCGGTGAAAGAATTGCGCGAAATCGGCATCCAGCCCGACGTGTTGATCTGCCGCATGGACCGCATTCTGCCCGAAGAAGAAAAGCGCAAAATCGCCCTGTTCTGCAATGTGGAAGAGCGCGCGGTGGCGGGCAGCTACGATGCCGACAGCATCTACGAAATCCCCGAAATGCTGCACAACCAGGGCATCGACAACATTATTTGCGAGCAGTTGCAGCTCAACGTGCAGCAGGCCGATTTGACCGAATGGAAAAAAATCGTTTACGCCATCAAAAACCCCAAACACACCGCTAAAATCGCCATGGTCGGCAAATATGTGGATTTGACCGAATCCTACAAATCGCTGACCGAAGCCCTGAAACACGCCGGCATCCACACCGAAACCGACGTGCAGATTACCTATGTGGACAGCGAAGCCATCGAAAAAGAAGGCACCGGCTGCCTGCACGATATGGATGCCGTCCTCGTGCCCGGCGGTTTCGGCGTGCGCGGTGTGGAAGGCAAAATCGCCGCCGTCAAATACGCGCGCGAAAACAATGTCCCCTATTTGGGCATCTGCCTCGGTATGCAGATTGCACTGATCGAATACGCCCGCGACGTGGCCGGCCTGCAGGGTGCCAACTCCACCGAGTTCGATCTGAAAACCCCGTATCCCGTCGTGGCGCTGATCGACGAGTGGCAAACCGCCGACGGCAGTGTGGAAAAACGCGACGAAAACGCCGATTTGGGCGGCACCATGCGTTTGGGCGCACAGGAAGTCGAATTGAAGCCCGGCAGCCTTGCTGCCAAAATCTACGGCAGCACCGAAATCAAAGAACGCCACCGCCACCGCTACGAAGTGAACAACAACTTCGTGCCCGAGCTGGAAAAAGCGGGGTTGGTGATCGGCGGCGTGTCCGCAGGGCGCGAACGCTTGGTGGAGACCATCGAGCTGCCCGGCCACCCGTGGTTTTTCGCCTGCCAGTTCCACCCCGAATTCACCTCCACCCCGCGCAAAGGCCACCCGCTGTTTACTGCCTATATCAAAGCGGCATTGGCAAACAAAAACAACCGATAAGCTGAAACACCTTTGCAAAATACTTCAAGGCCGTCTGAAAAACAGGTTTTCAGACGGCCTGATAATTTTATAGCGGCTTAAATTTAAAACAGTGCAGCGTTGCCCCGCCTCAGCTCAGAGAGAACGATTTTGTAAGCCGCTGAAGCGGTAACAGAACCGGTTTCGTACTGTCTGTACTGTCTTCGGCTCCGCCGCCCGGCCTCTTTTAACGCAGCTGCGGCAACACGCTCAAAATGGCGGAAAGCGCCGCTTCGCCCAAACGCAGCGAGCGTTGGCCGTTCCAACCGAAATCGTCGTCGGGAAGGTTGTCGTTGTCTTTAAACGGCATCTCCAGCGTGTAGGCCGGGCATTTGAACTGCTCACCCACCCAAGCGGCGGCCATGGCCATATTGGCCTCTCCGGGCGCGTCTTGCGCGTAGCCGTGTTCGTCTTGGAAATCGGGGCTGGCGGCGGCGAAGGCGTTTTTGAAGCGGGTTTCCAATCCGGCGATACGGCCGTTATACGAGGGCACGCCTTCGGTGCCCGCCACAAACACGAAAGGGATGGTTTCATCGCCGTGGATGTCTAAAAACAAATCCACGCCGGTTTCGAGCATTTTTTCGCGCACATAATAAACTTCGGGGCTGCGCGCCACGGTCGGGTTTTGCCATTCGCGGTTGAGGTCGGCACCGGCGGCATTGGTGCGCAGGTTGCCGTGCACCGAACCGTCGGGGTTCATATTGGGAACGATATAGAACGTGGCCTGATCCAGCAGCGCGCGGGCGGTGGGATCTTGCGGGTCGAGCAGACGCGAAAGCAGGCCTTCTACGAACCATTCGGCCATAGTTTCGCCGGGGTGCTGGCGGGCGGTTATCCATACTTTCACATCGCTGGCAGCCTGATTGCCGATGGTGAGCAGGTTGATGTCGCGGCCTTCCACGGTGCTGCCCAAGTCATCTATCTGGCACAACCCGCTGCCTTGCGCGTCGCCGAGCAGGTTGAGGTGCTGCTCATGGGAATACGGCTCGAAATAGGCGTAATACACGCTGTTGGCCAGCGGCGTGTGCTCGATGGTGAGCACGCCGTTTTCGTAGCGGGTGGGCACGCGGAACCAGTTTTGGCGGTCGTAAGAAGCCACGGCCTGATATTCTTCCCAACCGGCGGGATAGGCGGCGGAAGCGGCGTTTTCAAAGTGCATCACGCAATTCTGATAAGCCGCGCCCTGTAGGCGGAAATAAAACCATTGGGCGAAATCGGAGGCGTTGTCGGGGCGCAGTTGCAGGCGGATATCGGCGGGGTTTTCCGCATTGATTACGGTTACGGCGCCGGCATCAAACCGGGTGCTGATTTTCATGTGGATTCCTGTTTATAACTGATTCGGTTTAAGGCCAAATACAAAGCGGCGGGCCTCAGACAGTACAAATAATCCTGCTGCCGCTTCAGGCTTGTCAGACAGGCCTGAAGCGGTTATTTTAAACCGTTTGGCGTTTAATGTCTTATCAGAGGCAAAACAGGCCGTCTGAAAATATTCAGACGGCCTGAGCGAATTTCGCCAAGCCCCAAACCACAAGCCGCATCCATCCTCCCGTCAGTTTTACATCAAACCGTGTGAGTTTCCGACGCTTGCCATATAACGGAAAAGCATGGTTTTCAGCATCACGTTCTCTTAAAATACCGAAACAGGCCGCTTTTCTCCAATCATTTAAAAAACAGGAGGCCCTCCGTGCAACTGCCCGTATGTTGGAAAATACTGCTATAGAAAACCATGAAGCCGATATAGGCCGTCTGAAACACACCTTCTACACACCCACTCAGAAAAAGGAACCTGCTGCGATGAACACCAAAACCATTTACCTTGCCGGCGGCTGCTTCTGGGGCTTGGAAGCCTATTTCCAACGCATCGACGGCGTAGTTGACGCCGTTTCCGGCTACGCCAACGGCAACACCGAAAACCCTTCGTATGAAGACGTGGTGCGCCGCAACACCGGCCACGCCGAAACCGTGCGCGTGGTTTACGATACCGGCAAACTAAGCCTTAACGATATCCTGCAATATTTTTTCCGCGTTATCGACCCCACCAGCCTCAACAAACAGGGCAACGACCGCGGCACGCAATACCGCACCGGCGTGTATCACACCGACCCGGCCGAGCAGGCCTTGGTTGCCGCCGCGCTGAAGCAGGAACAGCAGAAATACGCCCAACCCTTAGTGGTGGAAAACCTGCCGCTGAAACATTTTTACGAAGCCGAGGAATACCACCAAGACTATCTGGTTAAAAACCCCGACGGCTACTGCCACATCGACATCCGCAAAGCCGACGAACCGCTGCCCGGCAAAACCGCCCCGCAAAACGGCAAAGGCTTCGATGCCGCCGCCTACCGCAAACCGAATGATGCCGAGCTGAAAAAACGGCTCACCGCCGAGCAATACCGCATCACCCAGCAAAACGGCACCGAATATGCCTTCAGCCACGAATACGACCACCTGTCCGCGCCCGGCATTTATGTCGACGTGGTCAGCGGCGAACCGCTGTTCAGTTCCGCCGACAAATACGATTCGGGCTGCGGCTGGCCGAGCTTCACCCGCCCGATTAACGCCTCATCCGTTACCGAACACAACGATTTCAGCTACAACATGCGCCGCACCGAAGTGCGCAGCGCCGCCGCCGATTCGCATTTGGGCCACGTTTTCCCCGACGGTCCGCCGGCCAAAGGCGGCCTGCGCTACTGCATCAACGGCGCCAGCCTGCGCTTTATCCCGCTCGATAAAATGGACGAAGAAGGCTACAGCCGTCTGAAAGCCGCCGTAACCGGGCAAACGCGTTAAGGCCGTCTGAAACCCGCACAAACAAGGCAGAACCATGTTAGGCGCAGCCATCGGCGACATTGCAGGTTCGCGTTTCGAACACGCCCCCTGCAAAAGTACCCGCTTCACTTTCTTCACACCCGAAAGCGGTTTTACCGACGACACCGTCTGTACTGCCGCCGTGGCCGACTGGGTACTCGGCGGCTGCCGCACCGATCTGGCCGCCGTGATGCAGGCATGGTGCCGCCGCTATCCCGAACCGCGCGGCGCCTACGGCGCATCGTTCCAACGCTGGATTATGCAGCCCGATCCGCAACCCTACCGCAGCTGGGGCAACGGTTCTGCCATGCGCGTATCGGCGGCGGGCTGGGCATTCGGCACGCTGGCCGAAACCCTTGCCTGCGCCCGCGCCTCCGCCGTCATCACTCACAACCACCCCGAAGGCACCAAAGGCGCCGAAGCCGTGGCCGCTGCCGTTTACTGGGCACGCACGGGGCGCAGCAAAGCCTTTATCAAACGGCAAACCGAAAAAATGTTCGGTTACGGTTTGGATAGAAGCTGCGACGAAATCCGCCCCGGCTACACCTTCGATGCAAGCTGCGCGGGCAGCGTGCCGCAGGCGCTAACCGCATTTTTGGAAAGCAGCAGTTTCGAACACGCCGTGCGCCTGGCCGTTTCGCTCGGCGGCGACAGCGACACGCTGGCCGCCATTGCCGGCAGCATCGCCGAAGCGTTTTACCGCGAAATTCCCCACGAAATCGTAAAACAGGCTTTGGCCATTCTGCCTGCCGACATCAGCAGCGTGCTGCTGGCCGTTTCCGCAGAAGATTAAAGCTTGCCCTGCCGCACAATCAAACGGTACCCCCCCGGCCGGCCGCGCACCGCCGGACACTTCAACGTTTGGCAACATACCGCAGCAACCCGACGGCCGCCGCCTTCTTTACACCGCAAAACCTTTACTATATATTGCCGAATGGAACGGCTACACCCTACTACACGGCAGCCGTTTTCCCGAACACCATTATTGAACGTTTAACGGAACCGCCCGAATAATTTGGGGAAAGCGGTTTCCCATTCCCAAGAGGAGACACTCATGACTGCCAACGCATCAGAACGCGTAAAACACGAAGGCCTGCGCGCTAAAATCATGCCGGCCGAACAAGCTGCCGAATTTGTACACAACGGCATGACCGTCGCTGTCAGCGGCTTTACCGGCGCGGGCTATCCCAAAGAGCTGCCCACCGCCATTGCCGAACGCGCCAAAGCCGCCCACGCACGCGGCGAAGCGTTTGCCATCGGCATAATCACCGGTGCCTCCACCGCCCCCGAATGCGACGGCGTGCTGGCTGCCGCCAATTGTGTAAGCTTCCGCAACCCCTTCCAGTCCGACCCCGGCATCCGCAACAGCATCAACGCCGGCAACATCGCCTATCAAGATATGCACCTGTCGCACGTTGAGCAGCAGATGCGCCAAGGCTTCTACGGCGATTTCGACATGGCCGTCATCGAAGCCTCCGGCATCACCGCCGACGGAAAAATCATTCCCGCCATGGGCATCGGCCACTGTAACGAAGCGCTGAAAGCAGCGAAAAAAGTGATTATTGAAGTAAACGCTGCCCAAAACGCCAAACTGGAAGGTATGCACGACGTGGTGTACGACATCGGCGTACCGCCGCACCGCAAACCCATTCCGATTACCGGCCCGTTCGACCGCATCGGCTCGCCCTATCTCGAATGCGATTTAAATAAAATCGTGGCCGTGGTGCTCACCAACAGCGGCGACCGCAACAGCAAATTCGCCGACCCCGATGAAAATTCTAAAGCCATCGCCGCGCAAATCATCGACTTCTTCTCCCACGAAGTGAAAGCCGGCCGCCTGCCGAAAAACCTGCTGCCGCTGCAATCGGGCGTGGGCAATGTGGCCAACGCCGTATTGGCCGGCCTGTTAGACGCACCGTTCGATGATTTAACCGGCTACACCGAAGTGCTGCAAGACGGTATGCTCGACCTGATTATCGCCGGTAAAATGAAATCGGCCTCCGCCACCGCCCTCTCGTTCAGCCCCGATGCGCTGCAACGTTTCAACGACAACATCGAGTTTCTGCGCGACAAAATCATCTTGCGCCCGATGGAATACACCAACAACCCCGAGGTTATCCGCCGCTTGGGCGTTATCGGCATGAACGCCATGATTGAAGCGGATATCTACGGCAACGTGAACTCCACCCACGTGATGGGCACCAAAATGATGAACGGCATCGGCGGCTCCGGCGACTTCACCCGCAACGCCTTCTTCTCGTTCTTCGTGTCGCCCTCGGTGGCCAAAGACGGTGCGATTTCCTGCATCGTGCCGATGGTTTCCCACCACGACCACACCGAACACGACGTGATGTTTATCGTAACCGAACAGGGCATGGCCGATTTGCGCGGCAAATCACCGCGCCAGCGTGCGAAGCTGATTATCAACAACTGTGCCCACCCCGAATACCGCGACCAGTTGAACGATTATTTCGACCGTGCCGAAACAGCAGGCGGCCTGCACACGCCGCACCTGCTGCCGGAAGCCCTTTCTTGGCACCAGCGTTTCGTCGAAACCGGCGATATGCGCATCAAATAACCTCATTTGCATCCGCAAACCCTTGCAGATTTTGTGCAAGGGTTTTTCATCAAAAATTCCTTTGCGGTTGAAACCCCGTTATTTATGGCGGTAGAATTTGAGCTTATTGGGGAGGGACGTAACCCATTCCCAATCAGGGCAACACGTAGGGCGACGCTTTATGTGCCGTCCTGTGTGTTGAAACATGCTTTAGCCTTATATCGGCCAATACCGAAGCCTTACCTTATAGTCAAAACCCGCAAGGAGATTTTATGAAACACGATTTTGAACAGCAAAAAGAAGCATTGATGAAAGAAATCCGCTCCGTGCTCAACGATGTGGAAGAGTTATACAACAGCGGCGTGGAAAGCGGCAGCGAAGAAGCCAAAGCCTTAAAAGCCAAACTGCAAGACAAACTGAGCTCGGCCAAAACCAAACTGTATGATTTCGAAGAGCAGGCCGCCCGCAAAGTGAAACATACCGCAAAACAGGCTGATGAACTGGTACAGGAAAAACCCTACTACGCCATGGGCTTCGCCGCCTTGGCCGGATTAGTGGTGGGCGTATTGCTCAACCGCCGCTAGGAGCTGTCGACATTTAACGCTGAGGCAGAGCCGGAGGCCGTCTGAAAACACTTTTAAACTGCACCCCGAAAGTTGTCCCCAACTTACGAAAGGTGCAGTTTTCTTATATTCCAATACCCTATAGCGGATTCAATTATATAGCGGATTAACTTAACTTCCGATACGTCGTTGCTGCGCCTTGCCGTACTATTTGTACTGTCTGCGGCTTGCTGCCTTGTATTGATGTGTTAATCCGCTATAGTGGCTTAAATTTAAAAGAGGACAAAGCGGGGCAATGCTGTACTGGTTTAAATTCAAGCCACTATATTGAAAATATAGAATATTCACCCCTTCAGCACCACCATTTCCACCCCTGCGGGCGACACCTTCAGATAGCCGCCGCTGCCGCCGTACCAATCGGGCAGCACATAGCGTTTCACCGTGCGGCCGTTGAAACCGTGTTCGTGCACCGCCGGCCGGTGGGTGTGGCCGTGGATAAGGGCCTCGGTTTGCGGATGGTCGTTTAAGGCCGCTTGAACGCCTTGTCCGGTTACGTCGGAAACGGGCGTATACCCCACCGCCTGTTTTTTCCCTTTGCTGGCGGCGCGGATTTTGGCGGCGATTTTGCGGCGGCGGCTTTGCGGCAGGGCGAGCAGCAGTTTTTGCAGCAAGGGGTTGCGGATAATGCGGCGGAAACGTTGGTAAGACACATCGTCGGTGCACATTTCGTCGCCGTGGCTGATTAAATAATGTGTGCCGTAAAGCTCGATTTCACGGATGTCGGGCAGCAGCGTTATCCCCGCCCGTTCGGCATAATTTTTACCGATCAGAAAATCGCGGTTGCCACAGATAAAATACACCGGCGCGGTGCGGCCGAATGCTTTTAACGCGGCGGCTGCTTCAACGGCGGTGTTGCTGAGAATATCGTCGCCCAGCCACACTTCAAACAGATCGCCGAGTATATACAGCGCGTCCGCCCTGCCCTGCTGTTCCTGTAAAAACTGCAGGAACAGGCGGTTGAGCGCGGGGGTGTCGTCAGACAGGTGCAAATCGGCGATAAACAGGGTTTGCGGCATGGCTGGGCGTTGATATGGTTATTTCAGACGGCATCATAACGGATTTACGCTGCTCGATAAAACCGCTTAGGCTGACAGCAAATCGGCCATCATGCGCTCATACACCGCCGAGAGTTTGGGAATATCTTCCAACAGCACGTTTTCGTTTATCTGGTGGATGGTGGCATTGCAAGGACCGAGTTCGATCAGTTCGTCGGCAACGGCCTTGATAAAGCGGCCGTCTGAAGTGCCGCCGCCGGTGGAAAGCCCGGCTTCGACGCCGCACACCTCTGCGATGGCGCGGCGGGCGGTATCGGTGAGTCTGCCCGCTTCGGTAAGGAACGGTTGGCCGGAACACGCCCACTCCAAACCGTAATCCACACCGTGTTTGTCGAGCACGGCGTGAACCCGCTGTTTCAAGCCTTCTTCGGTGGATTCGGTGGAAAAGCGGAAGTTGAATTTCACATTGAGTGCACCGGGTATCACATTGGTTGCCCCCGTGCCGCCGTCGATATTGGAAATCTGAAAGCCGGTGGGCGGGAAATATTCATTGCCCGCATCCCACTCTGTGGCGGCCAACTCGGCCAGCGCGGGCGCGAAAGTGTGCACGGGGTTGACCGCCAGATGCGGGTAGGCGATATGCCCCTGTTTGCCTTTTACGGTTAAATTGCCCGAAAGCGAACCGCGCCGGCCGTTTTTGATGGTGTCGCCCAACACGTTCACGGCGGTGGGTTCGCCCACGATGCAATAATCTATCCGCTCACCGCGCGCCTTGAGCGCATCCACCACTTTGGTGGTGCCGTCGAACGCGTCGCCTTCTTCGTCCGACGTAATCAGCAGCGCGATGCTGCCCGCATGCTCGGGGTTAGCGGCCACGAAACGCTCGCAGGCGGTAACGAAGCAGGCTATGCTGGTTTTCATATCGGCCGCACCGCGCCCGAACAGCCTGCCGTCGCGCTCCGTCGGTTCGAACGGCGGCGAGTGCCACAGCTCCTCCGCCCCCGCAGGCACAACGTCGGTATGGCCGGCAAAACACAAAACGGGCGCACTGCCGCCGCGCCGCGCCCAAATGTTTTTGGTGTTGCCAAAGTGCATTTCTTCAACGGTGAAACCTATTTTTTGCAGGCGTTCGGCCAGAATCCGCTGGCAGTTTTTGTCGTCGGGCGTAACCGATACTTGGGCAATCAGTTGTTTGGCAAGGTTCAGCGATGCGGTGTCTTTCATGGGGTTTCCTGTTTGTTTTTTTCAGACGGCCTGCTCCGGCAGTGTTTCTGCAGTAATACCGCGCTATGCTTTGTTGTGAAAAAGCCGCGCAAAAAAAATGCGTTCAGACAGCCCGAAATATCCGCCAATCGGACTCGGGCCGTCTGAACATCATCCGGCACAAAGATAATCTGCGCTTACAGGGTAAACGTTACCCTGTCGCTGCGCAGCACACTGCCCAGTTCGCCTTCGATCAGAATCTTGGTCTGCTGGCAGATTTCGTCTTCGCCGAAAGCCAGCCCCACTCCCTTGGGGCGGTTAACCGATGTGCGCGAAGGGTTGATCCACGCCACTTTGGTGCGCAGGTATCTCTGGCCGGGGTGGTCGGCAAGCTCTAAAGCCAGCAGCACTTCGTCGCCCAGTGAAAAAATATCGTCGGTGGGCACGAACAGGCCGCCGTGTTCGAGAAACGGCATATAGCTGTTATAAAGTGCGGATTTTTCCCGCAGTGTCAGCCGCATCATGCGGCCGGGTATGTCTTTGGGGGCATTCGTCATTGGTTTTCCCTTTTAATGTTCGGTTGTTATTTGTTTTGCCAAAACTCAAGATATTCGGTCAGCAAACTTTCGATCTGCATTTTAACACTCAGCGTGTGATATCCGTAAGGGCTTAGGCGGTTCAGACGGCCTGCAAGTGCAAACAGGGTCGCGCCGGATGTGCGCCTGCCCGTTTGCGCCGATGCCTGCGCGTGTTGCGGGTAATACAGCGGCGGCATATGCTGTTGCGCCAAACCCACATCGATCAGCCATTTGTGCAGCCAGTCGAGAAAAACGGCCAGCGGCTGTTTGTGTTTGTCGAACCCGGCGGCGTAGTCGAGTATCGCCAGCAGGCGCGGGGCGGCCAAAAGTTCGAGCAGTTCTTCGCGCAGTCCGTCGAGTTCGGGCCGGTGCTCGAACAGGGGCGCGCCGCCGTGAAAGGCCAGCAGGTTTTCGGCATCGTCGGTTTCCTGCTGCCGCAGATACTGCAAGGCTTCTTCGTGCGAAGGCGGCGGCAGCACCATTTGGCGGCAGCGGCTTTTGATGGTGGGCAGCAGTTTGTCGCGCGCATGGGTAACCAGCAGAAACAGCACGTTTTCGGGCGGCTCTTCCAATACTTTCAAAAGGCCGTTGGCGGCCTGGAGGTTCATGCTTTCGGCCGGATGAACCAGCACGATGCGCCGCCCGCCGCGCACGGAAGTGAGGTGGATGTTGTCGACCACTTCGCGCACGGCGTCGATTTTAATCTGCAACAGCTTGCGCCCCACCGCTTCGCCGTCGGGAATTTCGGGCGTGAGTTCGTAAAAATCGGGATGGCTGTTTTGCGCGAACAGATGGCACGAGGGGCAAACGCCGCAGGGGCCGCCCGCCGCATCAGGCCGCTCGCACAGCAGGGCTTGGGCGGTATGGCGTGCAAAAGCGGTTTTGCCGGTGTTCTGCCTGCCGGTAAACAGCCAAGCGTTGGGCAGGTTGCGGCGGTGTCCGGCAAGCTGCCGCCATTGGGTTTGGTGCCACGGATAAATCATAAATAAAAGCGCAGAAAACGGCTGGAAAAGCAGCCATTATACAGGTTTCACACGGCCTTGATTCTGCTAAAATACGCCTGAATTCAAAAACCTTTTTTCAGACGGCCTGATTAATTGAGGCCGTCTGAAAATCTTTCAACGGCCACACACCATGAACGACAACAAACCCGAAGTAACCCCCATCGAGCGCCCCGTGCTCACCCCGCCGGGCGGCCACAAAAAAGTGCTGCTGCATTCCTGCTGCGCCCCCTGCTCGGGCGAAGTGATGGAAGCTATGCTCGCCAGCGGCATCGACTACACCATTTTCTTCTACAACCCCAATATCCACCCGAAAAAAGAATACGAAATCCGCAAAAACGAAAACATCGCTTTTGCCAAAAAACACAATATTCCCTTTATCGACGCCGACTATGATGTCGACAACTGGTTCGAGCGCGCCAAAGGCATGGAAATGGACCCCGAACGCGGCCGCCGCTGCACCATGTGTT
>NZ_JAUMUI010000015.1 GCF_030530745.1 Neisseria sp. | reverse complement strand
AAATCCTCAAAGGCGTGATGGTGGTGGACGAACGTGAAAACATCGCCCCCGGCCTTTCCGACAAAATGACCGTTACCCTCTTGCCCGGCGAATACGCCATGACCTGCGGCCTCTTAAACAACCCGCGCGGCAAGCTCACCGTTACCGACAGCGGCTTCAAACAGGCCGGCGGCGAAGCCGATTTGGAAAAACTCGCCCAGCCGCTGGCCGACTATAAAGCCTATGTTCAGGCCGAAGCCAAAGAGCTGGTTGCCAAAACCGCCGCATTCGTTGCCGCCGTGAAAGCGGGCGAGGTGGAAAAAGCCAAATCCCTGTTTGCCGACACCCGCACCCACTACGAGCGCATCGAGCCGATTGCCGAATTGTTCAACGAACTCGATCCCGCCATCGATGCGCGCGAAGACGACTATAAACAAGGCCCGAAAGACCCCGGATTTACCGGCTTCCACCGCATCGAACACGCCTTGTGGATTGAAAACTCCGCCGAAGGCGTGAAAGAAACAGCCGGCAAACTCGAAGCCGACGTGAAAAAGCTGCAGGCCGAAATCGACGCGCTCACCTTCCCGCCGAGTAAGGTTGTAGGCGGCGCCGCCGTGCTGATGGAAGAAGTGGCCGCCACCAAAATCAGCGGCGAAGAAGACCGTTACAGCCGCACCGATTTGAGCGACTTCCAGGCCAACGTCGAAGGATCGCAGAAAATCGTCGAACTGTTCCGCCCGATGATTGCCGAAAAGAATCAGGCGCTGCTTGATAAAGCTGATGCCAACTTCAAGCAGATTAATGAAATTCTGGCGAAATACAAAACCGCAAACGGTTTCGAGCCCTACGACAAGCTCACCGAAGCCGACCGCAAAACCCTGCAGGCGCCGATTAACACGCTGGCCGAAGATTTGGCGCAACTGCGCGGCACTTTAGGCCTGAATTAACCTGAATTAAAAACTTTCAGACGGCCTTCAAAGCAAATTGAGGCCGTCTGAAACATAATAAACTCAAGATAGGGAAAAACCATGCCAAACAACCGCCCGCCCGCCCAACCCGGAAAACGCACCCTGTTGAAAACTGCCGCCGCCGCAGGCGCAGCCGGCATTGCCGCCGCAGGCGGATTCGTGTGGGGCGGAAAACAGGGCAAAACCAAACAGGAAACCGCACAACGACAGCATTCCGAACAAAGCTACCCCTGCTACGGCACGCATCAGGCGGGCATTACCACCCCGCACCAGCAATTTGCCATTATGGCCGCGTTCGACGTAACCGCCAAAACCGTTAAAGAGCTGGAAAACCTGCTGCGCATCCTCACTTCGCGCATCGAATTTCTAACCCAAGGCGGCGAATTGAACGACGGCGACGCCAAACTGCCGCCCGCCGGCAGCGGCATACTCGGCAAAACCGTGCGCCCCGACGGCCTCACCGTTACCGTCGGCGCAGGCGCAGGCCTGTTTGACGAACGTTTCGGCCTGGCAGAAAAAAAACCCCGTCATTTGCAGGAAATGAAAAAATTCCCCAACGACCGCCTGCAGCCGGAATGGTGCGACGGCGACATCAGCCTGCAAATCTGCGCCTTCACCCCCGAAACCTGCCAAAACGCCCTGCGCGACATCATCAAACACACCGCCCAACTGCTCACCACCCGCTGGAGCATTGAGGGCTTTCTGCCCAAAACCGAACCGGGCAGTGCACCGCGCAACCTGTTCGGTTTCCGCGACGGCAGCGCCAACCCGAACGTGCAAAACCCTGAAACTGCCGGTGATGTGTTGTGGACGGGCATCGCCGAAAACAGCCTGAACGAACCGGCATGGACAAAAAACGGCAGCTATCAGGCCGTACGCATCATCCGCCATTTTGTGGAATTCTGGGACAGAACGCCCCTGCAGGAACAAGAAGCCATTTTCGGGCGCGAAAAATACAGCGGCGCCCCTTTGGGCATGAAAAAAGAACACGACACGCCCGATTACGCGCGCGACCCGGAAGGCAAAACCATCCCCAAAGACAGCCATATGCGGCTGGCCAACCCGCGCAACCCCGATTTTCTGAAAAAACACCGGCTTTTCAGACGGCCTTTCAACTATTCGCGCGGCCTGGCCAAAAACGGCCAGCTTGATGTCGGCCTGATATTTATCTGTTACCAGGCCAACCTTGCCGACGGCTTTATCTTCGTGCAGAAACTGCTCGATTTCGAGCCGCTCGAAGAATACGTCAGCCCGTTCGGCGGCGGCTATTTCTTCGTTTTGCCCGGCACGGAAAAAGGCGGCTTTTTCGGGCAGGGGCTGCTGTTCGGCTGATGCCGTCTGCAGGGGCTGCCGACATTCAACGCAACGGAAAATCCGCTTGAGAAAAAGTACACACGTCATACCCGGGCCTGACCCGGGTATCTTTTTGGATTTCAGAAATTTTTAGGAAAAGGAGATACTCGGGTTAGGATCGGGTATGACGGAACTGTTACTAAAACAAACGGTTTAGCCATAACCGCACTAACCGCACTTCGCCCGCGCCTCTGCCAGCGCCCGGTCGAGCTTTTCTGCCGTTACCTCGCCCAAAACCGTTTTTTTATAAGCGCATTTGGGTGCTTCCACCACGGTAAAGGGCAGGCCGCCCACGGTATTGCCGAAACCTTTCATAAAGCCGCGGCTGTCGTTGCCGGTGTAGCGCCAAACAGGGTAGGCCACCGGCGTTTGTTTGAGAAACCCGGCAATGTTTTCGCGGCTGTCGAATGCGATGCCCACCATATCCACACTGCCTTTTTTCTGCTTTTTATACCATGCCGACATGGCCGGCATTTCTTTACGGCAGGGCGCGCACCAGGTTGCCCACAGGTTGATGACGCGCACGGGGGCTTTGAGCGACGCAATATGCCGGGGCGTGCCGTTATCCCAGCTCTGCAGCCCGGAGGCCGCAGCGGTGCCGCACGCAGCGGCCAGCAGCAAGGCAGATAAGATTTTCATAATATTTCCTTTTTCGAAACCGTTCCGGCAGCATTGTAACCTTTTACGCGGCCTTGCCGCCCCATGCCGCACTCATATCGAAAACTTTTTGATTTTACTCAAAATATGGCTGGAACAATACGTAAAGATTGGTTTACAATCAGAAAAACCGTTCAAATATTAAGGAACCGCCATGCCGAAAACCGTTACACTCTACCATAACAACCGTTGCAGCAAATCCCGCGCCGCCCGCCTGATGCTGAACGTGCGCGGCATAGACGCAAAAGTGGTGAACTATCTCGACACCCCGCCTTCGCTTGAAGAGCTGCAGGGCATTTTCGCCAAACTCGGCGCCGATTCGCCCCGCAGCATGATGCGCGTAAAAGACGCGCTCTACCGCGAACTGGAACTGGACAATCCTGCTTTGAGCAACGACGACCTGCTTAAAGCCATTGCCGGACACCCCGCACTTTTAGAACGGCCGATTGTGGTGGCCGGCGGCAAAGCGGCGGTGGGCAGGCCGCTGGAAAACATTGAAGCTTTGCTGTAAAAAAACACCCTTTCAGACGGCCTGCCGTTTGAAACGCAAAGGCCGTCTGAAAAACCCGCTTTAACCAACCGGAAACTATGCACACACCCGCCCTACGCAGCCGCAACGGCCTACGCTACCACTTTCTGCACGGCTTGGTTTTAAGCCTGCTGCTGGTGGCATTTTCATTTGCCTGCTGCGTGTGGTCGGTTTACCGCACCGGCAACCAAACCCTGCCCGCCTATGTACACGCCGATGCCGCCGTGGTGCTGGGTGCGGCCGCATGGGGCACACGCCCCTCGCCCGTGTTTCAAGAGCGCATCAACCACGGCATCGCCCTTTACCAGAGCGGGCGGGTGGAAAAATTGGTGTTCACAGGCGGCACCCCCAAAAAAGGCTTTATGACCGAAGCCGAAGTCGGCCGCCGCTACGCCATCAAACAAGGCGTGCCCGCGCGCGACATCCTGTTTGAAAACAAATCGCGCAACACCTATGAAAACCTGTATAACGTGCGCCCGCTGCTGCGCACCAACGGCATCGGCACCATCATCATCGTCAGCGACCCCTACCACACCGCCCGCGCCGCCGCCATTGCCAAAGATTTAGAATTAAGTGCCTACACCTCGGCCACCCCCACCACCCGTTACAGCGAATCGCGCAAAAAAACCAAGTTTTTATTGCAGGAAAGTTACGCGCTGTTCCTCTATTATTTCGAACGCTGGGGTAACAGCGTGCTGGCATTTTTCGGCTTGAGATAACCGCCGTGCACGGCCCGCAGCCTTTTCAGACGGCCTTTTCATGTAACCCACTGTAATCATGACGCAAATCAAGCCCGCAACCGCAGCGGCTTTACCCCAAACCGCTCTTCGCGCATAATAAACCCCGATTTTTCCCATTCTCCGCAAAGGAAACCTGCCATGGCATTCTTGAAGCTCACCGACCAAAACGTATCCGGCAAAACCGTACTCATCCGCGCCGACATGAACGTGCCGTTTAAAGACGGTAAAATCAGCGACGACACCCGCATCCGCGCCTCGCTCGCGTCCATCAAATACTGTTTGGACAACGGCGCGGCGGTGATTGTGATGACCCACCTCGGCCGCCCCACCGAAGGCGAGTTCCGCCCCGAAGACGACGTGGCCCCCGTGGCCGCGCACTTGGGCGGCCTGCTCGGCAAAGAGGTGAAAGTGCTGAACGACTGGCGCGACAACAAACCCGCGCTCAAAGCGGGCGAAATCGCCATGCTGCAAAACGTGCGCATCAACCAAGGCGAAAAGAAAAACGATTCGGAATTGGGCAAGGCCTACGCCGCCTTGTGCGACATATTCGTCAACGACGCATTCGGCACCGCCCACCGCGCGCAAGCGTCCACCGAAGCCGTGGCCCAAGCCGCCCCTGTGGCCTGCGCGGGCGTATTGATGGCGGGCGAACT
The DNA here is from genome assembly GCF_030530745.1 of Neisseria sp. Classification (GTDB taxonomy): domain Bacteria; phylum Pseudomonadota; class Gammaproteobacteria; order Burkholderiales; family Neisseriaceae; genus Neisseria. Next base: position 52,819 of record NZ_JAUMUI010000015.1, on the reverse strand, counting down.
CGATGCCTTGGGCAAAGCCCTGAAAAACCCCGCCCGCCCGCTGGCGGCAATCGTGGCCGGCAGCAAAGTTTCCACCAAACTCACCATTCTCGAAAGCCTGGCCGACAAGGTTGATCAATTAATCGTGGGCGGCGGCATCGCCAACACCTTCCTGTTGGCCGCCGGCAAGCCCATCGGCAAATCGCTGGCCGAACACGATTTGGTGGAAGAATCCAAAAAAATCATGGAAAAAATGGCCGCCAAAGGCGGCAGCGTGCCCCTGCCCACCGATGTGGTGGTGGCCAAAGCCTTCGCCGCCGACGCAGAAGCCACCGTTAAAGCCATCGACGACGTGGCCGGAGACGACATGATTCTCGACATCGGCCCCCAATCCGCCGCCGCGCTGGCCGCCGCCCTGAAACAGGCCGGCACCATCGTGTGGAACGGCCCCGTGGGCGTGTTTGAGTTCGACCAGTTTGCAGGCGGCACCGAAGTGCTGGCCAAAGCCATCGCCGAAAGCCCCGCCTTCTCGATTGCCGGCGGCGGCGACACGCTGGCGGCGATTGCCAAATTCGGCGTAACCGACCGAATCAGCTACATTTCCACCGGCGGCGGCGCTTTCCTGGAATTCTTGGAAGGTAAAGAACTGCCCGCCGTGGCCGTGCTCGAAAAACGCGCTTAAGCTGCGTTTGAACGCAAGCAGGCCGTCTGAAACCTTTCAGACGGCCTGCTATCTTTATTATTCCCTCTCCCGTGGGAGAGGGCAAAGAAGGCGGGTATTTCAGAAACAACTGTTTTAAAATGTCTGCATGAATCTTGAAAACCCGACCATGCTCGAAATCCTCTACCGCGACAGCCTCTGCACCGCCGTCAACAAACCCGCCGGCATGCTGGTGCACAGAAGCTGGCTCGACAGCCGCGAAACCGTGTTCGTGATGCAGACCCTGCGCAACCAAACCGGCCGCCATGTGTTCCCCGTCCACCGTCTCGACCGCCCCACCTCGGGCGTTTTACTGTTTGCCTTCAATAAAGAAAGCGCCCGCTCCCTCACGCAGCAGTTCGAGCGGAAAAACGTGCAAAAACGCTATTGGGCGGTGGTCCGCGGCCATTTACACGGCAGCGGCCGCATCGACTACCCGCTCAAAGAAGAAGCCGACAAAATCGCCGACCCCTTTGCCGACCCCGGCAAACCCGCCCAAAACGCCGTTACCGACTACCGCTGCCTCGCCCTCACCGAGCAGCCCTTCCAATCGGCCAAGCGCTACGCCACTTCACGCTATTCGTGGCTGGAACTCACCCCGCACACCGGCCGCAAACACCAGCTGCGCCGCCATCTGAAACACATTTTCCACCCCATCGTGGGCGATACCACCCACGGCGACAACGCCCAAAACCGCGCCGTGGCCGAACGCACCGGCGCCACCCGCCTGCTCTTGCACGCGCGCGAACTGGTGTTCCAAAGCCCCGAAAACGGCCGAACCGTTACCGTGCGCGCCGATGCAGACGAACAATGGCAGCGGGTGGCCGAAGCCTTCGGCTGGGCGGGTTTACCGGTGGAGTAACAATGCAGAACCAAGTTGGAGCCTTACAAAACTACTTTACGGCCGTCTGAAACGCTTTACGCGCTGTTCGTCAAAAACCGCGCCTAATATTTAAAAAATCTTTTATAATCGCCCGTTTACCGCAACACAACCCGCAGGCCGCCCGAAGCCTGCGTTTACCGGAAGAACCACTGTGGACAAACTCAAAATTTCCGCCAACGGCCCGTTAAACGGCGAAATCACCGTTTCCGGCGCCAAAAACGCCGCGCTGCCGCTGATGTGCGCAGGCCTGTTAACCGCCGGCACCCTGCGCCTGAAAAACGTGCCCATGCTGCGCGACGTGAAAACCACCCAGAAACTGCTGCAAGGCATGGGCGCGCGCGTGCTCACCGACAATGTGCACGAATTCGAAATCAACGGCGGCACCGTCAACAATACCGTCGCCCCTTACGAATTGGTAAAAACCATGCGCGCCTCGATTCTGGTGCTCGGCCCCACGCTCGCCCGCTTCGGCGAAGCGCAGGTGAGCCTGCCCGGCGGCTGCGCCATCGGCTCGCGCCCCGTCGACCAACACCTGAAAGGGCTGGAAGCGATGGGTGCCGAAATCACCATCGAACACGGTTATGTGAAAGCCCGCGGCCGTCTGAAAGGCGCGCGCGTGGTGATGGACGTGGTAACCGTAGGCGGCACCGAAAACCTGTTGATGGCTGCAACTTTGGCTGAAGGCACCACCGTTTTGGAAAACTGCGCCATCGAGCCCGAAGTGGTGGATTTGGCCGAATGCCTGGTCAAAATGGGCGCGAAAATCAGCGGCATCGGCACTTCGGTGATGACGGTGGAAGGCGTGAAAGAGCTGCACGGCTGCGAGCACAGCGTGGTGCCCGACCGTATCGAAGCAGGCACGTTTTTGTGCGCCGTCGCCATGACGGGCGGCAAAGTCGTGCTGCGCAACGCCGCGCCCAACACCATGGAAGCGGTGCTTGAAAAACTGGCGGAAACCGGTGCCGTTATCGAAGCTGGCGACAACTGGATTTCCATCGATATGCGCCAACGCCCCAAAGCGGTGGACATCCGCACCGTCGTCCACCCCGGTTTCCCCACCGATATGCAGGCGCAGTTTATGGCCGTCAACGCTGTGGCAGAAGGCACGGGCAAAGTGGTGGAAACCATTTTTGAAAACCGCTTTATGCACGTTCCCGAACTCAACCGCATGGGCGCCGACATCACGGCGGAAGGCAATACCGCCGTGGTGAAAGGCGTGGAAAAACTTTCCGGCGCCACCGTGATGGCCACCGACCTGCGCGCCTCGGCCAGCCTGGTGATGGCCGGTTTGGTGGCCGACGGCGAAACCATCGTCGAGCGTATCTACCACCTTGACCGCGGCTATGAACACATCGAAACCAAGCTCGGCCAAGTGGGCGCGAAAATCGAGCGGATTTCCTGATTATCCGACCGGATAAAGAAACCGGGTTCTGCAAACGGCAGAATCCGGCTTTTTCAGCTTCACGGCCGCAATACCCGTATAACGGAATCACTAAATTGCAGCGGCTTTCTGGAAACCAGCAGCCTGAAACCTTTTATTTTAGAGCAATCACCCTTAAAATAGCCCGTCCGCCCGCCGTGCACGGGTCTCCGTTTAACTTATTAGGAAAATAAAATGATTAATCAAGTAAATGCTGTAAGACATTGGGCAGACGGCCATCAGAACACTGCGTTCTGGCTGAAAACGGTTTTGGGCGCAAACCTGATCGCGGTTATGGCCCAATTTTCGATTCCGCTGCCGTTTGTTTCCATCACCCTGCAATCCCTGGCGGTTACACTGATAGGTTTTTCCCTCGGCCGCAAAGCCGGCACTGCGGCAGTGTTGCTGTATTTGTTGGAAGGTGCGCTCGGCATGCCGGTATTTGCCAACGGTAAGGCAGGTTTTGCCGTATTGGCAGGCCCCTCCGGCGGCTATCTGTTCGGCTTTGCCGCCATGGCCTTTATCTTGGGCTGGTTCAGCGACAAAGGCGTGCTGAAATCGGTTTGGAAAAGCATTGCCGCAGCGGCATTGGCAACTGCCGTGATGTATGCGCTGGGTTTGGCGCAGCTGTCTTTGTTTGTCGGTTCCGGCAAAGTATTGGAATACGGCCTGTATCCGTTTGTTGCAGGCGATTTGATTAAAGCCGTTGCTGCGGCGTTTCTGGTATCGCCGACCTACCGTTTCTTCAAAAAGCTCTAGGGCCTGTTAACAATTAACGCAACGGCGGTGTTTTTGGTCAAAAATCCCCGTCTGCGGCGTTAAAAATGCTCGCAAGGTGTCCAACCTTGCTGCGCTTTTTGCCTTGCATACGCGCTTTTTGCCTCAAAAAACCGCTTCGCCGGTCAATTGTCAACAGACCCTAAGGCTGAAGGCCGTCTGAAACATTGAAGCGGAATCACGGGTTCCGCTTCAATGTTTCAGACGGCCTTGCGTATAACATGCAGAAATTATCCGATATTTTTCAAAAACTCAGCCGAACCGAAACCCTGCTTTTCGAATCTTCCAGCCTTAACGGCTCGCAAATGGGCTGGAATTGCAGCGGCAGGGGAGAAACTTCGGTCGGACAAAGCGGCATGCTGCTGACTTTCCGCGACCGTTTCCGCCTGGACAACGGCCGCATCTGCCGCGATGACAAACAGTGGCTGCTGGAAGAGGGCGGTTTGGCATTTTTCCATTACCGCGAACAACGCTTCCAACGGATTTTCACCTTTCAAGAACACGGCGGCGAAATCGTATGCAAACAACCCTACCTCTGCGCGCCCGACCGCTATTTCGGCACGCTGGCAGCCGACAGTGTGCAAACCGTGCTGACAATCCGGATTAAAGGAACACGCAAAAACGAAGTGATACGGTATGTTTACCGTTAAAAATTTTATGATTCCTGCTTAAAGGCCGTCTGAAAAGCTTGTTTCAGACGGCCTTTGGCATTGCCCGAAAAAGACGGGGCGGCGGTTACGGCACAATCACGGTAAACACATACGCCGCCAAACTTACCAGCAGCACCACGCCGTAGAGCATATTGGTGCGGCCGTGGTTGAGCGAGAGCATCACGGTAAACACCGAAAGCGCCAACAGCACCATCGATTTTAAGTCCAAACCCAAAACCATATTGATGTCGAACAGCAGGCACACCACCACCACGGCGGGAATGGTCAGGCCGATGCTGGCCAGTGCCGAACCCAAAGCCAGGTTGATGCTGGTTTGCAGGCGGTTGCGGTGGGCGGCTTTAAGTGCGGCCAAGCCTTCCGGCAGGAGCACCACGGCGGCAATAATCACACCCACCAAGGCTTTGGGCGCGCCAAAATCGGCCACAATGGCTTCAACGGCGGGCGAAAGCGCTTTGGCCAGCAACACCACAATGCCCAGGCAGACAATCAAAAACACCAAACTGGTAAATGCCACTTTGGCCGAAGGCGGGTCGGCATGATGGCTTTGATCGTCGTCGTCGGCAAGAAAATAATCGCGGTGGCGTATGGTCTGCACCATGATAAACGAGCTGTACAGCACCAACGAGGCAACGGCCACAAACATGAGCTGCGCGGCATTGTAGGTGGGGCCTTCGGTACTGGTGGTGAAATTGGGCAGCACCAGCGTGAGCGTGAGAATGGCCACCAGCGTAACCAACGCAGTGGTGGCCGATTTCTGGCCGAAAAACTGTTCGCGGTGCCTCAGGCCGCCGATTAACAGACAACCACCCAAAATACCGTTTAAAATCAGCATAATCGCGGCAAAAACCGTGTCGCGCGCTAGATAGGCGGCGTTGTCGCCGCCGGCCACCATCAGCGACACGATCAGTGCCACTTCGATAATGGTAATCGCCAGCGCCAGAATAATCGTGCCGAAAGGTTCGCCGACCTTGTGCGCCACCACTTCGGCGTGGTGCACCGCCGAGAGCACGCTGCCGATCAGCAAAACGCCGCCGCCGATTTGCAGCCAGCCGCTGTCTTTAATGCCGATGAAATAAAGCCCCCAGGCCAAAACGGGAAGCGCGAGCGACCACCAGGGAAGTTGTGTGTGCGGGTGTGAAGCCATAAATAACGGATATCCTGTTAGAATGAAAATATGTGGAAAAGCCGCATATTATAACGGGCAACGGCCTATTTTTCATAAACTTATCAAACAAGCGCCATGCCGCCGTTTGCATTTTCCAACGATTTTGCAAACGCCGCGCGGTGCGGCCGTCTGAAACGGCTGACTGCCGCCATCCCCGGGTATGACGATAATCGGATGTTTCAGACGGCCTAAAAGAATTTTGCAAAGGTCTCGGATTAGAATTTTCAAAGGTTTCAGTCTGCCAATCACGGCTGTGCTTATGTTATAAACGTATTTCGTCCGACAACCGCCGTTTTGCTTATGCCCAAGCTTGCCGATTTTTCCGCCTCCCATTTTGCCGCCGCCGTTGCCGCGTTTTTGGTGTCTTACGGCAGCAGCGCGGTGATTATTTACCAAGCCGCGCTGGCTTTCGGCGCATCACCCGCACAAGTTGTGTCGTGGTTTACCGCGCTGGCGCTGGTGTGCGGCGTGCTTACCTTGGGCCTGAGCCTGCGCTACAAAACACCCGTGATGATTGCCTGGTGCACGCCCGGCGCGGCGGTGCTGGCGGGCCTGGAAGGCATCATGCTGAACGATGCGGTGGCGGGCTTTATGGCGGCGGCGGCGGCGATGTGGCTGGTGTCGGCGTTCGGCTGGTTCGACCGCCTGGTGCGTATGATTCCCGCCCCGCTGGCGGCGGCGATGCTGGCGGGCATATTGATTAATTTCGGCAGCCGCGTGTTCGGCGCCATGGGCAGCCAAACGGCTCTGGTGCTGATTATGCTGGCGGTGTTTTTCTTAACCAAAATCCGCCTGCCGCGTTACAGCATCCTGCTGATGTTGGCGGCGGGCTTCGGCTATGCGGCATGGGCGGGGCTGATCGACTGGTCGCGGCTGGTTTGGCGCAACCCCGTGTTGGAATGGGTTAGCCCCGGGCTGCATTTGGGGCATATCGTCAGCGTGGCCGTGCCGCTGTTTATCGCTTCGCTGGCCACGCAAAACGTGCCGGGCATGGCTATTTTGCGCAGCTACGGCTACCAAACCCCCGCCCGCCCGCTGGTGGAAAGCAGCGCCGCCGCTTCGTTGCTGGCCGCGCCCTTCGGCGCATTTATGGTGAATCTGGCCGCCATCAGCGCCGCCATCTGCATGGGCAGCGATGTGGATAAAAAGCCCGAACGGCGCTATCTGGCCACCGTTCTGCTGGGCGTGATTTACCTGCTGATGGCCGCTGCCGGCGGCGTAACCGTGGCCATGTTCACCGCCCTGCCCGCCGAACTGATGGCGGCGCTGGCCGGCATCGCCGTATTCGGCACCCTGCAAGCCAACCTCGCCGCCGCCTGGCAGCACGAAAGCTCGCGCGAAGCGGCATTGGTAACGCTGCTGGCTTCCGCATCGGGCATGACGCTCTTGGGCATAGGCAGCGCATTCTGGGGGCTGGTGCTGGGTTTGGCGGTTTACCATCTGAATCTGAAAACGGCGAAATAACATAACCAGGCAATGGTTTTCAGGCCGTCTGAAATCACCTGCTTACGTCATAAATACCCTGTTCGCGTCATACTCGGGCTTGACCCGAGTATCTTTTTGTTCCGTAAAAAATAACAGATATTCGGATCAAGCCCGGGCTTGACGGAACGGATACCAAATAAGCGGTTCAACTATATATCCAGGCCGTCTGAAAATTTTTCAGACGGCCTTAAGTTTTTCATTCAAAGATATCCCGCAAGCCCTAACGCAACAGCTCGTCGGTAATCCGCTGCAAAAACGCCAGCCGCGTTTCGCGGATTGCACCTGCTTCAGCGGCGTTTTTTACAGCGCAACCCGGCTCGGCGCGGTGGGTGCAGTTGTGGAAGCGGCATTGCCCCGCCAGATGGCGCAGGTCGGGAAAATAGCGCAGCAATTGCGCCGCGTCCAGATGGTGCAGGCCGAACTCTTGCAGGCCGGGCGAATCAATCAGCTTGGTTTCTTCATTCAAATCATACAATTGGGCGTGTGTTGTGGTGTGTTTGCCCGAATCGAGCGCGGTGGAAATTTCGCCCACGCGCGCGGCATCGCTGCCCAACAGCGCGTTGGTGAGCGTGGATTTGCCCATGCCGCTCTGCCCCAGAAAAATATTGGTGTACCCCTGCATCAGCGGCCTTAGGTTGTCGGCGTTATCCAACGCGCAGGTTTCGATAACTGGATAACCCAATGATTCGTAAAAACTTAATTTTTCACGCCAAGCCGCTGTTTCGGGCAGGTCGGCCTTATTCACCACCACTGCCGCATCAATGCCCGCCGCCTCCGCCGCCAGCATCGCCCGCTGCAGCAGCAATTCATTCGGGGCAGGCACGGCGGCGGTTACGATAAACAGCTTGTCCACATTGGCGGCAATCAGCTTGGTTTTCCAAGCGTCCTGCCGGTAGAGCAGGCTTTGGCGCGGCAGATAATCTTCGATTACCGCCTGCTCACTGTTAACGGGGCTGATGCGCACCCAATCGCCGCAGGCAAAATCCACCCGTTTTTTGCGGGCGGTGGCTTCGAAAACGGCACCTGCAGGCGTGCGCACGATAAAACGGCGGCCGTAACTGGCAATAATTTGAGCGGTATCCGGCATAAGCGGCAAAACAGAAACAAAAAATTTATTCTACAGGAGGATTCAGGCCGTCTGAAAATAAAAATTTTATAGACAAAACCCACCAAGGCAGCATTCTGTGTTGAGCTATAATAGGCAGCCTATGATTATTATTCCACTCTAATCAGGATCCATCATGAAGAAAAACGTTTTCCTTTTTATCACCGCCCCGCTCGCCATCCTGCCCGCCGCCGCGGCCGAAATCCATATTGCTGAGCAGATTCCTTATAAAGAAGGCCATAATATCAGCCCCCGGATTACATCCCAATGCACTGAAACCGGCACCATATTATCCGAATCCATCGCCAAACATGCGGCCAAGAAAGGCATCACCGTAATACGCAGCCCCAATTACGAAAGCCACAGCACCTATGCCAAAATCGAAATCGACTCGGCCACCGGCATAGGCGGCGCCATGATAGGGCATTGGAAAGGCATGGCGTTAAGCGGCGGGTTTTATCAAAACGGCAAAGAATCGGATAAAACCACCTTCAAACGACATTCGACGGGCGGCATGTTCGGCGGATTTAAAAGATCATGCTCGGTGCTCTACCGCACCGCCAATACCTTGGGCAAAGACGTAGCAGGCTGGCTGGCAGCCCAAAGCAAGCGGTAGCCGGCAGTTTATAGCGGCTTAACTTAACTTCCGCTACGGCGTTATTGCGCCTAAGCTCAAAGGGAACGGTTTTGCAAGCAGCCAAAGCGGCAACAGAACCGGTTCCGTATTGCTTGTACTGCCTGCGGCTTGCTGCCTTGTATCGAAGCAATTAAATCCGCCATAAACCATAATTCAAAGCAAGGCCGTCTGAAAAAAATCTTTCAGGCGGCCTTTGTCCGTATGGGTTTTTCCTGCCGGGCGGCGGTTTCCGGCGCGGCGCCGTTTTATGCCATCTGTTTGAATTAAATTCCGTTTGTCATTTCATTATGTATTTGTTATATGCGTGTGGTTAAACTGATCCGATTTAACCACACGCATATAACTTTATCATGAACCTTTGTTCCGCCATCCGCCTGTATTTCCCCGCCCTTTGTATCGCTTCCGCCGTTACCCCGGTGCCGGCCGGCAGCCTGCCGGCAGCCGACATCGAGCAGCGGCAGTCGGTACAGGAAGCGCAGCGGCAGCTGCTGCTGCACCAACCGCAGCCCGATGTACGTTTGGATGCCCCGCCGGTGCCGGCGGTGCAGGCACTGCCGCAGGGGGAAACACCGTGTTTTGCCGTTAACCGCATCAGCCTTGAGGGTGAGGAAGCCGGCCGCTTCGGGTTTGCGCTGGAGCGGGCACTGAAGCAGTCGGGCTTTGAAGCGGGCATGTGTTTGGGCGCGCAGGGCATCAACCGCATCATGACGCTGGCGCAAAACGCCCTGATCGGCAGGGGCTACACCACCACGCGCATTCTGGCAGCGCCGCAGGATTTGAACGGCGGCGTGCTGGTGCTGACGGTGATGCCGGGGCGCATCCGTGAAATCCGTGTCGACATGTCGGATGCGCAGACCACTCATGCTGACCGGATTGTATCGTTTCAAAACGAATTTCCGGTTTCGGCGGGAGAAGTTCTCAACCTCCGCGCTTTGGAGCAGGGGCTGGAAAACCTCAAGCGCATCCCCACGGCCGAGGCGGATATCCGCATCGTTCCGGCGGACAAGCCGTCCGAAAGCGACGTGGTGGTGGTGTGGCGGCAGCGGGAAGTGCCGTTTCGGGTGAGTGCGGGCGCCGACGACGGCGGCAGCAGGGCCACCGGCAGGTATCAGGGCAGCATAACGCTGTCGGCCGACAACCCGTTGGGGCTGAGCGATTTGTTTTATGCGTCATACAACCGCGATTTGGGGCACAAGGCATCGTATACTGATGCCGAAGGGCGGCATACCGGCAGCGGCACCAACGGCTACAACCTGCATTATTCGGTTCCGTTCGGTTATTGGCAGGTGTTTTGGAACCACGGTTATTACCGCTATCACCAGGCCGTGGCGGGCGACTCGCAGAATTACGACTACAACGGCAGAAGCCATACCGGAGAAGCGGGGCTGGGCCGCCTGCTTTACCGCGATGCGCGCCGTAAAACCCATATAACGGCCAAACTGTGGCAGCGCGAATCGGAAAGTTTCATCGACGATGCCGAAATCGAAGTGCAGCGCCGCCGCACCGCGGGCTGGGCTGTGGGCGCGACGCATAAAGAATACCTCGGCCGAACCGTGCTGGACCTGGGTTTGGGCTACAAACGGGGCACCGGCCGCAACCGCAGCCTCTCTGCACCCGAAGAAGCGTTTGGAGAAGGCACCTCGCGCATAAAAATCCTCACTGCCGATGCCGGTGCGAACGTGCCGTTCGAAATCGGCCCTCAAAGCTTCGCATTCGACAGCCGCCTGCATGCGCAGCGGAACAAGACGCCTTTAACGCCGCAAGACAAAATCGCCATCGGCAACCGCTACACCGTGCGCGGTTTCGACGGCGAAACGGTGTTGGCGGCCGAGCGCGGCTGGTATTGGCGCAACGATTTGTCTTGGCAGTACCGTCCGAACCATCAGCTTTATGCAGGCGCGGACGGCGGCCGCGTTTCCGGCGCCTCCGCCGGATACCTGCCGGGCCGGGGCCTGAGCGGCGCGGCATTGGGCGTGCGCGGCCAAACCAAAGCCGGCGGCGTGCTTTCCTACGATTTGTTTGCGGCCAAACCGCTGCACAAGCCCGAGCGCTTTCAGACGGCCGAAACCTCCTTCGGCTTCAACCTGAATTACAGTTTCTAATCCCTGCTTCCCCATGCCGTCTGAAAACCGAAGGCATGGGGCGCTTTTGTTTCACAGGAGCCTGCCATGAACAAAACCTGCTACAAGGTCATCTTCAACAAAAAGCGCGGCATGATGACGGCTGTGGCCGAACACGCCGTCCGCAGCGGCAAAAACGTGCGGGACGGCCGTGCAGGCGTTTCAGACGGCCTTTCGCAGGGTGCGGGCAAATTTCAGATGCGGACGGCGGCGTTCTCGGTGTGGTTGGCGGCGGGCTCGGCGGCCGTTGCCCCCGTGTGGGCGGCCGGTATTCAGGCGGACAAATCCGCACCTTTAAGCCAGCAGCCCACCGTTTTGCAGACGGCCAACGGTTTGCCGCAGGTCAATATCCAAACCCCGAGTGCAGGCGGCGTGTCGGTCAACCAATACCGCCAATTCGATGTCGACAAACGCGGTGCCATATTGAACAACAGCCGCAGCAATGTGCAGACGCAGCAGGCCGGTTGGATACAGGGCAATCCGTGGCTGGCGCGCGGCGAAGCGCGGGTGATTGTGAATCAGGCCAACAGCGCCAACCCCTCGCTGCTGAACGGCTATGTCGAAGTGGCGGGGCGCCGTGCCGATGTGGTATTGGCCAATCCGGCCGGCATCCAAGTGAACGGGGCGGGCTTTATCAATGCGGCGGGGGTAACGCTCACCACGGGCAGGCCGGTGTTCGATAACGGCGGCCTTGCCGGCTTTCAGGTGCGTGAGGGCAATATTGCCGTGGGCGGCGGCGGATTGGACACATCGGATGCCGACTACACCCGCATTCTCGCCCGCGCCGCGCAAATCAATGCCGGCGTTTGGGCAAAAGATTTAAGCGTGGTATCGGGCAGCAACGATGTGGCAACCGACGGCAGCCACACCCAAGTTTCAGACGGCCGCCCTGCTCCTGCCGTGGCCATCGACACCGCGCAACTGGGCGGCATGTATGCCGACAAGATTACGCTGGTTTCCACCGACAAAGGCCCGGCCATCCATCATGCCGGTCAGGCCTTTGCCGCAGCCGGCGGCGTGACCCTGAGTGCCGACGGCAAAATCGGCAACAGCGGCAGCATTGTGGCCGCCGGCAATACGCAAAGCTCGAGCGCAGCGGCGCGCGTGAATGTTCAAGCCACGGCGTTTGACAACAGCGGCACCGTGTCATCCCAAGGCAAAACCGCGATTCAAAGCCCGAAAGTCAGCAACAGCGGCCTGATCACCTCATCCGACGAACTGAATATCCGCACGCAAAACCTGAGCAACAGCCGAAGCATGCAGGCCGCCCGTTTCGACATCGAAACAGGCCGTCTGAACAACAGCGGCAATATGGCGCAAACCGGTCTGCAAAGCCTCAATATTGAAGCAGGCAAATTGAACAACAGCGGTTTAATCGGTTATGCCGACCAAGACCATGCTTCCGGCAAGGGCGGCAATGCTTCCCCTGCCGCGCCCGCTGCGCCGTCCACCGCGACCGGTGCGGGTTCTACCCAAAGTCAAAGCCAAACTGCAGCCGCGCCACTCAATCTTGCCCAAGGCCGTTTAAAGGTTTCAGACGGCCTGAACAACAGCGGCACACTCACCGCCAACGACGGCATCGAATTAAACACGCAAAACAGCTTGGCCAACAGCGGCAAGCTGCATTTGGGCAGCCTGAATGCCCAAGGTGCGCTGCTGGACAACCGCGAAGGCGAAATCATCACCCGCCAAGCGGATATTGGCGCGCAAACTCTGGATAACCGCCAAGGCGTCTTCACCGCAACCGAATCGTTGCGCATCAACAGCCAAACCGCCGACAACCGCCAAGGCAGCCTGCAATCCGGCGGCAGCCTGGCTGCGGCCGTCCAAACCTTGGACAACGGCAACGGCCAGCTGGCCGTGAATCAAGAAGCCGATATCAAAGCCGCTTCTCTGCTCAATCCAAACGGCCAAATCGACACAGGCCGTCTGAAAGCCGAAGCCGCCCGTCTGGACAATCGCTCAGGCAAAATCCGCAGCGATGAAATGACCGAGCTTAAAGTTTCAGACGGCCTCGAAAACCCAAGCGGCCTGATCGGTTCGGCCAAAAACATCCGCATCCACGACGGCAATCAGCAAACCTTAACGCTGAACAACGCATCGGGCGAAATCCTGGCCGGACAAAACCTCGATATCCAAGCCGAAACATTGGCCAAGCAAGGAGAGCTTGCGGCCAATCAAAACCTGTCGCTCAAGCTCAAAGACAGCTTTACCGCCGAACGCAACATCCGCGCCGGACAAGGTTTGCACATCAGCAGCGAAGGCGGCATCCGCAACAGCCGCACCTTGGAGGGCGGCCGCTTTGTGCTGCTTGACGCCCAAAACATCGAGAACACAGCCAACGGCGTCATCCAATCCGGCAGCGACACCCGTCTCAAAGCAAAAAACCTCACCAACCGCGGCTTAATCAACAGCAACGGCCTCACCCTCTTGGACGCGGGCGGCACCGTATTGAACATCGGCACCGGCCGCGTGTATGGCGACCGGATCGGTATTGAAGCGGAAAAGCTGGTGAATCGTGAGGAGGACAAAGGAGCCGTGATTGCCGCGCGCGAGCATTTGGCCGTGGGTGCGAAAGAGATTGTGAATGAGGGCAGCGGTTTCCATAAGATTGAAAGCGGCAAACTGCAAAGCGGCACCTCATCATCGCTGATTACCAGTCTGGGCACGCTCTCTGTCGGAAGCCGTCTGAACGGAGATTATGACGCAGAGGGCAGCGCGGAAACATTGGCCAACAAAGGCGCGAGGATCGAATCCGGCGGCAATATGGCCTTGAATGTGCGGCAGATACACAACCTGAACAGCCGTTTGGAAATCGACAAAAAAGTCCGCATTCAAAGCCTCGGCAGCGAACACTCGGTCAGCGCGCCGGGCAATCCCGAATGGTGGGTTAACGGTAAAGACGGCCGTTTCCGGCAAACCGGCGACCATGCCAAAGGACAGTTTGACTTTACAGACGGCCGCGCACCGGTTATCAGCGATGTTTGGAATGAAAAACAGGTCAATGTCGATGTTTATCAAGACCAATTAAAGCATTCCGAACCCGGACAGATTATTGCCGGAGGCAATTTGCGCGTGGACGGCAACGAATTTCTGAACCAAGACAGCCAAATTTTAATCGGCGGCACTTGGCAGGGAGCGGATCAGTCCAAAGTTTTGAAAAATTCAGCCGCACAAAGCGAACTCGTCACTACCGAAAAAGGCTACGGCAAGCAGACTTACGCGAAAAAATCCAAAAGCTTCAAATGGGGGCGTAAAGATCGTAACGGCTATTCGATAGATGCCGTCCGCTCCATCGAAACCAAGCCGTTTGAAAACGACTTTATCCATTATCAAGAACGCGCTTCCGCACTGGAAGTTACGGATACGGCAACCGCCGCCGCAACCAACCCAACCACCGTTACCCACGGCGGCAGCACCCCTGCGCCCGTTAAAACCCTCAACACCGATACCAAGCTGCCCGCCTCCGGCCACTATGCCGTCAACCCGGCCAACCCGTCGTATCTGGTCGAAACCGATCCGGCCTTTACCGACTACAGGCAGTGGCTGTCAAGCGGCTACATGCTCGACGCACTGGGCGTCGATCCCGCCGCCGCCCACAAACGCCTGGGCGACGGCTACTACGAACAAAAGCTGGTGAACGAGCAGATCGCCCGCCTCACCGGCTACCGCCGCCTCGACGGTTACCAAAGCGACGAAGAGCAGTTCAAAGCCCTGATGGAAGCCGGCATCACCTTCGCCCGCGGGCAGCAGCTCACGCCGGGCATCGCCCTTTCGCCCGAACAGGTGGCGCGGCTCACTGCCGACATCGTCTGGCTGGAAACCCAAACCCTCACCTTAATCGACGGCAGCACGGTTGATGTGTTGGCGCCCAAAGTCTACCTCACCGTCAAACCCGGCGACATCAACGCCCACGGCGGCTTAATCAGTGCCGGCAAACTGGCGCTGGACGGCGCGGGCAGCATCGTCAACAGCGGCACACTGGCCGGACGCAAAATCGTCGACTTATCCGCCGCCGATATTCAAAACAGCGGTGTGGTTCAAGGCGGTAAAGTGCGCTTACGCGGCCAAGATGTGAACATCGAAGGCGGCACCGTTGAAGCCGATACGCTCCTCGCCGTTGAAGCCGACCGAATCCGCGTTGCCTCCACCACCGCCACCGGTGGCAACGAGCGTAACGGCCAAACCCAAATCGACCGGGTGGCCGGTTTGTACGTCAACAACGCTTCAGACGGCCTCTTAAGCCTCAAAGCCAACCAAAGCATCGACTTTGTGGCCGCCACCCTGCGCAACGAAGCAGCCAAGGGTAAAACCCAAATCGTTTCAGACGGCCGCATCGGTTTGGGCACCGCCAAGCTCGAAGCCCGCGGTAAACGGGGCGAGTTGAGCGATAAAAACCACCGCCACATTACCCAAACTTCCGAAACGGGCACCGCCATCAGCGCGGCGGGTGATATTCTGGTTTCAGCCAAAGACGATTTAAGCATCCGCCAAGGCAGCATTGAAAGCGGCGGCACGGTTGCCCTCTCCGGCCGCAACGTCAGCATCACCGAAGGCCGCCAAACGCTGAATTTGGACGAATCGGTTTACAGCAAATCGCGCGGCTTTGCGTCTAAAAAAACCAGCCTCGACCAATACCGCCGCCAACACGACGAAGCGGCGGGCAGCAGCATCAAGGGTAAAGAGGTAACAGTTTTTGCCGGGCAGGACATCAACGTGCGCGGCAGCAATGTGGTTTCAGACGGCCGCACCGTGTTGAAAGCGGGCAATGATGTGAACATCACCGCTGCCGGGAACACTTATGCCGACCATGAGTTCCACGAACGCAAACGCTCGGGTTTGAGCGGCGGCTTTAAAGACGGTGTGCTCAGCGTCGGCGCGGGTAAATCATCGCAGAAACTCAATCAAGATGATGCATCCACCAGCCTCACCGTTTCCCAAGTCGGCAGCATTACGGGCGACACCGCCATTATCGCGGGCAACAATCTGACCACCGAAGCTGCTGTCTTGGCCACCGGCGGCGATATGACCCTGCAAGGCCGAAATGTGTCGCTCAATGCGGGATACACCGCATCGCAAAGCGACAGCCGTACGGAAACCAAACAGTCAGGCGCGTCAGTCGGCATCACCGTCAATCCGTTTGAAGCCGCGAAAGCCGGCTACGACCGCAATATGCAGGGCGGCGGCTACAGCGGTTCCGTTGTCGGCAAAACCATACGGCGTGACGATGCCGTCGGTAAGGCCATTCATGCCGCCGCCAGGGTCGGCGTGGTTACCGCAGGCCGCCGAAAATCCGGCGAAAGCCGCCACAGCGGAGGCACTCAGGCAGTCGTGACCTCGGTATCCGCACAAGGCGATTTGAACATCATTGCCACCGAAGGCAATATCCGCAGTGAAGGTGCGAAGCTTACCGCCGAAGGCAATGCGCTGCTCTCAGCCGCCGAAGGCATTGAGTTAGGGTTCGCACGAGATACCGTTGCGCAAAGCGGCGGGCGCAAACGCAGCGGCTTCAGCATTGACAACCGCGAAGCCATTCCGATCGGCACCTTCAACGACAAGAGCGAAGCGCAAGGCAGCCTCGACAAAGCCACCGGCACACAATTGTCTGCCGGCGGCACAGCCCTCTTGCAGGCGCAAAAAGCCGATATCGACATCTTGGGCAGCAGCATTGCCGCCCAAGACGACGTTACCCTGATTGCCGGCCGCAACATCAACATCCGCTCCACCCGAAACAGCCAAAACCGATCCGAACGCCAAACCACCGGCGGCATCGGCACGGCGGTGATTTCCGATACCGAACACTTCGCCGGTTGGATGAAAAACCGCCAAGACAGCAACAGCAAGCAAGTCGAGCAGGTCAAATCGCAAATCGGCAGTTTGGGCGGAAATGTCCATATTCAGGCCGAGGGCAGCTACACCCAGCAAGTCGCCGATGTATTGGCGGCCAAAGACCTCAATATCACCGCAAAAAGCGTCGACGTGCTGGCCGACCACAACCTCAGCAGCAGCAGCCAAGCCGAACGCGACGTTAAAATCGGCACCTTTGCCAAAATATCGTCGCCGCTGATTGATTTGGTGAATGCCGCCGAAGGCGCGGTGAAGAGCAAAGCCGACGACCGCACACAAGCACTGCAAACGCTGGCGGCCGGCGCACAGGCTTATTCCGCCTACAATACCGCCACCGGCGGCGGCGCATTGGCCAAAGCCGAAGTCGGTTTCGGCTTCAAAACCGCCAACAGCAGCCAAGACCAAAGCCAAAGCCTCAGCCAGGGCAATGTGTTGAACGCCGGCGGCGACCTCAATATCCGCTCCACCGAGGGCGACATCCGACTGCAGCACACCCGTGCCACAGCCGCCGACACCCTGCGCTTAGATTCGGCCAATAACTTAATCCTCGAATCCGGCCAATCCGCCCAAACAGCCGACGGCAAAAACAGCAGCCTCGGCGCATCGGTGGGTGTCGGCGTTTCCGTGGGCGCGCAAACCGGTGTGTACGCCTATGGCGAAGTGGGCGGCAGCAAAGGCAAAAACCGTTATCTCGCCCAAACCCACGACCATACCACGCTCGAAGCGGATAGAATCCAATTGGCCAGCCAAGGCGACACCACCCTCAAAGGCGCAACTGCCACCGCCCGCCGCATCGATGCCGATGTCAAAGGCCGTCTGAACATCGAAAGCGTTCAAGACCATATCGAGCAGGAAAACAAACAGACCGGCGCGGGCGTACGCGTCCAGGTTTCCTTCGGCACCGCATGGGAAGCCTCGGGCAACTTCAGCCAAAGCAAAGCCTCGGGACAGAGCCAAACCGTCACCACCCAATCCGGCCTCTTCGCCGGCGACGGCGGCTATCACGTCAACGCCGACAGCGTCCGCCTCAAAGGCGGCGCCATCGCCTCCACCGCGCCTAAGGAACAAAACGAGCTGACCGCCAACCGCTTTACCTTTGAAAACATCCAAAACCGAAGCAGCTACAGCGCGTCCGATGTCGGCTTAAGCGGTGGTTACGGCGAAAACCCCGACAAGGAACCGGGCTATACCGACGGCACCAGCTTCAGCCCGTCTCTGCCGCAATACCAAAAAGGCGGCGACAACAGCACCACCTACGCCACCTTAAGCGAAGGCCGTCTGAACATAGCCGGTAAAGACACCACCGTACAGGAACTGGGCATAAACAGCGACAGCGAAAGCGCACACCGCGCCGTTGCCGCCCTGCCCGATTTAGCCAAGATTACGGAGAAACAGCAGATTGTGGCGAAGGCTACGGCAGATGTGGCTTCAGCCGTATCGACTTACCGTCAAAACCAACTGGCCAAAGCCCAAGAAGCCCTCAGTAATGCTGAAACCGAGTTGATGGGTGCAACCTTCAGCGGCAATCAAAGCGATATTGAGGCAGCCCAAGGCCGTCTGAATGAAGCACGGGAGAATGTGAAAGCATGGGAAACCGGAGGCAGCAAAACCCGAGCCTTAAACGCAGGTACGACGCTGATTACCGGCATATTGGGCGGACAAAGCGAAGTTCAGGCAGCGGTGAACAGCGCGAGCCCCTACACTGCGGCAATCATCGGCCAAACCTTCGGTCAAAACGGCAGCCATCCGAATGAAGGGCTCCAACTGCTCGCTCATGCCGTTAACAGCGGCGTATTGGCCACTGTAAACGGCGGCAGCTTTGAAGCCGGTGCCGTCAGCGGCGCAGGCAGCGAGCTGGCGGCCAAAGTGCTCACGCAAACCCTGTTCGGCGAAGAAGCAGCGGCCAATCCGAGTGTATTGGGCGAGCAGGAAAAGACACTGGTCAGCGACTTATCGGCGGCGTTCGGTATGGTGTCGGGCGGTTTGGCCGGCGGTTCGGCTGTTAATGCGCAGATTGGTGCTGTGGCGGGGCAGAATGCGGTGGAGAATAACCAATTAGGTGGATACGAGTATTTAATAGGAGGGAATGCTGGAGTTGAATCATTAAAAGGGGCTGTATCACTTTATAAGCAACAATTAGAAAATGGAAAAACAATAGAGGAAGCTAATAAAGAAGTTAACAAATATCTACAAGGACATGGCTTGACACAACATACAGGTGCTGAAGTTCTAGTATACGGTTCTTTAGCGCTTCCTATTATAGCGATTGGAGGAAAAACTTATACTATTGCTGCTTTATCTTCTGCCGGACAAGGTGCTATTACTACTGTAATAATAGAAGGAAAACCATATAAAGTATCTGATTTATCTTATGATGCAAGTTTGGGAATTTTAGTTGGTAAAGGTTTGAGTAAGGCTTCTGAAAGTATGTTCAAGTGGTCTAATGTAAGAAGTAATGATTTAAAAGCAAATCAAATCATGAGGAATAGCCTTATCATTCCATCCCTATCTACTCAATATGGTGTAGGGAAAGCAGGTAGTGGGACTGCATCAAAGATTCTAGGAAAAAGAGATATTATTCTTATAGAAGTTCCAGGGATAAGAAAGAACATACAAAAAAGATAGGTATTTTTATGATTAAATTTAAAGAAAACAGGAGAACCCTATATGGTACTTCTCTCTTAATTCCAGCTGTAGTGCATTTTAATTTATTCATAATCAAAATATTTTTAAACATACAAAGTAAAAATCAATTAATTTTAGCAAATATATTAATATTTATAATGTTTCAATTAGAGTTTTTATTAATTATTTTTCTAATTGGAAAAATAGATTTATTTAGCTTTAAACAGATAGGAATTATTTTTATAGCTTCATCATTATTTTTTTTGCTAGGATGGGATAATTTACCGTATTGGAGTGAGGATGAAAGTATTTAAGTTTTTGTTTTAAAGTTAAAAACCAACCTGCAAGCCGCCGCCAACACCCTGTCGCCCTACGCCGCAGCCGCCATCGGCAACACCTTCGGCCACGGAGAAAACCAAAACGAAACCGCCCAACTGGTCGGCCACTTCGTCTTGGGCGCGACCTTAAGCTACATCAACGGCGGCGACCCGTTGAGCGGCGGCAGCGCGGCGGTTGCAGCTGAAAAAGCGGCACAATACCTGTCGCAGCAGTACAATGACGGTCAAACCGCCATCGACCCGCAAACGGGCGAGTTCAACCCCAACCTTTTACCTGAACATATCAAAGACGAAATCAAATCGACCACCGGTGTGATTGCGTCCATCGTCGGCGCGGCGGGCGACGGCGGCGCGGCGCTGAATGCGCAGATCGGCGGGGTGGTCGGGCAGAATGTGGCGGAGAACAACTGGCTGCATTCCCAAACTGCCAAGCAGAGAGGCTGGTTATCCAAAACGGAAATTGAGCTGTTGGACAAACTGGCCAAGCAGTCAGGTGCACGGAGTATTGAGTATTTCATTCAACAAGAGCAGAAAATCCGTCAAAGCAGCCTGAATGCTGCCGATAAAGAAAAAGCCTTAGCCAACCTGAAGCGCGAATACGAAGCCGACAGCCGCAAAATGGAAGCGGCAGCAGCGAAACTGCCCAAAGGCAGCAAAGAGCGGGAGGTTTTGTTTACGGCAGCAGGCAAAATGCAGGGCATCGTATCCGTCCTTCCGCCGTATGAAAAATCCGAGTTTGTCCGTGCGGAACAACGGGACTGGCTGCCAACGGCAAACCCGATTATCCATAGCGGAGAAAGTGGCTTTGTTGCTGTTCAGCGGCAGTGGGCGGTTAATGACGGAAAAACACCTGAGGAAGCCCGCTTCCAAACGGAAATGACGGCAGGCGGCAGAGGCGGAAATATTGCCAAAAGACCCGTGGCAAAACCTCATGCAGCCGAGCGTCTGAGAACAGCAGATAAGCCCCGACAAACTGAAAACAGCAACCAAAAATTGGATGAAGCTTATTTCAAACAGCAATACGGTTCGGGAAATGTTCAAAGTGGCGGTGGGAACAGGCTGGAAACCCGTGAGCGGGTAGATGGGAATGTTCGGGAAACAAGAACTCATCGCAGCCAAACTGAGCTGGCAAGGGCTGGGCAGTTGGCAAACGAATTGAAGAAAGGGAAGTTACCAGGTACCCCGATAGGTCAATTAGGTACACCCCGTACCATGCCTGCTTCAATCAATCCTAATGCTACAGCCGAAAGATTTGCTGAGACATTTTTAGGCAGAAAGCCAACACAAGCAGAACGTATGGAGGGTGCAAAAATGAACAACAATAATTGTATTGGTTGTTGGCGTGCTCAAGCAGCAGATGGAACAATGGTTGTCTACAGGCCTGCTGGCTATGCAGGAAAAGGTACTTTGCCAACAACTGCAACGGCAGAAATTCACCATTCAGAAACCCTGAAAAATTTGAATAATGGTAGGGATTTAAAATTAAAATTCCCAATTAAATAAAGGTATGAGAATGAATTTAAGATTTGCCAAAATGGCACAATGGTATTTTGAAGTTTTATCATTAGATGATATGTCTGCGATTTATATTTTAGGAGGATATATGAAGATTTTGGAAGAGGACTGGCAATGTGCTGTTGAATTTATATATCGAATCTTGAAGTGTGAATTAGTAGATGTGTGGCCTCATGATATTTTAATTAAAGGGAATGAATATTCATATGATGGGATTGAAGGATATTGCAAAGAGTTAGCAAATCACAATCCAATCAATGATACACCTTTAGTATGGACCAGCCCTGATATTACATTAACAGAAAAGGGGCAAGAATTAGTGAATAAATATCTTATATTTGATGGAGAATATAGTAATAAATTTGATGTTAACTGTAATTTTATTGAAGAATTAGAGAAGATATTTGATGATTATGGAGTGTGTTGGGATGAACAATCTATTAAATTTCCTATTAATAACAAGCCAGCCGTACCTTTATGACCTCTAAAATTCACAGCTAGGGTGTGTGCCCCGGCACGCACGCGTTCTATGGCTTACGGTTCAATGCCGTCTGAAAAATTATGAAATTTTTCAGACGGCCTTTTCATAAAAGTAAATGTCCGATACCTTGTATGCATGATATGGATGCCCTCAATCCCGCCGCCGCCCACAAACGGCTGGGCGACGGCTATTACGAGCAAAAACTGGTGAACGAGCAAGTCGCCCGCCTCACCGGCTACCGCCGCCTCGACGGTTACGGCAGCGACGAAGAGCAGTTCAAAGCCCTGATGGAAGCCGGCATCACCTTCGCCCGCGGGCAGCAGCTCACGCCGGGCATCGCCCTTTCGCCCGAACAGGTGGCGCGGCTCACTGCCGACATCGTCTGGCTGGAAACCCAAACCCTCACCTTAATCGACGGCAGCACGGTTGATGTGTTGGCGCCCAAAGTCTACCTCACCGTCAAACCCGGCGACATCAACGCCCACGGCGGCTTAATCAGTGCCGGCAAACTGGCAATGGACGGTGCAGGCAGCATTGTCAACAGCGGCACACTGGCCGGACGCAAAATCGTTGATTTGGCCGCCACCGACATCACAAACAGCGGTGTGGTTCAAGGCGGTAAAGTACGCTTACGCGGCCAAGATGTGAACATCGAAGGCGGCACCGTTTCCGCCGACACGCTCCTCGCCGTTGAAGCCGACCGCATCCGCGTTGCCTCCACCACCGCCACCGGTGGCGACGAGCGCAACGGCCAAACCCAAATAGACCGTGTGGCCGGTCTGTACGTAAATAACACTTCAGACGGCCTCTTAAGCCTCAAAGCCAGCGAAAGCATCGACTTTGCGGCCGCCGACCTGCGCAACGAAGCGGCCGGGGGGCAGACGCAGATTATTTCGGACGGCCGCATCAATATCGGCACCGCCAAGCTCTCTTCCCACGGCAAACAGGGGGAATTGGGCGGTAAAAACCACCGCCACGTTAGCCAGACTTCGGAAGCCGGCAGCATCATCGGTGCGAAGGGCGGTATCCTGATTTCGGCCAAAGACGATTTAACCGTCCGCCAAAGCAGCATTGGCAGCGATGAAGGCCGGGTTACCCTTTCCGGCCGCAACGTCGACATCGGCGAAGGGCGGCAAACGCTGGATTTGAGCGAATCGGTATACAGCAAATCGCGCGGCTTTGCGTCTAAAAAGACCTCGCTCGACCGATACCGCAGCCGGCATGACGAAGCGGTCGGCAGCAGCATTGAAGGCAGGGAAGTCGTCATTCGTGCCGGGCAGGATGTGAACGTGCGCGGCAGCCATGTGGTTTCAGACGGCCGCACCGTGTTGAAAGCGGGCAATGATGTGAACATCACCGCTGCTGAAAACACTTATGCCGACCATGAGTTCCACGAGCGCAAACGCTTGGGTTTGAGCGGCGGCTTTAAAGACGGTGTGCTCAGCGTCGGCGCGGGTAAACAACAGCGCAGCATCGATGCCGATGTCCGCAAGACCACGGCCGCCCTTACCGGCATCACCGCCCTTTCCGGCGATACGGTGATTTCGGCAGGCAACCGTTTGCGCAGCGAAGGCGCATCGGTTTCGGCTGCCCGGGATATCTTGCTGCAAGGCAAACAGGTGGTGTTGGATGCCGCCTACAACGCCGAATCGGAAACCGTTCACACGCAAAGCAAAGAAAGCGGAGTGCGTGCCGGCATCAACCTGAAAGCAGCCGAAGTGCGCCAGTTGCAGAAATTGGCCGAAGGCGCCAAGAATGCCGCTTCGGAAAGCGGTGCACAAAACCGTTTGCGTGCCTGGGATCAGGGGCAGCTTTCGTCTGCAGCGGAGCCTTTTATGCCTGCCGTCAACTTCAGCGCAGGCAGAAGCCGCAGTCAAAGCCAAGACAAGCTGCACACCCTCACCCCCGTGGGCAGCCGCGTCAATGCGGGCGGCAATGTGGTGATTAAGGCCACCGAAGGCGATGTGAACATTATCGGTTCGCAGGTTTACGGTGCGCAAAACACCCGGATTGACGCTTTCGGCGATGTCGGCATCACCGAAGCGACCGGCAACATCGGGCGCAGCGCGCAGGGCAGCAGCAAAACCTCCGGTTTGATGAACGGCGGCAGCAGCTTCAGCCTCTTTGCCGGCAACAAAACCGAACGCAGCGGCGAGCAGTCCGGCCGCAGCAGCAGCGTAGGCAGCGTGGTGGGCAGCGGCAGCGGCGATACCGTTATCCGCGCCGGAAAAACCTATACCCAAAGCGGCAGCCAGCTGCTGGCCGACGGCAACATCAGCGTCGATGCCCAAAAAATCGACATCCGCGCCGCCCAAAGCCCTTATCATTCCGATTTCTACAGCAGCCAAACCCAAAAAGGCATCACCGCCGGCTTCAGCTCGCCCGTTACCGATGCCGTTGGTTCCGTGCAAAAACTGGCCGACAGCCGCGCCCAAGTCGGCCAAAGCAGTAACGGCCGCACCAACGCCATGGCCGCCGCCAACACCGGCCGGCAGGCCTATCAGGCAGCGCAAAGCATCGGCAAAGCCGCCGACGGCAAAGGCGCGGGCATCAATGTCAACATCACCTACGGCGAACAACGTAACGAAAGCGGAAGCCATATCCGCGGCACCGAATCCGGCGCATCTACCGTGGCGGCCGGCGGTGTGGTGCGTTTGAACGCCGCAGGAGCGGGCAAGGATTCCGACCTCACCGTTATCGGCTCCGACGTGGCCGGTAAAGGCGGCACCGTGCTGCTTGCCGAAAACAACGTCAACCTTCTTGCCGCCGAACAAACCCACAGCGAACGCAGCAGCAACAGCCAACGCGGCTGGAACGCCGGCGTCGCCCTCGACTTCAGCAACGGCGTCAGCGTCGGCTTTACCGGCGGCGGCAACTACGGCAAAGGCTACGGCAACGGCGACGAACAAACCTACCGCACCACCCGCATCGGCGATGCCAACAGCCGAACCGTGATCCAAAGCGGCGGCGACACCACCCTCAAAGGCGCGCAGGTGAAAGGCCGCGGCGTTGCCCTCAGCGCCGAAAACCTCCGCATCGAAAGCCTGCAGGACAGCGCCGCCTACGACAGCCGCCAATTCCAAGGCAGCGGCCAGATTACCGTGGGCTACGGTTTCAGCGGCAGCGCCGATTACAGCCAAAGCAAAATCAACGCCGGGCACAGAAGTGTCAACCAACAATCCGGCATCTTTGCCGGAGACGGCGGCTTCCAAGTCGATGTGAGAAACCATACCGACCTGAAAGGCGGTATCATCACCTCCACCGAAACCGCCGAACAAAACGGCCGCAACCGCTTTCAGACGGCCACATTGAGCCGAAGCGACATTCAAAACCACAGCCGCTTTGAAGGCGAAAGCTTCGGCCTCGGTGTGAGCGGCGGCATGAGCGGAGAAGCCCTCGGGCAAGAGCAGAACGGCCGTCTGAAAAACGCCGCCGATAAAGACGGCATGGGCAGCGCTACCGGTTACGGCCGCGACGGCGACAACCGCAGCAGCGTTACCCGAAGCGGCATCGGCACGCGCAACATCGTCATCGGCAACGATACCGACGGCACACAGGCAGCATCGGTATATACCGCCACCCGCACCGAAACCGCCGAGCAGAACTCAGGCCGTCTGAACAATGCGTTTGACAGGGAGAAAGTCCAAAGCGAACTTGATTTGCAGCGGAGTGTGAGTCAGGATTTCGGCAGGAATGTCAGCCAAATAAAAGGCGAAATCAACCGCAAAGCCGAAGGCTACCTCAAACGTGCCAAAATCGCCGAAGCGGAAGCCGTGACGGCATGGCAGAACGGCAATATGGCGGCCTACCGCCAAGCGGTGCAAAGCGCAGATGAAAACCGCCGAAGAGCCGGCAACTGGCAGAAAGGCGGCGTAGCCTTGGCTGCCGTTGCCACGGGCTTGAGTGCACCGACCGACAGCGCATTGGGTATCACCGCCGCCACTGCCGGCCCGGCCGCAGCCTACCAAATCGGCCAATACTTCAAAGGCGTAGCCGCTCAAAATTCAGACGGCCGGTTAACCGGCGCACAAGAAACCGCGCGCGCCGTTGCCCACGGCGTCATCGCCGCGGCCGCCGCAGCGGCAGGCGACAATAACGCCCTGACCGCCGCCATCAGCGCAGGAGGCGCAGAAGCTGCCGCGCCGTATGTAAGCCAATGGCTGTATGGCGAGAAAGACGGCAGCAAGTTAACGGCCGAGCAGAAGCAGACGGTTTCGAGCATCTTGAGCTTGGGCGGTGCGGCGGTTGGCGTAACCGGCGGTTCAACGGCAGATACTGTGGCCGGCGGGCAGGCTGCGCAGACGGCAGTGGAGAATAATTTCTCGTTGAGTGATTTGGGAATTTCCCAAACTGCACAG
Organism: Neisseria sp.; assembly: GCF_030530745.1. Taxonomy (GTDB): domain Bacteria; phylum Pseudomonadota; class Gammaproteobacteria; order Burkholderiales; family Neisseriaceae; genus Neisseria. The sequence goes on along the minus strand of NZ_JAUMUI010000015.1, from coordinate 26,713 downwards.
AACAATCTTCAACAAATTGCACACCAACAAGTTCAACAATTTGTTGTAAATTCGAATAGTTCCACTACTGATAAAAGTAAATTATTTGAGCTATTAAAAGCATACAATGCAAATGCTGCTATTACTGCCGAAATAACAGCTGCATTGGGATTAGGTGCAAATTTAAGTGTTACCATTAACAAAGATAAAAGCATTGTAATAACAACTGCTCTTACAGCAGGTGCTGGTTTTGAAGCTTTTGCTGGCTTATCTGCTTCAAATGAAGCTAGAAAAGACGGAGCTTTCGCTGAAGTATGCAGCACAATTGGCGGAGGTATTGTTTTAGGTGGTTGTGCAGGAGCACATCTTGCCAGGAATGAACCATTAGTGTTGACTGGAAAGGTTGGTGGAGGAGCATCGGCAATTGCAAATGCAAATATTGGTTATCAATGGACTATTAACGCGCCTAAATCCCAAGGGAGTAAAAAGTGATGTCATCAACCTATTTTTTCGGAATACTAGTACTGACTTATATAATTATAGCAATAATAAATTTTGTAATTTCGTACAAAATATTTAAATCAGAGGGGGAAGTTTCTGGTTTGTTTGATTTCCTAGTTAATCTCAGTTCTTTAAATTTTAAATATTTTAAAATAATTTTAGGGAAAGAAAAAATATCAAATAAATTTCATTTATTACTATTAAGGATTAATTTAATATTCGGCATAATAATTCTATTATTATTGATAAAGAATATTTTTTGGCAAGTAAGCTAGTGCAGAAAATAAGGATTTGATATGTATTCTGATAAAACACAAATAAATATTGATTTCTCAATTGTTGGAGATTTTTTCGAAACTGATTTAATTACTGAGAAACTAGGAGTAATTCCTACTGAAATTTTAAAAAAAGGAGAGCTTCTAGAAAGTAGAAGATTGCCTAATATAGAAACTGTATGGAGTTATCAAACAGGAATAAGAGATTCTTTTGATTTAGAAGAACAATTTTCAATAATCTTCAATTTATTTGAAAGTAAAAAAGATGTTATTAAGGATTTATGTAAACAATATAATTTAAAAGTTTACTTGCAATGTTATATTTCAATATTAAATGATGAAACACCTATTATCCATTTAGATAATAGATCTCTGAACTTTATTTCTGAAATTGGAGCAGATATAGATATTGATATAAGTATTTAGCACGCCGTAGCCTACATAAAGCCTTCTGATTTAACCGATAAAGCCCTGAAAACCATCGGTAAAGGTACTGCCAAAGGTTTTGCCAATACGCCAAGCGTTGCGCTGAATGCACCGATTGACTGGGTGAATGAGTTTACGCACGGCCGTATGGGCAGAATACCGAATGTGCCTTATGCCTACGATTATAATAATGAAGTGGAAGCGGCTATTGGCAATCAGACCAGCAAGCGTAGGGTGGGCACTTGCTGCCCACTACCTTGTTTCATCTGTACCACGGGCACACAGGCAGCAGCGGTATACACCGCCACCCGCACCGAAACCGCCGAAGCAGACTCAGGCCGTCTGAACAATGCGTTTGACAAAGACAGGGTACAGCGCGAAATTGATTTGCAAAGGAATGTGAGTCAGGAGTTTGGCCGCAACGTGCAGGAAGCCAATGCCGAAATCAACCGACATTTGGACAGCCTGAAAGACAAGCTGGAAAAAGGTAAAATCAGCCAAAGCGAGTACGACCGCCAAACAGAAAACTGGCAATACGGCAAAGTCGCGCTGAATATGCTGTCTACCGGATTGAGCGCACCGACCGACAGCGCATTGGGTATCACCGCCGCCACCGCCAGCCCTGCTGCTGCCTATGCCGTCGGCCAATACTTCAAAGGCTTTGAAGACGAAAACGGCCAATTAAGCAGTGACAAAGAAATAGCCCGCGTGTTGGCTCACGGCATATTGTCTGCATCAGTGGCGGCGTTAGGTGGTAATGATACCTCCGCGGCCGCGCTATCAGCAGCCGGTGCGGAAGCAGTTGCGCCGATAGTTTCAAATTGGCTTTATGGTACAGATGACCCCGATAAACTAACATCGGAACAAAAAAATACAGTTTCGTCTATTGCGAGTTTGGGTGGATTAGTTGTTGGTGGATATGTGGGTGGTAGTGGCAGTAGTTCTATAACAAGCTATCAGTCAGCCCGCAATGCCATAGAAAACAATTTACATCTCAGAAAAGGCGAGCGGGCACGATTGCGTCAAGAGTTGAATGTTTGCAAAAAGCAAAAAGGTTGCGATATTGCAAAAATAGAGCAGAGATGGGAACAAAAAGCCATTAATAATCAAAAAGAGCTTTATGCAGCCTGTGATAAAGGTGTGGCAACCGCGGAATGCAATGCTTTGAGAAACAAAATAGATAGAAGCACATACAATGGTTGGAAAGATTATTGGTATCCCACAGGAATGGAGCTTTCTGTTTCTACGGATGCTGCGCTTTACGCCATATTTGGCGGTAGCATCAAAGCTGATGTTGCTATCGGTAATCGAGGTGCAGCGGCACAATTTGAAGGCGGTATTGGTATCGGTATTGGTGCAAAAGCTAAAGCGGGGAAATGGGAGAGGGAAGACAGAGGTGTAAGTGTTTCTTCTGGAACGATTTTAAGGGAAAAAACATTTGGCTCCAAGCCCAATCCGAGTTCTGCTACTTTGTCGACTAAAGCTTCTGCTGAGCTAAATGTAGGAGTTGTTAATTTGAATACTGAAATAGTAGGTGGAAAAGAATATAAAGAAGATGGAACTTCATCGATTTATAGAAATTGGTCTAATAATGCAGCTTTTAAAACACAGCTTGGTATTGGTGGAACTGCTAAATGGGATTTTTTAAATTATAGGACGAGTAAACATGAAAAAATATTACGATAGAATTCCATCATTTGAGCCAGTTAATAAAGAAAATGAATTAAAAATAGCAAAGAAGTTTCAAAAAAAGCTATTTTCATCAAAATTAATTTATTACTTTATACCATTTATTGCTTTCTATTTTTTATTAGACAAAATTTATGGATTTAATATAAAGTTTAGTGATGCTCAATTAATGTGGTTGATAGGAATATTTTGGGTGGCAGTTTTATATAGCATTATTTCCACATTAATACTGGGAATATGTCCGTATTGCCAAAGATTTCAAAAGCTAAATGGTAAGGCGGTTGGTGTGGATAGTACTTCAATTTCTTATACAAAAGGCGTTTCACCTTTTATAAAATATTGCACGCGATGTGGTGCTCCATTATCTGAAAAAGCAGTAAATGAGGTCTATAAAAAGATGGCAAAAGATGAGTCATAACAAGCGTAGATAAGGTTAGCTGCCCCAAGCGGCGTAACCGTACGCATGCCGTAAACTTTAATGGAGAAAAAGACGGCAGCAAGCCGTAGCCTGCATGAAACCTAGAATTCACTGGTAGGGTGTATGCACTAGCACGCACGCGTTCTATGGATTTGAACTTAATGCCGTCTGGAAATTGATAAGATTTTTTCAGACGGCATTTGTTATAAAAGTAAATATTCAGATTCCCTGTATACTGTCTAAACGCGTGCGTGCCAAGGGCACACACCCTACGCTTGCTACGGCAAAGGCTACGGCAACGGCGACGAACAAACCTACCGCACCACCCGCATCGGCGATGCCAACAGCCGAACCGTGATCCAAAGCGGCGGCGACACCACCCTCAAAGGCGCGCAGGTGAAAGGCCGCGGCGTTGCCCTTTCCGCCGAAAACCTCAACATCGAAAGCGTCCAAGACAGCGCCGCCTACAACGACCGCCGATTCCAAGGAAGCGCCCAGATTACCGTCGGCTACGGCTTCAGCGGCAGCGCCGGTTACAGCCAAAGCAAAACCAATGCCGACCACCGCAGCATCAGCGAACAATCGGGCATTTACGCCGGCGACGGCGGCTTCCAAGTCAACATTAAAGGACATACCGATCTAAAAGGCGGTATCATCACCGCCACGGAAGCGGCCGAACAAAACGGCAGAAACCGCTTTCAGACGGCCACCCTCAGCCGTTCCGATATCGAAAACCACAGCCGCTACCAAGGCGGAAGCTTCGGCATCGGCATGAGCGGCAATGCAGACGGCGGCCGGGACGGCAGACAGCAGGACGGTCTGAACAAAGGCATCGGCTTCGGGCGCGACGGCGGCAGCCGCAACAGCACCACCCGAAGCGGCATCGGCACAAGAAACATCACCATCGGCAACGACCCCGACGGCACACAGGCCAAAGCCGCCTACACCGACACCCGCACCGAAACCGCCGAAGCCAACACAGGCCGTCTGAACAACATGTTTGACAAAGACAGGGTTCGGAAAGAGCTGGATAGGCAGCGCGAGGTAACGCAGCAGTTCGGCGGCAGCGTGCAGCAGGTTAGGACGGAGATAAACCGCAAAGCCGAAGGCTACCGCAAACTTGCCAAAATTGCGGAAGAGGAAGCCGCGGCCCGCCTGCAAAACGGCGATACGGCTGGCTGGCGCCGCGCGGTTGGGAGTGCGGACGAAAACCGCCGGAAAGCCGGCCAATGGCAGAAAGGCGGGGTGGCCCTGTCGGCCCTGGCTTCGGGTCTGGCCGCCCCGGCCGACAGCGGTTCGGGCATTGCCGCCGCCGCACTCAATCCCGCCGGTGCCTATGCCATAGGGCAGTATTTCAAAGGTTTGGCACAAGAAAACCTGCTCGGCGGCAAAACCGAAACCGCCGAATTAACCGCCGCCCAAGAAACCGCCCGCGCGGTAGCCCACGGCGTAATCGCCGCCGCCACAGCAGCGGCGGGCGGCAGCAACGCCCTGAGCGCCGCGATAAGCGCGGGCGGGGCGGAAGCGGCGGCGCCGTATGTGTCGCAATGGCTGTATGGAGAGAAAGACGGCAGTAAGCTGACGGCCGGGCAGAAAGAAACCGTTTCCGCCGTCCTCAGCCTGGGCGGTGCGGCGGTTGGTGCGGCATCGGGTAACGGAACGGATGCGGTTGCGGGCAGCCGGGCAGCGCAGACGGCAGTAGAGAATAATGCATTCAGAGGTCTGGAAGCATTGGCAGGAGAAGCTAAAGGAATGGCTTCAATGGCAGGAGCAACTTCTCTTTATGAAGCTCAAATGAAGAGTGGCAAAACACAAGAAGAAGCCCGAAAAGCGGTTGAATCTTATTTGAAGGGTTATGGTTTGCAACAGCATACGGGAGCGGAAACATTAGTATATGGTTCAATGGCTGCCCCGGTGGTGATGATTGGGGGCAAGGCTTATATTGTTGCAGCCACTTCATCTGTTGCACAAGGTGTAGCAACAACAATAGTGCTTGAAGGGACTCCATATAAAGTATCTGATTTAGTTTATGATACAACTTTAGGCGTATTTTTCGGTAAAGCTTTAGATAAAGCTTCTGGAAACATGTTGAAATGGTCAGGAGAAAATAATAAATTTTTAAAAAGAAGCCTTGATGTTAAGTCTAGATTTATCCAATATAGTGTTGGAAAAGCTGGCTCTGGAAGTATATCAAAATATTTGAAAGATAATGATATTATTCTTATTGAGATTCCAGAGGCTTTAAAATCTAAAGGTAAGAATAAAAATGATAAAATATAAGAAAAAGCAAAGTACTTTATATGGGCTAGCTGGTATTGTTTCTATTTTTATTGAATTTAATTTATTCATCTTAATGAAAATATTTAAAATTGAAAATAAATATAAACTATTATTGGTTAATATTCTTGTTTTCATAATGTTTAATTTTGAAATTATTTTTTTTATGTTAATCCTTGGAAGATTGGATTGGCCATTTAATTGGAATCAGCTTTTGTGGTTCTTTGGAGGAACAGTATTGTTATTTTTTTCGGATTGGATTATTTGCCGTACTGGGAAGATGAGTAGAATGTAACTTTAAGTAGTTCTCAATTTACACTAGAGCAATTAAAAGCCAAGGCATGGGCGGCGTCAACCTCTACAGCGCCGGTACCGCCAACGGCGGCAGCCGCAGCAGCACCACCCGAAGCGGCATCGGCACAAGAAACATCACCATCGGCAACGACCCCGACGGCACACAGGCCAAAGCCGCCTACACCGACACCCGCACCGAAACCGCCGAAGCCAACACAGGCCGTCTGAACAACATGTTTGACAAAGACAGGGTTCGGAAAGAGCTGGATAGGCAGCGCGAGGTAACGCAGCAGTTCGGCGGCAGCGTGCAGCAGGTTAGGACGGAGATAAACCGCAAAGCCGAAGGCTACCGCAAACTTGCCAAAATTGCGGAAGAGGAAGCCGCGGCCCGCCTGCAAAACGGCGATACGGCTGGCTGGCGCCGCGCGGTTGGGAGTGCGGACGAAAACCGCCGGAAAGCCGGCCAATGGCAGAAAGGCGGGGTGGCCCTGTCGGCCCTGGCTTCGGGTCTGGCCGCCCCGGCCGACAGCGGTTCGGGCATTGCCGCCGCCGCACTCAATCCCGCCGGTGCCTATGCCATAGGGCAGTATTTCAAAGGTTTGGCACAAGAAAACCTGCTCGGCGGCAAAACCGAAACCGCCGAATTAACCGCCGCCCAAGAAACCGCCCGCGCGGTAGCCCACGGCGTAATCGCCGCCGCCACAGCAGCGGCGGGCGGCAGCAACGCCCTGAGCGCCGCGATAAGCGCGGGCGGGGCGGAAGCGGCGGCGCCGTATGTGTCGCAATGGCTGTATGGAGAGAAAGACGGCAGTAAGCTGACGGCCGGGCAGAAAGAAACCGTTTCCGCCGTCCTCAGCCTGGGTGGTGCGGCGGTTGGTGCGGCATCGGGTAACGGAACGGATGCGGTTGAGGGCAGTCGGGCAGCGCAGAATGCGGTAGAGAATAATTATTTGCTTAAACAAGATTGGGATAAATATCGAAATACCATCAAATCTTGTTCTCAAAGCGGGAATGTAACTGCATGTTATCGTAATGCGCAAAAATATCTATATGAAACAAGTAAATATAGAAATGAGAAACTGAAGGCCGCATGTGCGGAAAATGGTGATATTACCTTATGTAGTAAATATGTTATGGAGGCAGATTTAAGTCGAGAAGTAACAAAAAAAGAGTTGGGTTCTTATGGAACTAATAATCCAGCTAAGCCTTTACCTGCCTTCATCAATTATTATGATATTCCATGGTCTGACAATCCCACTATTCATTACTGGGCAACAAGTATTAATCTACCTATTGCTAACAAGTTAAATTATGGATTTAATTTAGCTGTGAATAGACTTACTGGGGAAATATTTATTGGAGTAACAAGTTCACCTAATATTAATAAAAGTAACGGAAATACTAAACTCTTAGGAGTGCCAAGTATCTCAGCAACAATAGGCCATATTAATAACTTATCATCTATTGAAAAAGCCCAGTTATGGAAAACAATTTCGGATACTATTCAAGGGCAATCTACAACAGCATCAGGTTGTGGTTACTTCACTTGTTTTGGCGCGAATAAAACATCTAGTGGAAAAGTTTCTTTTGAACTTGGTGTTACAACTGCTAAGCCATACTCTGTTACTGTTGGTAAAGAAAATATGATAAGGGTAGGTAGAATTGTTAGGGAATAAAAAATCCAAGAATAGTTTTTAAAAATATTCAATTGGAGTTTTTAATGAAATTTTCTAACATTTGTTTAAGCTTAAAACATCAGTTTTTAATTTTTTCAATTTTAGTTTCTTTAATGATTTTTTTGGTAAATATGTTTGAAGCAAAAAAAGAAAAATTTGGATACAAAAAAGATTATTCAGAAAGAAACAGTAGAATTATGGAGGAAATTCCTATTATTATTAGGCCTTATCAGATTTCTAAAGTTAGTTCTGCCCAACAAGGCCCTCTAAGTATTCGTAACTTTTATATTGAAGGAACGAGAGAGGATTATAATAAAATAAATAAAATTTTAGAAAAAGAGAGTATTTCTATTGGATTTAATGGAATATGTAGAGATGGAGAAGTTATATTGATTAGTTTTGATGAATTATCAAACCGTAACCGCATAACTATCCAGTGGAAATATCCTGAGAAATCTTGTAGTAAGAATAAGTCGTAGCTTATATCCCAAATGCCTGTTATTGTTACACATAACCACGGTCGTTATCAGGGCGAAAACTGCAATATAGGCTTTGACCGCATCGTATCGGGCGCAAACCTGACCGTTGCCGCCGCAGACGCTGTCAACGACAAGGGCCACATTCTGGCGGCGGGCACGCTTTACACCCCCGTCAGCGGAATACGGAACCTCGGCGACGACACGGCCAAATCGGTTACCGTCAAAACCGGCGCCGACAGGAGGTGGCACATCGTCCATTACAGCGACGGCAAAAAGCGCAGCCGTTACGACAGACGCCCGGCGCCGGCCGATGCCGAGCTGGTTAAAGATCCGGATTTCCGCCTCAACGTGGTCAGAACCGAAGGCGGCTACCGCGGGGACACCTCGGTGGCCGCCGCCGCCCGGGCACAGGTTGAAGGCGCAGACGTGCGCGTTCCCGGTTCCGGCGGCGCCGCCGCCAAAACCTATGCACAGGGGCGCCAAAAAGCCGCCGCCGCAGCCAGGGCCCATGCCGAAGCGGAGTTTGAAGGCCGTCTGAAAGCAAGAAACGACGGCAGCTACGAAGCCTATGCCAAACTGAGCGGCAGCGGACGCCAAAGCGTATTAATCAGCGAATCCGAAACCTACCGCAATGCCGACACCGAAGCCCGAAACTGGGGCATAGGCGGCGGCAGAACCCGCGCCTTAAACGCCGGCACCGCACTGGTTACCGGCATATAATCAAAATCAATCGCCCATCACCCGGCCTTCCCTGCGCGGGTCGGCACCGCCTTGCAGGCCGTTTTTACCGATTACGATGCCTTGCACGCCCGAGTTCAAATCGCGCACCTGCACTTTGTAGCCCAGTTTTTCCAAATCTGGGGCTTTGGCGGCGGCGGCGCTGTTTTCCTCCAATTCATAGACACTGCCGCGGTTAAGTATATTGGGCAGGTCGATGGCGGCTTGGATATCCATGCCCCAGTCGATGTGGGCGGTTAGGGTTTTGGCCACATAACCGATGATGCGGCTGCCGCCGGGCGAGCCTACGGCCATATAGGGATCGCCGTTTTTCATCACGATGGTAGGCGCCATCGAAGAGCGCGGGCGTTTGCCGCCGGCCACGCTGTTGGCCACGGTTTTGCCTTCTGCATCAACGGGGTTGAACGCAAAATCGGTTAACTCGTTGTTGAGCAGGTAGCCGTTGGCCATCAGGGTGGAACCGAAAGCGTTTTCGATTGAAGTGGTCATCGAAACCACGTTGCCGCTTTTATCCACCACTACGATATGACTGGTGGAAGGCAGCTCCATGCCCTGCCCTTTGCCCTGCGTGCGGGCGAAACCGCCGGGGCTTACCTGCGGCAGCGCGCCGTAGCTGTCTGCAATCAAACCGGCACGCAGTTTCAGGTATTCGGGGTGCAGCATGGCGCGCACCGGCACGTCGGCAAAGGCGGGATCGGCCACATAATAATCGCGATCGGCAAACGCCAGGCGCGATGCGTCGCCCAGCACGCGCCAGCTTTGGATATTGCCTGCGCCCATGGCTTTCATGTCGAAATGCCGCATCACGCCGAAAATCTGCGCCAGCGCGATACCGCCCGAGCTGGGTGCGTCCATGCCGCAGATTTCAAATTCGCGGTAGGGCGCGCAAACCGGCTCGCGCTCGATAATGCGGTAGTTCCTCAAATCGGCCGCGGTGATTTTGCCGGGGTTGTCTTTCGAGCCGTTCACGGCTTTGATGATGTTTTCGGCAGGCTTGCCGCGGTAGAATGGCGCGCTGCCTTCGGCCGCCAAAAGTTTCACCGAAGCGGCAAATTCAGGGTTTTTCAACACCGCTCCGGCCGGGAGCGGTTTGCCGCCGGGCAGAAAATAAGCGGCGGTTTCGGGATAGCGTTGCAGATGTTGCCGGTTTTGATCGATGGATTTCGCCATACGCGGCGACACGGCAAAACCCTGTTCGGCCAAACTTATCGGTTTGGCAAACAGGGTTTTCCACGGCAGTTTGCCGTAGCGTTTGTGCACGTCTTCCAACAGTTTGGGCACGCCGGGCACGCCCACCGAACGGCCGCCCACCACCGCCTGCATAAATTCGAGCGGTTTGCCGTTTTCATCTAAAAAAAGCTGCGGCGTGGCAGCCTGCGGTGCGGTTTCACGCGCATCGAAGGTGGTGAGTTTTTTGGCCTGGTTGTCCCAATACACCAAAAATGCGCCGCCGCCCAAACCTGAAGACTGCGGCTCGGTTAAACTCAGCGTGGTTTGCATGGCGATCATGGCATCGATGGCGCTGCCGCCGCGCTTGAGCACTTCGTAACCCGCTTCGGTGGCCAGCGGGTTGGCCGATGCCGCCATAAACTCTTTGGCTTCAACCAGCTGCTGCGCCGTTTTACCCGTGCCCTGTTCGGGCGCACGGTTTTCTGCGGCGGGTGCAGGCTGATAGGCGTAGGCGGCTGGGGAAAACGCGGCCAATAGGCCGATCAGAACAATCTTTAACGGCATAAGCTCCTCCTTCAGACTGAAAATTTTTAGAACAACCGCACTATACCTGATTTTCAGACGGCATGCGGGTTGGATACAGAACCTGCATATTGGAAAAGGCCGTCTGAAAGCTGTGCACAACCTGCCGGTTTTCCACAGATAATGCTTGACAGGGAAAACTATCCACAATTTTCCCCATCGCCCGAGGCAGGTTTTCCAAAAGGTTTTACCTGATTCAATACATTGAAATTTAATGTTAAAAACAGATTATCCACAACAAAACACCAGCTTCAAAATCAAAGTCTTTTTATTATTTAAATATTAAAATTTTATACTTTTCCAACCCCTTTCCCCCAACAAACAGACTCTGCTTCAAACATTGTTTAACCGCACTTAATCGGTTAAAGTAGGCGGCTGCAATTCACAAACAGAAGGATTCCCGATGAAAGGCGATATCGGCGTAATCGGTTTGGCCGTGATGGGCCAAAACCTGATTCTCAACATGAACGACAAAGGTTTTAAAGTTGTCGCATTCAACCGCACCGTTTCCAAAGTAAACGATTTTCTCAACGGCGCAGCCAAAGGCACCAATGTTATCGGCGCAGATTCGCTGCAAGATTTGGTGGATAAACTCGAAAAACCCCGAAAAATCATGCTGATGGTGCGCGCAGGCAGCGTAGTGGACGATTTTATAGAGCAGCTCGTGCCGCTTTTGGAAGAAGGCGACATCATTATCGACGGCGGCAACGCCAACTACCCGGATTCCACCCGCCGCACCCGCGAGTTGGCCGAAAAAGGCATCTGTTTCGTGGGTGCAGGCGTTTCCGGCGGCGAAGAAGGCGCCCGCAACGGCCCTTCGATTATGCCGGGCGGCAACGAAGAAGCGTGGCCGCACGTGAAACCGATATTGCAGGCCATTGCCGCCAAAACGCCGCAGGGCGAGCCGTGCTGCGACTGGGTGGGGCGCGACGGCGCCGGCCATTTCGTGAAAATGGTGCACAACGGCATCGAATACGGCGATATGCAGCTCATCTGCGAAGCCTATCAGTTTATGAAAGACGGCCTGGGTTTGAATTACCAGCAGATGCACGAAATTTTCAGCATCTGGAACCGCACCGAGCTTGATTCCTACCTGATTCAGATTACCGCCGACATTTTGGGCTTCAAAGACGAAAACGGCGAACCTTTGGTTGAAAAAATCCTCGATACCGCCGGCCAGAAAGGCACCGGCAAATGGACGGGCATCAACGCGCTGGATTTGGGCATTCCGCTCACCCTGATTTCCGAAGCCGTGTTCGCCCGCTGCGTGTCGGCGTTCAAAACGCAGCGCACCGAAGCCGCCAAGCTTTTCAACAAAACCGTCAAACCTGTTGAGGGCGACAAAGCCGAATGGGTGGAAGCCCTGCGCGAAGCCCTGCTGGCCTCGAAAATCATCTCTTACGCGCAAGGCTTTATGCTGATACGCGAAGCCGGTGAAGTGAACGGTTGGGCGCTCAACTACGGCCAAACAGCCCTGTTATGGCGCGAAGGCTGCATTATCCGCAGCGCGTTTTTGGGCAATATCCGCGATGCCTACGAAACCAACCCCGATTTGGTGTTTCTCGGAGCCGACCCCTATTTCAAACGCATTCTCGAACAATGCCTGCCCGCGTGGCGCAAAGTGGCGGCCAAAGCCATAGAATGCGGCATCCCCATGCCGTGCATGGCATCGGCGCTGACTTTTCTCGACGGCTATACCAGTGCGCGCCTGCCCGCCAACCTGTTGCAGGCGCAACGCGACTATTTCGGCGCCCACACCTACGAGCGCACCGACAAACCGCGCGGCGAGTTTTTCCATACCAATTGGACGGGCAAAGGCGGCGATACCGCTTCCACCACTTACGATATTTAAACGGGCCGGATTAAATAAACTTTGTTTAAACAATATGCTGTTTAAAAAAACAGGCCGTCTGAAAATGTTTTCAGACGGCCTTTGCCGATTTTCGGGTTTTAGAAAATTTCACGCCAGCTGATGCGCCGGACGGTGCGGGGGAAACGGTTCAGGTATTCGATAATGAATTTTCCGTCATCGCCCATTTTGAACACCACATCATACTGCCTGCCGTCGATCATTACTGTGGCGGTTGACGGAAACAGGGCAATTTTTCCCTGTTCCACCGCCATGCCTGCGGGCATATCGTCGGATCGGGTAAACTTTTTATCGTTGTTGGTGTCGAAAATTATGTCTTTATACATGGCACCTGTGCGTACGTCGATTTCAATGGTCGCCGATTCTCCCGATTCTGCTTGGCAAACGTTGCCTGTGGCGTTTTGATCCACGATGCCGCCTCCTGCAATTTTAAAGGCCGAAAACTGGGCGGTTTTCCTGCGGCGCACCAAGGCATCGGAAACGCTGATGAAACCTTCGGGCATTTCGAAGCGCCAGCCCATGTGCGAATCGTTCAATCCGTTCCGGGTGGTGCTGTAGTAAACCCTGCTTCCTTGGGTTGCAACGGGATTTTTGCCGGCCTGCTGATTCAGAAGCCGGTTTTCACTGATTTGCGAACCGTCTTTGTCGAACAGGCCGTAGGCGTAGTTTTTTTGAGAAGGTGATGCGTCGCTGCCGTCGAAATATTTACCGGTGCTGAATATAACGGTGTAGCTGCCGTTGTTTTTAAGTACGTCGGGTGCGCCGGTAACCGGCCTGCTGCCTTGGAAGATCTTTTTGGCCTGCCATGTGCCGCTGCTGTAATCTGCCCGCCACAATGCGCCCGATTCGTCGCCCGCGTAAATACGGTCGATGTTGCCGTCGCCGTCGGTATCCACTGTTTTCGGTATACCCACGCCGGTGTTGCCCAATTTGATTTTCCAATAATTAGATCCTTGCTGCCATGTGCCGCTTTTTTCCAGTTTCAGGATATAGAGGTAGCCGTTTCCTGTTTTTGCATTGTAGCCGCCGCTGACTACGGCAACCGGCAGGGACTGCCCGCCTGACGCCATATTGGCGATAACCGGTTTGTGTATGGTCAGGCCTAAGTCTTCATCGTCTGAATTATTGAATTCCCACATAACGTTTTTAGAATCCGCAGTGGTGCTGCCGCCCATATCGGTGGTGTCGAGGGCATACACGCTGTTGCCGCCCCGCCCTGTGGTGCCGACAAGAACCGATTTGGCGGTTTTTGACGAAGCAAAGCATACTTCTGCCGCTGCCGGCGTGCCGTCGTTGATAAAGGTGTGTTTCCACCCGGTTTCACTGTCGGCAAACTGTTTCAGTTTCGGCAGGGCGTCGGCAGGCAGATAGGCAAACTGTTCGTTGCCGCTGTGGTCCGCGATGTGCAGCATACCGTCGTTTGCTGCAAAAGCATAAAGTGTTTTGCGGTTTTTAACCGTTTCAAAATTTTCATATCTGCATTCTTTCAGGTTTTCGGCCTGCGGGGCTTTGATTACGGTTACCGAAGAATTGACCACCGTGCCTAAAAGCCCGTTGTCGGGGCGTTTTCTGAACAGGGTGCTGCCTTCCTCATAAGTTTTCGATCCCAAAATATAGTCGATAAGGTTACCCGGATCGTCGGTAGCACGGCCTTTGTTTTCCAATGCCAGGCTGTTTTTGAATTTTTCTGCGTTTGTGCGCGAAAAACGGTGTATGCCGTCTGAAGAACGTGCCCAAACGTTCCGGTTTTGGGGGTTTGAACGGTAGCCTGCCAGAATATTGCTTAGTTTCCATGCGGCTTCGGGAGGATTGGCGGCAGAGCTGCCGAACACATCCGAAGATCGGTAGGCAATCACATCGCCCTGCCAGCCGTGGTCGTTTTGTTTGTAGCTCGACTGCATAATCAGGGTACCGGCCGACACATCCATCACGCCTGCCGTATTCAAATCTAACCCCAATGCGGTTTGGGTGGGGGTGTCGGATTTTGCGCCGATATTGGCAAATGATTTTTTCAACACTTTAACCAGATCCTCCGGATTTGCCGCTGCGCCGTAGGTGCCCGGCACGCCTTCTTCAAATTCGGGTATGCTGGTACTGCCTGCGGCATCGGTGGTCCACTGCGCGCGTGATTCCGGGTTTGAATTGGGCTTCAACACGGGCAGCAGGCCTTTTTCTTCGTTTTCCCTGTCGGTAAAGCCGCCGTATTTGGCCGCCCAATAGAAAATATTATCGTTGTAGCCTTTTCCGGCTCTGTATCGGGCACTTTCCAACACGTCTACCATAATGGTGCGGATGGTTTGGTTGCCCGGCATATCTTTGCGGATATCGTTGGTGCGCGCCCAATAGGCCAGGCCGACGATGCTGCCGTAGGAATATCCGCCGCCTGCACCGAACTGTTTTCCGGCGTTGAGGATGAAGGTACTTTCGGCGCCGGCTGCTTTTTGCAGGTAGGTTTGTGTTTCAACTTCATTATCATCAGTGGGAATGACCGGTGCCGGGAGGCCTTCGCCGCTCGGCTTGTAGGCATTGGGCAGGTCGTTATCGTGGTGGGTGTTGGTGTCGCCGATATAGAGCAGGAAATTGGGGCGGCAAACCGTTTCTTTGCTGTTTAAGGTTTCGCCTTTGGCGAGCAGGGGGTCGTTCCAGGTTTCAATTACCGGGAAATTGTCTTTGGCGGTTTTAGCCGCGTCATCTCCGGTTTTTACCCATTGTGTGTAATCAGGCAGATTGCCTTTGTTTCTGAAATAGCGCAAACCCGCATAATAAAGCTCGGCGGCTGGATCGGATCTGCGGTACATTCCGCTGTCTCCGAATTTGTTCAGATAATTGATTACGCCACTGTTGGCAACCCCGCTGGCAGAGGCATCTGCTTGGTCGGGATTGGTATAAAACTGCCCGGTCGATTCGTTGATTTCAGCCCCCAGCACGGTGCCTTCGGAAGTGGTTTCGCCTTTGAGCGACTTCATACGGGCGCGCATTACCCCGCCGTTCATACTTTTGCCGGTATCATAGTTGTCGGTGTTCAGGTAGCCGAATACGCTGAAGCGCATTTTTTGCAGGTATTCCTGCATCAGGCCTTCAGGCTTCAGATTGGTGGCGCTGTAGGCGCGGCAGTTGCCTTCGGGCATGGCGGGGCGGCAGACTTCCACCTGCACGTTGTAGGCCTTGACGGCGTTGCTTTCTTGCGGTGCGGGCAGGAAACGGTTGTAGTGGCGGTAGGCCGTGCCCGCTTTTTTAGGGTTGTCGTTCGGATAATGATAGTTGTGTTGCTTTTCGGTAGCAGGTTCAATATAGCCGAAGGCCATCTGAAAACCTTCGTTGCGCACCAGCAACCTTGCGTTTGAGGGTATTTGAGAAACAACGGAAGCAGGCAGGATTTTGGTTGCAAGGCTCCGGTCTACTGCTTTGACATAAAGGCCGTATGCCGCATTTTGGTTCAGATTGACATAAGCACGGCGGAGGATGGTCTTACCTTCGGCATCCCCGCTTTTATAATCTTCCTCAGAGGTGCCGGGCCCCTTGGCGCGGTTACCGCCGGTCATGGTTTGGCGGAAAATGTCGATGGTGGTCATGGCCATCCAGTTTAAGGCGTTGCCGCTGAATTTGCCGCTGGAGCCGCAGAAGCGGTCGGCAGGTGCCTTACCGGCAGGCTCAAAGTAGCCGCCGTTATCGTTGTAGCTATAGCATTTGTCGGGATCAAAATAACCCAGATAGGTGTTTTGTTTAAATTTTTCTTCTGTAAGCTGCAAATATTTTTCCGGGTTGGTGTTGCTGGTGCCTTGTTCCTGATATGCCGCTCCCGCAGTCGGAAATTCCACCGAAAGCGCCAGCAGCACATTGGGCGGGTAGGAACTGCCGATGCCCAGCATCGGATTCTGATCGAAAACGGTAGCCCCCGCATTAAGGGCATAAAATGAAAGCGCGGCGGCGGTCAAACGGGCAGAAACCTTCAGCCGCAGAAGCGGAACGGAACGGAACGGAATTTTCATGGTTTCCCCAAAGGATTTTGGATTATTGAGTTAAAAACATTTTAAGTTTTCTATTTTTAGTAAAATTAAAATAATATTTCATAATTTTATCATTTTTTTGTTTGAAAAACGAGGCTGTCGGTTTGTTGCTGTGCGGTATATGCCACAGGCTTGCCGCCGGTAATTTGCATTATTTAATGTATGGGTTGTTTTGAAAGATGACTCGGTGCGATGTGAATAATGTGGAACCATGGCGGAAACAGCGGCAGATATTGAAGGCCGTCTGAAAATATTTTCAAACGGCTTCGGTTCTTGGTTTTCCGATGGCTTTCCGCCCCTTTCGGCTATACAATGCTTCCTTTTACGCAAACCATTTACCAATATGTTTCAATACACAGGGCGGCACATAAAGTAAAGCGCCTCCCTGATTTGGCAGGGCTACTTCCCTGCCGGATAAAGTTAAATTCTGCCGCCACAAACGGCGTGGTTTCAACCGAAAAGGAATTTTTGATGAAAAAACCTGCCGCCCCGAAATCTTTTGAAGAAGCCTTGAAACGCCTCGAAACGCTCACCCAAGCCATGCAGAGCAGCGAAATGCCGCTGGAAGATGCATTAGCCGCCTATCAGGAAGGCAACGAACTGGTGAAATACTGCCAAGCCAAACTGGCCGAAGTGGAACAAAAACTGCAAGTGCTGGATGCGGGCGAACTGAAGGAGCTGAACCTTGAGCAAAGCGAATGATTTGAAAGCGTGGCAGCAAAAAGCGCAGGCGCAGACCGAGCTTGTGCTCGAAAGGCTGATGCCGCCCGAACATATGGTGCCGCAAACCCTGCACCAAGCCATGCGCTACGTTACCCTCGGTGGCGGCAAACGCCTGCGCCCGCTGCTGGTGCTGGCTGCATCCGAATTGGGCGAAGCCGACCAAACCGCGGTGGAACACGCGATGGCAGCGGTGGAAATGATTCATGTGTATTCGCTGGTACACGACGATATGCCCGCGATGGACAACGACAGTCTGCGCCGCGGCAAACCCACCTGCCATATTCGATACGACGAAGCCACCGCGCTGTTAACCGGCGACGCGCTGCAAACGCTGGCGTTCGACGTGTTGAGCCGCCCCACCGGCCTGCCCGCCGCGCGCCAGCTCAAGATGGTTGCCGCGCTCGCGCAAGCTTCCGGCAGCCTCGGCATGGCGGGCGGCCAGGCCATCGATTTGGCCAACGTGGGCAAACCCATGAACCAAACCGAATTGGAGCAGATGCACGGCCTGAAAACCGGCGCCTTAATCCGCGCCGCCGTGGCGCTCGGCGCACTGGCCTGCCCCGATTTGGGCGATGACGATTTGCAGCGCTTAGACGGTTACGCCCGCAAACTCGGCCTGGCTTTCCAAGTGATAGACGACGTGCTCGACTGCGAAGCCGACACCGCCACACTGGGCAAAACCGCCGGCAAAGACGCCGACAACGACAAACCCACTTATGTGAAACTGATGGGCTTGGAGCCTGCCCGCCGTTATGCGGAAGATTTGGTTGCCGAAGCGGCGGCCTTATTGGCGCCGTTCGGTGAAAAAGCCGGATATTTGCAGGCATTGGCCGAATTTGTTACGGCGCGCAAGCATTAGTGGTTTAACGGCCGGTTTCTAATGAATATAAAGGCCGTCTGAAAGGTTTTTTTCAGACGGCCTTTATCCTTTCCCAAGTTTTTGAGCAGAAAAATCAATAATTTTTTAAGAAAAAACGGTTATCGGCTCATGTATAATTTCACATTCTTCATGTTTTTACATATATAGGAAGCATTACCATGACCGGCACCCGGCAACGAGCAGAATTACAACGCCGCATCTGGCAGATTGCCAACGATGTGCGCGGTTCGGTTGACGGTTGGGATTTCAAGCAATATGTTTTAGGTGCGCTGTTTTACCGTTTTATCAGCGAAAATTTCGCCGCCTATATCGAACAAGGCGATGAAAGCGTTGATTATTCAACCTTTCCCGAAAACAGCCCGATTCTCAGCCAAATTAAAGAAGATACCGTCAAAACCAAAGGTTTTTTCCTTTATCCCGACCAGCTTTTTAAAAACGTTGCCGCCAAAGCGCATCAAAACGAGCGGCTCAACACCGATTTAAAAACCATTTTTGATGCAATTGAAAGCTCCGCCAACGGCTATCCGTCCGAACACGACATCAAAGGCCTGTTTGCCGATTTCGATACCACATCCAACCGTTTGGGCAACACCGTTGCCGATAAAAACAAACGCTTGGCCGCCGTGTTGAAAGGTGTGGCAGATTTGGATTTCGGCAAATTCGAAGACAACCAGATAGACCTGTTCGGCGATGCCTACGAATTTCTGATTTCCAACTATGCCGCCAACGCCGGCAAATCGGGCGGTGAGTTTTTCACCCCGCAACACGTTTCCAAACTGATTGCCAAACTCGCCACACACGGGCAAGAGCGCATCAACAAAATCTACGATCCGGCCTGCGGCTCGGGCAGCCTGCTGTTGCAGGCCAAAAAGCAGTTTGACGAACACATGATCGAAGAAGGCTTTTTCGGGCAGGAAATCAACCACACCACCTACAACCTCGCCCGCATGAACATGTTTCTGCACAACATCAACTACGATAAATTTCATATCGAATTGGGCGATACCCTGTTCAACCCCAAATTAAAAGACGACAAACCCTTTGATGCCATCGTATCCAATCCGCCTTATTCCGTGAAATGGATGGGCAGCGACGACCCCACCCTGATTAACGACGAGCGTTTTGCCCCCGCCGGCATTCTGCCGCCCAAATCCAAAGCCGATTTCGCCTTTATCCTGCACGCTTTAAACTACCTTTCCGCCCGCGGCCGCGCCGCCATCGTTTCTTTTCCCGGCATCTTCTACCGTGGCGGTGCGGAGCAGAAAATCCGCCAATATCTGGTAGACAACAACTATGTAGAAACCGTTATTGCCCTAGCCCCCAACCTCTTTTACGGCACCAGTATCGCCGTCAACATCCTGGTATTGTCCAAAGGCAAACCCAATAACAACAGCGTCCAATTTATCGACGCCAGCCAATATTTCAAAAAAGAAACCAACAACAACGTCTTAACCGACGAACACATCGAGCAAATCCTCAATCTATTTGCCGATAAAAAAGACGTCGCCCACCTTGCCCGATCGGTGGAAAACAGCACCATTGCCGCCAACGGTTACAACCTTTCCGTCAGCAGCTATGTAGAAGCGGAAGACACCCGCGAAATCATCGATATTGCCGCACTCAATGCCGAGATTAAAGCCACCGTGGCTAAAATTGACGAATTGCGCCAAAGCATTGACGAGATTATTGCCGAGCTGGAAGCCTGAACCGTGCCAAATATTCCGACTTACCGCACCGAAGGCAAAAAACAGCAGCAGCCCGAATATCGGCATAACTTAAAACACCGGGTAAATCAAGGCCGTCTGAAAACGGTTTCAGACGGCCTGAAAACAAACACCATGGAATACTAAAATGACAAATATCCGATTATTTGAACAACAAGAAATCCGTTCGCATTGGGATGACGAACAAGAAAAATGGTATTTCTCCATTGTGGATATTATTGCTGTTTTAACCGAACAGCAGGATTATCAAAGTGCGCGAAATTATTGGAAAGTATTAAAAAACAGATTGTTGAAAGAAGGAAATGAAACGGTTACAAATTGTAACCGGTTGAAAATGCTTGCTGCGGACGGCAAACAACGGCTGACCGATGTTGCCGATACAGAGCAGCTTTTGCGCCTTATCCAGTCTGTTCCCAGCCCTAAAGCCGAGCCGGTCAAACTATGGCTGGCGCAAACAGGCAGCGAACGCCTGAATCAGATTCAAGATCCGGAGCTAGGCATTCGGCAAGCTTTGCAGGATTACCGCAACCTCGGCTATTCCGATGATTGGATTAACCAACGGCTGAAAAGCATAGAAATCCGCAAAGAGCTTACCGACGAATGGCAGCGTGTCGGCGTACATGATCAGCAATTCGCCGTTTTAACCAATATCATCAGCCAAGCTTGGTCGGGGAAAACCGTTAAAGAATACAAGCAGCACAAAGGATTAAAAAAACAGAATCTGCGCGACAATATGACCGGCACCGAACTGATTTTAAACATGCTTGCCGAAGCGTCAACCAAAGATATTTCCCAAGCCGTTAATCCTGAAACTTTTGCACAAAGCAAACAGATAGCGCAACAAGGCGGCAATGTTGCCAAAGTGGCGCGGCAGGAATTGGAAAAACAAACCGGCAAAAGCGTGATTACCAGCGACAATGCCAAAACATTACGCAAGCTGCCGGAAAAGAAAAGCAAGTCATAAAGTTCATACGCTTTCAGACAGCCTTACAGTACACGACAATCCGTAGGTCGGGCATAAATGCCCGACATGATTACGGCGCGTTGTGTCGGGCATTTATGCCCGACCTACGGCTGGCCGGCAACATCATCATTCGGGCGGCGGACGATATTGCCGCATTGGCAGAACCAAAACGATAAGCATATAGGCCGTCTGAAAACGGCTTCAGACGGCCTCTAAAGTTATTTAAGGACAACAGGATGATTCAACAAAACTTACTGCAAATGATTCAGGCGGAAAAGGTGGAGTGGAAAAAATTGGGAGATATTTTATTAATACAAAGAGGTAAAAGATTAGTACGTAGTCAATTACAACATAGCGGTAAATATCCTGTTTATCAAAATAGTTTACAGCCATTGGGTTTTTTTAATGATAAAAATTGTAGATCTAATATGAGTTTTATCATAGCAGCAGGGGCTGCGGGTGAAATTGGCTTTAGTGATACTGAATTTTGGGCAGCAGATGATTGTTATTATTTTGATTGTCCTCAGGAATTGTTGAACGATAAATTTTTATATTATTTTTTATTAACTCAACAAAGTAAAATCACAAGTCAAGTGAGAAAAGCAAGCGTTCCACGATTAGGACGAGCATCTGTTGAAAACATTCAAGTTCCCATTCCATCGTTAGAAACCCAGCAAAAAATCGTAAAAATACTTGACAAAATGACCGAGCTGGAAGCCGAACTGTCCCAACGTCGCAGACAATATGAATATTACCGCAATGCGCTGTTAGATTTTGACAATCGCGGGGGGGGGTAATAGCTAAACTTTATCCTGACTGCCTGAAAGATGTGGCGTGGAAAACGTTGGGGGAAGTTTTTGATATGAGAGCAGGCAAGCATATTTCTGCTAGTAAAATTTTTGTTGAAAGCAATACAACCTATATTTATCCATGCTTTGGCGGAAATGGAGTACGTGGTTATGTAGAAGAATTTAACCACAATGGTGAGCATGTAATAATTGGTAGACAAGGTGCATTATGTGGCAATGTACAGCGTGCAAATGGCAAATTTTATGCTACTGAACATGCTGTTGTTGTTACAGCGCAATCTAGTATCAATATTCACTGGGCTTTTTATATGCTGACAGTCATGAACTTAAATCAATATGCTTCGAAATCGGCTCAACCAGGTTTGGCTGTTGGTAAATTAGCAGAGTTAAAAATCCCCATCCCACCTTTGGAAATCCAACAAAAAATCGTCGCCATTCTGGATCAGTTCGACACCCTTACTCAATCCATTTCAGACGGCCTGCCGCGCGAAATCGCCTTGCGCCGTCGGCAATACGAATATTACCGCGGGCAGCTGCTCAACTTTGCGCCTGCCGCTTGAGTTTCAGACAGGCATGATGCCTGTCTGAACGGTTTTCAGTGATTCCGCTACTAGTAAGCATAAGCAAGCGCTTCGGCAAAACATCATCCATCGGCAATACCGCCCGCTTCCGCGTTTGTAGGGCTGGCGGTTTTGCTGCTCAAAAAAGCGGTTTGGTGATTGGCAACGGATGTTGTTGCTCACGGATGCACAGCAAGCAAGTTTGTTACTCAAAAAAATCACAATGTGAGTAACAAGCTTGCTTGCTGTGCACTGCTGAGTGATAATGCGCTTTGTCAATCATATTTTGAAAATTGTGATAAACAAATGAATGCTTTTTTACCGAATCTGGAACAGGCCGTCCGCTATCACGACGGCGGTTTTCCTCCTGAATCATTGGATTTGCACCGCATCATGCCCGCGCTCTTGGAGGCAACGGATGCCATTGCCCGTTATGACCAGATGCTGAAAAATATGCACAATAGTGAGATTCTGCTTGCGCCTCTGCGTAATCAGGAAGCGGTGATTTCTTCACGTATGGAAGGCACAGTCAGCACCATGGATGAAATTTTGCAGTATGAGGCTGATTATGCCGCCGATGAGTTTTCTGATCGTGTCCGCTCCGAGATTGTGGAGACGGTTTTGTATCAGAGAACTTTGAAAAATGCACAGCAGGCAATGGAAGCAGGCTACCCCTTGAGCAAGTCGCTGCTCAAAACCATGCACCAGCAATTGTTGTCTTACGGGCGGGGTGCGGGTAAAGCGCCGGGTGAGTTTAAACGGGAGCAGAATTATTTGGCGGATACTGTCAGCCGCAAGATTTTGTTTGTGCCAGTCAGCCCCGAAAAGCTGGAGGCGGGTTTGGATTCTTTATTTGCCTATCTGCATCGGGATGATGTGCCTGTTTTGGTGAAAACGGCGGTGGCGCATTTGGAATTTGAGGCATTGCATCCGTTTCAAGACGGTAACGGAAGGATTGGCAGAATGCTGATTACGCTGCTTTTATGGTCGAACCAAACTATTTCGGCGCCGCATTTTTATATCAGCGGATACTTTGAAGAACATAAAAACCGTTATATTGATTTGATGCGTTCGGTTTCTCAATCGGGCGACTGGAATGAATGGGTGGTTTTCTTTTTGCATGCGGTGGAAGGCCAATCTGTCCGCAATCTGGAAATTGCAGAAAATATCCGCCGCTTGTATGAAGAAATGAAGCCGCAATTTAGTGAGATTTTATCCAGTAAACATGCGTTGGCCATGTTGGATTTTGTGTTTACTTATCCCGTGTTCCGCAATACCAATCTGGTGGAAAAAACTGAAATTTCCCAAGCTACGGCAAACCGGTTCACCCGCGCATTGCATGAGGCCGGTATCTTGACGGTTACCGAAGAAAGCAGCGGCAGAAAATCGACGCGCTATTCTTTTGAGCATTTGATGAATTTAGTCCGTGTTTAAGGAATTCCCACCATGACTTACGAAACCCGCCCCATCGCCGAAACCGATCATTTTATCGTGCTCGACCAATATGAAAAAATCGACCAATCCGGCGCGGGCTATCAAACCGAAGGCGATTTGGAACGCGAATTAATCGCCGATTTGCAGAATCAGGGCTATGAATACCGCAAGGATTTGAACAGCCGCGACAAGCTGTTGGCCAATCTGCGCGAATCTTTACAGAATCTGAATCATGTGGTGTTTTCAGACGGCGAATGGCAGCGTTTGTTAGACGAATATATCGATAGGCCGTCTGAAAACATCATCGATAAAACCCGCAAAATCCACCACGACCATATTTATGATTTTGTGTTTGATAACGGGAAAATCCGCAATATTTATTTGGTCGACAAGAAAAATCCGGCGCGTAACCGCTTGCAGGTAATCAATCAGTTTGAGCAGCAGGGCGTTTACGCCAACCGCTATGATGTTACCGTGTTGGTAAACGGCCTGCCTTTGGTGCAGATCGAATTGAAGAAACGCGGCGTGGCGGTGCGCGAGGCGTTTAATCAGGTGCACCGCTACACGAAGGAAAGTTTTAATGCGGAAAACTCGCTGTTTAAATATCTGCAAATATTCGTGATTTCCAACGGTACCGATACGCGTTATTTCGCCAATACCACGCAGCGTGATAAAAATAGTTTTGAATTTACGATGAATTGGGCGAAATCCGATAATTCGCCGATTAAGGATTTGAAAGATTTTACTGCCACGTTTTTTCAGAAAAACACTTTGCTGAAAGTGCTGCTGCATTATTCGGTGTTTGATACCGGCAATAACCTGTTGATCATGCGGCCTTACCAGATTGCCGCCGCCGAACGGATTTTGTGGAAAATACGCGGTTCCTTCCAATCGAAAAACTGGGGTAACCGCGATGCGGCAGAAAAAAGCGGCGGTTATATCTGGCACACCACCGGCTCGGGTAAAACCTTAACCAGCTTCAAGGCGGCGCGTTTGGCCACCGGGCTGGAATTTATCGATAAAGTGTTTTTTGTGGTCGACCGCAAAGACCTCGATTATCAAACGATGAAGGAATATCAGCGGTTTTCGCCTGATAGTGTCAACGGTTCGGACAGCACGGCGGGGCTGAAGCGCAATCTGGAAAAAGACGACAATAAAATTATTGTTACCACCATCCAGAAGCTCAATAACCTGATGAAAAGTGAAGAGAGCTTGCCGGTTTATCAACAGCAGGTGGTGTTTATTTTTGACGAATGCCATCGCTCCCAGTTTGGCGAAGCACAAAAAAATCTGAAGAAAAAGTTTAAAAAATTTTATCAGTTCGGTTTTACCGGCACGCCGATTTTTCCCGAAAACGCATTGGGCGCGGAAACCACGCAAAGCGTGTTCGGCACGCAATTGCATTCTTATGTGATCACCGATGCCATCCGCGATGAAAAAGTGCTGAAATTCAAGGTGGATTACAACGATGTGCGCCCGCGGTTCAAATCGTTGGAACAGGAAACCGACGAGCAGAAATTAAGTGCGGCCGAAAACCGGCTGGCGCTGCTGCATCCCGAGCGCATCCGCGAAATCTCTCAATATATTCTCAACTGTTTCAAACAGAAAACCCACCGTCTCAATGCTTCGGGCAAAGGCTTCAATGCCATGTTTGCCGTGAGCAGTGTGGAAGCGGCCAAGCTGTATTACGAAGCTTTGAAACAGTTGCAGCAAGATGCCGCGCAGCCTTTAAAGATTGCCACGATTTTTTCTTTTGCAGCCAATGAAGAACAAAACGCCATCGGCGATATTGCCGACGAAGGTTTTGAAATTTCGGCGATGGATGCCGGTGCCAAAGAGTTTCTGGCTTATGCGATTCAAGATTACAACGCGGCTTTTCGAACCAATTACAGCGTGGAAAGCCAAGCGTTTCAAAACTATTACCGCGATCTTTCCCTGCGGGTGAAAAATCAGGAAGTGGACTTGCTGATCGTGGTGGGCATGTTTCTAACCGGCTTCGATGCGCCAACGCTCAATACTTTGTTTGTCGATAAGAACCTGCGCTATCACGGCCTGCTGCAAGCCTATTCGCGCACCAACCGCATCCACAACGCCACCAAAACCTTCGGCAATATTGTTACCTTCCGCGATTTGGAGCAGGCAACGGTTGATGCCATCACTTTGTTCGGTAACAGCCAAACCCGAAACGTGGTGCTGGAAAAAAGTTATCAGGAATACATGGAAGGCTACACCGATGCACAAACCGGCGAAGCCCGCAGGGGCTATCTGGAAGTGGCGGCGGAATTGCAGCAGCGTTTTCCTGATCCCGGCAATATCGTTACCGAAAAAGACAAACGCGATTTTGCCAAGCTGTTCGGCGAATTTCTGCGCGCAGACCATATTTTGCAAAACTATGATGAGTTTGCCGCTTTGCAGGCATTTCAGCAGCTGGATACGGGAGACCATGCGGCGGTTGAAGCATTCAAAGAAAAATATTATCTGACCGACGAAAACCTGCAAGCCATGCAGGCGGTGAAAATCCCCGGTGCGCGGGCAATTCAGGATTACCGCTCGGCCTATAACGATATCAGGGAATGGCTGCGCCGTGAAAAAGCAGGCAATGAAGCCGCGCAATCCGCCATCGATTGGGATGACGTGGTTTTCGAAGTGGATTTGCTCAAATCTCAGGAAATCAATTTGGACTATATTTTAGAGTTGATTTTCGAACACAATAAAAAAATCAAAAACAAAAGCGAATTAACGGAAGAAATCCGCCGCATTATCCGCGCCAGCATCGGGCAGCGCGCCAAAGAAAGCCTGATTGTGGATTTCATCAATCAAACGGATTTGGACGATATTCCCGACAAGGCGGGGCTGATGGAGCAGTTTTACCAATTTGCCCAACGCGAGCAGCAGCGCGAAGCAGCAGAGCTGATTGCATCGGAAAATCTGAACGGAGAAGCGGCCAAACGCTATATCACCGTTTCATTAAAACGCGAATATGCCAGCGAAAACGGCGCAGATTTAAATGCGGCCTTGCCGAAAATGAGTCCGCTTAATCCACAGTATTTGACCAAAAAACAAAGTGTTTTTGAGAAAATCGCTGCGTTTGTGGAGAAGTTTAAAGGAGTGGGGGGAGATATTTCATAAGAAGCCGAAATTTTGTAGGTATTTGTTATTAAATTTTAAGGCCGTCTGAAAATATTTCAGACGGCCTGAGACCTTTGCAAAAATCCCAAAACTCCTCTAAATTCCCCCT
>NZ_JAUMUI010000001.1:44960-220696 GCF_030530745.1 Neisseria sp. | reverse complement strand
ACCCGCAGCTGATGCCCGGCGATCCGGTGATGCGCGGCCGCGGCCGTTTGGTGCTGTTCCGTATGGAAAAAGAATTGTTCAGCCACGTGAAAGTGCTCGAATCGCCCGAAGCAGGCAGCAAAGAGCAGGCCAAAGCCCGCGAAGCCATCGCCCAAGGGCTTACCATGCTGGCGCCGTCTTTTGCCAAAACCAAATACATTATGGGCGAAGATTTTTCGATGATTGATGTCGCCCTGTCGCCGCTGCTGTGGCGTTTGAACTACTACGACATCAAGCTGGGCAAATCGGCCGCGCCGATTCTGAAATACGCCGAACGCATTTTCCAGCGCGACGCCTTCATCGAGGCGCTCACTCCCGCCGAAAAAGCCATGCGCCGTTAAACCCCGCCGGGGTTGTCCGTCTGAAGCCGCCTTTATCGAAAGGAATGCCGCCATGACCACTACCACCAGCACCAAACCCTACCTGCTGCGTGCATTTTACGAATGGTGTTTGGACAACAACCAAACCCCGCACATCGTTGCCTGGGTAAACGAGCACACCCGTGTGCCCATGCAATATGTGCGCGACAACGAAATCGTGCTGAACATCGGCACCATCGCCAGCCATGCGCTGACGATAGACAACGAATGGATACACTTTTCCGCCCGCTTCGGCGGCGTGGCACATGAAATCTGGATTCCCGTCGGCCACGTTATCAGCATTTTCGCCCGCGAAAGCGGCGAAGGCATGGGGTTTGAAGTAGAGCCTTATCAAACGGAAAGCGGGAAAAAAGGCAGCGACGCGCTGCATCCGGTGGAAAAGGAACAGCAGGAAACCGAACCTGCCGATCCGCCCGAAAACGGCGGCGGCAAACCCAAAAAAGGTTTGAAGCTGGTGAAATAGGGCGGTTTATTGTGAATTTGTGCTATCCGGCGCCGAAACCGTAAAAGCAGGAAGGCCGTCTGAAAATATTTTTTCAGACGGCCTTCCTGCTTTGTTACAACCGTTGAAGAAGGGTTTGCAAAGCCTTGCCGGTTTTTAAAAAACGCCTCATGACGCTGTCAAATACAGGTATGGCGGAAAACTTTTTCAAGCGACAACGTTTCCGTTTTGCCAAGGTTTCAAGCTTTGTCGTGCAGTGCGGCCGCATACAGCGTGTTTTCCAGCAGCGTGGCAATCGTCATCGGGCCGACGCCGCCGGGCACGGGGGTAATCATCGATGCGCGTTCTTTGGCCGCATCGAATTCCACATCGCCGCACAATTTGCCGTTGTCCAAACGGTTGACGCCCACATCGATAACCACCGCGCCGGGTTTGATCCATTCGCCTTTCACAAAGTTCGGAATGCCCACGCCGGCCACCACAATATCGGCGGCGGCTACTTCGGCGGCGAGGTTTTGGGTTTTGCTGTGGCAGATGGTTACGGTGGCGCGCGCCAGCAGAAGCTCCAGCATTTGCGGGCGCCCCACGATATTCGATGCGCCCACCACCACGGCTTTTTTACCCTCGGGATTGATGCCGTAGGCTTCGAGCAGCGTCATCACGCCTTTGGGGGTGCAGGGGCGCATCAGCGGCATTTTCACCACCAAACGGCCGACGTTGTAGGGGTGGAAGCCATCCACGTCTTTATGCGGCAGAATGCGCTCGAGCACGGCTTGGCTGTCGATTTGCTTGGGCAGCGGCAGTTGCACCAAAATGCCGTCCACATCGGGGTTGGCGTTTAAACTGTCAACCAATTGCAATAAATCTTCCTGCGGAGTTTCTGCCGGCAGCTCGTAAGAGAGAGATTTGAAACCCACTTTTTCGCACGCCAGCTTTTTGTTGCGCACATAAACCGCGCTGGCCGGGTCGTCTCCAACCAGCACCACGGCCAGGCAGGGCGTGCGCAAACCGGCGGCGCGGCGCACGGCGGTTTCTTGGGCGACTTTTTCTAAACGTTGCTGGGAAATTTCTTTGCCGTTAATCAGTTGGGCAGTCATGACAGAGATATCCTTTGCTGGCAGGGAAATGGGTGAAGAGCGCGGATTATCGCATTTTCGGCGCAGGTTTTCACTTGTTTTCTGAAGTTTTTGCCGGTCGGTTGTGCGGCTGAAAACTATAAATCATACAATAAATGAAACAGATAGCATAAGTGCAAGGCTTCGGCCTGCGGCAGGGCTTGACGTTTGCCGCCCCCCTCGGTATAGTTCGGCTTTCTCGTCGGGGCGTAGCGCAGTCTGGTTAGCGCACCTGTTTTGGGAACAGGGGGTCGTGAGTTCGAATCCCACCGCCCCGACCAGGCTCCGGAACAAACAAGCCCGATAAGGCGCGAACACCGCAACGCGCCCGTAGCTCAACCGGATAGAGCACCCGCCTTCTAAGCGGGCGGTTACAGGTTCGATTCCTGTCGGGCGTGCCAGATTAAAGTTTTCTTGCGGTGGCTGTAGCTCAGTTGGTAGAGCCCCGGATTGTGATTCCGGTTGTCGTGGGTTCGAGCCCCATCAGCCACCCCAAATTCCGAAACCCGTGTATAAATGCATACACGGGTTTTCTTTTATTCCGGCTTTTATTCCGGCTTTTCAGACGGCCTGCAAGGTTCTCGGCCGTCTGAAAATGCCGTTGCGTGCCCGCTTTCCCAAAACGTGCCGCTTCGGTATCATTTGGGCATCTTAAATCCTTTTCAGAAAGCCGCATGATGAGCAATTGGCCTTTGCCTGCTTTTGAACACAAAATCTGCCCGCCCGAAGAATTGGCTGCGCGCATCGCCGGGCTGCCGCGCCCGCTGGTGTTTACCAACGGCTGTTTCGATATCCTGCACCGCGGCCATGCTACTTATCTGGCGCAGGCGCGGGAAACGGGGGCGGCGCTGGTGTTGGCACTGAATACCGATGCTTCGGTGAGGCGGCAGGGGAAAGGCAGCGACCGTCCGATTAACACGCTCGAAAACCGTGCCGCCGTGGCTGCCGCATTGGCCTGTGTGGACGTGGTTACCTGGTTCGACGACGACACACCCGCCACATTGATAGAGGCCGTCAAGCCCGATATTCTGGTTAAAGGCGGCGACTGGCCGGTGGAAAAAATCGTCGGCGCACCGGAAACGCTTGCGCGCGGCGGCAAAGTGTATTCGATTCCGTTTCTGCACCAAACGTCCACCACCCAAACGCTGGCAAAAATCCGCGCCGCAGAGGGGGCAGGACAGAAATGATGCCGCTCAAACCGCAGCATTGGAAGCTGCTTGCCGCGCTTTCAGACGGCCTGCCGCAACATGTTTCGGCGTTGGGTTTGGCCGCCGGCGTGAAGCCGCAGCAGATTAACGGATTGTGGCAGCAGATGCCGCCCCATATCCGCGGCCTGCTGCGCCAGCACGACGGGCAATGGCGGCTGGTGCGTCCGCTGGCGGTGTTCAACGAAGAGCAGTTGCGGCAAATCGGTGTGCAACACGGTTTTCAGACGGCCTTGTATCACGAATGCACATCCAGCAACGATATCGTGCTGGAAGCGGCCAAAGCCTCACCGCAGCAGGCCGATGGCCTGCTGGTGCTGGCACACAGCCAGAGCAAAGGGCGCGGCAGGCAGGGAAAAGTGTGGCAGAACCGTTTGGGCGAGTGCCTGATGTTCAGCTTCGGCAGTGTGTTTGAACAACCGCAGCATGAATTGGGCGCACTCGCACCTGCCGTAGCGCTGGCTTGTCATTCTGCTTTAACCAAGCTCGGTGTGCCCGCGCAAATCAAGTGGCCGAACGATTTGGTGGTGGGGCGGAACAAACTCGGCGGCATCTTGATCGAAACCGTGCGCAACGGCGGCAAAACTGTTGCCGTAACGGGTATAGGCATTAATTTCGTATTGCCCAAAGATGTGGAAGATGCGGTTTCTGTGCAGGCGGTTTCCGCTGCAGCACGGCCTGTGCAAGCCGGCGTGCTGCTGTCGGCCTTATTGGGCGAACTCTCAGCCGTGATCGGCTGTTACAGGCAGCACGGTTTTGCTCCGTTTTTGGAAGCATACCAGGCTGCCAACCGTGATCACAACCGCCCTGTGCGCCTGCTGCAAAACGGAGAAACCGTTTGTGAAGGCGTGGCGGCAGGCATTACCGGGCAAGGTGCTTTGCGGCTGCAGACCGAAAGCGGCGAGCATATCGTGGTGAACGGCGAAATCAGCCTGCGCCCCGGCGACAACCCGCTCCCTGTTCAGACGGCCGCAACAGAAAAATACCTGCTGCTCGACGGCGGCAACAGCCAGTTGAAATGGGCGTGGGTGGAAAACGGCAGCATCGTCCACACCGGCCGTGCGCCCTACCGCGATTTGACCCTGCTCGGCACAGAATGGCAGGAGCGCGGCGGGGATAATGTGCGCATTGTCGGCAGCGCCGTGTGCGGCGAAGCCAAAAAAGCCCAAGCCGCCGCGCAATTGCCTCAGCCGGTAGAATGGTTGTCTTCCATGCCGCAGGCGTTGGGCATACGCAACCATTACCGCAACTATATCGAACACGGTACCGACCGCTGGTTTAACGCGCTGGGCAGCCGCCGTTTCACACAAAACGCCTGTGTAGTGGTCAGCTGTGGTACCGCCGTAACGGTGGACGCACTCACCGACGACAACCATTATCTCGGCGGCACCATCATGCCGGGCTTCCACCTGATGAAAGAGGCCATGGCTTTGAAAACCGCCAACCTCAACCGCCCGATAGGGCGCGTGTATCCCTTTCCTACCACTACCGCCAACGCGTTGGCCAGCGGCATGATGGATGCCGTATGCGGATCGGTATTGCTGATGCACGCGCGGCTGCGTGAAAAAGTGGGGGCAGGCAAACCCGTCGACCTGATTATCACGGGCGGCGGCGCCTCCAAAGTGGTGCAGGCGTTGCCGGCGTCATTTGTTTTGGACAATATAGTTAAAATTGTAGATAATCTCGTTATTTACGGCTTACTTAACTGGATACAACAACAATGAAATGGCTATTTGCCGTGCTGGTAGCGTTAAACATCATCGTTTTTGGCGGAACGGTTGCCAGCCGCATTGCAGAAAAACAAAGAAACGCCTCCGCGCCTGTGCAAGGTGTGGATGTTCCGCAACAGCAACAAACGGTACCTGCCGCGGTGGAAACTTTGCATCCGGCGGCGGTTTCTGCCCCCGAATGGGTTGCAGATTCTGTTTCGGCCTCTGCCGCTTCTGCTGCTTCGGAACCGGCTTTGCCCGCTTCGGAAACCGAAACCGATGCAGCACGTCTGGCACAAGAGAAGGCTGAGAGGGAGGCCAGGCAAAAAGAGGCCCAAGAGCTGGAAGAAAAAAACAGGAAAGAGCGGGAAGAAAAAGCCAGGCGCGAGCAGCTGGAAAAAGAAAAAGCCAAACGCGAACAGGAACGGCAAAAAAACGCCGAAGCCAAAAAAGAAAGCAGCCAATGCACCTCTCCCGCATCGGTAACGTTGAACGAAGACGATTACCACCGCATCAAAGGCCTGCTGCGCCGATGGCCGCACGCCGCTTCGCGTACGGTTGAAAAGCGGGAGGCCGACCAAGTGCAAAAAACCTACCGCGTGTTGGTTTCGGCAGACGGTGATGCGGCAGCCATGATCGACAGCTTGGCGGCCAAGGGTTTCAGCGGCAGCATTCACGAAGGCAGTATCAGCGTGGGTGTCGCCCGAAGCCGTTCCGCAGCCCAAGTGTTGATTTCGCGCCTGGCAACCGCAGGTTTCGGCGGTACCCGTATTCAAGAGCAGGAAGAACACGGTGCTTCTCCCGAAGGCGGCTTGAGTGTGGCTAAAATGCAGGTAACGTTTATGGATGTGGATGATCAGTCTGCACAGGAAATCCAGAAAGTGGTTTCACGCTACGGCAAACTGAGCCGCAAGGCGTGCAGATAAGGAAACGGGCGTTGCCCGGCAACAAAAATACCCGGGTGCTTCCCGGGTATTTTTTATGGGGTTTGTTGGAAAGGGCGGGCGGAAACCTTGCAAAATTCCCTCATGCCGTCTGAAATATCCGACGTCATACCTTAGGTATGATGCAGGGAATTTAAAATACCGGCATAACTTGCAAAGGTTTCAACCCGCGCCGTTTTTCTTGTTTTCCAATATTTCCCAGCGTTCCAGTTTTTCCAACAGCAGCATTTCGACTTCCGCCGCGCGCGTTTGCAGGGCGCCGGCTTTTTCGTAGTCTTTGAAGATTTCTGGATCAGAAAGCTGCATGTTGAGTTCGGCCTGTTCGTTTTCCAGGGCGGTGATTTCTTCGGGCAGGGCGTCGAGTTCGCGCTGTTCTTTGTAGGAGAGTTTTACCGTGCGGTTGGCTTTGCGTTCGGTTTTTATGTTTTCAGACGGCCTTTCGGTTTTGCTGTTCGAGGCCGTCTGAAAACTTTGCTCGCGTTTTTTGGCATCGAGATAGTCTTCATAGCCGCCGATGTATTCTTTCAGACGGCCTTCTCCTTCAAACACGATGCTTTGCGTAATCACGTTATCCAAAAACATCCGGTCGTGGCTGACCAGAAACACCGTGCCCTGATAATCGCGCAACAGCTCTTCCAAAAGCTCTTGCGTGTCGATGTCCAAATCGTTGGTCGGCTCGTCGAGCACCAGGATATTGGCGGGTTTTGTAAACAGTTTGGCCAGCAACAGGCGGTTGCGTTCGCCGCCGGAGAGTGAAGAAACAGGGCTTTGTGCGCGGGCGGGCGGGAACAGAAAATCTTCAAGGTAGCTCATCACGTGTTTTTTCTTGCCGCCGATTTCCACATAATCGTTGCCTTGTCCGAGCGTGTAGAACACGGTGTCGTTTTCGTTGAGCGCGCTTCTGAACTGATCGAAATAGGCCACTTCCTGTTTGCTGCCGATGCGGATGCGGCCGTAGGTGGGCTGCAATTCGCCCAAAATCAGCTTTAAAAAAGTGGTTTTGCCGATGCCGTTGGGGCCGATTAAGCCGATTTTGTCGCCGCGCTGAATCACGGCGGAGAATTTATCGATGATGACTTTGCCGCCGTATTGGAACGAAGCGTGTTCCAGCTCGGCGATGATTTTGCCGCTTTTTTCGCCGCTGTCGAGTTTGAAGTTCACCTGCCCCTGCCGTTCGCGGCGTTCGGCGCGTTGGCGGCGCAATTCTTCCAAACGGCGCACGCGGCCTTCGTTTCGGGTGCGGCGCGCTTCGATGCCTTTGCGTATCCAGGCTTCTTCTTGGGCGTGGAATTTGTCGAACAGGCGGTTGTGTTCGGCTTCGACGGCCAACTCCTGCGCTTTTTTCTCGCTGTATTTGGAAAAGCTGCCGGGGTAGGAACGCAGCGTGCCGCGGTCGAGTTCGACGATGCGGCCGGCGGTGTTGTCGAGGAAGCGCCGGTCGTGGGTGATGACTACGATGCTGCCTTCAAAGGCTTTGAGCAGGTTTTCCAGCCAGATGATGGCGTCGATGTCGAGGTGGTTGGTGGGTTCGTCGAGCAGCAGGATATCGGGCTTCTGCACCCACGCCTGCGCCAGCGCCACGCGTTTTTTCTGGCCGCCGGAAAGGTTGCCGATCAATTCGTTTTCAGGCAGGCCCAGTTCGCTGACGGCCTGCCTGATAGCCGCGTCGAACTGCCAGCCGTTTTGTGCTTCCAATTCGGTTTGCACCTCGTGCAGCGCTTTCAATAAGGCATCGTCGGTGCCGTTTTCCAGCTCGCGGCTGATGCGGTGGTAGCGGCGCAAAATGCCGCGCAGGCCGCCCAAACCTTCGGCTACCACGTCGAACACGCTCTCTTCGGGGTTGAAAAACGATTCTTGCGGCACATACACGGTTTTCAGGCCGTTTTGCAGAATCAGCCGGCCGTCGTCGGCTTTCTGCACGCCCGCCAGAATTTTCAGCAAGGATGATTTGCCCGCGCCGTTGCGGCCGATCAGGCCGACTTTTTCGCCGCTGTTAAGCTGGAACGAGGCTTTGTCGAGCAGGGCGACATGGCCGACGGCGAACGAGAGGTTTTCTGCTTGCAGGATATTCATGGTTTCGGGCGCGTAAAAAGCGTGTATTTTAATGGATGAGGCCGTCTGAACAAAGTGTTTCAGACGGCCTGCCGCCGCGCCGCTATACGCTGTGCCGTTATCCGCTATAATAGCCGCCTTGATTATCGTGCCGCTTTTTATTTTATGACCCTGCCTGCCGTTTCCCTAAAACGCCGCCTGATTGCGCTGCTGTATGAAGCGCTGCTTGCGGGTGCTGTCGGCGCGGTGGCCGCGCTGCCTGCCGGTGTGGCCGCCACGCTGCTCAACACCGTTTCCCATGTTTTGTCCAGCCTGGCGGCCACGCTGATTCCGCTGGCGGTGTGGTGGTTTTATTTCAAGGCCAATTGGTATAAAAAAGGGCAAACGTTGCCGATGAAAGTGTGGGGCATAGGGCTGGCCGATGCGTCGGGCGCCCGTCCGCCACTGCGCCGGTTGCGCCTGCGCTTTATGTGGGCGTGTGTGTTGGTTATTTTTGTGCCTATGCTGGCTTATTCGGCTTTGCGCCACTTCGGCCAAATCCCCCCGCGGCCGGCTTTCGGCGCGGCGCTGGTTTGGTGGATACTGCCGTGGGGCTTTGCTTTGTTGAATCCGGACCGCCAGTTTTTATACGATTATCTGGCGGGAACCCGTTTGGTGGATGTGCGGGAGAAGCGCAAGGGTGGGGATTGAGCGGCGGCACCTTGAAATTTCTGCGTTATGCCCGGGTTTGACCCGGGCATTTTTCAACAGCCCTCAAAAATTTAAGATATTCGGGCAAGGCCCGGGTGTAGCCGGATCGGGTATTTCAGACGGCCTCAAGGCCTCTTGTAAAGGCTCCGGCGGCCAAAAATTACCGCCATGCGGTGCAGAATTCGGCCCAATGGGCTTTTTCTTCGGCCAGCGTTTTCAAGTAGCCTTTCATGCGTTTGATTTCCAGCTCGTATTCGTCGGCATCGAGTGCGCCGCTCATCATGCGGAAGCGCAGATACATTAAATAAGTGTTGGCAGCATCGGTTTCGCAATAGTCGCGGATGTCTTTCAGACGGCCTGCATGGTAGGCTTCCCACACTTTGCTGCCGTCCATGCCGAGTTTGCCGGGAAAGCCGCACAGTTTGGCCATGTCGTCGAGCGGCACGCTGGCACGGGGCTGGTAGAGGGCGAGCAGGTCCATCAGGTCGCAATGGCGGCTGTGGTAGCGGCTGATGTAGTTGTTCCATTTGAAGTCGCGGCTGTCGCCGAAATCGCCTTCGCCCATGTCCCAATAGCGGGCGGCGGGAATGCCGTGTATCAGGGCGCGGTAGTGCAAAACGGGCAGGTCGAAGCCGCCGCCGTTCCAGCTCACCAGTTGCGGCGTGTGGGTTTCGACCAGATCGAAAAACTTGGCGATCATGGTTTCTTCGTCGTCGCTGGTTTCGCCTATGGTGCCGACGTGGATTTTATCCTGCCCCCAACGCATACAGCAGGAAATCGCCACCACTTGGTGCAGGTGGTGCTGCATGAAGTCGCTGCCGGTTTGGGCGCGGCGTTTCTGCTGGGCGAAAACAACCGCATCGGCATCGTTTACGCTGTCGGGCAGTTCGTAAAGGGTGCGTATGCCCTTCACATCGGGCACGGTTTCGATATCGAAGGCTAGAATCGGGGTCATGGCTGGGGCTTCCGTATAAGGTTTCGGCATTTTGGCATGAAGCGGCGCGTGCGCCAAGTGTGGTGTGAAAATATCATGTTCAGGGTGGAAATTCATCAAGTTTCCTTTTCGGTTGAGACCCCGCCGGTTATGGCGGTAGAATTTGGGTTTATCGGATAGGGGGGGGTAACCCCTTCCCAATCAGGGCAACACGTAGGGCGGCGCTTTATGTGTCGTCCTGTGTGTTGAAACATGTTTTAACGGAAAGAAATGCAGAATTTGGTAAAATACGTGCGTTTAAAAGGCCGTCTGAACGTTTCAGACGGCCTTGAGGGCTTTTCAGGCAGGGCGCAACCCCGCACATAAACGATACGAGGAAATACATGAAATTCATCAAACAACCGCTGCTGCATGCCTTGCTGATGGCTTCGCTGGCGGCCTGCGGCCAAACGCCGGTGAAAAACGGTCAGGCAGGCGCCAAGCCGCAGAAGGAGCAAGCCGAAGTCAAAACAGGCACCGAAGCTGCCATTAAGGCCAAGCTGGAAAAAACCTATGCCGGGCAGAAGCTGAGCGTGCAAAGCGTGCGCACCACGCCTATCGGCGGTATTTACGAAGTGGTGGTGTCGGGCAACCAGATTATCTACACTGATGCCAAAGCCGACTATATTCTGCAGGGCAGCCTGCTCGACACTAACAGGCGCATCGACTTGACCGAAGAACGTATGGCCGAGTTGAACACCGTTGAATTCGATTCGCTGCCGCTCGATAAAGCCGTTAAAGAAGTGCGCGGCAACGGCAAACTCAAAGTAGCGGTGTTTTCCGACCCCGACTGCCCGTTCTGCAAACGTTTGGAGCACGAATTTGCCAAGATGACCGACATCACCATTTACAGTTTTATGATGCCGATTGCCAGCCTGCACCCCGACGCCGCCCGCAAGGCAGAACAAATTTGGTGCCAGAAAGACCGTACCGCCGCATGGACGGCTTGGATGCGCGAAGGCAAAATGCCGCCGCAGGTTGCAGGTTGCGAAAATCCGGTGGAAGAAACCACTTCGCTGGGCGAGCAGCTCGGTTTTTACGGCACGCCTGCGCTGGTGTTTCCCAACGGGCGCACGCAAAGCGGCTACAGCCCTCTGCCGCAGTTGCAGAAGGCTGTTGAGGAAAACCAGAAAAAAGTGTAAGCATTTTTTGGCTGTTTTTGACTGTTTATGCATTTCAGAATGTGGTCTGACACATTAAACAATGCCGCACCCGGGCTTGGCCCGGGTGTTTTTTATTTCGAGTACCGAGAGGTGCCTGAACCGGATCCAGGTATGGCAAGCGGATTAATTTAACTTTCGCTCGCGCCTTACTATACTTGCACTATCTGCAGCTTGCAGCTTGCTGCTTGGTATCAAAGTAATTAAACCCGCTATAGGAGCCACTAATTAAATAGTTGGGAAGAGAAAATGTTTCAATACACAGGACGGCACATAAAGCGTCGCCCTACGTATTGTCCTGATTGGGAAGGGGTTGCGCCCCTCCAATAAACCCAAATTCTGCCGCCATAAATAACGGGGTTTCAACCGTAAAGGAATTTTTGATGAAAACAGGGGACGGGTCGTCTGAAAAATCATTCCGACAGCCTGTATTTAGTTAAATGCCTGTTAAGTAACCACCCAATCAGGTAAACTGGCGGCCTTAATCTGCTTTCCGTTCCGTTATGACCGCCATCCTTCAACCACTGCGCATCACCCTTATCGGCGTCGGCCTGATAGGCGGATCGTTTGTGCTTGATTTGAAACACAAAGGGCTGGCGGGCACGGTAACGGGCATCGACCTTGACCGCAGCAACCTCGACCGCGCGTTGGAGCGCAAAGTAGTCGACCGCGCGTTTGATCATATTTGCGCCGAAGCAGTCGGCGGGGCGGATTTAGTAGTGGTGGCTACGCCCGTCGCCACTTTGCCGGCCGTGTGCGCGGAACTGGCGCCGTTGCTTGACGGGCATACCGTGATAACCGACGTGGGCAGCACCAAACAGTCGGCAATCGACGCGTTCAGGCAATATCTGCCGCAACAACTGCCGCGCTGCATCGCCGTCCACCCGATAGCCGGTTCTGACCGCAGCGGCGCATTAGCGGCACAGTTCGGGCTGTTTCAAAACAAAAAACTGATTATCTGCCCGCACGGCGCAGAAGATTCAGACGGCCTTTGCCTGGTGGAATCGCTGTGGCAGGCGGCGGGGGCGCAAACCTTCCGCATGAGCGCGCAAGAACACGATGCCGTTTTCGCCGCCGTGTCGCACCTGCCTCACCTCTTGGCCTACGCTTATGTGCACCAAATCGCCACTCATCCCGACGGCGGCGTTTATTTCGATTTCGCCGCTTCGGGCTTTCGGGACTTCACCCGCATCGCATCCAGCCACCCCGCCGTCTGGGCCGATATCTGCCTGGCCAACAAACACAGCCTGCTCGCATTGCTCGACGGCCAGCAGCAGCAGCTTGCCGCCTTGAAAACTATGCTCGAAGCGGGCGATGCCGCTGCACTTTACCGTTATTTCGAAGAGGCCAAGCGGGCGCGAGACGATTGGGCGGCGGTGCAATAAAACGGCGGCAGCCGCGCGGGCGGTATCGGACAGGCCGTCTGAAAGCGTACCGCGCCCGCCGGTTGACGGCTTTTTCTTTTGAAACTGATGAAATTTACCGCCATCTGGCCTGCCTGATACGGAGTATTTATTTATGAATCTTTTCCGCAAAACCTTATGGGCCGTGGTGGTGCTTTCGGTCTGCACCGCCATAGGTTCGTTTTATTCGCAATACGTTATGGGGTTAAACCCCTGCGTGTTGTGCATTTTGCAGCGTTTATCGGTGTTGGCCGTCGGCATAACGGCGCTGCCGGCCGCGCTGGGCAGGCAGAAGAGCAGGGCGGGGCGTATGTTCAGCGCGCTGCTGGTGAGCGTGCCTGCCGTGTATGGTGCAGGCGTGGCGGTGTATCAAATGTATATTCAAAGTCTGCCGCCGGGCGCAGCTCCGGCTTGCGGAGCGCCGTGGACGTTCCGTCTGCGCGACTGGCCGCTGTTCGATTTATACGAGCCGGTTATCCGCGGTTTCGGCGATTGTGCCGTGCCAGATTATTTCTTCGGCGTACCGCTGCCGGTGTGGAGCGTGCTGTATTTTAGTTTTGTGCTGCTGTTGGTGTGGGGGAGCTGGCTGAAAAGCCGTTCGCTTTAATGAGGGCGGGGTGCGGCAAAAAAGTTACATTTGCTGTCGAACGGTATTTTTTACACCTGAACGGAAACCAAAACCGCTGTTTTGAGCATTAAGTACAAAATTTAACTATTTAATACATATCATTACAATAAATCCAGTACTATGCGCGGTCTTGTTTTGAAAGCGTAATTTTACCGCTTCATGCATTTTTTTGAGTTTTTTAGAAAGGAAGTATTATGTCTTTGGCACAAGAATTTAAAGAGTTTATCATGCGCGGTAACGTTATCGACCTTGCAGTCGGTATGGTTATCGGTACGGCGTTTAGCGGCATCGTAAAATCTTTGGTTGACGACGTGATTATGCCCCCCATCGGCATCCTGATCGGCGGTGTGGATTTCTCGAACCTGTTCATCACCCTGAAAGACGGTGCCAATGCCCCTGAAGCCGGCTATGCTACTTTGGCTGCCGCTCAAGAGGCCGGCGCGGTTACCCTGAATTTGGGCCTGTTCATCAACACCATTATCAGCTTCCTGATTATCGCCGCCGCCATTTTCGTGGTAATCAAACTTATCAACAAACTGAAGCGCGAAGCTCCGGCAGCCGAAGAAGCTCCGGCCGAACCTTCCGAAGAAGTGTTGCTGCTGCGTGAAATCCGTGATTCTTTGAGCAAAAAATAATATTTGCCCGAACGATAATCAGGCCGTCTGAATATTTTCAGACGGCCTGAATTTTTAGGATTCATACCGGGTTTTGCAAAGCCTTTAACCCGATTTAATTATAGACGGCTGCACGTTTGATGCAGAATGCAGTAAACTGACAAGCCCTTCAAATAAGAACTGTTACGATGTACGCAGGTGAAAAATTTAACGCATACAGCCATTTGGCAGGCGCGGTGTTGGCTGTGGCCGGGCTGGTACTGCTTTTGGTTAAGGCGGCAGGCACGCTTGATGTTTATAAAATCATCAGTGCGGCAGCTTACGGAGCCTGCCTGATTGTGCTGTATGCCGGTTCCACGGTTTACCACAGCGTGCCTCAGCCGAAAGTGAAGGCGGTGCTGCAAAAAGTAGACCATTGCGCCATTTATCTTTTGATTGCAGGCAGTTATACGCCGTTTACGCTGGTGTCGCTGCACGGCGCATGGGGCTGGTCGCTGTTCGGCGTATCGTGGGGGTTGGCGGTGTTCGGTATCGCCCAAGAGCTGACCATAGGCCGAAAGAGCGAAAAACGGCTGCTTTCGATGATACTGTATGTGCTGATGGGTTGGCTGGTGCTGGTGGCGATTTATCCGCTGGCCAAAAGCCTGCCGCCGGAGGGGCTGTTTTGGCTGGTGTTGGGCGGCCTGCTTTACAGCGCGGGGATTTATTGGTTTGTGAATGATGAAAAAATCAAGCACGGCCACGGCATCTGGCACCTGTTTGTGCTCGGCGGCAGTTTGGCGCAGTTTGTTTGTGTATATTTTTATGTGATTTAGGGCTTGCCGACGTCCAATACAACAACGGTATTTTGGATCCAAAACTGCTTCGTCGGTTAAATGCCGGCAGACATCGGTGCCTGTCGTGCCTGCGTGTAATGAAAATTCCCCGGCCGTCTGAAACTGCCCAAGGTTTTCAGACGGCCTCGCCTTTAAATATAACTTGGTTGTAAGTTTATGAATTATTTAAAAATAAATAGTTTCAGGGCGGGGTGGGATTATGTAAATCAGGGCTGAAAAGTTTGAGGTTTGACCTGACAGTGGGTACAATCCGCTCCTGTTTTGCTTACATAAGTTGAGACCAATATGAGCCTGATCAGCGAAATCCTGCCTTTATCCCATATTGAGCTGGATTTGGAAGTCAGCAGTAAAAAACGCGTGTTCGAGCAGGCGGGGCTGTTGTTGGAAAACGAAGCCGGATTGGCGCGCGCCGACGTGTTCGACTGCCTGTTTGCCCGCGAAAAGCTCGGCACCACCGGCCTGGGGCAGGGAGTGGCGATTCCGCACGGCCGCCATGCTTCGGTGAAAAAAGCGGTGGGCGCGTTCATCCGCACTAAAGATCCTGTGCCTTTTGATGCGCCCGACGGCAAACCGGTTTCGCTGATTTTTGTTTTGCTGGTGCCTGAAAACGCTACCGGCGGGCATTTGGAAGCGTTATCCAAATTAGCAGAGCGTTTCTCGCAAAAAAACGTGCGGGAAGCTTTAACGGCCGCCGTTTCTGCAGAAGAAGTGCGGCGGCTTTTGAGCGAAGAGTAAATTATGCCCAGTATTTCCGTCCGCCGCCTGTATCAGGACAACCAGCACAAGCTGCAACTGGCTTGGGCGGCCGGTACGGCGGGAGCCGACAACCGTATCGGCATAGAGGCCGACAAGCCCGTTTTGGCGCTGGTCGGCCATTTGAATTTTATCCACCCCAACCAAGTGCAGGTAATCGGCGTGGCCGAAGCCGAATTTCTGAAGCGCATGGAAGAGGGGGCCGACGATCTCAGCGATCTGAGCACGATGGTGGATAAAACCCGCCCCATGCGCCAGGTGCAGGCAAACGGCAACCCTGAAGAGAGCTTCGGCGCGCTGTTTGATATTCCCATGTCGGTGGTGATTGTGGCCAACGGCCTGCCCGTGTCGCCCATGCTGCGCGACTACTGCCACACCAACAATATCCCGCTGCTCACGTCCAAACTGGAAAGCCCGCATTTGATGGACGTGCTGCGGATTTACCTGCAACGCACGCTGGCGGTTTCCACCGTGAAGCACGGCGTGTTTCTCGATGTGTTTGAAATCGGCGTG
Organism: Neisseria sp.; assembly: GCF_030530745.1. Lineage (GTDB taxonomy): Bacteria > Pseudomonadota > Gammaproteobacteria > Burkholderiales > Neisseriaceae > Neisseria. The sequence continues at coordinate 205,240 of NZ_JAUMUI010000001.1, read as the reverse complement.
CTGATTACCGGCCAATCCGGCTTGGGCAAAAGCGAGTTGGCATTGGAACTCATTTCGCGCGGGCACAGCCTGATTGCCGACGATGCGGTCGAACTTTACCGCACAGGCCCCGAAACGCTCGACGGCCGCTGCCCGCCCATGTTGAAAGACTTTCTCGAAGTGCGCGGGCTGGGGGTGTTGAACATCCGCCATATTTTCGGCGAAACGTCTATCCGGCCGAAAAAAATCCTTCAATTAATCATCAATTTGGTTGCTGCCGACGATGAATACATGAAACGGCTCGACCGTTTGAGCATCCGTTCGGAAACCGAATCCATTTTAGATGTCAGCGTGCGTTCGGTTACCCTGCCCGTGGCAGTGGGCCGCAACCTGGCCGTATTGGTAGAAGCCGCCGTGCGCAACTATATTCTTCAGCTTCGCGGCAAAGACAGTACCAAAGAATTTTTGGAACGCCACCAAAGCATGTTGAAAGAAAACGAAACCAGCCATGAAAATAGTATTGATTAGTGGGCTTTCCGGTTCGGGAAAATCGGTTGCGCTCAAGCTTCTGGAAGATTTGGGCTATTACTGTGTCGATAACCTGCCCATCCAACTCCTGCCCGGCCTGGTGGCCTATCATGCCGAAAGCAGCGAAGTTGCCCGGTTGGGCATCAGCATGGATATCCGTTCGCGAATCGACATCAAAGAAGCGCAAACCCGGATTCAAGCCCTGCGCGATCAAGGGCACGAAGTCGAAATTCTCTTTCTCGAAGCTGAAGAGGGCGTTTTGGTACGCCGTTTTTCGGAAACACGCCGCAGCCATCCCCTTTCCGGCCAAACCCTGACCCTGCTGGAAAGCCTGCAGCAGGAAAAAACCTGGCTGTTTCCCCTTCGAGAGGCCGCCTACTGCATCGATACCTCCAAAATGAATGCCCAGCAGCTGCGCTACACCGTGCAGCAATGGCTCAAACACGAGCGGCAGGGATTATTGGTACTTCTCGAATCGTTCGGCTTCAAATACGGCGTGCCCACCAATGTGGATTTTCTGTTCGACATGCGCAGCCTGCCCAATCCCTATTACGACACCGAGCTGCGTCCTTTCAACGGCCGCGACAAGCCGATTCGGGATTATCTGGGCAACCAGCCTGCCGTGCAGGAAATGATCAACGATATCGGCAACTTTATGAGCCGCTGGCTGCCGCAGATGCAGGTGGAAAGCCGCAGCTACGTTACCATCGGCATAGGCTGCACCGGCGGCCAGCACCGCTCGGTGTATGTGGTGGAAAAACTGGCCGAACGCCTGCAGGGGCACTACGAACTGCTGGTGCGCCACCGCCAGCTGAACCGTTTGGCGGAACGCTGACGGTTCGGGAGGCAGGCCGGAAGGCAGCGCAGGTTTTCAAACATCTGCTCCATATTCGGATCCGCCTGGGGTGTTTTTTATCAGCCATATGTGGAAAAATTACAAATTCTGCAGGACGTTAAGTTTTCCGCTTTTACAGATTCTGCTTTTTCCAATATTTAAGGCCGTCTGAAAGTTTTCAGACGGCCTGTGCACACAACATCATGCAAGCCTTAATCCAATCTGCCGCTCAAAACCTCAAACTTCAAAAACAGCAGGCCGTAGAAGCTTATTTCGCCAAGCGGCGGGCAACGGTTTTTTTCGAGCAATACACCAAAGCCATCGAGAATGCGCTGGTAGTGTTGTGGCAGGCGCTTTTTTCTGACAGCCCGCTGTGCCTGCTGGCCACCGGCGGATTCGGACGCGGGGAGATGTATCCTTATTCCGATGTCGATCTGGCCGTCGTGTCGCCTGAACCGCTCACGGCGCAGCAGCAGGAAAAAGCCGAAATCTTCGTGCAGGCACTGTGGGATATGCAGCTGGTTCCCGCCGTGAAAACCGGCAGCGTGGAAGAGTTGTGCGGGAGCGTGCGCGAAGACATCACAGGCGACACAGCTTTTCTTGAGGCCCGTTTCCTTTGCGGCAGCCGTGTTTTAGCCGGCCGGCTTTTGCAGCGTATGGATTTGCAGCGCGACACCGTAGCTTTTCTTGAAGCCAAAATAATGGAAATGCAGCAGCGCCATGCCAAGTCGCAAGGATCGGGTGCGGTGCTCGAACCCAACATCAAAAACTGCCCGGGCGGCCTGCGCGACATCCACACTATGTTGTGGCTGGCGCGGGCGCAAGGCTTGGACGCACCTTTGGGCACCCTGATTTCTCAAGGTGTGGTTACCCGGACAGAAGCAGCGATGCTGCTTAACAGCCATAAAAAACTGGCTGCCATCCGCATCGGCCTGCACCTGGCGGCAGGGCGGTGTGAAGACAGGCTGATTTTCGACCTGCAAACACAGGTGGCCGAAAACATGGGCTGGCGCGATGATGCCCGCCGCATCAAAAGCGAAAAACTGATGCGGGTGTTTTACCGTGCCAGCAAAACCGTGATGCAGCTCAACGGCATTCTGCTGCCCATGCTGCGCGGGCGTGTGTATTCGCAGGTGCACCGCATTGTTTACCGTATCGATGATAATTATTACCAGGTGGGCAACCGGCTGGCGGTATACGATAAAAAACTGTTTTCCCGCCACCCCGAACACTTGTGGAAAGCGGTAGAAATCCTGCAAACGCGTAACGACATCACCACGCTTGCCCCGAAAACCCTGCGCAACTGGTGGGCGGCTTCGCGCAAAATCAATACCGCGTTTTACAACAACCCCGAAAACCGCCGCCGTTTCGTCGGTTTTTTCAAGCACGGCGAAGGGTTAACCCATGTGATGCGCTTTCTCAACCTCTACGGCGTGCTCGAACGCTACCTGCCCGCTTGGGATAAAATCGTCGGCCTGCTCCAGCACGATCTGTTCCACATTTATCCCGTAGACGACCATATTTTAACCGTGCTGCACAATATGCGCCGCTTGGCGATGGATTCGCGCAGCCACGAGCTGCCGTTTGCTTCGGCGCTGATGCAGGCATTCGAAAAGCAGCATATCCTTTATCTGGCCGCACTGTTTCACGATATTGCCAAAGGACGGGGCGGCGACCATTCGGTAGAAGGCATTGCCGACGCCCGCCGTTTTGCCGCCGACCATTTTCTCAGCGAAGAAGAAAGCGACCTCTTGGCCTGGCTGGTGGAAGACCATCTGCTGATGTCGGCGGTGGCGCAGAAAGAAGACATTCAAGATCCGGACGTGATCAACAACTTCTGCGGGCGCGTGAAAACGCAGGAGCGGTTAAACGCACTTTACCTGCTCACCGTTGCCGACATCCGCGGCACCAATCCCAAACTGTGGAACAGCTGGCGTGCCGGCTTGCTGGAAAACCTCTTTCACGCCGCCGCCCGCCGTTTTGCCGGCGAAAGCGGCAGCCGCCGCGTGATTGTCAGCCGCCGCCAGCAGGGTGCGGCCGATCAGCTCGCCCGTGCAGGCACGCCCGAAAAACAGCAGCAGAAACTCTGGCAGGCACTGGGGCCGGCTTATTTTGTGCGCCACGAATTGCGCGAAATCCTTTGGCATACCGCCAACCTCGTCCATCAAACCGAACAGCCGCAGGTGCGCAGCCGCATTTTGCCCGAGAGCGATACCTTGCAGGTGATGGTGTTCATGCCCAACCAACCGCGCCTGTTCGCCCGCCTGTGCCGCATTTTCAGCCGCCACGGCCTCGATATTCTCGCCGCACGCGCTTTCGTTACTGAGCACGGCTATATTCTCGACACCTTTATCGTGCAGATACCGCCCAAACACGCCGCCGCCGATTACCCCAACGTGCAAAGCGCACTTGAAGCCGAAATCAACAATTTCATCCACGGCTGTGACACCACCGCCGAACACACCGCCTGCGGCATCCGCAGCCGCCGCAGCCTCCACCTGCCCATCGCCCCGGGCGTGCATCTGACCGCCGAGCAGGATTATCCGGGCTGGTACACGCTCGAAATCGTCGCCGTCAACCGCCCCTATCTGCTGGCCGACGTTGCCGAAGTGTTGTCCGACCAAGGCATCAGCCTGCGTTACGCCAAAATCGCCACCCTCGACGAACGTGTGGAAGACAGCTTTGTGCTGTTCAGCCCGCATCTGGAAAACCCGAAAAACCAGCTTGCCTTAAAACAGGCGCTGCTGGCGCAATTGTCGGTTTAACGGCCAATAGACGCAGATGTCTGAAATAAACAGAGGCTGATACCTTTGCGAAACTCTTTTAGGCACCTTAAAACACTTACGTCATGCTCGGGCTTGACCCGAGCATCTTTTTGTTTTAGAAGAAAAAGAGATAATCGGGTTGAGCACGGGTATGACGAAATATAATACATTCAGGATTAAAACGGCTTTTTTGCAAAGGCTTCAGGCCGTCTGAAAACTTTCAGACGGCCTGAAGTCTGATATAGTGAATGAACACAAAAAGATACAAGGTGCGCTGACACCGTAGGAGACTTTTGCAAAACCCCCATCTGCGGCGCATTTCTTCGTTGTGCGTTTATGCCCTTTAGGGTACTGCTCGCTCGCTTAGCCTATCTGTTTGATATGTCTGCACTCGCTGCGCTGCTACGCCTTGAACTGCATCCACATCTGGGGGCAAAGGTCTCCGTAGATTTTTGTGTTCATTCACTCACTATAAAAAAAGGAACCCTGCCATGAACCTGCCTTATCAAGCCATGCTCGAACAAGCCACCGATTCGGTTATCTACGCCGACCAAACGGGCATTATCCGTTTTTGGAACCGCGCCTCTGAAATGCTGTTCGGTTTCAGCGCCGAAGAAGCCGTCGGCCGAAGCCTCGATATTATTATTCCCGAACATCTGCGCGAACCGCATTGGCGGGGGTTTTATGCCGCCATCGAAACGGGCAGAACCAAACACGGTGGCAAGCCAGCGCGCACCAAGGCGTTAAACAAAGCCGGCGGATATATTTATGCCGAAGTGGGTTTTTGTGTGGTGGTTGATGAAGAAACGGGGCAGAAAGGGGCATTGTCAATCGCCCGTGCGGCAGCGCCGAAAGGATAAACTGAGATTAAAGATGCCATGCCCGAAGCAAACAGAGGCCGTCTGAAAACTTTCAGACGGCCTCTGGTTGTCTGTTAACAGCAACCTCAAAACCAAACTAGCCCACGCGGTAAAACGCCAGGCTGCCGAGCAGGTTGGGCAGGATGTTGATGCGCCGGCCTGCGGTCATCACCGTGCGTTCCAGTACGCGGATATGGTTTTTGGCGCACAGGCGGTCGAAATCCTGCAGGGTGCACCAGTGGATATTGGGCGTGTTATACCATTGGTAGGGCATGCGCTCGCTCACCGGCATATGGCCCAACAGGCCGATTTGCAGGCGGTTTTTCCAGTAGCCGAAATTGGGGAACGATACGATGGCCTGTTTGGCCACGCGGGTGAGGTCTTGCAGAATGGTTTCGGTGTTCTGCATGGCCTGTATGGTTTGGCTCAACACGATGATGTCGAAGCTGTCGGCATCGAAATCCTGCAAGCCTTGTTCCAAATCGGCCTGTATCACGTTGATGCCGCGTTCCATCGAGGCGAGCACGCCCTCGGTGTCGATTTCCACGCCGTAGCCGCTGCAGTTTTTTTCCCGAATCAGGGCGGAAAGCAGCTCGCCTTTGCCGCAGCCTAAATCCAGCACGCGGCTGCCGGCGGGAATCCAACCGTAAATCAATTGTAAGTCGTCGCGCAGCTCAGTCACGGCGGCACTCCTCGGCTACGTTGTTCATATAGGCGCGCACGGCGCGGATATAGGGTTCGTCGGTCATCAGAAAGGCATCGTGGCCGTGGTGCGACTCCACTTCGATATACTGCACACTTTTTCCGGCTTTCACCAAATGTTTCACCAGTGCGCGCGAGCGGGCGGGGGCGAAACGCCAGTCGGTGCTGAAGCTGGCTACGAAAAATTTGGCCTGCACGGTTTTGAGGGTGGCCACCAAATCGTTGCCGAACTCGGCGGCAGGGGCGAAATAATCCAACGCTTTGGTCATGCGCAGATAGGTGTTGGCATCGAAGCGTTCGGCGAATTTGTCGCCCTGATAGCGCAGGTAGGATTCGACTTCGAATTCAACGTCGTAGCTGTATTGATAGCCGTCGGCGTGCATATTGCGGCCGAATTTTCTGCCCAAACCCTGTTCGGCAAGGTAGGTGATATGCCCCATCATGCGGGCGATGCGCAGGCCGCGGCGGGGAATGGTTTGATGGCGGCGGTAGTGGCCGTCGTGGAAATCGGGGTCTGTGATGATGGCTTGGCGGGCTACATCGTTAAAGGCGATGTTTTGTGCGGAAAGGCGGGTGGCCGAGGCAATCACGAGGGCGTGGCGCACGCGGTCGGGGAAGTCTATCGTCCATTGCAGGGCCTGCATTCCGCCCAAGCTGCCGCCGACAACGGCCGCCCATTGCCTGATGCCGAAATGATCAGCCAAAAGGGCTTGGCTTTGCACCCAGTCTTTCACCGTTACCACGGGGAAGTCGGCGCCGTATTCTCCGCCGGTTTCGGGGTTGGTGCTCAAGGGGCCGGTGCTGCCGTGGCAGCCGCCGAGGTTGTTCAGCCCCACCACGAAAAAACGGTCGGTGTCGATGGGTTTGCCGGGGCCGACCATGTTGTCCCACCAGCCGGGGTGTTTGTCGTCGGGCGAATGGCGGCCGGCAACGTGGTGGTTGCCCGAAAGGGCGTGGCAGACCAATACGGCGTTGGATTTGCCCGCGTTGAGCGTGCCGTAGGTTTCGACCATCAAATCGAAGCGCGGCAGGGTTTGGCCGTTTTGCAGGGTGAGCGGCGTTTCAAACGCGATTTTCTGCGGGGTTACAATCCAAACGTCGGCTTTGTCGGTCATGGCGGGCAGGCGCAAATTCGGGAAAACGGCTATTATATAGCGGAAAAACTTATTTCTGCCACAAGGCAGCAAGCCGCAGACAGTACAAATAGTACGGCAAGGCGCAGCAACGCCGTGGCAGAAATAAAGTTTTTTCCGCTATAGCGGTTTGGTTTTGATTTGTGTGCGCATACGGCTGCGGCGGATATGCCGCTGTTTTTGTGTGTACGCTTTGCAGGGGCCGTCTGAAATCCGAATCTTTCAGACGGCCTCTGCGGCGAGCTTGGGAAACGGAATATTATGATAGGCCGCATTTTACGCATTGCGTTTCTGATTGCGCTGGTTGCTCTGGTGGTGCACCGCCTGTTTAACCGCAGGCAGAAACGCGCCCTGCACGAAATCGTGCAAATCAGCGCGTGGGTGTTTTTGGCGGCGGCGCTGGCGGTGCTGGTGTGGTATGTGCTGGGTGCGTGGTGAGGCTGTTTTGAATTTTGCAATCGGGCAGGCCGTCTGAAAATTTTCAGACGGCCTGTTTGCTTTTGCCCGGATCAGCCGTGCGGGATTTTAGGACTGCTTGTGCCCGGCCTTGCTGCCTTTGGCAGCATCCGCCACGATTTGCACGGGGAAAAACAAGTGCAGGGGGTTGGCTTTGATTTGCAGCCAGGTGCTTTTTAAGAGGGCGGGCACACTTTCGATACGGGTGCCGCGGGCGCGCAGGGCAACGGTGAGGGCGAGGGTGAAGCTCACCAGCAGGTTGACCAGGCCGATGAGCAGCACGCCGGCAAGGGTAATCATAAAGGCGGCAAAACCGAGATTGCCGCTTACGGCGGCATAGCCGATGTTGGCCGATGAGAACGCCACATGGCGGATATCGAGCGGCAGGTCGAGCAGGTGGCCGACGTAGCCGGTCATGCCCAGCAGCATGCCGAAAATGAAGTTGCCCATCATCGAGCCGTAGTTGCGGTGGATATAGTCGCCGAAACGCTGGCGCGCGTGCAGCGGCACGGTTTTTCTGAGCAGCGGGTTGACGGTGAGGCGGCGGCGCAGGTCGAGATAGTCGGCGCGGTTGTCGAAAAAGCCCGCGATGATGCCCGAGCAAAACAGCCACACGCCGGCAATGGCGGCATACCACAGGGTAGGCTCGGTGAACGGGCGCACCGATTTGAGTTGGTAGGCAACGTTGCCGGCGTTCAGAATCGGCGTGCCGGTGTTGGCGGCAAATGCCACCGAAACCAGTGCGGCCAGCAGCACGGCCACGCTGACGTTGCCGAACACGGCCACGCTTTGCGAGCGCACCACGTCTATCAGCAGCGAAGCGAGTTTCACATCAACGGCGCGGCCCTTTTCGTTGTGTTCTACCTGTTCGGCAAAGCTGGCGGCGGTCATGGCGGGCTGTTTGGTGGCAACGGTTAGGCCCAGAAGTTGGATCATCATGAACCCTAAGCCGTAGTTCAGGCCGCTGAGCAGCGATGTGGTGAATTCGCTTAGGCCCATGCCGCCGATGTGGATTTTGTTCAGCGCCATCAGGGCAATCAGCACGCCGCCGCCGGCCGCCGAACGCAGCATGGCGAAATATTCGCTGCGGTTGCGGGTGATGTAGTGCCCGCCGCGGTTGCTTTTGTTTTCGGTGATGCTTTTGGCCAGCATTTTCACGCTGCTGTGCCACAATTGATCGGTGCTGTGCTGTTCGACGGCGGCGGTGGTCATCGAGCTGAGCAGAACGGCGGTGTGGTATTCGGGGTGGCTGCCGGTTTGGATATTGAGCAGCAGTTCGAGCCGCTCTACGGTTTGCGCCAGCCGTTCGATCAGGTGGGCGACTTTCACCGAAGAGCCGGAACCTGCCCCCGTGCCGCGGCGGCGCAGGCGCTCTATCTGGCTGCGGCATTGGTCGAGCATCACTTCGATATGGGCGGTGTCGTAGGGGGAGGTTTCGGTTTGGTAGTGTTCGGCCAGTTTGGCGGTTTCGCGCTGGAGGGCGATAAAGGCGGAGTTGGTGTCGAGCAGGCGCGGTTCGATGCGGATCAAATCCTGATCGAGCGCCTCGGCGGCTACCCACACGGAAAGCATTTCCAAAGCGTGCAGGCGTGCCTGCGCGAGCTGGCGCGAGGCCGCCTGAACGGCGGCGGTGTCGGCGTGGTTTCTGATCAGGCGGTAGAGTTTCAGCCATTGTTTGGCCGACACGGCTGCAAGCCATCTGCCGTCGTTTTTCGAGTGGAAGAGATAAAGAAAAATATCGTGCAGGTTGTTTAAATCTTTATAAGAAGGGTTGAAGCGCTCGTAGAGGCGAATCCCCATTTCGCGCGCGAAACCGCTGCGCGAAAAAATGCCCAAACCCACCAGTGCGGGATAGATGCGCACTTGCGCGAGCCAGGTGTAAAAGCGTTTGGCAAACCGGTGGCACAGAGCTTCGTTTTCACCGAAAACTTCAATCAGCGCACCAATGCGCGCCGGGGCGCGTTTGATGCCGCCCTTGCGCAGGAAATCGGTTAGGGCGTTGAGTACGGCTACGAAATCGGGGTTGTCGGCATGTTTGCCCAACAGTGCGTAAAGTGTGGGTTTGATGCTGTTTTTCTTCATCTCGTTTGGAGGAGGTGTTTTATTTCAGGCGTTAAAGCTTGGGTTATTTTAATAAAATTACAACCGTTGCGGGGAAAGATTGTCAACAAATTACACGCTGCCGCCGAAATGCCGGCCGGCTTCGGCTAAGGCCGTCTGAAGCATACCGCAGCCGCTGCCGTAGGGATCGATCACTTTGTTTATCGGGGTTTTGCGCAGCCAGGTAAGCTGGCGTTTGGCAAGCTGGCGGGTGGCGGCGGTGCCTTTCTCGATAAATTCCTGATAGCCGTATTCGCCCGCCAGATAATCCCACGCCTGGCGGTAGCCTACGCAGCGCATGGAAGGCATATCGGCGGTGAGCGCGGGGTATTCGGTTTGCAGCAGTTCGACTTCACTTAAAAAGCCTTGTTCGAGCATGGTTGCGAAACGCTTGCCGATTTGCGCGTGAAGCAGGGCGCGGTTTTCGGGAATCAGCGCCACAGTGTGCAAATCGAGCGGCGGGGTGTGCGCTTGCTGCCCGGCGAAATGGCGGCTCAAGGGTTTGCCGGTGAGGATAAACACTTCGAGCGCGCGCTCGATGCGCTGGCTGTCGGCGGGTTTCAAACGCGCGGCGGTGGCGGGATCGCACTCTTGCAGGCGGCGGTAGAGGTGCGGGAGTCCGTGTGCGGCCTTTTCGGCCTGCAAGGCGGCGCGTACGGCAGGGTCGGCTTCGGGCAGCGTGTTCAAGCCTTCTGCGAGGGCGTGGAAATACATCATGGTGCCGCCCACAATCAGCGGCAGTTTGCCGCGCGCGCCGATTTCATGCGCCAAGCGCACGCAGTCGCGCACGAAGTCGGCGGCGCTGTAGGCTTCAAGAGGGGAAACGATGTCGATTAAGTGGTGCGGCACGGCGGCGCGTTCGGCGGCGGCGGGCTTAGCGGTGCCGATGTCCATGCCGCGGTAAACCAGTGCGGAATCAAGGCTGATGATTTCCACGGGCAGGTGTTCGGCAATTTGCAGGGCAAGCCCGGTTTTGCCGCTTGCGGTCGGCCCGAGCAGGGCGAAAGCTTTCGGTGCGGTCATTTGAAATGATGCAGAAACAGATAAAGGAAAAGATTATAACAAAGGCTGTTTGAAAAGCATTCTGCCTCTTTCAGACGGCCTGCATGCAAAACAGGATAAAATAAAGCCAATCTGTCTGACTGTTTGAGCGTCTGAAAAAGGAAAACCATGAAACCCGCAAAATTCTTCAAACTCGCCGCTTCGGTGCTGCGCCGCCTCGATACCCTGCTGCCGCCCGAAGCCGCCGACCCCGATTGGCGCGCGCTGGCTTACCGCTGGCAGAGCATAGGCAGGAAGGGCGTGCTCGAAAGCCTGCCCGAACCGCACACTTTTCCGCTCGGCCGTTTGGCGGCGGTGGACACGCAGATGCGGCGGCTGGTGCGCAACACCGAGCAGTTTCTGGCAGGGCGTCCCGCCAACAGCGTGCTGATGACGGGCGCGCGCGGCACGGGCAAATCTTCACTGGTTAAGGCGCTGCTGCACGAATACGCTTCAGACGGCCTGCGCCTGATAGAAGTGGACAAAACCGATTTGGTTACGCTGCCTGCTCTGTTGGGCGTGTTGGAAAAGCGCCCCGAAAAGTTCATCGTGTTCTGCGACGATTTGTCGTTTGAAAGCGGCGACGAAACCTATAAAGCACTCAAAACCGCGCTCGACGGCGGCCTCTCGCAGCGCTGCGCCAACGTGTTGGTGTACGCCACCTCCAACCGCCGTCACCTGATGCCCGAATATATGGACGAAAACCTTGCAACCACGGGCAGCCGCGGCGAAGTGCACCCGAAAGAGGCGGTGGAGGAAAAAGTGTCGCTTTCCGACCGCTTCGGCCTGTGGCTGAGCTTTTACCCGTTCGACCAAAACGACTACCTGCAAGCCGCGGAAAACTGGTTGGCCGATTTCGGCCTGCCGTTTGACGAAACCGCCCGCAAAGCCGCACTCAACTGGTCGCTCACGCGCGGCAGCCGCTCCGGCCGCACCGCGTGGCAGTTCGCCGTCGATTGGGCGGGCAGGCTGCCCGAAGAGCGGGCGGCAGATTGAGAAACAGCCCGTTATCAATAAAGGCCGTCTGAAGTTTTTCAGACGGCCTCTCCGAAGGTCGAAACTTAAAAGCTCTGCACGGTTCCTGCAATTTCGGCTTTGCATTGTTCCAAAGGAACATGCTGGAATTTAGGCCTGCCGACGAACGCGCCGAATCCGACAGAGGCTTTGACGCATTGGATTCTGTTTGGCTGCAGCGGCACGGTTACACCGCGGCGCGCCTCGGTTTTTGCCCATATTTCGTAATCTCCCGGGGGCAGTTCGGTGCTGATATAGCCGCCGTTGCGCAGGTGGCCGATGGGGGTGTCGTTGGCGTTGACATCAAAATGTATGCCGCCGCCTTTGAGCGCTTTGGTGCGGTAAACATATAGTTTGCTTTGACCTTCGGCAGGCTCTTCCAAGCCTGAAAAGGCTGTGCCGGTAGCACCGCAGGCAGCCAATAATAAAGATGCCGCACTGACGGCGAAGATTTGTTTGAATTTCATTGATAAATTCCTTTTTGATTGATTTTGTTTATCAATAACGTTTTCCGCCGAATGCGGTATCCAAGCTCGAATTGTTGTCGAATTTAACTACCCCTGCGGTTTCGGCGGCATTCGCACCGAACAGGCCGCCTTCGTAACGCCCGCCGCTGTTGCCCAAAACGCTTGCGTTTCCTGAATATTGGGCGCCGCTCAGACGGCCTTCATGGAGGGTGATGTCGCGGCGCAGGCCGGGCATGGTAATTTCGCCGCTGACGGTTTTATTGCCGAAATCGACAGTAACGCGGCTGGTGCCGTCGGTGATGATATCACCGGTAAGGCTGTCGTTGCGCACGGCGTTGCCGTAATAAGTGGCCTTGCCTGAATTGGGAATGTCTTTTTCCGGAGTTAAGGTGCCTTGGTAACGCAACTCTTGAACTTGGTTGCTGTTATTGACCCAAGCGCCGTAAAAAGACGAATCCTGGTTCCAGCCGACCAGTTTGCCGTCTGTAGTCTGCCCGCCCACTAAGCCGTTATCGCTCAAACTTAAATTGATGCGGGTGCCGTCGGGTGTTTCGGCCGTGCCGGAACCGCCGCCGCCGCTTCCGCAGGCCGCAAGCAAGAGGGAGGAAATGCCGATAACGAATACAAAGTTTTTCATGGTTGAAGTCCTTTTACAGTAAGGTCGTTTTATGCGGTTTTGCCGTGTAAAAATTATTTCATTTTTTTTTTTTTTTTTCAACAAGTTATATTTTTATTTTTACCTTTGTTAAGATATATTCATGATTTTGTTATGAAAATAGTCGGGCGGTTGCTGCGGGTTCTGCCTTTTCTTTTAACAGAAACCTGCATTTTTCAAAGCATTTCAAAGGTTGAAACCCGCACCGAATAGGCGCAAAATGTTTGCCGTTTTCCACCCGGCCGTGCGCATGTTGCGGTGCGGTTTTATTTCACGCAGAGAAAGCATTCCGATGAGCGATAAACTACACCCCGAAACGCTGGCGATACGCGGCGCGAAAAGCCAAACCGAATATAACGAACACAACCAGGCCCTGTTTTTAACCAGCAGCTTCAAGTTCGACAGCGCGGCGCACGGTGCGGCGCTGTTTGCCAAAGAAGTGGAAGGCTACACCTATTCGCGTACCGCCAACCCCACCGTGTCGGCGTTCCAGCAGCGCGTGGCCGTTTTGGAAGCGGGCGAGGGCGGCATCGCCACCGCCACGGGCATGGCGGCGGTTCAGGCGGCATTGCTGACGTTTTTGAAGGCGGGCGACCATCTGATTGCCAGCCGCAGCCTGTTCGGCACCACAGCGGGCTTTATCAGCGGCATCGTGTCGAAATTCGGCATTGAAGTTACGCTGGTGCCGCAAACCGATATCAACGAATGGCGCGCGGCGGTGAAACCGAACACCAAAATGCTGTTTCTTGAAACGCCGTCCAACCCCCTAAACGAAGTGGCCGATCTCGAAGCCTTGGCCGCCATTGCCCATGAGGCGGGTGCGCTTTTGGCGGTGGACAACAGTTTCTGCACGCCAGCCATCCAGCAGCCTTTGCGCTTCGGCGCCGATTTGTCGGTGCAGTCGGCCACCAAAGGCATAGACGGCCAGGGCAGGGTGCTCGGCGGCATTATCGCGGGCCGGAACGGGCTGATTAAAGAAATCGCCCTGTATGTGAATTCGGCAGGTGTGGCGTTGTCGCCGTTTAACGCATGGGTGTTGCTCAGCGGTGTGGAAACCCTGTTTGTGCGCATGGAAAAACAGGCGGCCAACGCGGCGCAGGTGGCGGCGTGGCTGCGCACCCGGCCGCAGGTGAAGGCGGTGTATTATGCGGGGTTCGACGACCACCCGCAGGCGCAATTGGTGCGCAAACAGCAAAGCAGCGGCGGCATCGTGGTGGCCTTTGAAGTGGAAGGCGGCCAAGAAGCGGCTTGGAAGGTAATCGATTCGGCCAAAGTGTTCTCGAAAACCGCCAACTTGGGCGACGTGCGCTCCACCATCACCCATCCGTGGACCACCACCCACGGCAGAATGGCGCCCGAAACGAAACTCGAAGCCGGCATACAGCCCGGCCTGCTGCGCCTGTCGGTGGGTTTGGAAAACGTGCAGGATTTGATTGCCGATTTGGAACAGGCGCTGGCATAAGCTTTCAGACGGCCTGTTTATAAAGGCCGTCTGAAAAAACAATAAAGGTAAAAATATGGATGAAGCAGTATTTGCCGATTGGGCGCTGAAAATCTGCCTGACCGGCTTGGTGGTGTTTCTCGGTTTCATCGTTTGGAACTTGGGCAAAGAATCGAAAGCCGGCAAATTCGGTATGTTTATTCTGTTTTTGGTTTTAGGGCTGGGCGTGTTCGGCTTTATTTTCAAAAATGTATTAATCGAATTTTTTGTATTGACGAAATAAAGGCGGCAAAGGCCGTCTGAAAACATCTCATGCGGCAAGCCACCGCTTTCACAGAGACAACAACCGATGAACACACACTGGCAGTGCGGCCGCTTCAACATTGATTTGTCGCGGCCGAAAATCATGGGCATCGTCAACCTGACACCCGATTCGTTTTCCGACGGCGGCGCCTATTCGCAAAACGCCCGCACCGCATTAAACCACGCGGAGCGGCTGTTGCAGGAAGGCGCCGACATTCTCGACATCGGCGGCGAATCCACCCGCCCCGGGGCGGATTATGTGCCGCCCGAAACCGAATGGGCGCGCGTGGCGCCTGTGCTCAAAGAGCTGGCCTCGTGGAATGTGCCCGTGAGTTTGGATACCCGCCGAACGGCAGTGATGAAGCGGGCGCTGGAGCAGGGCGGGGTGGACATCATCAACGATGTATCTGCTCTGAGCGACGACGGCGCAGTGGAATTGCTGGCGCAGCAGCCCGCCACGGGTATCTGCCTGATGCACATGCAGGGCCTGCCCGCTACCATGCAAAACAATCCGCAATATCAAGATGTTGTGGCTGAAGTTGCCCGCTATCTCAACGGGCGCGCGGCAGTTTGCACCACAGCGGGCATTGCCCGCGAACGCATCGTTCTCGACCCGGGTTTCGGTTTCGGCAAAAACCTGCAACACAACACCGCGCTGATGCGGCATTTGCGCAGCCTGATGCAGCAAACCGGCCTGCCGCTGCTGATAGGCGTGTCGCGCAAGCGCATGATAGGCGAGCTGACGGGCGAAGCCGACGCTGCGGCACGCATACACGGCAGCGTGGCGGCGGCGTTGGCGGCGGCGGCGCGAGGCGCGCAGATTCTGCGTGTGCACGATGTAAAAGCCACCGCCGATGCGGTAAAAGTCTGGCAGGCATTGGGTGTGTTTGAAGGCGGCGGGAAGGCCGTCTGAAAAAACGGATGGCATCCAACCGAAAACAAACCGAACATTGCAGGCAGAAAATTCAGGCTTTGTGTTGCCTTTGCAACATCAAACGAACAGAATCCGAAAAATATTTGACTGCCTTACTGCAAATCAGCATAATACGTACATCAGGTTGCAATGAGCAGCTTGATGTTTTCTCCTCTATTTCTCCTTTGTAGACTTGGCGCATACCTTAACCGGATATGCGCATTTTTTTGTCTGTAAGGTTCGCTTGCGAAATCAAACGCTTCTAAAGCAGTTTCGGAAAAGTTTCGGGCAGCCCGGCTGGCAAGGTTTTCCAAATGTGCCGGCAGTATGCGCAATACAGGTACATAGCAAAAATAAAATACCCGGATTGTAAAATAAAATAAGCGGAATGATTGACTAGGTGCCGGCGTTTCGGCATAATCCTTTCCGTTGACTAATTTCTGTATTCAGTTGATAGTTTCTCCTCTATTTCTCCTTTGTAGACTTGGCACACATTCTTGTGAATGTGTGCATTTTTTTGCCTGTTGATTGTGGCGGTTCGGTTTTATTCGTTTGTGTTCTATTGTGAACCAAGTTGGGTGCGGCAGGGTATTTCAGACGGCCACGGCGGGTTTTGCAAAGGCTTCGGTTTGCGCTGGCGGATATCGGTCGAGGCGTTATAATCATATTTTATCTAACTGGTTAAGTTGGTTGTTATGCAGGCAGTTTTAGATTTAATCCGCACTGAATCCGCCGACGTAGTGGCTGAAACACTGGATTTTCTGCTTTATGAGTGCAGTTTGGACGAAGCGCCTTCGCGTGGCGATGTGGCCGGGTGGTGTGATATTCTGCAGGCGCGTGGTGGAAAGTTCGAGCGTTTGGCGCAAACCTGCCGGATTTGGTTGGAAGAGGAGGGAGTTTGATACGGATACCCAAAAACCGTTTTGCACTGTTTGCCGTGTTGTGGTTTGTTGCCGCAGTATATTTGCTGCTGTTCAGCGAGTCCGACGGCGGAGCCCCGCCGTTTGTCCATTTTGATAAGGTGGTGCATTTCGCGCTGTTTTTCGCCCAATTTTGGCTGCTGGCCAAAGCTTTTATGCAGGATGGCCTTGCCGTGCCTTACCGGTTGCTGTTTGTGTTGGCCGTATTGGCCGCTACGGGCAGCGAAACCGCGCAGGCTTTATTTACCCGCACACGCGAAGGTAGTATTGCCGACAGTATTGCCGATATGTTTGGGGCGGGTGCGGCACTGTGGCTGGCATATAAAGTTGCTTCGGCAAAACGTGTGTTCGGCAGGGCTTCTTAGCGTCGGGCTGTATTGCCCTTCCGTTTTTTGATATTGTGATCCGGATGCTGTAATTCAGATCAGGCAGTTTAAATTAACGGTTCTGCAGGCAGAGTGGGTGGTGTGTTTTGAACAGGCTTTCGGCCGTCTGAAAGATTGCGTTGGCGCAATAATGTGCCGGAAACTTTCAGACGGCCTTTCTCTGCAAACAAAGCAAAAGAAGTGAAAACATGTTTCAAATATTTAATATTAGGTAAGATAACGCTAAAAAACAAACGCAGGCGGATTTTCAGCTTGCAGCCGTTTGCGCCTTGTGGCAATTTGGACGGTACCGGTGTACAGGCGGTTTTCAGAAAAATACGGCACCGGCGGAATGATTTCTGCAAACTACACAAGGAGCACTATCATGGCAACACAATTCTTCATGCCCGTTCAAAACATTATCGGTGCCGGTGCGCTGGCTCAGGCGATGGACGCGATTGCCGCGCTCGGCCTGAAAAAAGCCTTAATCGTAACCGACGGCGGTTTGAGCAAAATGGGCGTGGCCGACCAAATCGGCGGCTTGTTGAAAGAAAAAGGCATTGATTATGCCGTATTCGACCAAGTGCAGCCCAACCCCACCGTAAGCAACGTTAATGCCGGTTTGGCGAAACTGAAAGAAAGCAGCGCCGACTGCGTGATTTCTTTGGGCGGCGGTTCTTCCCACGATGCGGCCAAAGCCATCGCCATCGTGGCGGCCAACGGCGGCAAAATCGAAGACTACGAAGGTTTGGATAAATCGAAAAAACCGCAAATCCCGCTGGTGGCCATCAACACCACCGCCGGCACGGCTTCGGAAATGACCCGTTTCACCATCATCACCGACGAAACCCGCCATGTGAAAATGGCCATCGTCGATAAACATGTTACCCCGCTGTTGTCGGTGAACGAACCGGCCCTGATGGAAGGCATGCCCGCCCCCCTCACCGCCGCCACCGGTATGGACGCGCTTACCCACGCCGTGGAAGCCTATGTTTCCACCGCCGCTTCGCCGATTACCGATGCCGTGGCCGTTAAAGCCATCGAGTTGATCGCCCGTTATCTGCCCACCGCCGTGAGCGACCCGACAAACAAAGAGGCGCGCGAACAAATGGCCTATGCGCAGTTTATGGCGGGCATGGCGTTCAACAACGCTTCGCTCGGTTACGTGCACGCCATGGCGCACCAATTGGGCGGTTTCTACGATCTGCCGCACGGTGTCTGCAACGCCTTGCTGCTGCCCCACGTAGAACGCTTCAACCAACAGGCCGCCAAAGCGCGCTTGGATGAAATCGGCGCGATTTTGGGCAAAAACAACCCCGATTTGGCCGGACTGGACGTTATCGGCGCCATCACCAAACTGGCGCGCATCGTCGGTATTCCGAAATCGCTGAAAGAATTGGGTGTGAAAGAAGAAGACTTCGACGTGTTAGCCGAAAACGCGCTGAAAGACGTTTGCGGCCTTACTAATCCGATTCAGGCAGACAAAGAGCAGATTATCGGCATCTTCCGAGCCGCTTTCGACCCGGCTTGATGAACCGGACCGATCGTTTAAGCTTCTAAACAATAACAAGGCCGTCTGAAACGTTTCAGACGGCCTTCAGATATATAGCAAAACCAACTGACTTAATAACAGTTTCGTCATGTTCGGGCTTGATCCGGATATCTTACTGTTACTGAAACCCTAAATACTTGGGTCAAGCCCGAGTATGACGGGGCTTGAGTATTTCAGACGGCCTCAAGGCAGTTTTGCAAAGGTCTCGGCTTGCTTGTTCAGGCCAAAACAAAAGCCCCTTGCGGCCAAGGGGCTTTTGTTTTGTTTGCAGCGAACCGCCTTATTTAGCGAAATACTTGCTTTGGATTTTTTCATATTCGCCGTTTTCGCGTACTTTGGCCAGGGCGTCATTCAGCATATTCAGCGTGGCGGTATCGTCTTTACGCACGGCCATGCCGTAGTTTTCCGCTTCGAAATCAGGCACGGCAACCATGCTGAAGCCTTTGTCGCCATTGTTTTTCACATAGTTGCCTACAACGGCGCTGTCGGAAATCACCGCATCAAGGCCGCCGTTTTCCAGCTCTTTAATCACCAGCGGCAGGCTTTCGAAACGGGCGATTTTGGGGCTGTTGCTGCCCAAGATTTTAGAAGCGGCAAAATCACCGGTTTGGCCGGTTACCACGCCCACTTTCTGTGCTTTTTTCAGATCTTCGACCGAATTGATGTTTTTACCCTTCTGCACCAGGATCACTTGCGTGATTTCAAAGTAGGGGTTGGTGAAGCTCATGGTTTGTTTGCGCTCGTCGGTGATGGTGATGGCCGAGAGCAGGATATCCACGTCGCCGTTGGTTAACGCGGGGAAAATGCTGTCCCACGGCTGGTGTTTGTATTCCACTTTGAAGTTGCCGGCTTCAGACATGGCATTGAGCAGGTCGATATCGAAACCTTCGATTTGGTTGCTGGCGTTCATCGATTCGAACGGGGCAAATTCGGCATTGGTGGCAACGCGGTATACTTTGTCGGCACCGGCACCTGTTGAGGCGGAACCGCCGCTTTGGCCGCCACAGGCGCCTAAGGCTAATGCGGAGCAGGCGATGGCGGCGGCAATCCATTTTTTCATGTTCATTTTGAGTGTTCCTAGGAAATTAAAAATAATTATTTTAACATAAGCCAACAAAAATACATCTTTAATACGGTTTGGGCTGTTGTCGCCTGCATATGAAGGCCATACGGTTGCAGGTTGTTAACGCTCTTTTTCGCGGAAAAAGGCATAAGTAACATCGTGGAACAAATCCGTGTGCGGGCTGTCTTCATAATTAAGTTCGGCCAAGGCATCTTCAAAGGCAAGCTGCACCGACTCGACCACATCTTGTGCGGTATCGGCGGGCAGGGCGCGCACCATGCCTTTGAAGGCAGTGGCCAATACATGGTTTTGCATGCGCAAAACGTCGCAGGCTTCTTCGAGATATTCCAAGCGCTGTTCTATGCTGTTCATGATTTTTCTTTCGGGAATCTGTTAGAATGCAGCATTATAGCGCAAACTCAGATTTAAACTTTGGCGGCACGGAAACTGAACCGGTTCACGATATAAAGCGGCGGCAACAGGCCGCAGACAATAAGGATAAACACATGACTAACCGCAACATGCCGGAAGCTTCCGGCAACGATAACGGACAAGAAGAATTCGACTGGGAAAAAGGTTTGGAAAAATTGCGCGAGCAGCGCCATTCGGGGCGAAGTGGAGCGGTAAGGCCGCAGGCGCAACGCCCGGCACCCGCCCCACAGGCCGCACCGAAGCGTGCCAAACCCGCGCCGGAAGAGGCACAGCTGAATGCCAAGGCTGCCGAACGGATGCTGCGCGAATATTTGCAGCAATGGCAGCAGGAACACAACGACCCGCTGGCCGACACCATTACCGCCGAAACCGACACCACCGTGTTGTTGCAGGAAGACTGGCTGGCCGCGCAAACGGCTTTGCAGTCGGCGCGGGTGGACGACGGCAAATTGGAAAGCACGCGCACGGTATGGCTGAATCCCAAGCGGCAAAGAGTTTCGTTTGCCGACCCTTCCGCACAGCAGCAGGAGGAGGGCGAAACGGTGCGGGAAGAAGACGGCAACGTATTTGAAGAAGCCGTGCAGGCCGAAGAATGGCTGCCGGTTACGGTGAAGGTAATCAACCCGCAGGTTGATCCGCGCAAGCCGGTGATGTGTTTGTCGGAACAAGAGCTGCTGGAACGCCTGATCCGCCGGCTGCGCCCGCACCTTACCGATGCAGTGGCCGGCATGGTGCGCGTGGCGGTTCAGAAACAAACTGCCGCACTCACCTACCAGCTCCAGCAGGTTCTGAACGAGCAGACTCCCGCTGTGGTAGAGGAAATCCTCGACTACAACCTTAAAGCCGCCATGTCGGAAATCAAATACAGCCTGAAATACAAACGCTGATACGCCGTACCGGCAAGGCAGGCCGTTTGAAAACCGGGTTTAGGTGAAACCGCCGCAGCACAAAATATGTGCACAGGCGGGTTTGCAGAAGCCCAAGGTTTTCAGACGGCCTTTTTTCAACCCGTTATTGAGGCCGTCTGAAAAAGGGCAGGCCGGATAAATGCCGTATTGATAAAAAATCAGCGTAAGGGACATTTCAACATATAGTGAATTAAAATAAGAATTCCGAACTTTACCCCCTTACCGACAGAAAAATGGCCTACCCGATAGAACTCCGGCAAAAAGCAATCGAATATTACCGGCAATGCAAAAATGCAAGCCAAGTCTGCCGTGTATACGGTATCAGCGACAAAACGCTGAGCAGTTGGCTGCGACTCTATGAACAAACAAGTTCACCGGCGCATCAAGTTAAAGGTGGTAATGCCACAAAAACAGACAGGCAACAGCTTTCGGACTATCTCAAACAACATCCTGATGCCTACCTGTACGAAATCGCAGAACATTTAGGGTGCAGCACCCCAAATGTCAGCTACCTGCTCAAAGTCATGGGCATCACACGAAAAAAAAGACCGCCACATACAAAGAACAAAAGCCCGAACAAGTAGCTGCTTATCAACAAGCATTGGGCCAATATACTGACTATCAAGCAGTTTTTCTTGATGAAACAGGGTTCGACACCTTTTTTTACCGCCCTTACGCCTACTCGGAAAAAGGCGTACCCGTCAAAGCACAAATCAGCGGCAGGAAATACCGACGTATTTCATTGGCTGCAGCACAAATCCAAGGTAAAGGCAGCCTGATTGCACCCATGACCTATTGCGGCACCATGGACGGCAGCCTGTTCGAAGCATGGTTTGAGCAGATGCTGCTGCCCGAACTGACGGAGAAATCCGTCATCATTATGGACAATGCCCGCTTCCACCGTATGGTGGTTTTGGCTGAAATGGCGCAGAAGCAGGGACATAAAGTATTGCCCCTTGCACCTTATTCACCCGAGCTTAATCCGATTGAAAAGGTATGGGCGGATATTAAAAAGCATTTGCGGAAAGTTTTACCTGCCGTGGGAGATTTTATGACTGCATTACTACGGAGTTCTTATTTTAATTGACTATATGATGAAGTGGCGGGGTTCTCTTGGGGGGATATAGCGTTTTTGAGGGCGGAGGAGTTGGTGATATAGCTTCAGTATCTCTATCACCATTCTTAGAAATAAAATTTGACTTCAGTTGTGGCAATGCTTATCATGATCACTTCTCAAATAAGAAAAATAGTATAACAGAATGAAGCACTTGCACCTCACTCCCCACCAAACCCAATACTATGCCTGGCTGCTCACCCGTCAGGCACAAAGCGGCAGCATGGATTAGCTGGCGGGCACGCTGGTTGATTCGCAAGTGGATCTGAATCCGCATCAAGTCGATGCCGCCTTGTTTGCCTGCCAGAATCCTTTATCGAACGGCGTGATTTTGGCGGATGAAGTCGGCTTGGGCAAAACCATTGAGGCCGGCTTGGTGATTTTGCAGTGCTGGGCGGAGCGCAAGCGCACAAACAAGTATTCAGATAGTCTTGGTTGTCGATATCGACTGCCGCCAATAACAACTGCAAAACGACGCCACCCACCGCAATTTCGGCTACTTTGAGCAAGAAGTGCAAAAGCTAGACGACTGGATGGACGACCTCAAACACGGCTTGGAGCAAGACATCAAAGAAACCGACCGCGAAATCAAAGAAGCCCGCCGCACCGCTGCCACCGCCGCCACGCTGGAAGAAAAGCTGGCTTGGCAGAAAAAACAGCGCGAACTGGAAAACAAACGCAGCAAACAGCGGCGGGAGCTGTTTGACAAACAGGATGAAATTGAAAACCAACGCAACCGATTGATTGAAGAGCTGGAAGAGCAGTTGAAACAGCAGGTGGAAGAGAAAGAATTGTTTTTTATTGAGTGGGAGATGGTGTGATGAGGATAAGTATATGGCTGATTCATCCTTAAGATTAAGACCATGGGTCTCGTTAATTCTTTTTATTAGTGCATATTCTCCATTAATGGTGATTATGGCAATTAAACAAATAGATTTGACAAGTCCAAACTATTTTAATTCTCCAGAAATCGGAATTGGCTTATTAGTTGCAGCAATAATTAGCAGCGTCATTGTGTTACGAGTGGTTAAAAGTGTCCGAAGTGGATTAATGGTTGTTGTGAGTAAGGCATCGAATAAGTCAGGAGATATGTTTGGATATACAATTCCTTATATGATGTCTTTTATGCGGATTGACTTAACTGATTGGCAAACAATATTGGCGATTCTATTATTTCTGATTGTATTGTTCACTATGGCTTATCGGACACAAACAGTATTTATCAATCCTATCTTAGCCATTTTTGGATATATGTTGATTGATTGTACGTTTAAGCGAGGGGAAAAGGAGGTGCAAGCAATGGTTATTACTAAGCAGCCCATTAGCTCTGGTGATACAGTTTGTTTGGATAGGCTTTCTCATTATTTATATATTCGTTCAAACTCTGACTATAAGAGTAATAAGGAAAAATCATGATTACAAACACCAAAAAGCAAATTAAAGAAATACAAGCAGAAAGTTTTAACGATTGGTCTGTATCATTCTGGCTGATAAAAAGAAAGGCTCCAACAACTATCAAAGAAGCTTCGTATCATGCTTGGCGTGTCGATATGGATAAAAAATTGCCTACTCGCTTTAAAGGCTACCTGAAAAATCAACTTCAAGGGAAAAAGTTTCATATTGAGAAATATGATTATAGCAATGCAGACTGTGATGATGTATTGCTAACAATTGATTCTGGTATCACGGATTTTGAAAAAGTTGAAACGGAAATAAATAAAGGCTTTGATAATCTAAGAGTAGATAATCATAAAGATCTGCTTAATTCATGGGCTTATGTTATTTTGTTTGAAAAAGATGATAAAAAATTGTATGCCTGGAAAAAAATCAATACGGACACGCAGCCTAAAAAGGTGGCTTCAAAAGGGGTTCTGTTTTTTATAAATAAAGAATTGGTTGATCCTGATGATAAAGAGGTTTTTGTTATTTATCCAAATTATGATTTTTTTGTTTATAAAGGAACAGTATTTATAGCGAGCAAAAAACAGTTTGAGAGTTCAATGAATTTTCGCGAAGGGATAAAGAGGAAATCTGCTGAAGTGATTGCTGATTTTAAAAATCTTGAAACTTTTAAAAATATAGAATTGATTGAGCAGTATGTTGGCAATAATCTACATCACTTACGAAAAATGGCTTCTATATTAAAATCTGGTTATTATAAACAACCTGATTATCTTAAAAAATTAATTGCTGTCAATAAAAAAGAAAAATGGGATTTGAAGGTGGAGAATGGACAGATTGTAGTTGAAGAAGAAACAATAGATTTATTGTTAAAACTACTTAATAACGATCGTTTGCGCTCACCCATCAATGACGAAATATTTGATGCTGCTGCAAAATCCAAGGTTAATAAATAAGGTGTTAAAGTTATGATCAAACAAAAACTAGAACTCACTTGGATAGGCAAAGACAAGCGCCCTAAGTTGGAGGCGCGGATTTTGCTGGAGGATGCGGAGAAATCGTATCATGCGGCAACGCGTTCCGAGCAGGCGATTTTTGATAATCGGTTGATTTTTGGCGATAATCTGCTGGCACTCAAGGCGTTGGAGCAGGAGTTTACTGGTGAAGTATCTTGTATTTATATTGATCCACCGTTTAATACAGGTGAAGCCTTTGAGAATTATGATGATGGTTTAGAACATTCCATTTGGCTTGGATTGATGTATGAACGATTTAAGTTGTTAAGTTCTTTGTTAAATAAAAGAGGTTCTATTTTTGTTCATTTGAATGATGACGAGCTAGACTATTGTAAAGTTTTGCTAGATGAAGTGTTTGGTCGAAGTAATTTTGTAAATAGAATTACTGTTGAAGCACGTTCCCCTTCCGCGTTTAGTACAGTAAATCCTGGAGTATTTAAATCATCAGAGTATATTTTATGGTATGCCAAAGATAAAAGCGAATTTATAGAGAATTCTGGCCGTGTTTCTCGTTCACCAGATTATGCATATAACAAATGGCTAGATAATCCAGATGAGGATTTTTCTCAATGGAGGCTTGTTCCACTAATGGATGCGTATGAGAAGTCTCCTCCTTCACGATCTCGTAGACCTGACTCCCTTTTAGAACATTTTAATGATTTCATTGTAAATAATGCAAGACAGGTATGTCGTTTGGCTTCAATTAGTGATTTAGGAGCGGGAGAAAAAATTGTCCAATTGAAAAAAGAATCTTTGAAGGCGCCTGGTAGAGTTTTTAAGCTAGAACGATCTAGTGGTTTAGATGATGTATATATTATTGATGGTCAACAATTAATTTTTTACAAGAAAAATGTTGCTGAAATTGATGGAAAATTATCAGCAACTGCCTTACTAACAAATGTTTGGAAGGATATCGCATGGGAAGGAATTGCAAATGAAGGAGGAGTTACTTTCCGTAAAGGGAAAAAACCAGAACGTTTAATTAAGCGATGTTTGGAGCTAGCCACCAACCCCGGAGACCTAGTCCTAGACTCTTTCGCCGGTTCCGGCACCACCGGCGCAGTCGCCCATAAAATGGGGCGGCGCTGGATTATGGTGGAGTTGGGCGAGCATTGCCATACGCATATTATTCCGCGTTTGCAAAAGGTGATTGACGGCACCGATCAGGGCGGGATTTCCAAGGCGGTGAACTGGCAGGGCGGCGGCGGCTTCCGTTATTACCGCTTGGCGCCGACCCTGATTGTGAACGATGCGTGGGGCAATCCGGTCATCAATCCCGACTATAACCCCGAAATGCTGGCGGAAGCGCTGGCCAAGCTGGAGGGCTTTACTTACAGGCCGTCTGAAACCTTGTGGTGGCAGCACGGTTTTTCCAGCGAGCGCGATTTTATTTATGTAACCACACAAACGTTGTCTGCCGAACAGTTGCAGGCGCTGTCGGACGAGGTGGGCGAAAACCAAAGCCTCTTGGTGTGCTGCGCCGCTTGGCGCGGCATTACGGCGGCGCAGGCGGCGGAGCGTTTCCCGAATCTTTCTTTGAAAAAAATCCCGAAAATGGTGCTGGCGCGCTGCGAATGGGGGCATGACGATTACAGTTTGAATGTCGCCAATCTGCCGATGGCGGAGCCTGAACCGATGCCGTCTGAAAGGCTGCCTGAAAACCGCAATAAAGCTGCAAAAGGCAAAAGTGCGGCGGACAATCAGGAGGATTTGTTTGCGGGGGAGGCAAATGAATAAAAACCATTTGTTACCCGCCGATTACGGCGATTGGCTTACCGAAATCAAAGGGCGGGTGCTGGCGGCGCGGCAAAAAGCGGCTTTGGCGGCAAATGCCGAGCTGGTCTCCCTGTATTGGCATATCGGGCGGGATATTTTAGAGCGGCAGGCGGCACAAGGCTGGGGCAGTAAAGTGATTGACCGCCTAGGGCGCGATCTGCGGGAAGCGTTTCCGGAGATGAAGGGGTTTTCTACCCGCAATCTGAAATATATGCGTGCGTTTGCTGAGGCTTGGCCGGATTTTGAAATTGTGCAGCAGGCTGCTGCACAATTACCGTGGTTTCATCTTTGTACTTTGATTGATAAGGTGAAAATACCACAGCAAAGAGAGTGGTATTTACAGCAGGCTATAGCACAGGCTTGGTCGCGTGCCACTTTGGAAATCCATATCAAAAACCGCTTGCATGAACGCCAAGGGCAGGCGGTTACCAATTTTACCGCCCGCTTGCCTGCGCCTACGTCTGCTTTGGCACAAGAGACCCTGAAAGACCCTTATTTGTTTGATTTTTTGGGTTTGGGGGAGGAAGCGCATGAGCGCGATATTGAAGAGGCATTGGTGCGGCATATTACCCATTTTCTGTTGGAATTGGGCAGTGGTTTTGCTTTTGTGGGGCGGCAATACCGTTTGGAAGTGAACGGCGATGAGTTTTTCATCGATTTGCTGTTCTACCATACGCGTTTGAAATGCTATGTGGTGGTGGAATTAAAAGCCACGGCATTTAAGCCGGAGCATGCAGGGCAGTTGAATTTTTATTTGGCGGCGGTCGATGCGCAAGTGAAAGCTCCTGATGATCACCCCACCATTGGTTTATTGTTGTGCAAAACGCAAAACCGCTTGGTGGCCGAATATGCTTTGTCCGGTATCGATAAGCCGATAGGCATCGCCGAATACGAACTGGTACGCGCCCTGCCTGAATCCTTGGTCAGTAATCTGCCGACGGTGGAGGAGTTGGAAAGCGAATTGTCGGATTGGCAGGAGGATCTTTGATATGGTGAAAAAACAGAATGCGGTTTCCATTACCCGCTCATCGGCGGCGGAGTATCTGACCTTTGTGGCGGCCAATAAGGAAGGCGGTGTGCAGGCGGTGTATGCCGATGAGAATGTTTGGCTGACGCAGAAAATGATGGCGGCGCTTTATGATGTGGATGTCCGCACAGTGAACTATCATTTGGGAAAAATTTTTTCCGACAGTGAGCTACAGGCAGATTCAGTTATCCGAAATTTTCGGATAACTGCCGCCGACGGCAAAAACTACCATACCAAACACTATAATTTGTCTGCCATTATTGCCGTGGGCTATAAGGTTAATTCCGAACGGGCGGTGCAGTTTCGCAAATGGGCAACCGAAATTGTGGAAAGTTTTACCATCAAAGCTTATGTGATGGATGACGAACGTTTGAAAAACGGCGGTTCGGTATTTACCCGAGAATATTTTGAAGAGCAGTTGCAGCGGGTACGGGAAATCCGCCTGTCCGAACGCAAGTTTTATCAGAAAATCACCGATATTTATGCTACGGCGGTGGATTATGACGTTACGGCACAAGCCACCAAGCGGTTTTTTGCCACGGTGCAAAACAAGCTGCATTGGGCAATTCACGGGCAGACGGCGGCAGAGGTTATTTATCACCGGGCCGATGCCGAAAAGCCGCATATGGGCTTGCAGTCCTGGAAAGACGCGCCACACGGCAAGATTCAGAAATTTGATGTCTCTGTTGCCAAAAATTATTTGAACGAATACGAAATGGCGCAGCTTTCGCGCTTGGTCAACGCCTATTTGGATATTGCCGAAGATATGGCGATGCGCCACATTCCGATGACCATGCAGGATTGGGAGGTGCGTTTGAACCGCTTTATTGAAGCCGCCGACCGCGAAGTGTTGCAGGATGCGGGAAAAGTAACGGCAGAAATCGCCAAGGCACATGCGGAAAGCGAATTTGAAAAATACCGCATTGTGCAAGACCGCTTGTTTGAAAGCGATTTTGACCGCTTGTTAAAACAAACGGATAAGGAAGACAAATAATGACCACAAGAATTCAAAACCATATCAACGGACGCTTGTCTTTGCGCACACCGCAGGCGGAAAGTCTGGCGAAGTTGAAACAAGCCTTGGATGCCGCCCCTGAAATGCTGAAACATCAGCGTGATGTGGCGGCGGTGCTGGAAACGCTGAAGGCCGAATTTTCCACCTTGCAGGAATTTGAACGTGATTTTCCGTCGCTGTGCTTTGCCTTGGCAACGGGGGTGGGTAAAACGCGTCTGATGGGGGCATTTGTCGCCTATCTGCATTTGGCGCACGGTATTAACAACTTTTTTGTGCTGGCACCGAACCTGACCATTTACAACAAGCTGATTGCCGATTTTTCGCCCAATACGCCGAAATATGTATTCAAGGGCATCGGCGAATTTGCCGTGAACCCGCCGCGCGTGATTACGGGCGACAATTACGAGCAGCAGAATATCGGCATGGCGGATTTCTTTACCGAGGTGCGCATCAATATCTTCAATATCTCCAAAATCAATTCCGAAGTGCGTGGCGGCAAGGAGCCGCGTATCAAGCGGATGCGCGAGGTGTTGGGCGACAGTTATTTCAATTATCTGGCTAACTTGCCCGATTTGGTGCTGCTGATGGACGAATCGCACCGTTATCGCGCGCAGGCGGGGATGCGGGCGATTAACGAATTGAATCCGCTGTTGGGTTTGGAGCTGACCGCCACGCCGTTTGTGGAATCCGCCAAAGCGCCGATTCCGTTTAAAAACGTGGTGATGGATTACCCCTTGGCGCGGGCGATGGAAGACGGTTTTGTGAAAATGCCCGCGGTGGTAACGCAGCGTAATTTCAACGCCCAAAACCATACGCCGGAAGAGATTGAAAAAATCAAGCTGGAAGACGGTGTGCGCCTGCATGAAAACACCAAGGTGGAGCTGCAAACCTTTGCGCGGGAAAACGGCGTGCCGGCAGTCAAACCCTTTATGCTGGTGATTGCCCGCGATACCACGCATGCGGCAGGGCTGCTTTCATTGTTGGAATCCGATGCCTTTTACGGCGGGCGTTATGCGGGCAAGGTGATTCAGGTGGATTCCAGCAAGTCGGGCAAAGACGAGGAAGAGATGATTGCGCGGCTCTTGGCGGTGGAAAGCGTGGACGAGCCGACCGAAATCGTGATTCACGTAAATATGCTTAAAGAAGGCTGGGATGTAACCAATCTTTATACCATTGTGCCGCTGCGCGCCGCCAATGCGCGCACTTTGATTGAGCAAAGCATCGGTCGTGGCTTGCGCCTGCCTTATGGCAAGCGCACCGGCGTGGAAGTGGTGGACAGACTCAATATTGTGGCGCACGACCGCTTTCAGGAAATTATTGACGAAGCCAACAAAGGCGGTTCGGTATTGCGCTTGCAGCAGGTGATTTTGGATCCTGCCGGGGAAGACGAGCAAAAAGTGAGCGTTACCGTTCCGAGCGGTATAGAAAGCCGTTTGGGGTTGGATAGGCCGTCTGAAACGGTTGGCGCGTATCCGGCAGAAGCGGATCAGCCGATATTTACCAGTGAGGCGGAAAAACAAATTGCCCGCAAGGTTATGGAAGCGGCGGCCCGATACGAAACCCGCCCTCAACAAGCGCCGACTTCGCAAGCCTTATTGCAAGCGGATATTCAGGCAAAAATCACAGAAGAAGTGAAACAGCAATTGCAGGGTGCGCAGGGCGAATTATTGGCAGATGCGTTGCCCGATGTGGCGGAAATTGTGGCGAAAACCACGCAAGTTCTGGTGGCGCAAACCATCGATATTCCGCGTATCACCATGATGCCGAGCGGGGAAGTCAGCACGAGGTTCCACCCCTTTACCCTGGATGTCGGCAATCTGCATTTGCAGCCGGGTGCGCGCGAAATCCTGATTCACAACCTGCATACCGATGAGCAAAGTAGCCTGTCTGCCGAGTTGGGGCTGGTTGAGAAACGCCCTGAAGACTATATCGTGCACGCGCTGATCGATTTTGACGATATTGACTACTTCACCCAAGCTAATCTTTTGTATGACCTGGCCGGGCAGATGGTGCGGCATTTGCGCAGTTATCTTTCCGAGGCCGAAGCGCTGGATGTGTTGGATAAAAACCGCCGCCTGATTGCACGGGAAATTCATGCGCAAATGACGGCGCATTTCTGGGAAAAAGCCACGCATTATGAAGCGCATGTCAGCCGTGGTTTTACCGCGCTCAAACCCTGCCATTACACCGCTTCGGCAAACGAGCCGGTGCATTCGGTGCGCGAAACGGTGCAAGATGTTTCGCGCATCAAGCAAATGCTGTTCGGCGGGTTTAAAAAGTGCCTGTATCCGCTGCAAAAATTCGATTCCGACACCGAGCGCCGCTTCGCCGTGATTCTGGAGCGCGATGCGCAAAAATGGTTCAAACCGGCCAAGGGGCAATTTCAGATTTATTACAAACAAGGTGCCGATCAGAAAGAATATATTCCCGATTTCGTAGTAGAGGGCGATGATTTTATCCTGATGGCAGAAACCAAATCCCGTGCTGATATGCAAAGCCCTGAAGTGCTGGCCAAAACCGAAGCGGCAGCGGCTTGGTGCAAACAGGCAGCGGACTATGCCACGCAGCACGGCGGCAAGGCGTGGAAATACCTGTTGATTGCCCACGATGAAGTAGATGAAGCAAAAAGACTGGAGGATTTTTTAAGATTTGAGAAAAAGGCCGTCTGAAAAACGGTTGTTGTGTCGTGCGCCTGCTGGCGTGCGTGTGTTGAAACTAAGATTGGTGAGTGATCATCGTTTGAAAATCAGCCGCCTTCGGGCGGCTGTGTGTAATGGAACGGATGGATAAGCATGACAAATTTTATCGCCCATATCCGCCAAGCGGATAAATCGGAACAATCTGTTGCCACTCATTTAACCGAAACCGCCGCCATTGCCCGCGAATTGGCGGCGAAGCTGGATTTGCCCGAAGCGGGTGAGTTACTGGGGTTAATGCACGATTTCGGTAAATATTCGCAAGCGTTTCAAAGCTATATCAAGGCGGCAGCGGGCGTGAATCCCGATGTCGATGTGGAAGATACGCTGCCGAACGGCAAGAAAATCGACCACTCCACGGCGGGCGCACAATGGGTGTATGGCCGTCTGAAAAAGTTTGGCGCGCAAAACGGCATCGGCGAATTGGTTGGACAAATATTGGGCTTGTGCATTGCTTCGCACCACGGCGCGGGATTGATTGACTGCCTGAGTCCTGAAGGCGATGCGGTTTGGCGGATACGCTTTTCAAAAGACGATGCGCTGACGCATTTGGCAGAGTGCGAGCAAAATGCTGATGAAGCGGTCAAGCGGCAGGCGGAAGGTTTGGCTAATGAAGATTTGGTTAAATTGCTGTTAAAGCCGCTTGCAGCCATTTTGAAGCAACCGGACAGCAACGAAAAAATCAAAGAATTTCATCTCGGCTGCCTCACCCGTTTTCTATTCAGCTGCCTGATTGATGCCGACCGTATCAACAGTGCGGATTTTGAACGCGAAGCGCAAAAGGATTTGCGCCGTTTGACTCAAAAGCCCAACTGGCAGGAAGCCATTGATAAGCTGGAAACTCATCTGGCCGATTTTGAAATCCGTTACCCGATTGACCAAATCCGCCGCGAGATATCCGATGCCTGTCTGAAACGTGCTACCGACCCGCAAGGCATCTACACGTTGACCGTACCGACCGGTGGCGGCAAAACGCTGGCGAGCCTGCGTTATGCTTTGCACCACGCACAAAAGCACAATCTCGACCGCATTATCTACATCATTCCCTACACGTCCATCATTGACCAAAATGCAGGCACCGTGCGTGAAATTCTCGGCGAAGATTGGGTGCTGGAACACCATTCCAACCTTGATCCTGAAAAGCAAAACTGGCAGGACAAACTGCTTGCCGAAAATTGGGATAAGCCGATTGTGTTTACCACCATGGTGCAGTTTCTCGATGCTTGGTTCGGCGGCGGCACACGCGGCGTGCGGCATATCCACCCGATGACACGCAGCGTGCTGATTTTCGACGAAATCCAAACTCTGCCGGTGAAATGCGTGCACCTGTTTTGCAATGTGCTGAACTGGCTCACGCAGTTCGGCAAATCCAGTGCGGTATTGTGCACGGCCACCCAGCCGCTGCTTGATAAATTGCCCAAATCGGAATTCGGCGAATTGAAACTGGCGCAAAACGCCGAAATGATGGGTAAAAACGACGAGCAAAACAAATTGTTCGACGATTTATCGCGTGTGGAAATCCAGTATCAACCCAAAGCGGGCGGCTGGTCAGTGAATGAAGCGGGCGGATTTTTATTGGAGCAGTTTCAGACGGCATCAAGCTGCCTGTTTATCGTCAATACCAAAAAATGGGCGCAAGAACTTTATCAATACTGTCAAACGCAGAACGTGCCGAAAGAAGCACTGTTTCACCTCAGCACCAACCAATGTTCCGCACACCGCAAAACCATTTTTGATGCAATCAAAGGCCGTCTGAAAAACAAACAACCCGTGATCTGTATCAGCACCCAATTGATTGAAGCGGGCGTGGATATTTCTATGGCTTGCGTCATCCGTGCTTTGGGCGGGCTGGATTCCATTGCCCAAGCAGCGGGGCGTTGTAATCGTCATGGCGAAAAAAACGGCAAAGGGCAGGTGTATGTGCTCAACCTGCAAGAGCCGGATTTGGCACGGGTGCTGCCCGATATTGACCAAGGGCAGAAAAATGCCGAACGCGTATTGCGCGAATTTGCCGGACAGGATATTTTGCAGCCTGCCGCCATGCAGCGGTATTTCCAATACTATTTTTACAACCGCAGCGGCGAGATGGGCTATGCGGTTAAAAACAGCATTTCAGGTAGCCTATTGGACTGGCTTTCCGATAATGCTTCAAATGTTTATGCAGCGAAAAACAATCAAAGAACCAAGCTGTTTCCGCTTCTGATGCAGTCATTCAAAAGCGCGGGGCAGGCTTTTCAAGCCATTGATGCGCCGACCCGCGCCGTCATTGTGCCATATGGCGAAGGTAGGGATTTGATTGCTTTGCTTTGCGGCGAATGGAAACCGAAAGTAATGTACCGCACGCTGGCCAAAGCGCAGCGCTACAGTGTGAACGTGTTTCCGAATGTGTGGCAGAAATTGGAGCAGGAACAGGCTATCTATGAAGTACAAGCAGGCTCAGGCATTTATTATTTGAAAGACGGGCATTACAGCGATGAATACGGCTTATCCGTCGATGAAACCGGCGAAATGCCGTTTTACGAATTATAGAAGGAGCGATATGAACAGCACCATTACTTTCCGCGTTTGGGGACGGCAGGCTTTGTTTACCGACCCCGTTACCAAAATCGGCGGCGAAAAATTCAGCTACCAGGTACCGACCTATGAAGCGGTTAAAGGCATTGTCAAAAGCATTTACTGGAAGCCGACCCTGATTTGGCACATCGACAAAATCCGCATAATGAAGCCGATCCGCACCCAAAGCAAATCCACCAAACCCTTGGACTGGAACGGCGGCAATACGCTGGCGATTTACACTTTTCTGCAAGATGTGGAATACCAAGTGCAGGCGCACTTCACTTGGAACGAAAATTGGGAAGAACTCAAAGGCGACCGCAATTTCGGCAAACATATGGCGATTGCCGAAAGAATGCTGGAACGCGGCGGCAGGCAGGATATTTTCTTGGGCACGCGTGATTGCCAAGGCTATGTGGAACCGTGCGAATTCGGCTCGGGCAAAGGCTTTTACGATGAGATCGACAACCTTGATTTCGGCTTGATGTTTCACAGCTTCGGCTATCCCGAAGAAACGGGCAAACCCGAGCTGGTCAGCCGTTTTTGGGCGGCGAAAATGGAACACGGCGTGATTGAGTTCCCAAGCGTAAACGATGAAACAGGCCGTCTGAAAACCCGCTTTATCCGAGAAATGCAGCCTGAAAAACCGTTTAAACGCGGCGAAAACGTCAAGCCTGTGGAAGATGAGGCTGAGGAGTTGGGACTATGAGCTGGATGCAGAAACTGTATCGGACGTATGAAGCCGTATCGGGGCAAACGTTTGACAGCGATGACGAACCGCTGACACCCGTCGGGCATACCCTGCAAAATGCCCATATTGTTATCGTATTAAACGGACAAGGAGAATTTCAAACGGCACGGGTAATGCCGCCAAAAACGGCAATTATGCTGCCGGCTACCGAATCATCGGAAAACCGTACCAGCGGTGAAGCACCGCACCCACTGGCAGACAAAATCCAATATGTTGCCAAAGATTACGCCGATTACGGCGGCGGCAAAAAAGCCTATTTTGAAGGTTATCGCAAGCAGTTGCAGCAATGGTGCGACTCGACATTCAAACACCCGAAAGTGCAAGCCGTGCTGGATTATGTCGGCAAAGGCACGGTTGTCGCCGATTTGGTTCGGGCAGGCGTTTTTCAGTCGGACGCAAACGGCAAAGTTTTAAGCAAATGGGAAGCGGAGGGCGAAGCCCCGCCGATTTTTTCCGTATTGCCGAAAACCAAGGGCGAAATCGAGTTCGGTTCGGCATTGGTGTGCTGGTGTGTGGAAATTGCCGGCGATGTGCATAGCGAAACATGGACGGATCAAAGCGTGCAGCAGTCGTGGATAGACTACATCGGCAGCAGTGCGGCACAACAGGGTTTTTGTTTGATACAGGGTATCGATACGTCGGTTTCCACCATGCACCCTGCCAAATTGCGTCATACGGGCGATAAAGCCAAATTGATTTCGTCCAACGATACGGCGGGCTACACCTTCCGTGGGCGTTTTGAAGCGGCTGAAGAGGCGGCCAGTGTCTCGGCGGAAGTATCCGCCAAAGCACACAGTGCATTACGTTGGCTGATCGCCCGCCAAGGTATCCGCAACGGCGATCAGGTAACCGTTGCTTGGGCAATCAGCGGCAAAGAAATTCCTTCGCCGATAAAAGATACTTTTGACGAAATCGACTGGGATAATCTGGATACAAGTGCGGTTGAAAATAATGACGAAATCAACAGTCTGTCTGAAAACGAAAACAGCGGTATCGATTGGTCTGTCAATATCGGGCGGCAGGCCGCCGCCATCATTAAAAAGAAACTGCACGGCTATAAAAAAGCGCTGAAAGAACATGAACAGATTTCCCTGCTCATGCTGGACTCCGCCACACCGGGACGTATGGCGCTGACTTACTACCAAGAATTTCTGCCTGCCGACTATTTCGCCAACCTGGACGCTTGGATAGACGATTTTTCTTGGTACCAACGCCACAGCATTGAAAAGCAAAACGGCAAAAAAACAGATAAACAAACCCTGTGGGCGTTTGTGCCGCCGTCGCCGTCTGCCATCGGCTACGCCGTTTACGGACAGACATTGAGCGATGCCCTGAAAAAACAACTCTACGCCCGCCTGCTGCCCGTGATTGCCGGCGGTAAAAACGTGCCGATGCCTTATGATTTGGTGCAAAAAAGTTTTCAGACGGCCTGCAATCCGAGCGGCAGCGAAAATTGGGAGTGGCAAAGAAACATCGGCGTCGCTTGCGCTTTATACAAAGGCTGGCGC
This sequence comes from Neisseria sp., assembly GCF_030530745.1. Lineage (GTDB taxonomy): Bacteria > Pseudomonadota > Gammaproteobacteria > Burkholderiales > Neisseriaceae > Neisseria. The sequence goes on along the minus strand of NZ_JAUMUI010000001.1, from coordinate 169,951 downwards.
GCCCGTCATCATGATTTATCAGAAAGGAGAACTTACCCTATGAGTTTAGATACAGAAAACCGTTCACGCGACTACTTGTACGGCAGGCTGCTGGCCATTGCCGAAAATATCGAATCCTATGCGCTTTATCTGGCGGAGGAAAAACGCGCCACCACCGCCGAACGCTATATGCAGCGCTTTGCCGAACACCCTTTTGCCACTTGGCGCAATATCGAATTGGCACTGAAACCCTATCAAGACCGACTGCGCAGCCGCGGCAAAGATACGGGCACGCAGGCCATCGGTGAGATTATGGAGCTGTTCCAAACCGACGACTTTGTTTGCGACGACAAATTAAGCGGCGAATTCCTGCTCGGTTACCACTGCCAAAAAATGGAGCTGGCACGCCAAATTGCCGCACGCAAAGCCGCCAAACAAAAGAAAACCGAAACCCCTGAATAACCCTGAACATTGAAAGGAAAACAACATGAGCTTAACCAAAAAAATCGACTTTGCCCTGATTATCAGCGTCAAAAACGCCAATCCCAACGGCGACCCCTTAAACGGCAACCGCCCGCGTGCCGATTTTTCAGGCATCGGCGAAATGACCGATGTTTGTTTGAAACGCAAAATCCGCGACCGCCTGCAAGACAGCGGCGAAGCCATCTTCGTACAATCCGACGAAAAGAAAACCGACGGCATGACCAGCCTTGCCAACCGTGCCAAAGACAAAGAAGTCGGCTTGGGGGCAGAGGCATTCGGTAAAAAAGCCGATAAAGACGAAACTGCTAAAAAAGCCTGTGAAAAATGGCTGGACGTGCGCAGCTTCGGGCAGGTATTCGCATTCGGCAAAAGTGATGACGGCGCAGGCGTATCGATTGCCGTACGCGGTCCCGTAACCATTCAATCCGCATTCAGTGTTGAGCCGGTCAATATCACCAGTACGCAAATTACCAAAAGCGTCAGCGGCGAAGGCGACGGCAGCAAACGCGGCTCCGACACCATGGGCATGAAACACCGCGTGGACAGCGGCATTTACGTCGCCTTCGGCGCCATGTCGCCGCAGCTGGCCGAACGCACCGGCTTTTCAGACGGCGATGCCGACAAAATCAAAGCCGTGCTCACCAAACTGTTTGAAGGCGACGCATCTTCCGCCCGCCCCGAAGGCAGTATGCAGGTACTCAAACTCATCTGGTGGGAACACAATTGCAAAGCAGGGCAATATTCGTCCGCCAACGTACACGGCAGCCTGAAAGTAAACGCCGACGGCAGCTATCGGTTAGATAATCTCGACGGATTAACACCTCAAGAAATAGACGGTTTCTGATGACGGAAAATTTGCAAAATTCTGAGCAAAAACCACCGCTTGCAGGCACAGGGGAACGGGATCTACCCACCGTTCCCCTCTCCGCCCTGCAACACTACGCCTTTTGCCCGCGCCAGTGTGCGTTGATTCACAACGAACAGGCGTGGGCGGAGAATTTTCTCACCGCACAGGGGCGGGTGCTGCACGAACGAGTGGACGGCGGCGAGCCTGAAACCCGCAAAGGCGTGCGGTTTGAACGCAGCGTGCATTTGTCCGCCGAACGCTTGGGGCTGACGGGCATTGCCGATATGGTGGAGCGGGATTTGCGTACAGGCAGCCTGAAACCCGTAGAATACAAACGCGGCAGGCCCAAACCCACCGCGATGGACGAAATCCAGCTCTGCGCCCAAGCGCTTTGTCTGGAAGAAATGACGGGGCAAACTATAGACGAGGGCGCACTCTGGTATATGCAAACCCGACACCGCGTGCCGGTAATATTTTCAGATGGCCTCAGAGCCGAAACCCTGAACGCGATCCGCCAAGTACGCGAACTGTTAGACAGCGGCACTACCCCGCTGCCCGAATACGGCAAACACTGCAAAGCCTGCTCGCTGATAGAAATTTGCCAACCGAAGTTGCTGGAGAAGGATAAGTCGGTGGGGTATGTGGAGGGGTTGTTTGGAGAGTAATAGTAGAAAATATTGTGAATATTCTTGTAGATACTGGACATGATGATCGGGTTTATACCTTTCATGATAACTTTCTCGGGTTAAAAAGTGGTTTGCCGCAAGAGTTATTATTAAAAAATGTTGATGAGATAGAAGAGAATAATTTTGTAGAAAATAATTTTAGATGAAATGAATGAAATACTAGATAATAAAAATACAATTTTTTTACTATTTGGAATGAGAGCTTAGTGAAGGTGATTTGGAGGCAATAAGGGAAGAAAGAGAAAGACTTGACCTAGATGATGAGTAAACGTAGGTTGGGTTACAGAATTTTGTCTAATCCAACCTACGTAATTTGCCTATAGATTGTAATTTAGATGGTTTTTTTAAATATTTAAAAAAGTCATCTAAGGGTTTATTGAACGAATAAAAATTATGAAAGATATCTCTTGGTTAGTTTTTTGAGATCATTCAAATGGCGAGCATTCCAGCCATTGGCTATGGCCCAATTTGCAACTGTTTGTTCATCGGCTTTGTATCCTTTTTCTTGTAGCTCTTTGAAAATACGTTGAGCATGCTTTTGATCTGAAGGGTGCGCCAAGCCAGTAGATAGATTAACCATAGAGGTTAACCGTTTTAATGATGATGTGATTTCTTCTGGTAAAATTTCAATTTGTTGAGAGGATTCCCCGTGAATAATGTTAAGCCCATTATTATGCCAAGTACTCTCCCAAATATCAGCTTCTTCTGAGAGCCATGATACAAATATAATTGAATTTGCAGAAGCATTTGAGTCTATTTTATTCATATCATCAGTTGAACAATAAATTGCCAAAATTGTACCGGACGAATTATGGAGGTTAATTTTTGATGGTAGTATAAAATCTAAATTTCCTATGCTTTCACCTTTGCATAATTTCTTGGCTGAACCATTACCAAATATTTGGTCAATTATTTTACCAAGATTGGTTGATTCAAAATTAGCTTTATGGGGAAATATGATATGAATATGCTTGTCATTATTTTGAGTAGAAATTTCGGAAGCATAATGAAGGGCATCGAATATTATTTGATCGTTAGGACCTTCGTTTTTAAATAAAATCTATTTTTCATTTAATGTTCCTTTAATTAAGGTTGTGAATTTAAGCCAAGAGTATTTTAGCATGAAGATACTAAATTGCATATAAATAGAAGCAAACATGGGTTGTGTCCTTGAACACGAACGCGTTAGTGGTTATCTGTTTTTTGTTCTATGCCGTCTGAAAGACTGATTTTCTCAGACGGCCTAAATGGTAAGTTGTTCCAAAAACAAAAGAGCGGTCAAAATAAAGGGAGTTTTTCAACCATGCGTAAGCTGCAAAATACGCTGTATATCACCACTCAAGGCAGTTATCTCCACAAAGAACGCGAAACTTTGGTGGTGGAGCAAGATCACAAAAAAGTGGCACAGTTGCCGGTGCATTCCATCGGGCATATTTTCTGTTTCGGCAATGTGTTGGTGTCGCCGTTTTTGATGGGGTTTTGCGGTGAAAATAATGTCAATTTGGCGTTTTTCACCGAAAACGGGCGTTTTTTGGGGCGGTTGCAAGGGCGGCAGAGCGGTAACGTGCTGTTGCGGCGGACGCAGTATCGGCTTTCCGAGCAAAACCCCGTGCCGGTGGCACGCAATATTATCGCCGCCAAAATTCAGGCTTCCAAGCGGGTGTTGCAGCGGCAGATTCGCAATCACGGCGATAATGCGGAGATTCAGACGGCGGTTTCGGCATTAAATTCATCACTGATGCAATTGAAAAAAGCGGAAAATCTGGAACTGATTCGCGGTATCGAGGGCGACGCGGCAGCCCGCTACTTCGGCGTGTTCGGGCAGTTGATTAAGACAGAAAGCGGTTTTGTGTTCTACGGACGTAACCGCCGCCCGCCGCGCGACGGGGTGAATGCGTTGCTGTCGTTTTTATACAGTATTTTAGGTAAAGACATCAGCGGTTCCTTGCAGGGCGTGGGCTTGGATCCGCAGGTGGGCTTTTTGCACGCCGACCGTCCGGGGCGAGACAGTTTGGCACAGGATATTTTGGAAGAATTCCGTGCCTGGTGGGTGGATAGAATGGTGTTGTCGCTGATTAACCGCGGGCAAATCAAACCAACAGACTTTGTTAGCGAAGCAAGTGGTGCAATTATGATTAAACCTGAAACACGCAAGTTGATATTCCAAACCTTACAGGCGAAAAAACAGGAAAAAATAGTTCATCCTTTTTTGAACGAGGAAGTAGAAATCGGATTATTGCCATATATTCAGGCAATGTTGCTCGCCCGCCATTTACGCGGCGATTTGGCGGAATATCCGCCGTTTTTAATGAGGTAGCCGGTTTGCAAGCGGTCATTTTTTAGGAAAATTTTACCAATGCTGATGTTGATTACTTACGATATTTCATTTGACGATCCCGAAGGGCAGAAACGGCTGCGCAGGATTGCCAAACATTGCCTGGATTACGGCGTGCGGGCGCAATATTCGGTGTTTGAATGCGACGTTACGCCCGATCAGTGGGTAGTATTGAAAGCAAAATTATTGGAAACTTACAACCCCGAGTGCGACAGTTTGCGGTTTTACCATTTGGGCAGCAAATGGCGCAGAAAAGTAGAGCACTACGGTGCCAAACCGGCGGTGGATATATTTAAGGATACGTTGATTTTATAATTCGCTAACCTGCGGTTCTCATTAAAATGCAGGCAGGTTAGCGATAGCAAAAAATTCTTTAAAAATCAGTATGTTATAAAAATGCAGTATAAAAATTCATACCGTGCTATACTGCAAATCACTCCCTATGCGGAAGTTTAGCGAATCAAAGGCCGCCAAGCCTTACCCAGCAAGGCTTCAAACCATAGGGAGCAGCCGCCTTCAGGCGGCTGTGTGTTGAAACATTTTGTCGTTTTTGGTTTTGACGGCATGGCCGCGCAGCCGCCTTCAGGCGGCTGTGTGTTGAAACATTTGTGTGGAAACAGAAGAAAAAATGTTGTTAGGCAGCCGCCTTCAGGCGGCTGTGTGTTGAAACAGATAGTAAAGCTGGCTGAAACCAGTACCGACGCAGCCGCCTTCAGGCGGCTGTGTGTTGAAACAACAAATCGGCTTTTTCAGCCCGCGCCCTTCTTCTGCAGCCGCCTTCAGGCGGCTGTGTGTTGAAACAGAGCTATATCAACCGTCTGCCCAGCGGCGTAATGGGCAGCCGCCTTCAGGCGGCTGTGTGTTGAAACTAAAAGTCAATTCAGAAACGGCATTTGTAATCGTGCAGCCGCCTTCAGGCGGTTGTGTGTTGAAACACGAAACAGGGTACAGTGCGCAAATATGAATCAGGCAGCCGCCTTCAGGCGGCTGTGTGTTGAAACCTCTTCGCTTACCACGCCAAGGCTGAATGTGAAGGCAGCCGCCTTCAGGCGGCTGTGTGTTGAAACTTGCAGGCCGCGCAAATCCCCGAAAAGGGCGGTCAAGCAGCCGCCTTCAGGCGGCTGTGTGTTGAAACTAATCCCCGTCTATCAGCTGCCGGGTAGGGTAAAGCAGCCGCCTTCAGGCGGCTGTGTGTTGAAACCGTGCTGCTTAATTTGTCTAAATCTGCGCCAACGCAGCCGCCTTCAGGCGGCTGTGTGTTGAAACATAGTTTGGCAAGTGGGCACTTTGACCGCGTTATGCAGCCGCCTTCAGGCGGCTGTGTGTTGAAACATATACAAGGTGATACAGGATAGATGAACGGCAAAAGCAGCCGCCTTCAGGCGGCTGTGTGTTGAAACTTCAGCATACAAAACGAAGCGAAGCGAAGCTTTGTGCAGCCGCCTTCAGGCGGCTGTGTGTTGAAACCGTCTATATTGAGGATTCTTCCGCAGCCGTTATTACGCAGCCGCCTTCAGGCGGCTGTGTGTTGAAACACTTGAGAATAATATGCAAACTCATATCGTGAAGGCAGCCGCCTTCAGGCGGCTGTGTGTTGAAACTCTGTTTTACGTAGGATTGAGGCCAAGGGCGCGGGCAGCCGCCTTCAGGCGGCTGTGTGTTGAAACCTGCTTGTAATAAGCATAACTGCTCTTTAATTCAGCAGCCGCCTTCAGGCGGCTGTGTGTTGAAACATCCCAGTGCAGGATGCAGGGCGTGCGCAGGTTGGGCGCAGCCGCCTTCAGGCGGCTGTGTGTTGAAACAGCAGTTTTCGGCTGCGTTCGGCAACGGCAGCCTGCAGCCGCCTTCAGGCGGCTGTGTGTTGAAACAATTACGGAGTATTAAAGATGCCAAAACCACGCAGCAGCCGCCTTCAGGCGGCTGTGTGTTGAAACAACCTTGCCCCGCTGGCATTGGATGATTATCCATGCAGCCGCCTTCAGGCGGCTGTGTGTTGAAACGTTATGTAAAACAACGCCAAAAGAAATCTGTCAGGCAGCCGCCTTCAGGCGGCTGTGTGTTGAAACAAAATCCCCGTCTTATTCCGGTACTGCCGGGACGCAGCCGCCTTCAGGCGGCTGTGTGTTGAAACTTCAGAACTAACTACTTCGCCCCGTGGTATTGAAGCAGCCGCCTTCAGGCGGCTGTGTGTTGAAACCCCAACGGGAGGCATGACGACCAGGTAGATGCGTGCAGCCGCCTTCAGGCGGCTGTGTGTTGAAACTGCAGGCTTTGGGCAACGGCTATACCGCCTATAGGCAGCCGCCTTCAGGCGGCTGTGTGTTGAAACCGTTGAAGTCGCAGCCGCTGCCAGCATACATCCAGCAGCCGCCTTCAGGCGGCTGTGTGTTGAAACTATTCACAAGTAATGCAAGAACTACACCAACAACGCAGCCGCCTTCAGGCGGCTGTGTGTTGAAACAAGCTCAATCATGCTAGGGGAATAAACTTTAATGCAGCCGCCTTCAGGCGGCTGTGTGTTGAAACCGGCAAGGCCGTTTATGCGCCCTACCTTTCAAAACGCAGCCGCCTTCAGGCGGCTGTGTGTTGAAACATTAACTGGCCGACTGAAATTTGCGGGAAGCCCGAAGCAGCCGCCTTCAGGCGGCTGTGTGTTGAAACTACGTCTTTCACAACAAGGGATGGTATGTTAATAAGCAGCCGCCTTCAGGCGGCTGTGTGTTGAAACCTGCTGCCGGACAAACGCCGCCGGGATTTGGACAAGCAGCCGCCTTCAGGCGGCTGTGTGTTGAAGCAATTGGCAGAATGAAGCCAATGCCGGATAAACCACTTCAGTTGCTTTTGAGCGGTTGTGTATTGGATCTGCCGAAATTGGCAATTTTGAAGATATTTAAGACCGATATGGTTATTAAACAGCGGTATGTGTCGGCGGGAGGTTGGGGGATGCTGCTTATCTTCACTCATTGTTTTTAAAAAAGATTTTTTCGGTTAAAATGTAAAAATCTTTAAACAGTAGGAACGGTAGGCTTCAGACGGCCTGCCGGGTTGTGTGAAATTTTCCAATCTATGCATGAAGTTTAAGAGATTGCTATGAGCCAATACGTTTATTCCATGCTGCGTGTGAGCAAAACCGTGCCGCCGCAGAAAACCATCATCAAAGACATTTCCCTATCCTTTTTCCCCGGTGCGAAAATCGGCCTCTTGGGCTTGAACGGCGCGGGCAAATCCACCGTGCTGCGGATTATGGCGGGCGTGGACAAAGAATTTGAAGGCGAAGCCGTGCCGATGGGCGGCATCAAAATCGGCTACCTGCCGCAAGAGCCCGAACTCGACCCCGAAAAAACCGTGCGCGAGGAAGTGGAAAGCGGTTTGGGCGAAGTGGCCGCCGCACAGAAACGCTTGGAAGAAGTTTACGCCGCCTATGCCGACCCCGATGCCGACTTCGACGCGCTGGCCGAAGAACAAGGCCGCTTGGAAGCCATCATCGCCGCAGGTTCGTCCACCGGCGGCGGTGCGGAACACGAATTGGAAATCGCCGCCGACGCGCTGCGCCTGCCTGATTGGGACACCAAAATCGGCGTACTTTCGGGCGGTGAAAAACGCCGCGTGGCCTTGTGCAAACTCTTGCTCTCCAAGCCCGATATGCTCTTGCTCGACGAGCCTACCAACCACTTGGATGCCGAATCAGTCGAATGGCTGGAGCAATTTTTGGTGCGCTTCCCCGGCACCGTGGTTGCCGTGACCCACGACCGCTATTTCTTGGACAACGCCGCCGAATGGATTTTGGAACTTGACCGCGGCCACGGCATTCCGTGGAAAGGCAACTATTCGTCTTGGCTGGAGCAGAAAGAGCAACGCTTGGCCAACGAAGCCAAATCCGAAGCCGCCCGCATCAAAGCCATGAAACAGGAACTGGAATGGGTGCGCCAAAACGCCAAAGGCCGCCAAGCCAAATCCAAAGCCCGCTTGGCGCGTTTTGAAGAAATGAGCAATTACGAATACCAAAAACGCAACGAAACGCAGGAAATCTTCATCCCCGTGGCCGAGCGTTTGGGTAATGAAGTGATTGAGTTCACCAACGTGAGCAAATCGTTTGGCGACAAAGTATTGATTGACGATTTGAGCTTCAAAGTACCGCCCGGCGCGATTGTCGGCATCATCGGCCCCAACGGCGCGGGTAAATCGACCCTGTTCAAACTGATTTCCGGTAAAGAGCAGCCCGATTCCGGCGAAGTGAAAATCGGCCAAACCGTCAAAATGTCGCTCATCGACCAAAGCCGCGACGGCCTGCAAAACGACAAAACCGTGTTCGACAACATCGCCGAAGGCCGCGACATTCTGCAAGTCGGCCAGTTCGAAATCCCCGCCCGCCAGTATTTGGGCCGCTTCAATTTCAAGGGCAGCGATCAGAGCAAAATCGCAGGCAACCTCTCGGGCGGCGAACGCGGCCGCCTGCACTTGGCCAAAACTCTGTTAAGCGGCGGCAACGTCTTGCTGCTCGACGAACCGTCAAATGACCTTGATGTCGAAACCCTGCGCGCGCTTGAAGATGCGCTGCTCGAATTCGCCGGCAGCGTGATGGTGATTTCGCACGACCGCTGGTTCCTCGACCGCATCGCCACCCACATTCTGGCAGCAGAAGGCGATTCGAAATGGGTGTTCTTCGACGGCAACTACCAAGAATACGAAGCCGACAAGAAACGCCGCTTGGGCGAAGAAGGCGCGAAACCGAAACGGATTAAATACAAGCCGGTAATACGTTAATGGCCCAACCATCTATGCAGGCCGTCTGAAAAATTCGGTTTCAGACGGCCTGAACGGTTTTTATAAAAAGCAGTGAAAAACTGCCATGATAAAATTTTGGTTTTTATGATAGTTTTTAACGGTTTGTCTGAAGCCGAAAAAAATCAAGCTGAGATGCTGCACATGCCGTCTGAAACATTGTGATACCCGCGTCAAACACCGTATAATCCAAAAACAATCCGAATATCAAACCGCCACGGAGCAAGGCATGAACTTTGAGCAAGCACGTTTCAATATGGTAGAACAACAAATCCGCCCTTGGGATGTGTTGGATTTCGATGTTTTAGACGCACTGGCCGAAGTGCCGCGCGAACGTTTTGTGGGCGAAGCGCAGCGGGCTTACGCCTATGCCGATATAACGCTGCCGCTGCCTAACGGCGGCAGCATGCTGGAGCCGAAAATCGTTGCCCGCCTGATTCAGGGGTTAGCGCTGAAAGCGGGCGAGCGCGTGCTGGAGGTCGGCACCGGCTCGGGTTATGCCACCGCGCTGCTGCACAAACTGGGCGGCAGCGTAACCACTATTGATATCGACGCCGCACAGCAACAGCGTGCCCGAAACGTGCTTGACGGGCTCGGTTTCGATAATGTGGTTTATCAAACCGGCGACGGCCTGGCAGGTGTTTCGGAAAGCGCCCCGTTCGATGCCGTCTATATCGGCGGTGCCGTGCCCGTTGTGCCCGAAGCCTTGAAAAACCAATTGAAAAACGGCGGCCGTATGGTGGTGGTGGCGGGCAGCGCGCCTGTTCAGCGCGCCCTGCTGATTACCCGCCACGGCGAAGGCTTTACCGAACACACGTTGTTCGACACTTATATCCCTTATCTGAATACCCCCGCAGCCGCCGGAAAATTTCAGTTTTAACAAACAGGCCGAATCTTCCGCACGGCCGGCCAGCATCAGAAACGCCCAACCTGCACAGCAGGCGGGAATTTAATTTTGCAAAGTTTGAGGCCGTCTGAACGCGTTTCAGACGGCCTTGCACACACTCAAACACACTCATTATGATTCCGCAAATCACCCCCCAACAATTGCAGCAATGGCTTGCCGAAGGCAAACCGTTAACCCTGCTCGACGTGCGCACCGACGAGGAAGTTGCCTTTTGCGCGCTGCCCGGCCATGTGCATATTCCGATGAACCTGATTCCGCTGCGCCACAACGAGTTGCCCGACGAAGGCCCGATTGTGGTGTATTGCCACCACGGCGTGCGCAGCCTGCACACCGCCATGTATTTGGCCAACGCAGGTTTCGACGAACTGTATAACCTGCAAGGCGGTATCGACGCCTGGTCGTTGCAGGCCGATCCTGCTGTACCGAGATATTGACGGGCCGGGTTGCCATAATCGTAAATCTGCCGCAAACGCGCAAGATTGCAGTATCATGCGCGTTTTCTGTTTTCGATTAAAATCATGAACTTTGAAACACTTATCAGCATCGCGCTCGGCATCGGTTTGGCGGCCAGCTCGGGCTTTCGCGTTTTTCTGCCTTTGTTTGCCCTGAGCGTGTCGGCTTATTTCGGCATGTGGCCGTTGAACGAAAGCTGGCAGTGGCTGGGCAGCACCAACGCGCTGATTATCCTCGGCATCGCCGCCATCACCGAATCGCTGGCCTATCTGGTGCCGTTTGTCGACAACCTGCTCGACACGCTCGCAGTACCGCTGGCCGGCTTGGCGGGCACGGCCGTGATGGCCTCGACCGCCGCCGATTTAAGCCCCGCCGTAACGTGGGCGCTGGCGGTTATAGCAGGCGGCGGCGCAGCGGCGGCCATTAAAGGCGTGAACGCCACCACCCGCGCAGCCAGTACCGCCGCCACGGGCGGCACGGCCAATCCCGTGTTTTCGGTTTTGGAAACCGGTGCGGCGGTGGTGATGACGCTGCTCAGCCTGTTTCTGCCGGTTCTGGCCGTATTCGTGGTGGTGTTTGTGGCTGTGTGGCTATACCGGAAATATGCGGCCTACCGGCGCGGCCGGGTGCAGGCATAGAAGTTACTACGCCAAGTTACGGAAAAACCGTATTGATGGGTATCGGTTGTTAACGCAGCCTGTAAGAAGGCCGTCTGAAAAGTTTTCTATAAAGAAATTTTTTCAGACGGCCTGAAGCATTTGTAAAACCTTTATCAATCATCATAGTCGATACGGTTTGAATAAACCTTGCCGGTGCGTGCATCTACTTTGATTTCGTGTTTGCGGCCCCGTTTGGTATAAATATCCACTTCATAATGCGGGCGGCGTGAATCAAGTTCTGCATCTACATCGGCAACGCGCCCGGGCACTTTGGCTTTGGCGGCGGCAACTGCCTGCTTTCTTGAAATATAGGTTTGGGCGGACGCAGGTGCGGCGGCGGAAAATATCAGCGCGGCAGCGGTCATCAGGGCAAACGGTTTTTTCATGGCAACTCCTTAATGATGCGGGAAATACAGGATAAATTTTAACGGGTCCGGTTTAGTCGGAAATTAGGGGCTGCCGACATTCAACGCAACGGCGGTATTTTTGGCCAAAAACACCGCCGTTGCGTTAATTGTCAACAGCCCCTAGGGAGGCCGTCTGAAAAAAGCGCGGCAATCGGTTAAAATGCACTTTTGTACATTTCAGACGGCATTACATGAGCGGCAACACACCCAACTACATCACCCCCGCAGGCTGGCAGGCTTTGAAAGACGAGCTGTACAGCCTGGTTAACAAAGAACGCCCCGAAATCGTTCAGATTGTGAATTGGGCGGCGGGCAACGGCGATCGAAGCGAAAACGGCGACTATCTCTACGGCAAGCGCCGTATGCGCGAAATCGACCGCCGCATCCGTTTTTTAACCAAGCGTTTGGAAGCGGCGCAAGTGGTCGATCCAGAAATCCGCGAAGCCACCGACCAAGTGTTTTTCGGCGCCACGGTGGAACTTTTGCGCGGCGACGGTAGCGAACAGGTGGTGAGAATCGTCGGTATCGACGAAATCGACACGGCCAAAAACAAAATTTCATGGATTTCGCCGCTGGCGCGCAGCCTGATTAAAGCGCGCGAAGGCGACGAAGTGGTGCTGAACGGGCCGGAGGGCAGGGAAGTGATTGAAATTTTGTCGGTGGCGTATGTAAGGATTGAGTGAGTGTGTGGGGGCGAACCGAGTTTGAGTCCGGCAATTCGGAACCGCCGCAAAAAACGATGCCGGCATTGCCTTTAACCAGCCGCCTTCGGGCGGCTGTGTGTTTAAACAAACGATGCGGCCGGTTCTGACAAAGCACCGGCCGCATCGGTTTGATTTCTGCCTTACCGGCAAAAGGTGGCGGCCTATGGGTTGCATTTGCGGTAAAACGCAATCAATCCGGCGGTTGAAGAATCGTGTTGAATGTTTTGGGTGCGGGCAAGCTCGGGTTCGATGTTTTTTGCCAGCGCTTTGCCGTATTCCACGCCCCATTGGTCGAAAGAGTTGATGCCCCAAATTGCGCCTTGGGCGAATACTTTGTGTTCGTACATGGCAATCAGCATGCCGAGGTTGAACGGGTTGATTTCTTCGATCAGTATGCTGTTGCTGGGCTGGTTGCCGGGAAATTCTTTCTGCGGCGCAAGCTCTTCGCGTTCGGCTTCAGGCAGGGCGGTGAGTTCGGCGCGGGCTTCTTCAAGGGTTTTGCCGCGCATCAGTGCTTCGGTTTGGGCGAAGGCGTTGGCGACGGTGAAGCGGTGCTGGCGGCCGATTTGGTAGGGGGTGCGCATCGGCACGATGAAATCGGCGGGAATCAGCCGCGTGCCTTGGTGCAGCAGTTGGAAAAAGGCGTGTTGGCAGTTAACGCCTTCTTCGCCGAACACGATGCCGCCGGTGTGGCATTCCACCGTGTCGCCGTGCAGCGTGCGGCGTTTGCCGTTGCTTTCCATGTCGAGCTGCTGCAAATAGCCCGGCAGGCGGCGCAGGTTGTGGCTGTAGGGCACGACGGCCTGGCCGTGCGCGCCGCAGAAATTGCCGTACCATATGCCGATTAAGGCCAGTAAAACGGGGATATTGCGGCGCGGCGGGGTGTTGAAGAAGTGTTTGTCCATTGCGTGCGCGCCGCTGAGAAATTTGCGGAAGTGGGTGCCGCCGACGGCCACCATCACGGGCAGGCCGATGGCCGACCATACGGAATAGCGTCCGCCCACCCAGTCGAACATGGCGAATACATTGTCGGGTGAGATACCGAAGTTGCGTGCGGCAGCCACGTCGCTGGAAATGGCAGCGAAATGGCGGGCGATGTCGGCTTCGCGCAGGCCGCCGTCGCGGAACCAGGCACGGGCGGCGTGGGCGTTGAGCAGGGTTTCGGGGGTGCCGAACGATTTGCTGGCCACGCAGAAAACGGTGGTTTCGGCGTTGAGGGGGGCGAGCACTTGGGCGATGTTGGCATCGTCGGAGTTGGAAACGAAGTGTACGCGCACGTTTTTGTGAAAGGGTTGCAGGGCCTGCACGGCCAGTTGGGGGCCTAAGTCCGAGCCGCCGATGCCGATGTGCACGAAATCGGTAATGCGTTTGCCGGTGGCGCCGGTGTGCACGCCGTTAATCAGGTTTTCGGCGAAAGCCAGTGCGCGGTCGAGTTCGCGGTGTACGGCGGGGATAATGTTTTCGCCGTCTACCAGCACGGGATCGGCATCGGCGGGCAGGCGAAGGGCGGTATGCAGCACGGCGCGTTTTTCGCTGATGTTGATTTTGCCGCCGCGGCGCATGGCCGCGGCCTGCTGTTGCAGCCCGGCGGCTTCGGCCAGTTCGCACAATAATTGCAGGGTTTCTTCGCTGATGCGGTTTTTGCTGTAGTCGAACAGTAGGCCGTGCAGGGTTTCGTGCATGTTGTCGAAGCGTTGCGGATCGGCTTCGAAAAGCTCGCGCATGCGCATATTGGCGGTATTGATTTGATGGGCCTGCAGGTTTTGCCAGGCGGCGGACTGGGTGATGTTGTTCATGTTTTATTTCCGATGGACTTTATCAAGGTGAGGCCGTCTGAAACGGGTTTGTAGCGGCGTGTAGTATAACCTGCATGCCGTTATTTTCACACAAATAAGTATTTGACCCGGAAAGCGGCGAAAAGTACGGCAGGAGAATGAAAAGATAGATTGATTTTTCTCAAATTTGTGTATAAAAAACGGTATGACACCGATGTCATCTGTGATATGCTTTGCCGCAATTAACCGAAACAGGCAGCTGCGGTAAGAAAAATCCGCAGGAAAGCGGCAGGTATGGCCACGATTTATGATGTTGCAGAACGGGCAGGCGTGTCGCCCAAAACCGTCAGCCGGGTTTTGAACCGTGATGCGCCGGTGAGTGCGAAAACCCGTGCCGCAGTGGAGGCGGCGATGGAAGAGCTGGGTTATATCCCCTCGTCTGCCGCCCGCATCATGCGTTCCAACCGTTCCGGGCTGGTGGGTCTGATTACCGGTGCGATTTCCCGCCATCACGACCGCCACAGCGGCGGCGGCCTGCCCGATATGTTTTTGGTGCAGGGCATACAGCGCACGATGGCCGAAGCGGGCAAAACGGTGATGATTGCCGACACGGGCAACCGTTTTGATCAGGTGGAAATGCTGATGCGCACATTTTTGGAGCACCGGGCCGAGGGTATTCTGTATGTGGCCGAGTTTCATCAGGAAGTACGCCTGCCGGAGCTGAAACCCAACTGCCCGCTGGTTTTGGTCAACTGTTTCGACAAGCAGGGCACGCCGTCGGTGCTGCCCGACGACGAACAAGGCCAATACGGCTTGGTAAAGCGGATTATTGCAGCCGGCCACCACCGTATTGCTTATCTGAGCCTGCAGCCGCAGACTGTTGCCAGCAAACTGCGCCGCCTCGGCTACCGCCGCGCGTTGGAAGAAGCGGGCATCGCTTATGATGCGGCTTTGGATTTGGCGGGCTACCCCGACTACACCAACCGAAGCGAATCTTTGCAGGCGGCAGTAGGGAAACTGCTGGCGCTGCCGAAACAGCCCACTGTTTTGTGCTGCGGTAACGATGAAATGGCGGTGAGGCTTTACGGCATTTTGCGTTCGCGCGGCATCAAGGTGCCCGAAGAAATATCGGTGGCCGGTTACGACGACCACCGCTCGATTGCCGAAACGCTGTTTCCGCCGTTGACCACCGCCGATCTGCCCTATACGGCCATGGGCGCACGGGCGGCGCAGATGCTGCTGGATGCGGTGGCGGGTAAAGATCTGCCGCAGCGGCCGGTCGTGATCGGCTGCGATACCGTGTGGCGGGAATCGGTAACCGATATAAACCGCATAAAACAACCATAAATATCTAGAGCCTGATTCACAGGCCGTCTGAAAACCGTCTCTCATTAAAACAATAACAACAAACCGTCGCCACCGCCGTCAAAAATCTGTTTTAAGGAATCGCTTTGCCGGTTTGCCGCCGATGTGCGCGGCGGGCAGGGCGGTTTTTTAGAAAACAAAACCGGCCGTACCCGATAATCAAAACAAGCCTGAACATAAGGCTGCGATTTACCTTCACCACACACGCACGGGACAAACTTTCTCAGGTTTTTCAATTAAAAGGAGTCTTCAATCATGAGAATAGACCACCGTGTGGCGATGACGCTGCGCCAGATTATGCTGATGAACTTCGGTTTTTTCGGCATCCAATACAGCTTCGGTTTGCAGCAAACCGCCATCAATCCGATTTTCAGCTTTCTGAATGCCGACCCCGGCCAACTGCCGATTCTCAATATGGCCGGCCCCGTAACCGGCCTCTTGGTG
The DNA here is from genome assembly GCF_030530745.1 of Neisseria sp. Taxonomy (GTDB): domain Bacteria; phylum Pseudomonadota; class Gammaproteobacteria; order Burkholderiales; family Neisseriaceae; genus Neisseria. The sequence continues at coordinate 154,125 of NZ_JAUMUI010000001.1, read as the reverse complement.
CAGCCCTTGATCGGCGCTTTGAGCGACCGCACATGGGTTAACGGCTTGGGCCGCCGCCGCCCCTATTTCTTAATCGGCGCCATCGGGTGCAGTATCTGTCTGTTTTTCTATCCGCACGTTACCGCGCTGTGGATGGCCGTGCTGATGTTGTGGCTCTTTGGATATCAGCAACAACACCGCCATGGAACCCTACCGTGCGTTTATCGCCGACAAACTGCCCGATAACCAACAGCCCACCGGCTTTCTGATGCAGTCGGTGTTTACCGGTTTGGGCATCACGCTGGCCAACGTGTCGCTGTATTTCTTCCAGCAATGGATTACCGGCACTTCCGAATCCGGCATTCCCTATTGGGTATACGGTTCGTTTTATGTCGGTGCCGTCTGCTCCATCGGTTCGGTTTTAATCTCGGTATTCTCAACCCCCGAAATCCGCCCCAGCGACGAAGAACTGGCAGAGATGCGCGCCAAACCGCGAGGCCTTGTCGCCGCTGTAACGGAAATCGCCTCGGCCATCAAGGAAATGCCCAAACCCCTGTGGCAGCTTGCTTTGGTTTACCTGTTCCAGTGGTATGCCATGTTTATCTACTGGCAATACGTTACCCTCAGTATCGCCAAATCGGTGTGGGGCGCCACGCCTGCCGACAAAGCAGGTTTCGAGCAGGCAGTGGGCTGGACGGGCTTGGTAAACGGCTGGTACAACATCGTAACCTTTATTTCCGCTTTCGGCCTGATGGCGTTGGCCAAAAAATACAGTGCAAAACAAGTTCATGCCCTGTGTTTGATATTGGCCGCAGCTGCCCTGCTGACTTTCCCGCACATCACCAATAAATATATGCTGTTCCTGCCGATGATAGGTTTCGGTATCGCTTGGGCTTCGATTATGGGCGTGCCGTTTTTGATTGCTGTGGCTGAAGTGCCCAAAGAGCGTTACGGCGTGTATATGGGCATCATCAATATGATGATTGTGATTCCGATGCTGATTGAAACCGTTACCTTCGGTCCGATTTTCAATCATGTGTTGGGCGCCAATCCCACCAATGCAATGATGTGCGCCGGTGTTCTGTTGGGTTTGGCCGCATTCTGTACTCTGCGTATCAATACCAAGCAGCGTCCTGCTGAAGCATCGTGATTGGTTACGGCACAAAAGAAGGGTTGGTTGACAGGCCGTCTGAAACGGGGGAGACCACCTCCCGATACTTGGACATTTCTCAAACAGCCTTTTCAAGCCGGGTTCTGTAAGCAGCAGAACCCGGCTTTTTCTAACGGTATTCATGATGGGATGGATCGGATTTTCAGACGGCATGAGGCCTTTGCAAAACTCCTTCCAACAACTTAAAACCTCTGCGTTATGCCCGAGCCTGCCCCGGGCATCTTTTTGAGACCTTTACCCCCCATCTGCGGCGCATTTCTGCGTTGCGCGCTGCCCGCCCGCCTGCCTGACTCTATGTTTATGTCTGCGCCCGCTGCGCTGCTACGCCTTGAACTGTATCCACATCTGGAGGTTTGCAAAGGTATCTTTTTGTTTCAAAAGAAATAACAGATACCCAGAACAAGCCCGGGTATGATGAAACATAAATAAATTCAGGACTAAAACCTATTTTTGCAAAGGTCTCGGCATTAGTGTTTCATGCCGTCTGAAAAGTTCTGTTATCAGGTTTGTGATTCGATAAAAGCGGCCACTTGCGCGGTATCGGTCAGCGCGCTGCACGAGGCTTCTTTGTTGATACGTTTGGCCAAGCCCGCCAATACTTTGCCGGGGCCGCATTCTGCGGATTGGGTAATGCCTTCGGCAACCAGCGCGTTGACGGTTTCGGTCCAGCGCACGGGGCTGTAAAGCTGGCGTACCAAGGCGTCTTTGATTTTTTCGGCATCGTCGTAGGCGGCTACGTCGGCATTGTGGATTACGCGGATTTGCGGTGTTTTGATCACTACGTTTTTCAATGCTTCGGCCAGTTTTTCGGCGGCAGGCTTCATCAGGCTGCAATGCGAGGGTACCGAAACAGGCAGCGGCAAGGCGCGTTTGGCGCCTTTTTCTTTGGCAAGCTCCATCGCGCGCTCGACCGCAGCGGCGGCACCGGCAATCACCACTTGGCCGGGCGAGTTGAAGTTGACGGCTTCCGCCACGCTGCCTTGGGCGGCTTCGGTGCAAACTTCGCGCACCGCATCATCGTCCAGCCCCAAAATGGCGGCCATCGCCCCTTCGCCTTGCGGCACGGCGCTCTGCATCAGCTCGGCGCGCAGGCGCACGAGTTTGACGGCATCGGCAAAATCCAATGCGCCCGCAACCACCAATGCGGTGTATTCGCCCAAGCTGTGCCCGGCCGCTACGGCGGGAGCTTTGCCGCCTGCTTCGAGATAGGCGCGGTAAGTGGCCACGCCGGCGGCCAGCATCAGCGGCTGGGTGTTGACGGTTTCGTTGATGGGGGCGGCATCGCCGCCGTTAATCATCGCCCACAAATCTTGGCCGAGCACGGCGGAGGCTTCGTCGAAAGTGGCCTTCACAACGGCGGTGCCGTCGAAACCGTTCATCATGCCGAGGCTCTGCGAACCTTGGCCGGGAAAGAAAAATGCGAAAGACATAGCAATCCTTTAGTTTTTTAACAATGAAGCAAGCGGATTATCGGCATAATGTATCAGCAGAGCATAGGTGATGGCAATATTGATTGCCGCCACCAGCCAGAAAACGCGGATAAACGATGCTTTGCCGGTTTTGTGGTTGAAAGTGCCGCGTGCCAAAAGAGCGCCCGGCCAGCCGCCGATCAGGCCGATTTGGTGCAGCTTTTTCTCCGGCACACGCCCCAGATAACCTGTTTTGCCGGCTTGGGTAACGGCGGTTTGCTTGTCGCTGCGGTAAAGCCAGAAGGCGGCAGCGCTGGCAAGCAGGTAAAACGCGGCCAGTTTGGTGGAATAATGGTTAACGGCCAGCAGGTAAACCGTTCCGCTCAGTCCGTAACACAAAAATTTGCGCATATTCAGGTTCAGCTCGTGGTAATCGTAGGGGCGGTCGGAAAACAGCGAGGCCTCGTGGCCGCTCAACACCACTTTCAGGGCTTTCTGCGGTTCGCTGCCGACGGGGCGGTTGCAGTAGAAACTCACTTGCTGCCCGGCCTGCGGCCGCTGCGATGTGTAGTGGAACGCAGAAATGTGGAAAAACACACTTTGTTTTTTTGCGGTGCGGATAAAACCGTAGCCTTTTTCGTCGTCCCAACTGATGATTTCACCGTTTAAAACACGGTTGGCGGGCAGGGCGGGCGTGTCGGATCCGGCGGTGCCGTGTTGTACGGTATCGGTGCCGCCAGAGATTTGCGGGCCGCCGGCGCGGCCGGTTTCGGTTTGCGGTTGTTCTTCGGCGGCAGTGGCGGAGGGTTGCTGTGCTGTGTCCGGTGCGGTTTCAGACGGCCTGCCGATAATGTCGGCTTCCACCAAAAGCCATTGGCCGTTGCCGTGTTTGACCAGCCTGCCTTCCAAAACTTCGCCGGTTTCGGGAATACGGGTTTGGTCGTTTAAAAACTGCCCCAAAATAAAAATCGGGGAACTGCGCTGCACTTGGTGGATGCCGTAGCCGCCGTTTTGCCTGAAATCCCATTCGGTAAGTGTTACTTCCACCCGTTCATTTTCCTTTAAGGGGGGCAGAAGCGACACACCTTCTGCGCACAAGCGGTTTTTGGCGTCTTGATGCAGGCAGAAACTGATGCGGTCGCCGCTTTTCGGGTGGGCGTAGTGCCGGCTTAAAGATGAGGCTTCGAGCAGAATCCGCTGCGCGCCGTGATCATCGGAAACCACCGAGCCGCGTTGCAGCCCGGCGAACCAGTGCGTTACTGTGCCGTAATGTATTTGTTTGGTCATTTTCGTAATGTGTTTGGTAAATTATGGTTGGGCGGACGGGAGCTTCCCCTGCTCGCTGGTTGGCCGCCGTCGTTTTATTCGTTTTTTGTTTGGCCGTCTGAAAATATTCGGTTTGCTGCTGTGTTTCAGACGGCCTGAATGTTGTTTTTTTAATGGTTTGTATTGTTTTCAAACGGTTAGTATTTCAACAGCACCGCGCCCCAGGCAAAGCCGCCGCCTATGCCTTCGAGCAGCAGGTGTTGGCCGCGGCTGATTTGGCCGCTGCGTATGCCGCTGTCTAAGGCGAGCGGAATAGACGCTGCGGAAGTGTTGCCGTGTTCCTGCACGGTCAGCACCACTTTTTCCATGTCCAGCCCCAAATGTTTGGCGGTGCTTTCGATAATGCGTTTGTTGGCTTGGTGCGGCACGAGCCAGTCGATTTGATCGGCAGTGCAGCCTGCTTCGGTGATCACTTCGTCGGCCACTTTCGCCAGCATTTTTACGGCGAATTTGAATACGCCGGGGCCGTCCATGGTTAGGAAAGGGGTGCCCAAAACCCGGCCGTTTGCCACTTGGCCCGGGGTTTTGAGCAGGTCAAGGTAGTTACCGTCGGCCTGCAGTTTGCTGTGGATGATGCCCGGTTCGTCGGATGCACCCAATACCACCGCTCCTGCGCCGTCGCCGAACAGCACGCAGGTGGTGCGGTCGTTCCAGTCGAGAATACGGCTGAAGGTTTCCGCGCCGATTACCAACACGTTTTTGGCCATGCCGCTTCTGATGTAGGCGTTGGCGGTGGTGACGGCATACATAAAACCTGCGCACACGGCCTGTACGTCGAAAGCGGGGCAGCCGCTGCTGCCGATACCGAGCTTCTGCTGCACGATGGTGGCGGTGGAAGGAAAAATCATATCGGGCGTTGAAGTGGCGACGATAATCAGATCAAGCTCTCCGGCGGGCAGGTTGGCGCTTGCCAAGGCATTGTGCGCGGCGGCAACGGCCAAATCGCTGGTTTTTTCGTTATCGTCGGCGATATGGCGGAATTTGATACCGGTGCGCGTGGTGATCCATTCGTCGGAAGTATCGATTCTTTTGGCTAAATCATCGTTGCTGACGCGGTTGGCGGGCAAATAGCTGCCTGTGCCGAGAATTTTGGCATACTGCATGGTAACGCCTTTATGATGGTTTGCGGATAACGGCTATTGTAAGATAATCCGCCCGGTTTCCCAAATATTAATAACCGGGGGCAGGGCAGCCTCTAAGCAAACAGGCAGCTTTGGATTGCCAAAGCTGCCTGAATTGTTTGTTGGTCGGAATGAGAGGATTCGAACCTCCGACCCCTTCGTCCCGAACGAAGTGCGCTACCGGGCTGCGCTACATTCCGAATAAGCCGTGCATTATAGGTAAAGAGTTTCCGTTTGGCAAGACATGATGGAAATGAACGGTTGGGGAAGCGGCCGCCTGCACCGTAGTCAGCGAGCGTGCACAACAAATATGGTGGGGCGTTTTTTCAGGTCGGGCAATGTGCCGTTTTTGCGCCAGTCGGCCACGGTTCGGCTGATGATGGTTTGCGAAGGCAGCGTTAAATCGCTGGCGGTGCACAGGCGGGTGGTGGGAGAGAGTGTTCCGACAGCATCGGCCAGCAGGGCGTCGTTGCGGTAGGGTGTTTCGATAAACAACTGGGTTTCGTTATGCTGGCGGGAACGCTGCTCCAATGCCTTTAAAGCATGGATGCGTTCGCTTTTTTCAGACGGCAGGTAACCTTTGAATGCAAAATTCTGACCGTTGGCACCCGATGCCATCAAAGCCAGCAGCAGGCTGGACGGGCCGATCAAGGGCCGCACTTCAAAGCCGTACCCGTGCGCCAACGCCACCAGATTGGCGCCGGGGTCAGCCACGGCAGGGCAGCCGGCTTCGCTGACTATGCCCATGCTGCGGCCTTCTTGCAGCGGTTTGAGCAAATCGGGCAGGGTTTTGATGTCGGTGTGTTCGTTGAGTGTTTGCAGGTTCAGTTCGCGTATCGGCGCGGTTACGCCCAAATGCTTCAGGTGGGCGCGGGCGGTTTTTTCGGCTTCGACTACGAAATCGGTCAAGCCGGTGATTTGTGCCTGTTCGTGCGGCAGCAGGCAGGGTGTGTCGGGTGCGCCGAGCGGGGTGGGAATGAGATAGAGTATGGCGGGCATGGTTTCGGGCTTTCGGTGCAACCGGCAAACCGGCCGGTTTGATCAGGCCGTCTGAAAAAAACGGGCTATTTTATCTAAATGTTTCAACACACAGGACGACACATAAAGCGCCGCCCTACGTGTTTCCCTGATTGGGAAAGGGTTACACCCCGATAAACCCAAATTCTACTGCCATAAATGGCGGGGTCTCAACCGAAAAGGAAACTTGATGAAAATATTTTCAGACGGCCTCAAAGTGGTTTTATAAAGGTTTTTTGGTCTGATTGTTGTTAAATAACTTCCATACCTTCCGCCGCCAGAAACTCAACCAGTTTGAAAACCGGCAGGCCGATGAGGGCGTTGGGATCGGTGCTGTCTATCCGTTCCAGCAGCGCCGCGCCCAGGCCTTCGCTTTTGGCTGCGCCGGCGCAGTAAACTGCATCGGGTTCGCGCTCCAGGTAACGGCGGATTTGCCTGCCGCTCAATTCGCGCATGGTAACCACGGTTTTATCAACGTGGGTGTGCAGGCCGTCTGAAACGGTGTTGAGCAGGCAGAGTGCGCTGTAAAATTCAATACGCTGCCCGCTTAATTGAGCCAGCATCTGTTGTGCGTTTGCGACGTTCATCGGCTTGCCGAGCTGGCGGCCGTTGCACCAAGCCACTTGGTCGGCGCCGATAATCAGCGCGTGCGGAAATTTTCCGGCCAGCGAGCGGGCTTTGCCGACGGCAAGGCGTAAGGCGGTTTGCTCGGCGGTTTCGCCGGGCACGGGCGTTTCGTCGAAATCGGGACGGGCCGTTTGAAACGAAACCCCCAAGCGTTGCAGCTGTGCTTGGCGGAACACCGAACCCGAGCCTAAAATAAGCGGCAGATTTGCATTCATGTGTGTAAAAACATTGACGTTAAAACAATAAAATTATATCATGTTCCGTTTATGTCAGACCTTGATTTGATTGATCCCGCCGCCTTCGCCGCAGAAAAGCAGAACCTTAAAGGCAGGTTTTTGCTGAACCAGTTGGACGAACGCGTTTGGTCGCACGAATATTTTGCCGACAAACAGGCCGAGGTATTGTTCACGCTTCAGGGCGGGCAAGACCGCTTCGGGCGTTTGTTTCTTGATTTGGGCGTAACCGGCAGCGTGCCGCTGGTGTGCCAGCGGTGTATGCAGCCGATGCAGTTCGATTTCAACGAAACCGGCCGTATCGTGTTGTTTGCCGACGAAGCCGGTTTGGATTCGGCCATGCTTTCCGACGAAGACTTGGAAGGCATGGTGGCGGAAGAAACGCTCGACGTGCGCACTTTGGTGGAAGACCAAATCCTGATGGCCCTGCCGTTTTCGCCCCGCCATGAAAACTGCGGCAATGCCGCCGTCGGAGAGGTCAACCGAGACAAACCCAACCCGTTTGCCGTTTTGGCAGGGTTGAAAAGCAGCCGCTGACCCGGTTTTACAGTTTTTATATTTTAGGAGCTTGAAATGGCCGTTCAACAAAACAAAAAATCCCCCTCACGCCGCGGTATGCACCGCTCGCACGATGCTCTGACCGCGCCCGCCCTGTCGGTTGACGGCGCTACCGGCGAAGTGCACCGCCCGCACCATATTTCCCCCAATGGTATGTACCGCGGCCGCAAAGTGGTGAAAGCCAAAGGCGAGTAACCCACTCTAGATCCCGACTATGAACAAAAGCCAGAAGATTGCCTTTCAACCGCAATTACTGGCTTTTTTGCGTTAAACGCCGCAGATTTGACATATCAATAAATCAGACAGTTTGAAATTTTACTTTGAAGGTATATGCCTGCGGTATTGCCGGTGTTTGTTATGATGAAAAAGAAAATCTGGTATACATACGACGATATCCACCGCGTTATCAAGCAACTTGCAGAAAAAATCCGAGCCTCGGGCGTGCGTTATGATGCCATGATAGCTATCGGTGGCGGCGGTTTTATTCCGGCTCGGATTCTGCGCTGTTTTTTGGAAATTCCGATTTACGCCGTTACCACCGCCTATTACGACAGCGATAACGAAGGCCGGGTAACCGACTGCGTGAAAAAAATCCAATGGCTGGATCCCATGCCTGAAACCCTGCGCGGTAAAAACGTGCTGGTGGTGGATGAGGTGGACGACAGCCGTGTTACGCTTGAATTCTGCCTCAATGAATTGGCCAAAGAGCAGTTCGGCACTGTGGGTATTGCCGTTTTGCATGAGAAAATCAAAGAAAAACAAGGCAAACTGCCTGAAAATATGCCTTATTTCAGCGGATTGACCGTGCCCGACTGGTGGATCAACTACCCGTGGGATGCCGAAGATATCGACGGGCACAACCGCCTGGCAGCGCAGGCTGCAGAATGAGCGCAGGTTTTGCGGCCGTGAAGCCCGGCCGTCTGAAACATTTGTATAACATACGGAGAAACATGAATGATTACTTTGGCCGTTGATGCCATGGGCGGCGATGCCGGATTGAACGTTACCGTTCCCGGTGCCGTGGCCTTTCTAAACCGGCAGAACAACGTGAATCTGATTATGGTGGGAGACGAGGAGCGTGTGAAAGCCGCGCTTGCCGCCGCCCATGCGCCGATGGGGCGCATCACCGTGCAGCACGCTTCCCAAGTGGTGGAAATGGACGAAGCTCCGCAGTTGGCGTTGAAAAACAAAAAAGACTCTTCGATGCGCATCGCCGTCAACCAAGTGAAAGAAGGCTTGGCGCAGGCTGCTGTGTCGGCGGGCAATACTGGCGCGCTGATGGCGACGGCGCGTTTCGTGCTGAAAACCATTCCCGGCATCGAGCGGCCCGCCATTGCCAAATTTCTGCCGTCTTCCAACGACCACATGACATTGATGCTGGATTTGGGTGCCAATGTCGATTGCACCGAAGAGCAATTGATGCAGTTTGCCGTCATCGGCAGCGAACTTTACCAAGCCCTTTACCCCGAAAACGGCCGTGCGCGCGTGGGTTTGCTGAATGTGGGTACGGAAGACATCAAAGGCACCGAAACCGTTAAGCAAACGTTCAAGCTGCTGAAGGCAAGCAACCTGAACTTTGTCGGCAACGTGGAAGGCAATGCAGTGTTTTCCGGCAAGGTCGATGTGATTGTGGCAGACGGGTTTGTGGGCAATATCGTGCTGAAAACCATAGAAGGCGCTGTGAAGTTTATGGGCGGCGCCATCAAGCAGGAATTTCAGGCCAATGTGTTCACCAAAGCCGCCGCACTGGTTTCCATGCCGGCGCTGAAAGGTTTTAAAAACAAATTCGACCCCCGCCGCTTCAACGGCGCCATCTTTCTCGGACTGCGCGGCGTGGTGATTAAAAGCCACGGCGGCACTGATGCGGTCGGCTTTGCATTTGCGTTGGAAGAGGCTTATCACGAAGCCCACGCGGACAGCCTGACCAAAATAGAGCAGGGCGTAGCCGCACAGCTGGCGGTGATGATGGAGAAAAAATTGGAAAGCGAGCAGGCGGCTATGGCCGACAACATCGGTTAGTGCGGTTGGATATATATATATAGAGAGAGAGACTTCTTGCGAAACTGCCGGTTTTTTAAACTGGTTTCATAAGTTACGAAACCGGTACAAGACTCACAGGCATCGAATTCAAAAGACTAATCGGCATAGGGCACGAAACCTTCTTCGCACACATGCATTCAAATATTGAATGCCGCCTACACACAACGGCATCGGCGCGGCGGCCGTACGCCCAAATTGTCATTTATATAGCGGAAAAACTTATTTTTGCCACAAGGTAGCAAGCCGCAGAGTACAGTAGTACGGCAAGGCGCAGCAACGCCGTGGCAGAAATAAAGTTTTTTCGCTGTAGTGGCTTAAATTTACAACAGTACAGCGTTGCCCCGCCTTCGCCCAAAGAGAACGGTTTTGTAAGCCGCTGAAGCGGCAACAGAATCGGTTCCGTATTATTTGTACTGCCTGCGGCTTCGCCGCCTTGTCTTCTTTTAAATTTAAGCCACTATACTTATCCCACGCTTATCAAACCGTTATTAATGCTATGAAAACCATCTTAATCACCGGCTGCTCCAGCGGCATCGGTTACGATACTGCCAAACAGCTGCACGCACTCGGCTGGCGCGTGTTCGCAACATGCCGCCGCCCTGAAGACGTCGGGCGCTTGCGCAACGAAGGTTTGACCGACGCACTGCAACTGGACGTTACCGACAGCCACAGCATACAAACCGCTTTCGACTCCCTGTTGGCACTAACCGGCGGCAGGCTCGACGCCCTGTTCAGCAACGCAGGCTACGGCCAGGTCGGTGCAGTGGAAGACGTTCCGCGCGAAGCCCTGCGCGAGCAGTTTGAAACCAATGTTTTCGGCGCATGGGAATGTATCCGCCTGGCCATGCGGGTGTTCAGGCAGCAAGGCCACGGCAGGATTTTGGTGAACAGCAGCATTTTGGGGTTTTCGGCCATGCCTTGGCGCGGCGCCTACAACAGCACCAAATTCGCACTCGAAGGCATGTGCGACACGCTGCGCCACGAAACCTACGGTAGCGGTATTTTTGTCAGCTTGGTCGAACCCGGTCCGATTGCTACCCGCTTCCGCCCCAACGCCTTGAAAAAACTGCACCAATATATCGACATCGGATCCAGTTTTCACGCCGAAAACTACCGCCGTCAGCTTAACCGCCTAGAAGCGGAAGGTGCGGTGGCGCCTTTCACCATGTCGTCGCCCGATTGTGCCGCCGTGTGCGTAAAAGCCCTCACTGCCGAGCGGCCTAAAGCACGCTATCTCGTTACCTTTCCCACCGTATTGTTTTGGTATCTGCGCCGCCTGTTGCCTATTCGGCTGCTCGACCGTATGCAGCGCGGCGCCGTCGAAGGGCAAGGTAAATGAACACGGTTTACCTTGCCTCAGGCAGCCCGCGCCGCCGTGAAATTCTCGAGAACCTCGGCTACACTGTTGCCCGTCTGCGCGCAGAAATCGACGAAACCCCTTATCTGCATGAAGCCGCAGCCGCTTATGTAGCGCGAATGGCGTTTGAAAAAAACGCCGCTGCCGTTGCTTATTGGCAGGCACAACATCCTTTTACACCCGAATACCCGCTGCTGAGTGCCGATACCACCGTCGCACTGCACAACCACATTATCGGCAAACCCCAATCAGCAGACGATGCCGCCGATATTCTGCGCCGGCTTTCCGGCACCACTCACCAAGTATTAACGGCCGTATGCGTTTATTGGCAAGGTGATACCCGCGCCCTGATGCAGCAGAGCGACGTTACTTTCAAACCCCTGAGCGAAGCCGAAATCACCGCCTATATTGCCAGCGGCGAACCCATGGACAAAGCCGGCGCATACGGCATTCAAGGCTTGGGCGGGATATTCGTGGAAAACCTGCGCGGCAGCTTTACTGGTGTGATGGGTCTGCCCGTGTTTGAAACTGTAACTTTGTTGAAAAACCTGGGATTGGCAGTCCCACCTTTTCAGACGGCCTGAAAACCGAAATGCCGGTTGCCTGTTTACCCGAAGAAAAGGAAATGGAAGCCCTTGCAAAAATACTTTAAGGCCGTCTGAATTTCAGACGGCCTCCGTTTTCCATTGAAAATCTTTAAGATTTTTATCCCGAAAAGGCTTTATAAATCATAGTACACATAATCAAGCCTACGGTAACGATTAAAACTTTCTTAATAATTTCACCATTACTGTTGATTGCGTGCAAACTGCCGAAATGATTGCCTGCCAAATTGGCAAGAATCATCGGAATGCCGATTAAAAAAGCCATTTTTCCGGCGATTAAAAAAGCCACGAATGCACCGATATTGGAAGCAAAATTAAAAATCTTCGAAGTGGCCGATGCCTGTAGCAGAGTTAATTTATTAATAATAAATAACGCAATAATAAAAATGCTGCCTGTTCCCGGGCCGAAAAAACCATCGTAAAAACCTACTACCAAGCAGGTAATGAAAACTGCAACGGCAGATTTTTTAATTTCGCTGCCTGCGCTGTTGTCGGCTTTGGCAAGTAATTTACCTTTGAACAAAGTGGCGAAAAGGCCGACAGGCAGAAAAGCGAGAATAATATAACTGATTATATGCGCTGGAAGCATTAAGATAACTTCTGCTCCGATATAGGCACCGATTAACGCGGAAATTATGCCCACGGGTATAATTTTCCAAACAATCGAGCTGCTTTTCATAAAGTTTTTGATGGCAGCCAGAGTGCCGATTGTGCTGACCAGTTTTTCTTGGGCCAATGCCACTTGCGGAGGAAGCCCGACCATTAAGAAAGCGGGAATAAGAATCAAACCTGCACCCCCTGCTATGGCATCAATATAGCCTGCCACCAAAGATGCCAATACCAACAAAGCCAAACCGATGTAAAAATATTCGGCAATGATGCTGCCGTCTACAAAAATAGCGTCCATATTAATCCTATCTGTTTTGAATAAAGAATCGAGAGGTAAATTTAAAAATTACAGGGTTTTCAAATGGTGTTTGGAGCCGGGAACCAGGCAGCAGTCAGAAGGTTTGTGATACAGGCCGAATACGCGCAAAAGCCATCTGTCTTTACCGTTGAAATAGGGCTTGAAACCGTTGCGCGTATGTAACGTTTTTTGATTGTCAAACGTAACGGCCTGTCCCGGTTGGAGGTAAAAGGCTTTCCAAATGGTTTCATCTGTTGAAATGTGCTTGAATTTTTCTAAGGCACTGATATGGCCATGACTGTATTGTGTGGAGATATTGTGATAGTCAAATCGGGAAATGTAAGATCCGTCAGATTGTTGAATCAATAGGGGCAGATTTTCCGTAGTATGGCTGCCGGCAAAAGAGGCGGGTCTGCTAACTGAAAATACAGGGTCTTGCAAGAGCTGTTTTTCTTCTTCAGATAAAAAAGTCAGTATATCGTTTAATAATAAAATGCTGGTTGCAACACCTTCATGCTGCCTTAAGCAGAGCAGGGTTAGCGTATCGGGGGAAGGAGTTTTAATTGACCTTTGAAGCGGCTCATTGCGCAGCTGTAAATCGGGGTTGTCTACATGGGGATAAAAAGTTTCATTTGAACCGTAGGAACTTATCTGTTTTTCCAGTCCTTTTCTAGGTACTACATGGCGAATCAGATGCCCATTGTTTTCGCCTTCATAAACAACCGGATAAAGGTTCAGTGCATATAGGTAGGCAAGCAGGGAAATTGAGGTTGTCGGAATGTCGGAATCATGAACAAATCCTGTTTCAGTAGGCGTGTCCGGCAGAAGGTTGTCAATTTCGATCTGGCTGAGAACAAACGAGTCGGATTTTAGCTTGTTGAGATCTTCGGAAAATTTTTTATGAAAATTATGTTCCAAACTGTAAGCAACTGCTTGTTGATATAAAATGTCGTTATGCAAAATAACCTCCTTTAAAAAACGGATTTTAAGTTAAGCGGATTGAGTTTGGTTTTGAACAGGTATTTTTTGTAAAGGGGGATTGTCTGCAATTCTGCCAAATAGGTCAATAAATAATTTAAATTATTCATCATGTTATGATAATTGATTGACAAAAATATTGGGGCTGACGTAGATTAGCTCTAAACATCACACCATTTTCGCAGCGTTTTGAGCTGCTGACTTGGTGTGCCGAAGTTAAACCTAAACTCGCATTCCTTCAAGAACAGTGGGAAAGATTTCCGATCAATTCCGTTGTACTTGCGCAGAATGCGTTTGGCCTGGTTCCAAAAATTTTCAATGCCGTTGATGTGGTTTTGGCGCTGTGCAAACTGTTTGGAATGGTTGATGCGGTGGTGGATAAAACCGCTTACGTCCAGTACGTCATAGTTCTTGTAACAATCAGTATAAACGATACTGTCCGGCATGATTTTCTTTTTGATAACAGGAAGTAAAGTATCCTGACCGGTGTTATCAACCACAAGGGTAAACACTTTGCCTTGCCGTTTCAGGATGCCGAAGACGGCGACTTTGCCTGCCGCACCCCTGCCGCGTTTGCCTTTGCGCTGTCCGCCGAAATAGCTTTCGTCCAACTCCACCGCACCGTCAAAGACTTCCTCTGCATGCACTGCCAAATGATAGGCGATGACTTGGCGGATTTTGCGGTAAAACAGCATGGCCGAGTTGGGCTGGATGCCTAGAATATCCGCAGCGGAACGGGCGGTAACTTCCAGTACAAAAAATTCAAGCAGCTTTTTCTGTACGGATTTATTTAATTTACAATGGGTTATTTTCATTTTAGCAGCCTATCATGACTGCTAATCTACGTCAGCCCCAAAATATTTTTATTTTCTGATTAAATCTACTCAAAATGATAAAATGTCGGCAATGTTTCTCTAGGGAAATTTCTATTTAAGAAAACTCCCGTCAAACCCGCAAAAGCGTTTAAAATTACCCCCGTTTCAAACAGCAGGCCGTGCGCAGGCCGCTTTTTTACGCATACAAAGGAAAATCCATGAATTTCAACGAATTGTTTGACAACAACGAATTCGCCTCCCGCCATATCAGCTTTAACGACGAAGCCGCGCTGCTATCGGCGTTGGGCGAAAAAGATATGGCGGGCTTTATCGGCAACACCGTGCCGCAAAGCATCCGTATGCCGTCCGAACTCAAGCTGCCTGAGGCGCTCACCGAAGCCGACGCGCTGGCGAAAATCAAAGCGGTTGCCGTGCGCAATAAAGTGAACAAAAGCTACATCGGGCTGGGCTATTATCCGACCCGCCTGCCGAACGTGATTCTGCGCAACGTGCTGGAAAACCCAGGCTGGTACACCGCCTACACGCCGTATCAGGCCGAAATCGCCCAAGGCCGCCTGCAGGCGCTGCTCAATTTTCAGCAGGTGTGTTTGGATTTGACCGGCTTCGATACCGCAGGCGCGTCGCTGCTGGATGAAGCCACTGCCGCCGCTGAAGCAGTGGCGATGGCCAAGCGCGTGAGCAAGGTGAAAAGCAACCGCTTTTTTGTAGACGAACGCGTGTATCCGCAAACGCTGGATGTGATGCAGACCCGCGCCAAATATTTCGGTTTCGAATTGGTTGTCGGGGATTTTCAGACGGCCTCCGAAGGCGATTTCTTCGGCGCGCTGTTCCAATACGTAGGCAAAGACGGCGATGTTGCCGATTTGCAGGAAGTTATCGGCCGTTTGAAAGAAAAAGGCGCGGTTGTGGCCGTTGCCGCCGATGTGATGAGCCTGGTATTGCTGAAATCCCCTGCCGGGCTGGGGGCGGATATCGCCTTGGGCAGCACCCAGCGCTTCGGTGTGCCGATGGCCTTCGGCGGCCCGCACGCGGCTTATTTCGCGTTTAAAGACGAATACAAACGCTCCGCCCCCGGCCGCATTATCGGCGTATCGAAAGACGCACGCGGCAAGCCCGCGCTGCGCATGGCGCTCTCCACCCGCGAGCAGCATATCCGCCGCGAAAAAGCCACTTCCAACATCTGCACCGCACAGGCACTGCTGGCCAACCTGGCCGGCATGTATGCCGTTTACCACGGCCCCGAAGGCGTGAAGCGCATTGCCAAACGCATCCACGCACTGGCTTCCGCCTTTGCCGACGCGCTGGTTTCAGACGGCCTCAATGTGGTGCACGAAGTCTTTTTCGACACTGTGCTGGTGGAGTGCGGCAATGAAACCAAGGCAGACGAAACTTACCGCAGCGCACTGAATGCGGGCTACAACCTGCGCCGCGCCGGCAGCACCCGCATCGCCGTGGCGTTCAGCGAAGAATCCACCCGCGAAGAGCTGGCGGTGCTGTATTCCCTGTTCAGCGGCAAAAACACGCTCACCCTGCCTGCCGAAGCGGTTTTCAGGCTGCCTGAAAACCTGCTGCGCAGCGATGAAATCCTCACCCACGAAGTGTTCAACCGCTACCACACCGAACACGAAATGCTGCGCTACCTGAAAAAGCTGGAAGACCGCGACCTGGCGATGAACCGCAGCATGATTTCGCTGGGCAGCTGCACCATGAAGCTCAACGCCACTGCCGAAATGGTCCCGATTACCTGGCCCGAATTCGCCAATATCCACCCGTTTGCCCCGTCGGAACAAACCAGGGGCTACGCGCAGCTGCTGCACGATGTGCAGGAGCAGCTCAAAGCCGTTACCGGGTTCGATGCCGTTTCGCTCCAACCCAATTCCGGCGCGCAGGGCGAATACGCCGGCCTTCTGGCCATCCGCCGCTTCCACGAAGCCAACGGCCAACCCGGCCGCGACGTGTGCCTGATTCCCCAGTCCGCCCACGGCACCAACCCGGCATCCGCACATATGATGGGCATGAAGGTTGTGGTGGTGAAAACCGATGAAAACGGCAACGTCGACATTGACGATTTGAAAGCCAAAGCCGCCGAGCATCAAGACCGCTTGGGCGCGCTGATGATTACCTACCCCTCCACCCACGGCGTGTATGAAGAAGGTATCCGCGACATCTGCCGCATCATCCACGATCACGGTGGTCAGGTTTATATGGACGGCGCCAACATGAACGCCCAAATCGGCATCATGCAGCCTGCCGAAGTCGGAGCCGACGTATTGCACATGAACCTGCACAAAACTTTCTGCATCCCGCACGGCGGCGGCGGCCCGGGTGTGGGGCCCATCGGCCTCAAAGCCCACCTCGCCCCGTTTGCCCCCGGCCACAGCGTAACGCCCGTAGAAGGCGTTGCCGAGGGCATGGGTGCCGTTTCCGCCGCGCCCTACGGTTCGGCAGGCATTCTGCCGATTACCTGGATGTACATCACCATGATGGGTAAACAGGGCATGGAGCAGGCCACTCAGTGGGCGCTGTTGAATGCCAACTATGTGGCGAAAAAACTGGGAGAAGATTACCCGATTCTCTACACCGGCAAAAACGGCCGCGTGGCGCACGAGTGCATCGTCGACCTGCGCCCGCTCAAAGCCGAGAGCGGCATCACCGAAACCGACATCGCCAAACGCCTGATGGACTACGGCTTTCACGCCCCCACCGTGTCGTTCCCCGTGCCCGGCACGCTGATGATCGAGCCGACCGAGAGCGAAAGCAAAGCCGAACTCGACCGCTTCACCGCCGCCCTGAAAGCCATCAGGCAGGAAGTGAAAAAAGTGCAGGACGGCGAGTGGCCGAAAGACGACAACCCGCTCATCAACGCGCCGCACACAGCCGCCGACGTGGCCGGCGAATGGAACCGCGCCTACAGCCGCGAAGAAGCCGTGTTCCCGCTGCCCTATGTGCGCGAACACAAATTCTGGCCGAGCGTCAACCGTGTGGACGACGTGTTCGGCGACAAGAATCTGGTTTGCTCCTGCCCGCCCATGGAAGCGTATGAGGATTAATCCGGCTCGATCGGATGTATGAGGCCGTCTGAAAAAATGAACTGCACCTTTCTAAGTCGGAGGGTGTCCGACTTTGGGGGTGCAGTTCAAAAAAATATCGGCAGCCTGAGACCTTTGCAAAACAGCCGTTTTAATCCTGAGTTTATTCTATTTCGTCATACCCGGGCTTGCCCCGGGTATATCTTTTTCTTTTAAAACAAGAAGATGCTCGGGTCGAGCCTGATCATGACGCAGAGGTTTGAAAACGGACAAAGCAGTTTCGCAAAGGTCTCAGCTTTTTTAGATTCCGTCTTCCGTTTCGGTACTCAGATAGCTGCTTTGTTTGAGCGCGTGCAGAAATTCGGCGGTGTAAAGCCTGCGTTCGGCAGCTTGCAATTGCGCCCAGCGGGTTTTTTCTTCGAATTTGTTGATCACTTCGTTGGTGGAAAGGTGCACATAATGCAGCATATCCTCGATGGTGTCGTGTTCTTCCATGCCGGCAAATTCGATACTGCCGTCGTTGCGCACATAAACGTTGACCGAATCGGTGTCGCCGAAGAGGTTGTGCATATCGCCGAGGATTTCCTGATACGCGCCCACCATAAACACGCCCAAAACATACGGTTCGCCGGGGATTAAATCGTGCACGCTCATGCTGGATTCTATGCTTTGCTGATCAACATACTGGCTGATTTTGCCGTCTGAATCGCAGGTTAAATCCTGCAATACGGCGCGGCGGGTAGGGCGCTCGTTAAGGCGGTGCAGCGGCATAACGGGCAGCACCTGGCCGATGGCCCAAGTGTCGGGCAGGCTTTGGAACACGCTGAAGTTGCAGAAATATTTGTCGGCCAGTTTGTCGGTTAAATCGTCGTAAACCTGACGCTGCGAGCGCCGGTCTGCCTGAAGCTGGTTTTTCAGACGGCGGCACAATACGGCGTGGAGCTGTTCGGCCAGCGCTTTTTCTTTCAGCGGCACTTTGCCTTCGAGATAAAGCTCGGTTACTTCGGTGAGATAGTGGCCGATGCGGTAATAGGTTTCGGTAACCATTTCGCTGTCGTTGATGTCGAGACAGGCAATCAGCTTTTTGGTGGCGAAAGAAAGGTTTTCTTCGCCGGAGGTTTCGGGAACCTGTTCGGGCAGGCGTTCGACATCGGTAACGTTCATCACCAGCACGGCGTGATGCGCGGTCATGGCGCGGCCGGATTCCGAAAAAATATGCGGGTGCGGCACGTTGTGTTCGTTGCAGTATTCGGCCAGCATCGAAACGATGGTGTGCGAATATTCGCCCATGTCGTAGTTGATGGAGCTCTCATTGCGCGAGTGCGTGCCGTCGTAGTCCACGCCGAGGCCGCCGCCCACGTCGACATACTCAATCGGCAGCCCCAGGCCGCGCAGCTCGGCGAAATAGCGCACGGCTTCTTTGAAGCCCATGCGGTAGTCGGCGATATTGGAAATCTGCGAACCCATGTGAAAGTGCATCAGTTTGACCGTGTCGGCCAGATTGGCGGCGGTGAGTTTTTCCACGGCGGAAATCAGCTGCGCGGCGGAAAGGCCGAACTTGCCTTTTTCGCCGCCGGTGTCGGCCCACTTGCTCGACGAGAGTGAAGAAAGTCGCACGCGCAGGCCGATATTGGCCTTGATGCCGAGGTTTTGCGATTCTTGAATCACCAAATCCACTTCGGATTCTTTTTCAATCACGATAAATACCTGATGGCCGAGCCGTTGCCCCATCAGCGCCAGGCGGATGAAGTCGCGGTCTTTATAGCCGTTGCACACGATGGTCCCGCCTTTGGGGGCGAACGCCAAAACAATCATCAGCTCGGGTTTGGAACCGGCTTCGAGGCCGATGGAAACCTCGCTGTTTTTCGGTACGATGATGTTTTTAACCACGCTTTCCTGCTGGTTGACCTTAATCGGATAAATCGCCGTATATCTGCCTTGATAACTGTTTTTGCGTATGGAACGGTTGAACGCCGCACACAGCCGCGCCACGCGGTCTTGCAGGATATCGGGAAAGCGGAACAGCATGGGCAGATCCTGCCCGCGTCTGTTGAGTTGCGCCACCAAGCCGTATAAATCGACTTCTGTGCTGCTTTGGTCGTTCGGCCGCACCATCACGCGGCCGTTTTCACCCACTGAAAAATAGCGGTCGCCCCAATGGCGGATACCGTAAAGCGAAGCGCTGTCTGCTGCCGACCAAGACATGTTTTTTCCTTTGAAAACAGGGTTGATAAACGGTTTGAATCATAGCATAAGCGGTTGCGGCGGCGGGGAGGTTTCGGGAGGCTTTTAAGGTTGGGGCTTTGGGGATAGGATTCGGCGCAATCAGGTTTCCGGCGCCGTTTTCAGACGGCCTGAGGCCTGTACAAAATTAGCCGATATTGTAAAGCCCTTACGTCATGCTCGGGCTTGACCCGAGCATCTCATTGTTTCGAAAGAAATAGAAGATGCTCGGGTCAAGCCCGAGCATGACGACGGTTGGGTGTTTCAGACGGCTTTAACCGTAAAAAACGGCAGGGCGGTATTCTGCAGATAAAAAAAACCATTCATACCAAGGGAGAAGTATGAATGGCCAATACATTGCGGGAAAACGTCTTACCGGCACCCGCCTCAAGGGAGAGAAAAGGCGTTAGCGGTGCCAGCGGTTTGCATTCTAAACCAGTTAGCTTTAAATGGCGTTAATCTGTGCAATTATTTTCACAATTTACGTTCATTGTTGTTTGTTTGCAAATAGCATAATCGTTTTGAATATAATTTTCAGGAAGTTTTTGTGTTTTATGCGGTTTATTCATACGGCTTGTTAAGAGGCCGTTTGCAGGCCATGCGCGGGGCAGGGCGGCGTTATTGGTTTTCGCGAATCCATTTCAGCCATTTTGCAAACAATTCATCTTGCAAACCCGCAATCACCGAACGCTTGAACACATGCTCGCCGCTCCAGAAATCATCGCCTTCCAAGGTGGCCAGTTTGCCGCCTGCTTCTTCAAAAATCAGTGCGCCGGCGGCGTAGTCCCATAGTTTTTGGCCGCCGTGCACATAGATATCGTAGCGGCCCGAAGCCAGATAGCACCAGTCCAGCGTGCTGCTGCCCATGCTGCGTATGCTGCCGAACGGCGCCAGCGTGTTCATGCGGCTGGAAAGTTTGCCCGAGCGCAGGTATTTGATTTCCACGCCGGCGATGGCTTCGTGCAGCTGTTTACCCACATTGCGCAACGGCAGCGGGCGGCCGTTGAGAAACGCGCCGCCGCCGCGTTCGGCGTAAAAGCATTCGTCGCTTACGGGGCTGTAAATCACGCCCAGTTGCGGGCGGCCGTTGCGGATAAAGGCGCACGATAAAGCGAAATGCGGCAGGCCGTTGATGAAGTTGTTGGTGCCGTCGATGGGGTCGACCACCCATAATCCTTGCCTGTTATACCGCCATAATTCGTTTTGGCGCTGCGGAGGCATTTCTTCACCCAGCATGGGGCAGTCGATAATCGCGGGCAGTTTGGCTGCAAATGCCGCCTGTGCGGCCAAATCGGCTTCGGTCAGCAGCGAACCGTCGGCTTTGCGGCTGATGCCCACGTCGAGAAAACGTGGCATCACTTCGGTTTGCGCCACTTCACGCACCAGCATATGCAGTCTGTTTAACACGATGTATCCTTAAAGATTAAATGCTTGCCATTTCGGCCTGAAAACGACAATATTAACTTTTTTCAGCCGACGATACCAACACAATGCCACGCTTTTATGTCCCCTATGCTTTATCTTCCGGCCAATTGCTTGATTTGCCCGATAATGTGGTGCGCCACCTGAATGTGCTGCGCACGCGCGCGCATGAAGAAATCGTGCTGTTTAACGGCAACGGCAAGGCTTATCCCGCCCGTTTGGCGCTTTTGGAAAAGCGCCGCGCGCAGGCCGAGATTTTGCGCGAAGAAGGGGCAGACAACGAATCGCCGCTGCGTATTACGCTGGTGCAGGCCGTTTCCAGCGGCGAGCGTATGGATTTCACCCTGCAAAAAAGTGTGGAATTGGGCGTTGCCGAAATCAGGCCGGTGTTGAGCGAGCGTTGCGTGGTGCGTTTGAGCGGCGAGCGGGCCGACAAGCGTTCGGCGCGTTGGCAGGATATTGTGGTGTCGGCCTGCGAGCAAAGCGGGCGCAACGTGGTGCCGAAAGTGCTGCCGCTGTTGCCTTACCGCGAAGCCTTGGCAGGTTTGCCCGAGGGTTCGCGCCTGCTGATGAGCCTTAACCGGGCACGCAGTTTGAACAGCATCAAGCCTGATCCGCAGGGTATTGTTTTGATGGCCGGCCCCGAAGGAGGTTGGACGGCGGCGGAAGAGCAGTCGGCGTTTGATGCCGGTTTCGAATCGGTCAAACTCGGCCCGCGCGTTTTGCGCACCGAAACCGCCGCGCTGGCGGCTATCGCTGCCATGCAGGCATTATGGGGCGATTTCGCCTGAATTTTATTTGATGCCGCCGTCAGGTTTGAAAAAGGCCGTCTGAAACGTTTCAGACGGCCTTGTACTTTTGCAAAGCTGCGGTTAGCGCTGCGCCAGCACGCGGGTTACTGTGTCTACCACTGCCTGTGTTTGCGGGTCGATCTCAATGTTGATCACATCGCCCGCGCGGCGGCTGCCGAACAGCGTGCGTTGCAGGGTTTCGGGTATCAGGTGCACGTTGAATTCGCCGTCGGTTACGCTGCCGATGGTGAGGCTGCAACCGTCCAAGCCCACGAAGCCTTTGGTAAGGATATAGGGCTTTAATTCGGGCGGCAGGGCAAACCATACGGTGCGGTTGTGCGCGCTCTCTTCGATGCGGGTAACGGTGGTTGTGGCGATGATGTGGCCGCTCATCAGATGGCCGCCGATTTCGTCGCCGAAGCGGGCGGCGCGCTCGAGGTTGACGGGGCTGCCCACGCTTAGTGCGCCGAGGTTGGTTTTGGCCAGCGTTTCGTCCATCAGGTCGAAATCCACCAGCCTGCCGTTGATTTTGGTGATGGTGAGGCAGCAGCCGTTGTTGGCAATAGAAGCGCCGGTTTGCAGATTGTGCGCCATTTCTTCGGGCAGCTCGACGGTATAGGTGCGAAAGTCGGGGGAGGGCGCGTGCACGGCGGCGATGCGCCCCATGCCCTGAACGATGCCGGTAAACATAAATTGTTGTTTCCTTTTATAAATCAAGCAGGCCGTCTGAAGGCAAACAGGTTTTCAGACGGCCTTATTTAGGGCGTGTAGTCAGAAGGTTTGCGAAGCGGTTTTTTGAGGAAAAATCCGCAGATGCAAGGCAAAAAGCGCAGCAAGATTGGACATCTTGCGAGCATTTTTAACGCCGCAGGTGCGGATTTTAACCAAAAATACCGCCGCAACGCTTTCTGACTACATGCCCTGGTTTCAACCGATAATGGCCGCGCCCGACAAACCGATAAACAAACCGGCAATCACCGCGCTCATCAGGTTGGACAGCGAGCCGGCCGCCACCGCTTTGAGGCCGAGGCGCGCCACGTCTTTGCGGCGGTTGGGTGCCATAATGCTCAGGCCGCCCACCAGCACGGCGACGGAACCCAGGTTGGCGAAGCCGCACAAGGCAAACGAAATAATAGCCTGCGTGTTTTCGCTCAGCTTGACGGCCGATTCGGGGCGCAAGTATTTCACGAATTCGGAATAGGCCACAAATTCGTTCACCACCACTTTTTGGCCGATTAACGAGCCTGCGGTGCCCGCTTCGTGCCACGGCACGCCGATTACCCAAGCCAGCGGCGCAAACAGCCAGCCCAAAATGGTTTGCAGGGTCAGGCCGCCGTAGCCGAACCAGCCCGCCACGCCGCCGATCAGGCCGTTGAGCATGGCGATTAAGGCCACGAACGCCAGCAGCGAAGCGCCTACCGCTATGGCAATCTGCGCGCCCGTTACCGCGCCGCCCGCAGCCGCATCAATCACGTTGGCGGGTTTTTCTTCTTCATCGGCGGCGGCGTCGATTTCCGTTTCGGTTTGCTGTTTTTCGGTTTCCGGAACCAGCAGTTTGGCAAACAGCAGGCCGCCGGGCGCGGCCATAAACGAAGCGGCGATCAGGTAGGGCAGCGGAACGCCCATCTGCGCGTAGCCGCCCAACACGGAGCCGGCCACCGAAGCCAAGCCGCCGCTCATAACGGCAAACAGCTCCGATTCGGTCATTTTGCGGATAAACGGGCGCACCACCAGCGGCGCTTCGGTTTGGCCTACGAA
This sequence comes from Neisseria sp., assembly GCF_030530745.1. Taxonomy (GTDB): domain Bacteria; phylum Pseudomonadota; class Gammaproteobacteria; order Burkholderiales; family Neisseriaceae; genus Neisseria. Next base: position 130,738 of record NZ_JAUMUI010000001.1, on the reverse strand, counting down.
AATGTTCGCCGCTGCCGACATCGATTCGGCTTTCGACGTACCCAGCACTTTTTGCAGAAAGCCGCCGATGATTTTAATCAGAATCTGCATCACGCCGATGTAATACAGCACCGCCACCAGCGACGAGAAAAACACGATCATCGGCAACACGCGAAAGGCGAACACGAAACCGCCGCCGCCGAACACCTCAAACATTTTGTCCGACACCAAACCGCCGAACAAAAAGCTCACGCCGTCGCCGCCGTAGGCAATCACCTTGCCCACGCCTTCGGACACCGCCAAAAGGCCGTCGCGCCCCCACGGCACATACAGCACCAACGCGCCCAGCGCCACTTGGATCAAAAACGCGCCCGCCACCGTGCGGATATTGATGGCTTTGCGGTTGGTGGAGAGCAGCACTGCAATCGCAATCAGCACCGCCATTCCCAACAAACTGTTTAAAACGCCCATTTCGTTTTCCTTTTTCTAACGAATTGCGCACATTATAAAGGAGCGTGTAAAGCCGTAGCGGAATTTTCAGACGGCCGGCAGCGGTTGGATTTCAAGTAATACGGTGTTGCCTTTATTTGCACTGCCTGCCTTGTCTTATTTGAAATTTAATCCGCTATATAAGGCAAGGCTTTTGGCACCTGCCCGAAATGATATAAGATAAGGCCGTCTGAAAACATTTCCGCAAGAAAGGGCAAATATGTCATATCACTTCACCCTGCCTTCCGGCGTCGGCCGCGATTTCGTGTCGTCCGAACATCTGCCACTGGTGGTTTATTTCTACCCGAAAGACAGCACGCCGGGCTGCACCACCGAAGGTTTGGACTTCAACGCCCGCCTGGCGCAGTTTGAAGCATTGGGTTATACCGTAGTAGGCATTTCGCGCGACGGCGTGAAGTCGCACCGGAATTTCTGCGCCAAACAGGGTTTCCGGTTCGAACTGTTGAGCGACGCCGACGAAACCGTGTGCAAAATGTTCGATGTCATCAAGCTGAAAAAACTTTACGGCAAAGAATCGCTGGGAATCGAGCGCAGCACTTTCGTGCTCGACCGCAACGGCGAAATCATCCGCGAATGGCGCAAAGTGAAAGTGGCCGGCCATGCGCAGGAAGTGCTGGAAACCCTGCAAAACCTGTCTTGAAAGCAACAGCCGTGAATACCCTACAACCCGTAACCCTCGATTTGAACGGCATCCGTTTGGAGCCGCTGGGTATACAGCACGAACACGGCCTGCGCGAAGCCGCAGCCGACGGCGAATTGTGGCGGCTGGTGTTTACCTCGGTGCCCGAGCCGCACGAAACCGCCGCCTATATCCGCAAAGCCTTGCTCACGCCCGACCGTCTGGCCTTCGCCGTGATAGACGAAACCTGCGGCAGAGTTATCGGCAGTACCAGCTATCACGACATCATTCCCGCCGCCGCACGCTTGGAAATCGGCTACACATGGTATGCGCAAAGCTACTGGCGCAGCCGTGCCAACACCACCTGCAAATACCTGCTGCTGTGCCATGCTTTCGACACGCTGGGCGCACAAACCGTGGGCTGGCGCACCGACAACCTGAACACCCGCTCGCAGCAGGCCATCGAACGGCTGGGCGCGCAAAAAGACGGCGTGATACGCGGCCAGCAGGCGCGCCGCGACGGCAGCGTGCGCGACACCGTGATGTACAGCCTGATCCGCGCCGAATGGCCGCAGGTTAAAGAACGGCTGGCGGCGCGTTTGGGTTTGGCCGGTTGAACGCGTGTTATTCGCTAGGGCGTGTAGTCATAACGCCGCAACGCTTTCTGACTGCACGCCCTATGGTTTAAAAAACAATGAAAATCCGGCTGCGGGTTTTCAGACGGCCAAAGTAAGCATAAGTAGGCATTATGAACCGCTATCCCTGTTTATACGCTGCTCCGTTCGGCAACATTACGCTGGTTTTCGACGCGCAAAACAACCTGCTCGAACTGCATCTTTCCGGCAAGCCCGAATATGCGCCGTATCCCCTGCCCGAAGCGTGGCAGCGCAAGCTCGACGACTATTTCGCAGGCCGTCTGAAAAACTTTAACCAGCCCGTTTCGGAGCAGGGCACGGCCTATCAGCGGAAAGTGTGGCAGGCGATTGCCGAAATCCCCGCCGGGCAGGTGATGACTTACCAAGACATCGCCCGCAAAATCGGCAGCCACCCGCGCGCCGTCGGCGGCGCGTGCGGAAAAAACCCGCTGGCACTGGTGGTGCCCTGCCACCGCGTCGTCGCCAAACACGGCTTGGGCGGCTTTTCCAGCGGCGAGGGCGACGCGCTCAATATCAAACGCTGGCTGCTGAAACACGAAGGCGTGGAAATATAACCCGCAGGCCGTCTGAAAAAAACGCAACCGCAATGCTTTAAATTTAAATATGAACGAAAACCCCCAATCCGATTTACAGAAACGCCTGGCCGAGATGGAGATCCTTCTGGCCGAAGCGCAGGCCGGCAAAGCGCGGGCGGAAGCGTATTTGGCGGCGGTTAAGGCCAAAACCGCCAAAATCGCCATGTTAAGCATTCTGGCGGCCATCGTTGCGGTTTTTGCCTTGATTATCGTAACGGCCGCCCTGTGAACCCCGTTTATGCCGTCTGAAAAACACCCCGACATCTTTGCCGAACGCCTGCTCGAACACCTGTGGCTGAACCACCGTTTGAGCCAAAACACGCTCGATGCCTACCGCCGCGATTTGGAAAAAATTGCCGGCCGCCTGCGCGCGCAGGGGTTGGACTGGCAAACCGCGCAAAGCACCGACTTGGCCGCCGCCGTTTACCACCCCGATGAAAAAACACGCTCGCAGGCGCGCGCGCTGTCGGCCTGCAAGCGGCTCTACGGCTGGCTGCTTGAAACCGAGCAGCGCACCGACAACCCCACCCGCCACCTCAGCGCGCCCAAGCAGGCGCAAACGCTGCCCAAACTGATTACCGAAGCGCAAATCGAGGCGCTGTTAAATGCGCCCGACACCGAAACCGCGCACGGCCTGCGCGACAAAGCCCTGCTCGAATTAATCTACGCCACCGGCCTGCGCGTGAGCGAAGCGGTGAAGCTGAAAGTGAACGAAGCCAACCTCGGCAAAGGCATCATCAACACCGTCGGCAAAGGCAACAAACAACGCATCGTGCCGCTGGGAGCCGAAGCCGTGTATTGGATAGAGCGCTATCTGGCCGAAGCGCGGCCGCAATTATTGAAAAACCGCATTTGCGACGAATTGTTTGTGAGCCAGAAACGCACGGGCGTCAGCCGCCAATTGGCATGGATGATAGTGGAAAAATATGCCGAGGGCGCCGGTATACGGCACCTCAGCCCCCACGGCCTGCGCCACGCCTTCGCCACCCATTTGGTCAACCACGGCGCCGATTTGCGCGTGGTGCAGCTCTTGCTTGGCCACGCCGACATCAGCACCACGCAGATTTACACCCACGTTGCCAACGAGCGGCTGAAAAGTATTGTGCGGGAACACCACCCGCGCGGCTAGGGTCTGCTGACAATTGGCCGGTGAAGCGGTTTTTTGAGGCAAAAGCCGCCGTTGCGTTAATTGTCAACAGACCTTGGATTCGGCCGTATGAAAAGTTACTTGGTTTGCCGCCTGTCCGTCTGTTTGGAGTGTGCGGTAAAAAACACCTTGGAAGTTTTTCCAATGGTTCAAAAGTTTAATTTTATATTGCCCCATTTGGCCGCAGGCTAATATAATTACAAGTTCAGTCGGGGCTGTCGGCAACCTTAACGGGTTTTCCACAGCCCTTAGAAGTTTCCGTGCTGCCCGTGCGCTTTTTATAAAAAAGCCGTTTATTTAATGTATTTAAACAACGGTTTTTCATCAGGCAATCAAACAGCTTTATTTTCACCCTTTGCGAACCCCGTTTCGCCGGTACCCGTTATCGATTGGAGTATTGTTTATGAACGCAACCGCTGCGTCTTCCACCCGGCCTTATCTGCAAATTCAAGGTTTGGTGAAGAAATTTGGTGACAATTATGCTGTCGACCACATCGACTTGGATATTGAAAAACATGAAATTTTCGCCCTGTTGGGCAGCTCGGGAAGCGGCAAGTCCACACTGCTGCGCATGCTGGCGGGCATGGAAACGCCGAATCAGGGAAAAATCATTCTCGACGGCCAAGATATTACCCGCCTTGCCCCTTACGACCGCCCGATCAATATGATGTTTCAAAGCTATGCGCTGTTTCCGCATATGACGGTGGAGCAGAATATCGCTTTCGGTTTGAAGCAGGACAAAGTGCCCAAAGGCGAAATTATCGACCGCGTCGAAGAAATGCTGCGTTTGGTGCAGATGACCAAGTTCGCCAAGCGCAAACCGCACCAACTTTCAGGCGGCCAGCAGCAGCGCGTGGCTTTGGCACGCAGCCTGGCCAAGCGTCCGAAAATCCTGCTGCTCGACGAACCTTTGGGCGCTTTGGATAAAAAACTGCGCCAGCAAACCCAGCTTGAACTGGTTAATACGTTGGAACAAGTAGGCGTAACCTGCATTATGGTAACGCATGACCAAGAAGAGGCCATGACCATGGCCACCCGTGTGGCGATTATGTCGGAAGGCAAGCTGCAGCAGGTGGGTACGCCCAGTGATGTGTATGACTTTCCCAACAGCCGCTTTACTGCGGAGTTTATCGGTGAAACCAATATTTTTGAGGGTGTGGTTTTGGAAGATCACGCCGATTACGCCGTTATCGAATCGCCTGAGTTGGAAAACAAAGTGCGCATCGATCACGGCTTGGGCGGCCGTGCCGAGCAGAGCCTGTGGATCAGCATCCGCCCCGAAGACATCGACGTGCATAAGGAACAGCCGGCAGAAGAGGGCGGTTTCAACTGGGAAAAAGGCATTATCAAAGAAATCGCCTATTTGGGCAGTTTCACCATCTACCACGTACAGCTGGCTAACGGCCGCGTAATCAAAAGCCAAGTGCCGGCGCCTTATTGGTATGTGCGCAATATCACACCGCCCACTTGGGATGAAACCGTTTATGTAAGCTGGCCTGAAAACCAACCTACCCCCCTGTTCAGCTAAATTGCAAGGATGTGCGATGAAACTGAAAAAACTGAAACACAAACTGTTGCGCCGGCCGGGGCGGCGGGCGGTAATCGCCGTACCGTATATCTGGCTGCTGGTGCTGTTTTTGGTGCCGTTTGCGATTGTGCTGAAAATCAGCTTTGCCGAGCAGGAAATTGCCATTCCGCCCTACTCGCCGCTGATTACCACTGATCCCGATATGGGGCGGGTGAATGTTGCCCTGAGTTATCAAAATTATTCGGATATTTTCCAGAACTTTTGGATCAGCCTGGGGCAGATGCTCAACCCGTTGGCAGCGGGAAACGGTAAAAATATTTACCTGCTCACTTATTGGCTGTCGATTAAAACCGCACTGACCACCACCTTAATCTGTCTTGCACTCGGATATCCGATTGCCTATGCCATTTCGCGTGCCAATCCCGCTTATCGGAACGGCCTGCTGCTGGCGATTATGCTGCCTTTCTGGACTTCGTTCCTATTGCGCGTTTATGCATGGATGGGGTTGCTGGGGCATAACGGTATCATTAACAACTTTTTGTTGAAATACGGTGTGATCAGCGAACCGCTGAACCTGTTTTACAACTCGTTTTCGCTGAATCTGGTGATGGTTTACGCCTATCTGCCGTTTATGATCCTGCCGCTCTACACCCAACTGGTGAAGCTTGACGGCAGGCTGCTGGAGGCCGCATCCGATTTGGGCGCGGGGCCGCTGAAAGCCTTTTTCGCGATTACCCTGCCGTTGTCGAAAACCGGTATTATCGCAGGCTCGATGCTGGTATTCGTGCCGGCGGTGGGCGAATATGTGATTCCCGAACTGGTCGGAGGCTCGGAAAACCTGATGATCGGTAAGGTGTTGTGGCAGGCGTTCTTCGATCAGAACAACTGGCCGCTGGCTTCCGCCGTTGCCGTGGTGATGGTGATCCTGCTGGTGATTCCGATTGTGCTGTTCCACCGTTATGAAAACCGTGAACTTGAAGAAGGGGCCAAATAATGTCGTCAAACAGATTGTCTTGGTTTCTCAAACTGATGCTGGGTTTGGGTTTGGCCTTCCTGTATATCCCTTTGGTGGTGTTGGTGGTTTATTCGTTTAACGAATCCAAGCTGGTAACCGTTTGGGGCGGCTTTTCAACCAAATGGTATGGCGCGTTGATGAATAACAGCACCATTCTTGAGGCGGCTTGGTTGTCGTTGCGGATTGCTGTGGTATCGTCGCTGGCCGCCGTTGTGCTCGGCACATTGGCAGGTTATGCGCTGGCACGCATCAAGCGGTTTCGCGGCAGCACCTTGTTTGCCGGCATGGTGTCGGCGCCGATGGTTATGCCCGATGTGATTACCGGTTTATCGATGCTGCTGCTGATTATTCAGGTGCAGATGTTCCTGCAAAGCAGCGAATTACTGAGCTGGCTTTATTTCGACCGCGGCTTTTTCACCATTTTTCTGGGGCACACCACCTTGTGTATGGCCTATATCACTGTGGTGATCCGCTCGCGTTTGATCGAGTTGGACCAATCTCTGGAAGAAGCGGCTATGGACTTGGGTGCACGCCCGTTGAAAATCTTTTTTGTGATTACCCTGCCGCTGATTGCACCGGCCATTGCTTCGGGTTTTTTGCTCGGCATTACCTTGTCATTAGATGACTTGGTGATTACCTCGTTTCTTTCCGGCCCCGGTTCTTCCACCTTGCCGCAAGTAATTTTCTCTAAAATCAAACTCGGCCTTGATCCGCAGATGAACGTGTTGGCAACCATCATGATTACCATCGTCGGCACATTGGTGATTCTCATCAATTACTACATGATGCGCCAAGCCACCAAACGCGAACGAGAAGCCGCAGAAGCTTACCGGCAGGAAAAGCTGGCGTTGGAAAAAGTGGGCCGCTGATTTATCGATAATGCAAGTACAGATGGAAAAACCGAACCGCCTAGAAATATGGGCGGTTCGGTTTTTTATTGGCGTAGATTAAATTCAATATGAACAAAAGGGAAATACCTGATTGATTCAAACAATAAGTTAAAGCCTTTACAGCATTCTCTAAGGCCGAGGCTTTTGCAAAACTCAAAAAAGTTTATTTGCCGTCATTCCCGCGTAGGCGGAAATGACAATAATCGGATGTTTCAGACGGCCTAAGCGACTTGCAAAGATCTCAGGCCGTCTGAAAATATTTTGCAGCTTTATGGTATTTGAGCCAAATTTATTTTCAGACGGCCTGTATTGACAGGGCTTAACCTTGCTGTACGGGGTGGCCTTGCAGCAGATATTGAATGGTTTCCCGCACGCTTTTGATGGCATTGCCGAAAGGAAGCGGGTCTTTGCCTCTGAAGAACAAACCCTTATCGACTTCACCCCGCCAAGCGGCGGCCAGTTGGATATCGATGCAGAACTGGCCTACTTTTTCCAAGCCGTCGCGCAAGCCGCATACCGACAAGCAATTGATGCCCTGTGTGCAGCGGCGCGGGTCGGCTTTGGCATTGGCCTGAAGCTTGGCTTCACGCTTGATGTAGCTGTCGAGAAATTTAGTGCGCACACCGCGCGCAGGCAGGCCGGCCACCGACATAAACTCCACTACTTGCTCCACCGGCGCGCCTGCTAGTGTTTGTTTGAAGTTCGGATGGGCATCGCCTTCTTCGGTAACGGCGAAAGCGGTGCCGATTTGTACGGCGGAAGCTCCCCAGCTTTTCAGCGCTGTGGTGATTTTTTCGAAATTGGCCATGCCGCCGGCCAGCACCAACGGGATTTTTTCGCTTTCCAGCCCGAGCTTTTTAAACACTTCAAACGTTTCTTCAATCACTCGTTTAAACTCGAACTTTTCATCGTTTACACTGTCTACCGTCATCGCGCCCAAGTGTCCGGCGGCGTGGGCAGGGTGTTCGATAACGATGGCATCGGGCAGAATGCCTTTTTTCATCCAGCGTTTCAACACGATGTTGATACCGCGCGATTCGGAAAGAATCGGCAGCAGGGCAACATTTTTGTGGTAGCCCTCGGTCATTTCGGGCAAATCAAGCGGCAGCCCTGCGCCCATCACAATGGCATCGGCACCCGATTCGCAGGCTTGGCGCACCAAGCGCTGGTGGTCTTTCACCGCTTTCATCACATTCACGGCAATCATACCTTTGCCTTGCGCGTCTGCTTTAGCTTTTTGGATTTCACGGTCGAGTGCGATGTGGTTGAGCCTGGCGTATTTTTCTTCGGAAGGGTTGATTTTAGACTCGGCCAGCAAGTCGTCATGCAGGTGGCGCAAGTCCACGCTGGCGATGGTGCCCAAGCCGTTTTCCCGAGCCACGGCGCTGGATAATTTGGATGCGGATACGCCTACGCCCATGCCCCCCTGTACAATCGGAATCAGTGATTTTCCCCGTATAATTAAAGGGTTGAAGCTATGCTGCATATGTATTTCCTTAATTTGTCAGATGTGTTGCGTAAACTTGAACAGCTGTTTACCGTTGGCAGGCAGTGCAGCACATCAAAGTGTGTTTATGATATTTAGGCATTATACTCTAGCTTTTCTTAAAATTAGAGTAAAACTATAGTTATTTTGCTGCAAGTTGCAGTAAAAACACTTTATCAAGTTTCCTTTTCGGTTGAGACCCCGCCATTTATGGCGGTAGAATTTGGGTTTATCGGGTAGGGGTGTAACCCCTTCCCAATCAGGGCAACACGTAGGGCGGCGCTTTATGTGTCGTCCTGTGTGTTGAAACATTTAAATAAAACAAAGAGTTGATTGTGGCATGTACACAAAGGCCGTCTGAAACGTTTCAGACGGCCTTTGCTTGTTTGGAAGTAATGTTTAAGAGCGGCGCTGCAGCATCCACGATTCGATTTTGCGCGCATCGTTCACACGGCTGAGTGAGGAGGGCGCATTCAGTAAAACAATGGTAACGGGCTGGTTTTGCACATTGGTTTTCACTACCATCGAGCGTCCGGCTTCGCGGATATAGCCGGTTTTCTGCAACTCGATATTCCAGCCGCCGTCGCGTACCAGCTGGTTGGTGTTTTTATAGCTGATCTGGCCGCGTTTGGTGTAAACCGAACGGTGGTTGGAGGTACTGTCGCGGCGGATGGCGGGATATTTGCTGGCGGCCTGTACCAATTTGTTCAGATCGTTGGCAGTGGAAACATTGCGGAAATCCAAGCCGGTCGGTTCGTAAAAACGAGTGCTGGTCATACCCAAACTTTGCGCTTTGCGGTTCATGGCGCTGACGAAAGCGGCCATGCCGCCCGGGTAGTTGCGGCCGAGTGCATGGGTTGCGCGGTTTTCGCTGCTCATCAGGCTCAGGTGCAGCATTTCTCCGCGCGTTAATGTGGTGCCCACGGTTAAGCGGCTGCCGGTGCCTTTCAGGCGGTCGATTTCGGCCTCGGTAATGGTCAGGCGTTCACTCATGTTTTGATTGGCGTCAAGCACCACCATTGCCGACATTAATTTGGAAATCGAAGCAATGGGCATTACGCGGTTGGGATTTTTCTGAAACAGCACTTCGCCGGTTTTGTTGTTCACAATCAGGGCGGATTGCGAAGACAGCAGGGGGCCGGCATAAGCGGCCTGCGCCTCTACCTGCTCGGCCGCATTCATGGAGGCAAACGCACCTATCGGATCATTTTCTACAGGAAAGTTTTGTTCTAAAAACTGGCCGAGCACATCCAGATCATCGGCGGCGGCGGGCAGGGAAAAAGCGGCCAGCCCGATGCTCAGGCAGGCGGCGGCGATTTTTTTGCTGAAGTTCATTTTAGTCGGATTCCGTAAGTGTTTTGTGGGAAAGATTTGAAAGCAAACAGCGGCAGCCGGGTCCGAAAAACATTTTTGCGGTACAAACGGCGGCAGGATCGGGGTTATGACAAATCGGCGCTGTTTGGAATGACTAGCGGATTATCGTGGAGCAGGAGGAGCTTGTAAAGTAAATAAAGTATATTTTTCATTAGTTTGCGCTATTTTTTACGTTTCCGTTGTATTTTTTTATGTAAAACAGGCCGTCCGAACGGTTTGAAAGGCAATTTGAGCGGTGCGGTTTGATAAACGGGCGGATAGTATTTATACTAAACCATTTTTGCGGCCTGCTCCGTCCGGCCGCTTTGTTGTAGCTGAATAATTGAAGAATGGAATATGTCTGACGAAAAGCGTTATTGCTCGTTTTGCGGTAAGCCCGAGCATGAAGTAAAAAACCTGATTGAGGGCGAACACGCCTGCATCTGCAACGAATGTGTGGAAACCTGCGGCATCATGCTGCAAAACCCTGATGATGATTTTATGCAGGAAGCGGGCGCAGGGGAAGACAAACTGCCCACGCCCGCCGAAATCGTGGCCAACCTCAACGATCACGTTATCGGGCAGGAACAGGCGAAAAAAGCGCTGGCGGTGGCGGTGTATAACCACTATAAACGTTTGCGCCATCCCAAAAGCAGCGACAAAGTGGAATTGTCGAAAAGCAATATTCTGCTGATCGGCCCCACCGGTTCGGGCAAAACCCTGCTGGCGCAATCGCTGGCACGCAAACTCGACGTGCCGTTTGTGATGGCCGATGCTACCACACTCACTGAAGCGGGTTATGTGGGCGAAGATGTGGAGCAGATTATCACCAAGCTTTTGGGCAAATGCGATTTCGATGTGGAAAAAGCCCAGCGCGGCATTGTGTATATTGATGAAATCGATAAAATTTCACGTAAGAGCGACAACCCTTCGATTACCCGCGACGTATCGGGCGAGGGCGTGCAGCAGGCGCTGTTGAAACTGATTGAAGGTACGGTGGCTTCGGTGCCGCCGCAAGGAGGGCGCAAACACCCGAATCAGGAATTTATCAATGTCGATACCACCAATATCCTGTTTATCTGCGGCGGCGCGTTTGCCGGTTTGGAGAAAGTAATCCGCCAGCGAACCGAAAAAGGCGGCATCGGTTTCGGTGCGGTGGTGAGCAGCAAAGACGAAAACGCCGACATCACCGCCCTGTTTGAAACCGTGGAACCGGAAGATTTAATCAAATTCGGCCTGATTCCCGAATTAATCGGCCGCCTGCCTGTGATTGCCACGCTGGCCGAGTTGGATGAAGATGCTTTAATCAATATCCTCACCGAGCCGAAAAACGCGCTGGTGAAGCAATATCAGGCGTTGTTTGCAATGGAGGGCGTTGAGTTGGAAGTGCTGCCTTCCGCCCTGCGCAGCATTGCCGGGCAGGCGATGGAGCGTAAAACGGGCGCGCGCGGTTTGCGCTCGATTGTCGAACGCTGCCTGCTTGATACTATGTATATGCTGCCTGATTTGCAGGATGTGAAAAAAGTGGTGGTGAACGAAAGCGTAATTGAAAAAGGCGAGGCGCCCAAACTGTTGAAAGCGGACGGAAGCGAGTATCTGCCAACCGCTGCGTAAAATGCAAAACGTATGGGCAGGCCGAGGCTGTTGCACAATCCAAAAAGTACCGCCTTTTACAGTGGCTTAAATTTAAAAGGGGACAAGGCGGCGAAGCCGCAGACAGTTACAGATAGTACGGAACCGGTTCTGTTGCCGCTTCAGCGGCTTACAAAACCGTTCTCTTTGGGCTAAGGCGGGGCAACGCCGTACTGTTTTAAATTTAAGCCGCCATACAAAAACATCAGGCCGTCTGAAACATGGGTTTTCAGACGGCCTGAATTTTTGGCGAGTAATTTCGGTATCTTCAAACATCCGCGTTATATTCGGGCTTGCCCTGGGTACCGTGTCGGTTCAGAAAATAGCAGATACTCGGGTCAAGCCCGAGTATGACGGGGTTTAAAGTATGGCAGGGTACAAATATTTTCGGGATTAAAGCGAATTTCGCAAGGCGTTTGATTGGCCGGTCTGCTTTATCCGGTGCCGATTATTGCGCCGCCAGAGCCAGCATTTCTTCGGCATGTTTGCGTGTGGTGCCGGTAATCACTTCGCCACCGAGCATGCGGGCGATTTCTTCGATGCGGCTGCTGTTGTCCAATACTTTGATTTCGCTAACGGTTTGATCGCCTTCGCTGTGTTTGTGCACCTGCCAGTGGTTTTCGCCGCAGGCGGCCACTTGTGGCAGGTGGGTAACGGCCAGCACTTGGTGCCGTTTGCCCAGCGCGCGCAGGGCGCGGCCTACGGTTTCGGCCACACCGCCGCCGATACCCGTGTCTACCTCGTCGAAAATCAGCGTCGGCACTTGGGTGTAGCGGCTGGTAACCACTTGGATGGAAAGGCTGATGCGGGCAAGTTCGCCGCCGGAGGCCACTTTGTTGAGCGGGCGCAGGGGGCTGCCTTTGTTGGCGGCCACTTGGTACTGCACTTGCTCCAAGCCGTGCGGCGCGGGCGGGCAGGGTGGCAGTTCGATGTGGAAGGTCGCCCCTTTCATTGATAAATGCTGCATGTGTCCGGTGGTTTCGGCGGCCAGTTTGGCGGCGGCCTCACGACGCATGGCCGACAGTTTCTGCGCGGCGGCGGTGTATTCGGCCTCGGTGTGCGCAACGGCGGCTTCGAGGGCGGCGATGTCGGCGGCTTCGTGCAGGCTTTGCAGGGTGCGGTTCAGCTCTTCGAGTTTGGCGGGCAGCTCTTCGGGTTCGACGCGGTATTTGCGCGCCATGCCCATCAGCTCGCCCATGCGCCGTTCTTGTTCGGCCAATTCTCTAGGGTTGATTTCGACGCGGTTGGCTACGTCGCGCATATTGGCGCCGATTTCGCCCAATTCGGCTTCGACGGCGGCGAGCATTTCGAGGCTTTCGGCAAAGTGCGGTTCGATGTTTTGCAGGCTGCCCAAGAGTTTTTGGCATTGGTAGAGTTGGCGCTGCATACCGTTGTCGCCGTCGATGTGTTCCGAAACCTGCTCAGCGGCCTGCAACAGTTCGGCGGCGTGGGCTAGGCTGTGGTGGCTTTGGTTGAGGCTTTCCCATTCTCCGTGGCGCAAATCGAGCCGGTTCAGTTCGTTATATTGCCATTCCACCCGTTCGCGTTCGATGGCGGTGTTTTCGGCGTGGTTTTGCGCTTCGTGCAGGGATTTGCGGGCGTCGCTCCAGTTTTGGTAAAGCTTTTTCACCGATCCTGCCTGTTCTTGGGCGCCGGCGAAAGCATCGAGCAATTGCCGCTGGGCGGATTCTTGGTTGAGCGAATGGTGTGCGTTTTGGCCGTGGATATCAATGAGTTGGCTGCCGATTGCTTTCAATTGCGCCAGCGTGGCGGCCTGGTTGTTGATGAAGCTGCGGCTTTTGCCTTTGACGTCGATAATGCGGCGTATGCTCAGCTCTTCGCCGCCTTCTTCCAGCAAACCCTGTTCATACAGTTGCGCCTGCAATGCGGGCAGGCCGCCGATGTCGAACAGGGCGGAAAGTCGGGCTTCTCGGGCGCCGGTGCGCACTTGGCTGAAGTCGGCTTTGTCGCCCAACAATAAGCCGAGCGCATCAAGCGTGATGGATTTGCCCGCACCGGTTTCGCCGGTGAGTACGGTGAAGCCGGTTTGGAAGCTGAGGTTGAGTGTTTCTACAATCACGAAGTCGCGTAATGAAAGCGCCAGCAGCATGGGAGTTCCTCGGTTGGGGCCGTCTGAAACGGGAGTGAGATGGTTATGCGGGATTATAACTAAGATTTTTCGTAGTTAAAATAAGATTTTTTATAGTTTTCTTAGAATTTATTTATTTTTTAATTGATGTGGTTGATTTTATTGAGTTTAGGCCGTCTGAAAGGTGTTTTCAGACGGCCTGGGCATATCACTCAATCCTTACCCGCTTCAGGCGCAAAGCATTGCCAAGCACCGAAATCGAGCTTAAGGCCATGGCTGCGCCGGCAATCACCGGGCTGAGAAAGCCCAAGGCGGCCAACGGAATGCCCAATGTGTTGTAGAAAAAGGCGAAAAACAGGTTTTGCTTGATGTTTTTCAGGGTGGCGCGCGAAATCAGCAGGGCATCGACCATTTGGTCGGCCGAGTGCTGCATCAGGGTGGCCGAGGCGGTGTGTTCGGCCACGTCGGCTCCGCCCTTCATGGCGAAGCTGACGTCGGCGGCGGCGAGTGCGGGGGCGTCGTTGATGCCGTCGCCCGCCATCGCCACGGTTTTGCCTGCGGCTTTCAGCTTCTGCACTTCGGCGGCTTTGTCGCGCGGGCTCATGTTGCCGAAAGCGCGGTCTATGCCCAGTTGCGCGGCGATGTAGCCGGCCACGCCCTGATTGTCGCCGCTCATCATATACACTTCGATACCGTGCGCTTTCAGACGGCCTACCGCCTGTTTGCTGTCGTTTTTTAGACGGTCGGCCAGCGCGAAGGCGCCGAGGGCGCGGCCGTTTGCCGACACGGCGGCGATGCTGGCGATTTGCCATACGGAATCAAGGTTTTCGGGCAGTGTGAGGCCGCAATAGGCGGGTTTGCCCACTTTCACTTCGCCGATACCGTCGATATCGGCTTTCACGCCTGCACCGGCTTCGGTTTGCACATTGCAGGCTTCGGGCAGGGCGATGCCGCGCGCCAAGGCCGCTTGAACGATGGCGCGTGCGAGCGGGTGGGCGGCATTTTGTTCGACGGCGGCGGCAAGGCGGTAGAGTTCGTTTTCGTCTGTGTTTTCAGACGGCCTCAGATACACCGCCGCCACTTCGGGTTTGCCTTCGGTGAGGGTGCCGGTTTTGTCGAGCACCACCGCGTTTACATGGGCGGCGGCCTCCATGGCGGCAGCGTCTTTAAACCAGATGCCGTGGTGCACCGCCTTGCCCATGCCGACCATAATCGCAGCGGGCGTGGCGAGGCCGAGCGCGCACGGACAGGCAATCACCAATACCGCCACGGCGTTCATCAGCGCGGGTATCCAATCGCCTTTGAAGAGCCAGGTCAAAACAAAAGTGAGCGCGGCGATGCCGACCACGGCGGGCACGAACACCGCCGCCGCTTTGTCGGCCACCCGCGCAATCGGCGCTTTGCTGCCCTGCGCTTCGGAAAGCGCGGCCATCATGTCGCCCAGCAGGGTTTGGCTGCCGAGCTGTTCGGCGCGGTAAACGATGCTGCCGTCGGTGATCATGGCACCTGCCAGCACTTTGCTGCCGGCGGTTTTTGCCTCGGGCTGCGATTCGCCCGTGAGATGGCTTTCGTCGGCCCAGCCGCCGCCGCTTTCCACCGTTCCGTCGGCCGCAATCCGTTCGCCGTGGCTGGCGCGGATCAGGTCGCCGGTTTGCACTTGGTCGAGCGGCAGGCTCTGCCATTGACCGTTGCGCTCCACATTCACTTGGCTCGGCGTGAGTTTCAGCAGCAGGCCGAGGCTGTTGAGGCTGGATTTTTTCGCGCGGTGTTCGAGAAATTTGCCCAGACTCACGAAACCGACCACCATCACGCCCGCCTCGAAATACACATGCGCCATGCCGTCGTGGCCCATCGCGCGGTGGGCAAACATCATATAGGTTGAATAAAGGTAAATCGCCACCGTGCCGACGGTAACCAGCACATCCATATTCGCCAGCCCGCCTTTGATGCTCGCCCATGCGCTTTTGTAAAACGGCACCGCCAGCCAAAGCTGCACCACGCTGGCCAGCGCAAACTGCCACATAACGGGCATCATCCAGTCGTGCCGGCCCGTCATCATGCCCGCCATGCCGATGAGAAACGGCACGTTGACGGTCAGCAGCAGCCACAAACGCCGGCCGATATGGTTTTCAGACGGCACCGTGGCGGCGGTATCGGTTTTTTCCACCGCTTCAAAACCTGCCTTTGCGATGATTGCCGCCAGCGCGGCGGCATCGGTGCGGCTGCCGTCGAACACCACCTGCGCCTCTTCGCTGGCGAAGTTTACCGAGGCCGCTTGAACGAAATCTTTTTTGTTCAACACCTTCTCAATGCGCGAGGCGCAGGCTTGGCAGGTCATGCCGCCGATTTGGAAACGGGCTTTCTGCTGCATGGTTTTTCTTTCTGCTGCGGGCGTTTCAGACGGCCTGTGTTACAGCGAGGCATCGAAGCCCGCGTCTTCCACAGCTTCGATTAAGGCGGCGGTTCGGATTTTGCCGGCATCGAAAGTAATCACGGCATTGGCGTTTTCCAAGCTCACTTCGGCCTTTTTCACGCCGTTTAGGTTTTCCAAAACTTTGGTAACGCTGCTAACGCAGCCGCCGCAGGTCATTCCGCCGATGTTGAGGGTGATGGTGTTCATAATGTTCTCCGTGATAAGTGAGGTGAGAGTTTAACTATAAACCTTAACGTATGGTGAAGGTCAAGCGGGCGGAAGGTTGGTGCGTGTTGATCTGCTGCCTCTAAACTGGAGCCGGGTATGACGAAAAACAAGGGTTTCGGGCTTCGGTAAGGTTTGGCGGCAAAGATATTTGGCTGAGGAAACTGAAAGGCCGTCTGAAAATATTCAGACGGCCCGGGCAGACTTTGCATATGTTTTTGATATTTTCGGGAAGATTATTCCCCGCCCAAAAGCTGTTCGCGCGTGAGCAGGAATACGAAGCCGTCGCCGCCGCTGGTTTCCAGCCAGGTGAACGGCAGTTCGGGATAAGCGGCTTCCAGCACGTCGCGGTTGTGGCCGATTTCAACCAGCAGCACGCCTTTGGGGTTTAAGAACTTGGCGGCCTGCAAGATGATTTCGCGGGTGGCGTCGAGACCGTCCGAACCGCTGCCTAAGGCCAGTTCGGGTTCGTGCAGGTATTCTTCGGGCAGTTCGGCCACCGATTCGGCATCGACGTAAGGCGGGTTGGAAACGATTAAATCGTATGTGCCTTCCAACCCTTCAAATAAATCGGTGTGGATCAGGTTGATGCGCTCTTCGAGGCCGTAGCTTTCGATGTTGGTGGCGGCCACTTCCAAGGCATCGAGGCTTAAATCGACCGCGTCGATTTCGGCGGCGGGGTAGTGGTGCGCCATTTGGATGGCCAGACAGCCGCTGCCGGTGCACAAATCCAGCGCGCGGTGCACCAGTTCTTCGTGTTCTATCCACGGCAGCAGCGGTTCGCCCAAAAGCTCATAAACAAACGAACGCGGCACGATAACGCGCTCGTCGACATAAAAATCAAACTCGCCCTGCCAAGCCTGCCGGGTGAGGTAAGCCACGGGTATGCGTTCGGTTACGCGCCGTTCAATAAGGCCGAGCACTTCTTCTTTTTCGGCACTCAGCAGCTTGGCGTCAAGATAGGGCTCAAGCGTGTCTAACGGCAGGTTGAGGGTGTGCAGTATCAGATAGGCGGCTTCGTCGTGGGCATTGTCGCTGCCGTGGCCGAAATGCAGCCCGGCTTCGTTGAAACGGCTTACGGCAAAGCGCAGGATGTCGCGCACGGTGGTGAGGTGTTTGGCGGCTTCGGAAAACATGGGGCGGTCCGTCGGTTGGAATAAGGCATGATTATAGCCGATTAAATTTCAGACGGCCTGTGTTGCGGATGTCCGGCGCAAGCCCGCAAACCGCAAAACCTTGTAAACCGCTGGATACCGCGGCAGTGCTGATTTACAATGACAGCTTCAATTTCACGGAGTGTTTTATATGTCAAAGAAATATTTCGGCACCGACGGCGTGCGCGGTGAGGTGGGTCAGTTTCCGATTGCCCCCGATTTTGTATTGAAGCTCGGTTATGCCGCAGGCCAGGTGTTGGTTCAGCACGACAGCGAACACAAACCCACCGTGATTATCGGTAAAGACACCCGTATTTCGGGCTATATGCTCGAAGCGGCATTGGTGGCGGGTTTTACCGCCGCCGGCGTCAACGTTATCCAAACCGGCCCGCTGCCCACGCCCGGCGTGGCCTATCTCACGCGCGCGCTGCGCCTGTCGGCCGGTGTGATGATTTCCGCATCGCACAATGTTTATTCCGACAACGGCATCAAATTTTTCGCCGAAGGCGGCGTGAAGCTTTCTGACGAAATCGAGTTGGAAATCGAAGCCAGGCTTGATGAGGAAATGAAAACCCTGTCTTCCGACAAACTCGGGCGCGCCCGCCGCGTAACCGGTGCCGACGACCGCTATATCGAATTCTGCAAATCAACGTTTCCTGCCAACCTCGACCTGCGCGGCCTGAAACTGGTGGTGGATACCGCCAACGGCGCGGGTTACGATGTTGCGCCCAAAGTATTTCACGAGCTGGGGGCGCAGGTGGTAACCATCGGAGATGAGCCCGACGGCTACAATATCAACGAAAAATGCGGCGCCACCCACCCGAAAGCCTTGCAGGCGGCGGTGCTGCAAAACGAAGCCGACTACGGCATCGCGCTCGACGGCGACGGCGACCGCCTGATTATGGTGGATAAAAACGGCAAGGTTTACGACGGCGACAGTCTGATTTATGTGATTGCCAAAGCCCGCGCCCGCGAAGGCGTGGAAATCGGCGGCGTGGTCGGCACGGTGATGACCAACATGGCGATGGAGCTGGCCCTGAAAGAGCAGGGCGTTGCCTTCTGCCGCGCCAAAGTGGGCGACCGTTATGTGTTGGAACAACTGCACCAGCGCGGCTGGTTAATCGGCGGCGAAGCCAGCGGCCATATTCTGTGCATGGACAAACACAATACCGGCGACGGCATCATTTCTGCCCTGCAGGTATTGGCCGCGCTGCGCATTCTGAAGCAGGACCTGATGACCGTGTGTTCCGACTGGCAGGCGTTTCCGCAAACTATGATCAATGTGCGCATTCAAAAAGGGCAGGATTGGCAGAGCGCTTCGAAAGACGTGCTGGCCGAAGTGGAAAAAGAGCTCGAAGGCAAAGGCCGCGTGGTGTTGCGCGCTTCGGGCACCGAGCCTGTAGTGCGCGTGATGGTGGAGGCCCGCCAGATCGATCAGGCCAAGAAAGGGGCGGAACGTATCGCTGCTGCCATTCAAGGCACGGCGGATCCTGCGGCAAAAACCAAGAAATAGGCACGGCTGTTTTCAGACGGCCTGCGGGAAAAGTTTGGAAGTATGGTTTTCAAACCGTAATTTTTCAAAAATACTGCGGGGCCGTCTGAAAAAACAGCGGCGGAAAACAGCAGCACAGATTCCATACAATCAAACCAATAAGGAATACAAGCATCATGCTTGCAATTTTAGAAGCGTTTTTTATCCAATACGGTTACGCAGCGGTGTTTTTGGTGCTGCTGGCCTGCGGCTTCGGCGTGCCGATACCCGAAGACGTTACTTTGGTGGCCGGCGGCGTGATTTCCGGCCTTGGCTATACCAACGTGCATATTATGGTGGCGGTGGGCATGCTCGGCGTGTTGGTGGGCGACGGCCTGATGTTTGTTGCCGGCCGCGTGTTCGGGCATAAAATCTTGAAAGTGCGCTTTATTGCACGCGTGATGACGCCGAAACGCTATGCGCAGGTGCAGGAAAAATTCGATAAATACGGCAACCGCGTGCTGTTTGTCGCGCGCTTCCTGCCCGGTTTGCGCACGCCGATTTTCATCACCGCCGGCATCAGCCGCAAAGTTTCTTACCTGCGCTTTTTGATTATGGACGGCCTGGCTGCGCTGATTTCGGTGCCGGTGTGGGTGTATCTCGGCTCATACGGCGCCGAAAACCGCGAATGGCTGATGCACAAAGTGCACCAGTTCCAATCGGGGTTGTTCGTTTTAATCGGCATCGGCGCGGCGGTGCTGCTGTATTTCTGGTGGAAGAAACGCCAACGCCAACGCTTTTTCCGCGAGCACATCCGCAGCATCCGCGCCAAACGCAAAGAGCGTAAGGCCGCGCGTAAAGCGGCGGAAAAACAGGCCGATTGACGGCGTATTTAAAAAAGGGTTTTGGCTTCGCAGAAACTTATTTCCTGCGGAAACCGCGTTTTCAGGCCGTCTGAAAGCCTTTTTCTCTTTTCAGACGGCCAAAATATATTTATTTTTTGCAAGAGGGCAGGCAACATGAACGGAAAAATCTACGGCGACGGCGCGTTCCGCCGCGAATCGCTGCAAGGCTCCACCATTGAAAACACCTATGCCGGTGCCTTATCGTTTATGCGCCGCCGCTACACCCGTGATTTGGCCGGTGTGGACGTGGTGGTGTCGGGCGTGCCGCTCGATTTGGCCACCACCTTCCGCCCCGGCGCACGCTTGGGCCCTGCCGCCATCCGTGCAGCCAGCGTGCAGCTGGCAGAACTGAACCTGTTTCCGTGGGGTTTCGACCCGTTCGACGATCTGGCCGTTATCGATTACGGCGACTGCTGGTTCGACGCCCACCAACCGTGGACGATACGTGAAACCATCAAACAGCACGCGCTCGACATTATCACCAACAGCAACGCCAAAATGCTCACGTTCGGCGGCGACCATTTCATCACCTATCCATTATTGCAGGCGCACGCCGAAAAATACGGCAAGCCCTTGAGCCTCTTGCATTTCGACGCCCATTGCGACACTTGGCCCGACGATGCGCCCGAGTCGCTCAACCACGGCACCATGTTTTACAAAGCCATTAAAGACGGCCTGATCAACCCGCACACTTCCGCACAAGTCGGCATCCGCACTTGGAACAGCGACTTTATGGGCATGAACATGCTGTTTGCGCCGTGGGTGAATGAAAACGGCATCGAAGCCACCGTCAAACGCATCTACGACATCATCGGCAGCCACCCCGTTTACATCACCTTCGATATCGACTGCCTCGACCCCGCGTTCGCCCCCGGCACCGGCACCCCCGTTCCCGGCGGCCTCAATTCGCACACCGCGCTGGGCATTATCCGCGCGCTGGGCAATTTGAATATCGTCGGTATGGACGTGGTGGAAGTTTCACCGGCCTACGACAACGCTGAAATCACCGCCATCGCTGCCGCCCACGTTGCCGCCGATATGCTGTGTTTGATGCGCAATAAGAAAGTGGCGGGTGCGCTGTAACCGTGCCGTTTTTCCGGCGGGTTTGGCAAAAGGCGTTTGAGGCCGCCTGAACATACCTGATACCGTCATACCCGGGCTTTACCCGAGTATCTTTTGGTTGCAAAAGCAATACGGGCATTGGGATCGAGGCTGAGTTATGGCGGCAGATAAACTTTTTGTGATGTCTTTGAATTTTGCAAAAGCCTCATATTTTTAATAAGCGGGAGCGGATATGGATTTATCAATGGCGGTAATGGTTTTGGCATCGGGGCTGGTTCATATGTATGCGGGCGTGCTGCTGTTTTCGGGGCGCGACCGCCGCAATCCGCAGCAGGGCAGAGACAGTGTGATTGCCAACACGCCCGACAAAAATATTTTTGCATCGGGCATTCTCAGCCTATTGGCCGGCAGTTTTTGGATGATGCCGCTTTATTATCTGGCCAGGCTGCCTACGTTTACGGGTATGGTGGCGTTTATTTCATTTGCCTTATTTGTGCTGTCTTGCACCGTGTTCCATGTGGCTGCCGGTTTTGCGCTGTATACGTATAAAAAAGACCAAACGGGCAACAGCCCCATGCAAAACATCATCAAAACCTATGCTTTGGTTTATATTTTTTGGGCGGCGGTGTATTCGCTGGCCATGATGTTGCTGGGGATTTCGGGTGTGTTGTCTATGAATGCCTTCCATTATCTGAGCCTGCCGTTGCCTGCGATTCTGATCATACAGCTCGGCTTGGGTGTGAAACTGAGAAAAACGGCTTATTTTACGGATATATCCGGCACATTGGCGGTGATGGTGTCGCTGTTGTCAACCGTGAATATCATGGTGTCGAACCATATTCAGTAGAAAAACATTTTGAAAGGCAGCAGGCCGTCTGAAATTTTTCAGACGGCCTTCTTTTTATTTTTAAAACAAATAATTAATCAAGAAAACGTATTGCATTGATTGATGTCGCCGCTCTGCATGCCGCGTTTGAACCATGCCATGCGCTGGGCAGACGAGCCGTGGGTGAAACTGTCGGGCACGGCATAGCCTTGCGCCTGTTGTTGCAGGCGGTCGTCGCCCACTGCTTCGGCGGCGGCCACGGCCTCTTCGATGTCGCCCTCTTCAAACAGTTTCTGGTTGACGGCGTAATGCGCCCAAATGCCGGCAAAGCAGTCGGCCTGCAATTCGAGCTTCACCGAAAGCGCGTTGGCCTGCGTTTTGCCCACGCTCTGCTGTGCCTGGTTCACCTGCGGCAGAATACCGAGCAGGTTTTGCACATGGTGGCCGACTTCGTGGGCAATCACATAGGCAAACGCCGCATCGCCCGATGCGCCGAGCTGTTTGCGCATGTCTTCGTAGAACGACAAATCCAGATAAACCTTACGGTCGGCCGGGCAGTAAAACGGCCCCATCGCCGCCCGGCCGGTGCCGCAGGCGGTTTGGGTGCCGGCGGTGTAGAGCACCAGCGTGGCGGGTGTGTAGCGGCTGCCGCGTTTGCTGAAATAATCGGCCCACACGCTTTCGGTGTCGGCCAGCACCACGCGCGAGAGCTCGTTTAATTGGGCTTCCTGCCCGCTGCTGAGTGAAGACTGCTGCGCGGCTGTGCCGATTTGCGGTGTGCCGACAATGCCGGATAAATCCACGCCGTAATAAGCGCCCACCAGTAAAATGATGATGCCGATGATGCCGGTGCCTTTGCCGCCGGTGCGGCTGCCCCGGCTGCGGCGGTCTTCCACGTTAGAGCTTTGTTTCCTTCCTTGCCAACGCATGGTCTGATTCCTTTTGCGGGTAAAAAATACGGCAGCATTATACGCCTGCTTTTCGGGTTTAAGGCGGCAGAGGGAAGGGCGGCAGGATTTTTGCATAAAAGGCCGTCTGAAAAACAATTTTTCAGACGGCCTTGATGCGGGTGTGGCTCTTAACCGAACAGCTGCTTTAAATCGGAAGACTTCCTGCGGTAGGGCAGGCGGATGTCGACGCGGAAAATACCGTCGAGCTGGCGGCTTTTAATCACCGCATCGTTGTCGTACATCAGCGCCAAACGCTCTTTCAGGTTGCGCAGCGCCATAGAATTGCCTTTGTGGGGTTTGGCGTTTTCCTGGCTGTCGGTGGGAACGTAGGGGTTTTCGATGCGGATATAGATCCAATGTTTCTGGCGCGTGGTCAGCACCGAAATGCAGCCGGGGCGGTGGGTGGATTCAATGCCGTGGAACACGGCGTTTTCCAGCAGGGGCTGCAGCAGAAGGTGCGGCGTTTCGGCGTCGTCGGGCGCATGGTGCTGCCACATCACCTGCACGCGCGTGTGGCCCATGCGGATCTGTTCGATGGCGATGTATTCCTGCGCCCATTCGATTTCCTGCCCCAGCGTGCTGTTTTGGCTGCCGTCGCGCAGTTGGGCGCGGAACAGGTTGGCCAGATTTTCGAGCAGGGTTTCCGCATCATAGGGGCGCAGGCGGATCAGGCTGATGGCAGCGTTGAGGCTGTTAAACAGAAAGTGCGGGCGGATGCGGGCGGTCAGCGCGCTCAAACGCGCTTCGGAAAGCGAGGGCGCCAGGCTGTAACGGCGCGAGGCTTCGGTGTACATAAACCCCAAAGCAAAGAAATTGAACAGGAAAAAGTGTTGCCAAAACGACATGCGCTCGCCCAATACCACATAATCCACCACTGTAAATATTACTAGGTTGGAGATATGTATGACAGGCACGGCGAATCTGGATTCGGTAACGCGCCGCAGCACGTTTGCCAGTGTGTAGCCCTTCACCAGAATCAGCAGCAGCGTGGGTGCCGCCCATGCGGCATTTCCGTAAACCTGCCCAAGGTAGCTTTCCGAAGAATTGCTGATCAGCGGAAACAGCAGCAAAGCCAGCATGCTTGTCAGCATCAGGCGCGATATGGTGCCGAAATTGCGCAAATCGGGAACTGCAAACCAAGTGTGCATTTGACGTATAATAGGCATCTTTACAACAAAATCCTAACTAATGCGATAAGCAAGCGAGCGAATGATGAACGATAACAAAACCTGGTCGGGCCGTTTTAACGAGCCCGTGTCCGAGTTGGTGAAAAAATACACAGGCTCCGTCGGTTTCGACAAACGCCTGGCGAAGTGGGACATACAAGGTTCTCTGGCGCACGCGCAGATGCTTTGCGAGGCAGGCGTGCTGGGCGCGGAAGACCTTGCCGCCATCCGCAACGGAATGGCCGAGATTATAGCAGAAATCGAATCGGGCCAGATGACCTGGTCATTGGATTTGGAAGATGTGCATATGAACATCGAGCGCCGCCTCACCGATAAAATCGGCGACGCCGGCAAACGCCTGCACACCGGCCGCAGCCGCAACGACCAGGTTGCCACCGACATCCGCCTGTGGCTGCGCGACCAAATCACTGATATTCAAGCCCTGATTCAAGAGCTTCAGACGGCCTTGGTTGATTTGGCCGAACAAAACGCCGAAGTGGTGATGCCCGGCTTCACCCACCTTCAGGTTGCCCAGCCCGTGAGCTTCGGCCACCACATGCTGGCTTATGTGGAAATGCTCGGCCGCGATTTCGAGCGCATGGCCGACTGCCGCAAGCGCGTGAACCGTATGCCTTTGGGCGCGGCGGCGCTGGCCGGCACCACTTATCCCGTCCGCCGCGAAACCACCGCCGGACTGCTGGGTTTCGGGCAAATCTGCCAAAACTCGCTCGATGCCGTGTCCGACCGCGATTTCGCCATCGAATTCACCGCTGCGGCCAGCCTGATTATGGTGCATTTGAGCCGCCTTTCCGAAGAGCTGATTTTGTGGATGAGCCCGCGCTTCGGCTTTATCGACATCGCCGACCGTTTCTGCACCGGTTCTTCCATTATGCCGCAGAAGAAAAACCCCGACGTGCCCGAACTCGTGCGCGGCAAAAGCGGCCGCGTGATCGGCCACCTCACCGGCCTGATTATGCTGATGAAATCGCAGCCCTTGGCATATAACAAAGACAATCAGGAAGACAAAGAACCGCTGTTTGACACCGCCGACACCTTAATCGATACCCTGCGCATCTATGCCGACATGATGCGCGGCGTAACCGTGAAGCCCGAAAACATGCGCGCCGCCGTGATGCAGGGTTTCGCCACCGCCACCGATTTGGCCGATTATCTGGTGAAAAAAGGCATGCCGTTCCGCGATTCGCACGAAACGGTTGCCCTTGCCGTGCGCCATGCCGACACGCAGGGCGTAGATTTGAGCGGACTGCCGCTGAGCGTGCTGCAAGGCTTTTCGGATTTGATCGGCGAAGATGTGTACGAAGTGCTCACTCCCGAAGGCAGCCTCAACGCCCGCAACCATTTGGGCGGAACCGCGCCCGAGCAAGTGCGTTTGCAGGTAAAACGCTGGCGCGGCCTGCTGGCGGATACGCAAAACGCAGGGTAGGGTGCCGCCGTTTCAGACGGCCTGAAATAAAACAGGCCGTCTGAAAAAAGCATGAAAGATAAGCTATGAACGAAAACCTTTCCCAACACCCGCCCGGCGCAAACGGATACCGTTGCGGTTTCGTGGCGATAGTGGGCCGCCCCAACGTGGGCAAATCCACGCTGATGAACCACTTAATCGGCCAGAAAATCAGCATCACCAGCAAAAAAGCGCAAACCACCCGCCACAAAGTAACCGGCATCTACACCGACGACACCGCACAGTTTGTTTTCGTCGATACTCCGGGCTTTCAAACCGAACACCGCAACGCCCTGAACGACCGCCTCAACCAAAACGTTACCGAAGCCATGGGCGGCGTGGATGCGGTGGTGTTCGTTGTCGAAGCCATGCGTTTCACCGAGGCCGACCGCCGCGTGATGCGCCTGCTGCCCAAGCATATTCCCGTGCTGCTGGTGGTGAACAAAATCGATTTGTCGAAAGCCAAATCAGCGCCCGAGCTGGCCGCCTTTATCGAAAAAGTGCGTGCCGAATTCGATTTTGCCGGCGTGGAAACCGTCAGCGCCAAACACGGGTTGGGCATCGCCCAACTGCTGCACGCGCTCAAGCCTTTTCTGCCCGAAGGGATACCGCTCTATCCCGAAGACATGGTTACCGACAAATCAAGCCGTTTTCTCGCCACCGAAATCGTGCGCGAAAAACTGTTCCGCTATTTGGGCGAAGAGCTGCCGTATGCCATGAACGTGGAAATCGAACAGTTTAAAGAAGAAAACGGCATCTGCCATATCTACATCGCGGTGCTGGTGGATAAAGAAAACCAAAAGCCCATCGTGATCGGCAAAGGCGGCGAAAAGCTGAAAAAAATATCCACCGAAGCCAGGTTGGATATGGAAAAACTGTTCGACTGCAAAGTGTTTTTAAAAGTGTGGGTGAAAGTGAAATCGGGTTGGGCCGACGACGTGCGCTTTTTAAACGAATTGGGCTTGTGAGCCGGATAGGGTATCTTGAGTTTCAGTAGCCGGTTTACGACAGGCCGTCTGAAAAATATGAACTGCACCTTTCTAAGTTGGCGGGTGTCCAACTTTTGGGGTGCAGTTCATATTTTTTTCAGACGGCCATTTTGAATGGGAGCGGGCGGTTTAAATCGCAAAATCAATCAGCTCGCTTTGGGGAAAGATATAAATCTGTTTGGGTGAAAGTGCGATGTTTCGGCCTTCGGCCAGCCCAAGGCGCGCGGCATCGCTGCCGGCGAAAGTGATGCGTACGTTTTGCCCGCCTTCTTTCACAGTAAGGTGGGTAAGTGCGCCGGCGGGGTGGATTTTTTCGATGCGGGCGTTGAGCATGGGCACGGTGCCGGCGGCGGCCACCGCCCATTCGTGGGGGCGTACGTAGCCTATGGCGGTCTGCTCCTGCCATTTGTGCGCGGCATCAAGCGGCCGGCGGTAGCCGTTGTAGAGCCACGCGCCTTTTTCGATGCGGCCTTCAAAGGCGTCGGTTTCGCCCAGAAATTCGGTTACGAAGGCGTTTTCGGGCTTGCGGTAAAGGCTTTCGGCGGTGCCGGTCTGCTCGATTCTGCCGTGGTTCATCACCACGATCTGATCGGACACTTCCAGCGCTTCTTCCTGATCGTGGGTAACGAGTATGCTGGTGATGCCCAATTCGTGGTGGATGTCGCGCAGCCAGGTGCGCAGTTCTTTGCGCACTTTGGCATCGAGCGCGCCGAAAGGTTCGTCGAGCAGCAACAGTTTGGGGGAAACGGCGAGCGCGCGGGCAAGTGCGATGCGCTGGCGCTGGCCGCCCGAAAGCTGGTGCGGGTAGGCTTTGGCCAGATGGGCAAGCTGCACGAGTTGCAGCAGCTCTCCGACTTTGGCGCGGATTTGCTCTTTCGGGGGGCGTTCGCCGCGCGGCAATACGGTGAGGCCGAAGGCAACGTTGTCGAACACGTTCATATGGCGGAAGAGGGCGTAGTGCTGGAACATAAACCCCACTTTGCGTTCGCGCACGTGTTTGCGGGTAACGTCTTGGCCGTCGAACAGGATTTGCCCGTTATCGGCGTTTTCTAAACCGGCGATGATGCGCAGGAGGGTGGTTTTGCCGCAGCCGGAAGGGCCGAGCAGGGAAACCAGCTTGCCGGTGGGCACTTCAAGGTTGATGTTTTTGAGGGCGTGGAAACTGCCGAAATGTTTGTTTAATTTTTGAATGGTAATGCTCATGTGCGACTCCTTCCGGCGGTGGCAAGTTTGCGTTCTTGAATGCGGGTGATGATGTTTTGCAGCGCCAGCGTGGCCAGGGCGAGCAGGGCGAGCACGCCGGAAAGGGCGAAGGCACCGGTGAAGTTGTATTCGTTATAAAAAATTTCCACCAACAGCGGAATGGTGTTGGTTTCGCCGCGGATGTGGCCGGACACCACGCTCACGGCGCCGAATTCGCCCATGGCGCGCGCGTTGGTGAGAATGATGCCGTAGAGCAGCGCCCATTTGATGTTGGGCAGGGTAACGCGCCAAAACATCTGCCGGCCGCTTGCGCCCAAAATCAGCGCGGCCTGCTCTTCGCTGTCGCCCTGCGCCTGCATCAGCGGAATCAGCTCGCGGGCAACGAAGGGAAAGGTAACGAACAGCGTGGCCAGAATGATGCCGGGAATGGCAAAGATAATCTGTATGCCCTGTGCTTCGAGCCGGCCGCCCAGCGCGGTGTGCGCGCCGAACAGCAACACGAACATCAGGCCGGCCACCACGGGCGACACGGAAAAGGGCAAATCGAGCAGGGTGGTGAGAAACTGTTTGCCGCGAAAATCGAAACGGGTGAGCAGCCAGGCCATTGCGGTGCCGAGCACGGCGTTAACGGGCACGACGATGGCGGCGGTAATCAGCGTGAGCTTGATGGCAGACCAGGCTTCGGGGTCGGTTACCGACTGAACGTATAAATCCCAGCCGCCTTTCAGGGCTTCGTAAAACACCGCCGTTAACGGCACCACCAGCATCAGCAGCAGAAACGCCAGTGCGGCGGCGGTGAGCGTGAAACGCAGCCAGCGCGGTTCGGTAAGGTTGGGGTTGGAAGTGTAGGTTTTCATGATTCAGGTGTTTTATGGTTTGTGTGCCGGTAAGGCCGCTTGGGTAAAAGGCCGTCTGAAAAAAATGCGGTTTTTCAGACGGCCTCGGTGCCGGTTAAGCCTTCGCCCCCGCCCGTTTGCTCAAAGCCCATTGGCCTGCGTTCAACAGAAACAGAACCGTAAACGAAATCATCAGCATAAACAGCGCCACCGCCGATGCGCCCTGCACGTCGAACTGCTCCAGTTTGCCCGTGATAATCAGCGGCAGAATTTCGGAAACCATCGGGATATTGCCCGCAATAAAAATTACCGAGCCGTATTCGCCGGTGGCGCGGGCGAACATCATGCCGGCGCCGGTGAACAGGGCGGGCGCGATTTCGGGCAGCAGGATGCGGCGGAACGTGGTGAAACGGCCCGCGCCCAGCGTGGCGGCGGCTTCTTCGCATTCGGCCGACAACTCTTCCAAAACCGGCTGCACCGCGCGCACGATAAACGGCAGGCTCACCACCACCAGCGCAATCCAGATGCCGATAGGGGTGAAAGCGATTTTGATGCCCAAGGGTGCAAACAGGCTGCCGATCCAACCCTGCGGAGCATACAGCGTGGCCAGCGCGATGCCGGTTACGGCGGTGGGCAGCGCAAACGGCAGATCAACCAATGCGTTTACCAGGCTTTTGCCGGGAAACTCATAACGCACCAACACCCACGCCACCAGCGTGCCGAACACGATATTGGTGAGCATGGCGTAAAACGACATCCGCAAACTCAGCCACACCGCGGCCAAAACGTTAGGCTCGGAAATGGTCTGCCAAAACGCCGTCCAACCGATTTCACTTGCTTTCACAGCCATCATGGCAAACGGCAGCACAACCAGAAGCGACAGACACAACACGGTCAACCCTAAGCTGATTTTGAAACCGGGTAACACGCTGGGGGTTTTAAGTAATAGCATGGCAGAAATACGGCAGGGAAAATACCGCCACTTTACCGAGGCCGTCTGAAAAAAGGAAAGAATGCTTGGTTTTAATAAAAGATGATTTCGTTATAACAGGCCTCAGCATCTGCAAGGCATCGTGCGGATAATGTTTTCAGACGGCGTGGGCGGCGGGTTGTCTGATGAAACAGGGTGCACCTGCAGCGCGTGCCCGATGTGCCGGAAAACGGCACGGCGGTTTGCATGTCGGCGGCAGAGGGGTATATTGCATATCCGAACCCCTTTGTAACGCATTGCCCGTGAATACGCATGAAATATCCCGCCCCCCAAACCCTGCCCACTGTTGCTGCACTGAACGCCGCGTTTGAATGCGGCACCGCCACACCTTCTGCGTTGGCCGAAAGCCTGCTGCAGCGGGCGGCGCAGACGCAGTCTGTATTTACCGCACTTACGCCCGAACGTGCGCTGGCTGCCGCGCTGGCTGCCGAAACCCGCCTGAAAACGGGCAGGCGGCTGGGGGCGCTCGACGGTATCCCCGTGTCGTGGAAAGATTTGTTCGATCAGACAGGCGAAACTACCCGCGCAGGCAGCCCCACCACCGCTCACGATGCACCGAAAACGCATAATGCCGCCGCTGTCGATTTGCTGGAAAGCATGGGGGCAGTATCGCTCGGGCGTACCAATCTGACCGAATTCGCTTTTTCCGGGCTGGGCCTCAACCCGCACTACGGCACGCCGCCGAATGTGTGGCCGTACCCCGAGCCGTCGGCGCCGGGCGGTTCTTCATGCGGCGCGGCGGTGTCCGTGGCATGCGGCTTGGCTGCTTATGCAATGGGAACCGACACTTCCGGTTCGATACGCATTCCGGCCGCGCTCAACGGGCTGGTGGGTTTCAAGCCGACATCGGCGCGGCTGTCGCGCATCGGCGTGTGGACGCTCTCGCCCACGCTCGACAGCATCGGCCCGCTGGCGCATACGGTGGCAGACGTCTGCACCGTAATGGCGGCTTTCGGCATTCGTGCCGGCACAGTTTCAGACGGCCTCAGAATAGTGGTGCCGCAGGGTTTGTACGGCGAAGATGCCGAACCGCAGATATTGCAGGCATTCGAAAACAACATAGGCCGTCTGAAAGCCGCCGGGGCGGAAATCACCCGCAAGCCGCTGCGTGCGCTTGAACGGCTGGAAGCGCTGTTCGGCGGATACGGCACGCTGGTCGGCATCGAGGCGTGGCAGCTCCACCAAGGCGCGCTGGCGCAGGCCGCACTAATGGATGAGCGGGTGGCAAAACGCCTGCAGGCCAACGCCGCTTGGCCGCCGCAAAACCTGGCACAGCTGCTGGCCCGGCGCACACATTTGCAGCACATGCTGGCCGAAGAGCTGCAAGGCGCACTGCTGCTGATGCCCACTACCGCCGTCGGCGCGCCGCCGCTGGCACGTTTGGAACAAGATCAAAACTACTTTTTTGCCTGCAACGCCAAAATCCTGCGCAACACCATGGCGGGCAGCTTTCTCGACATGCCCTCGCTCACCATACCCGCCGGGCTGAACGCCGACGGCCTGCCTGCGGCCATGATGGTATCGGCGCCCTACGGGTGCGACGAAACGGTTTTGGCGGCAGGCAAAGCGCTTGCGCAATTGTTGACGGGCGATGAAGTTTTGAATGCCGTGAGGCTTCAAGGCGGCTGAAGCCGCGCACGGCAGGCGGCACAATAAAAAGCCGGATTCTGCTGCATACGGGATCCGGCCCGGACAGGCTGTTTGAAAAAAGGTTTTAAATTGTCCGAGAATTGGGGGCGGTTTAACTTTTTTCAGACGGCCTTCTCCGTTTAACGGAGTGTTTGAACCAATTGTTCGCCCCAATGCAGCTTCTGGCGCAAGGTTTTGTAGTATTGGTAATCGGTGGGGTGCAGTACGCGCAGCGGATGGCGGTAGCGGTGGATTTTGATGCGGTCGAAAGTCTGGATGTCGATAAACGACTGGCCGTCGAAATGGGCGCGGGCATCGCCGCCTTTGGTAACCAATATTTCGATTTCGCAAGTGTCGGCGACGGCAATCGGGCGGTTGGTCATGGATTGCGGGCAGATGGGCACCAACGTGAACGCGCGCAGGCTGGCCTGCATAATCGGGCCGCCGGCGGCGAGCGCATAGGCGGTGGAGCCGGTGGGGGTGGAAACAATCAGGCCGTCCGAACGCTGGGTGTAAACGAATTCTTTGTTGATAAACACTTCGAATTCAATCATCTGACCAGCGCCGCCGCGCGACAGTACCACGTCGTTCAAGGCCAGTGAAGCGGTAACGGCCTCTCCGCCGCGTATCAGGGTGGTTTCGAGCAGAATGCGTTCTTCGGGCAGGTATTTTCCCGAGAGCATGCCGTTGAGTACCGGGGTCATGTTTTCGCGCGGCACTTGGGTGAGAAACCCCAAATGCCCTTGGTTGACACCGATAACCGGCACGCGGAAAGGAGCGATGATGCGCGCCACCGACAGAAATGTGCCGTCGCCGCCCAACACAATCACCAAGTCGCATTTTTTACCGAGGCTGCCCTTATCGAGAATATGGCAGCGTTCCGCATCTTCGGCGCAGGCAGAACCGTCGCGCAGGCTGGCTTCGTCGAGGTAGATATCCAGTTTTTTTTCGTGCAGAAAATCCACCAGCGTGTGCAGGGTTTCCTGAATATGCGGCGTTTGGGGGCGGGTAACGACGCCTATATGTTTGAATTGGCTGATCATGGCACAGTGCGGACTGAGTAAGAACTTCGGATTATATCGGGTTTTGCCGCTGCGCTGAAAGTGCGTGTAGTTTCAAACGGCAATCTGCGTTGCGGCAGGTTTGCCAAAGGCCGTCTGAAAAGGGTTAATCGTTCCAAAGCTGCCGTTGCTGCCCCTCGGGCGTCAAATGGCCGACACCGATACCGATCATGCGGAACGCATCATCGGCTTGCGGCGGCACCCGCGCCAGCAAGGTGTGTGCCGCCTGCAAAAGCGCGGCAGGGTCGGGCAGGGCGGAGGAATAAGTCAGCGAACGGGTAATGATGCGGAAATCCGCCGTTTTCAGCTTGAGCGTTACGCTGCGGGCCGCCACTTTTTTGCGAACAATCTGCCGCCATAAATCTTCGGCCAGGTGCGGCAAATGCCCGGCCGCTTCAATCAGCGGCAAATCTTCGGGCAGCGTGATTTCGGTAGAAATCTGCAAACGCTCGCGGCCGGGCTTGACTTCGCGGTTGTCGTTTCCGCGCGCCAAATCATATAAGCGGTAGCCGTAGCGGCCGAAATGGTGCAGCAGTTCGCCGCGCTCGAAGCGGCGCAAATCACCGGCGGTGCGCATGCCCAGCGCATGCATTTTATGCAGCGTTACCTTGCCCACGCCCGGAATTTTTTCCAACGGCAGCGTTTCCAAAAAAGCCGCCACCTTCTGCGGCGGCAGCACGAACTGGCCGTCGGGTTTGCGCCAGTCGGAAGCGATTTTGGCCAGAAATTTGTTAGGCGCCACTCCCGCAGAGGCGGTCAGCCCAGTTTCCTGCCTGATTTCGGCACGGATCATGCGTGCCACCTCGCCGGCATAAGGGATATTTTGGAAATTCCGGGTAACATCGAGATAGGCTTCGTCGAGCGACAACGGCTCGATTAAATCGGTATGGCGGGCAAAAACCGCATGAATCTGCTGCGAAATGCGGCGGTATAAATCGAAATGCGGCGGAATATACACCGCCTGCGGGCAAAGCCGCTTGGCCGTCGCCACCGCCATCGCCGAACGCAGGCCGAACTGCCGCGCCTCATACGAAGCCGCGCAAATTACCGAGCGCGGCCCCTCCCACGCCACCACCACGGGCTTGCCGCGCAGGTGCGGCTGTTCGCGCAGTTCTACCGAAGCATAGAACGCGTCCATATCGATGTGGATGATTTTTCGGGTTTCCATGAGTTTTATAGTAGGCGGCGGCCGGAGAATAAAGCCGTCTGAAAAAATATGGTAGGCGCTATTGTAATCTTTTTACCGTGGCTTGCTTTGTCTTTGCAAGCCCGTTATAATTTCGCGTTTTCCAACCTTGCCTTCTGCTTTTCGCATGGCCGAAGGCTGTTTTAAACCGTAAGGAGATAACATGCGTCATTATGAGGTTGTGTTTATCGTTCACCCTGACCAAAGCGAGCAAGTGCCCGCCATGGTTGAACGTTATAAAACCATGATTACCGAAGCCGGCGGCAAAATCCACCGCCTTGAAGACTGGGGCCGCCGCCAACTGGCTTACCCGATCAACAAAATCCACAAAGCGCACTATGTTTTGATGAACATCGAAACTTCGCCTGAAACGGTTGATGAGCTGGAGACCGCTTTCCGCTTCAACGATGCCGTTCTGCGCCACCTGACCATCAAAACCAAACACGCCGTAACCGAAGCCTCTCCGATGCTGAAAGACGAAAAGTCTAAAAACCTGCTCGAAGGCGGTAACGCGGCTAAAGAAGAAACTGCCGAAGCGTAATTTAAGGATTGGATAATCTTTTTACCCTTACCGCACAGATTGCCCGATGCGGCGAACTGCGATATACGCCCGCCGGTATCCCCGTTTTAGACATTGTGCTGGTGCATGAATCTTGGCAGCGGGAAAACGGGCAGCAATGTTTGGTGAAGCTCGAAATGCCCGCCAAAATTATCGGTAAGGATGCGCTCAGTTGGCAGCACCGCGAACAAACCGTAGTAGAAGCAAGCGGTTTTCTGGCACAAAAAAGCCGGCGTTACAGCAAACCGGTGCTGCGGATACAAAACATTAAAGAATATAAAGGTTAAACGACATGGCCCGTCAATCATTCAAACGTAGAAAATTCTGCCGTTTCACGGCTGAAAAAATCCAAGAAGTCGATTACAAACAAGTAGATTTGCTGAAAGACTTCATTTCTGAAAACGGCAAAATCATTCCGGCCCGCATCACCGGCACCAAAGCGCACTACCAGCGCCAATTGGCTACCGCTGTGAAACGTGCCCGTTTCCTGGCTTTGCTGCCTTACACCGACCAACATAAATAATTTACGGAGATTCACACCATGCAAATTATTCTGTTAGAAAAAATCGGTGGCTTGGGCAATTTGGGCGACGTTGTAACCGTGAAAAACGGTTATGCCCGCAACTTCCTGATTCCTTCTGGCAAAGCCAAACGCGCTACCGAAGCCAATATGAAGGAATTCGAAGCGCGTCGCGCCGAGTTGGAAGCCAAACAAGCCGAAATTTTGGCCGATGCCAGAGCCCGTAAGGAAAAACTTGACGGCCAAACCGTTACCGTTGCCCAAAAGGCCGGTGTCGACGGCCGCCTGTTCGGTTCTGTTACCAATGCCGATATTGCTGCCGCAATTGCTGCCTCAGGGATCGAAACCTCTAAGTCTAACGTACGCCTGCCTAACGGTCCGCTGAAAGCGGTGGGCGAATATGAAGTGGAAGTGGCCCTGCATACCGATGCCGTTGCAACCATTAATGTTGCCGTGGTGGCTGCCACCGAATAAACTGCCCGGCTTCATATTGAGGCTGTCTGTCTGACAAAACTTGAACCGCACCTTTCATTAAGTTGTCTCGTCCCAACTTAGAAAGGTGCAGTTTTTATGGGTGAGTGGATTAGAGGCTGTCGACATTCAACGTAACGGCGGAGACCTTTGCAAAACCCCCGTCTGCGGCTTTGCCGCCTTATCCTCTTTTGAATTTAGCAACTATAATTAGCCACTATAAAATTTCCCGAGGCTCCGGTTTTTTTGCGTTGCTAAAGCGGTTATGCCGCATACAGTAAATCCCAACCGAATTTTCCGATCAACACGCACAGCAGAGCCATAAAGCCGTAGCGCAGAAAGCGGCTGCCGCCGCGTATGGCCAGATATGTACCGGCCAGCCCGCCGCACAGGTTGGCTGCGGCCAGTGGCAGTGCCCAAGCCCAGACAATATGGCCGTTGGGTACGAAAAACGTGAGTGCGGCCAGATTGGTGGTGAGGTTGATTACTTTGGCCGAGGCGGTGGCGGTAAGGAAGTCGTAGGCGAAAAAGCGTACAAATACGAATGCCAGCAGGCTGCCGGTGCCGGGGCCGAACAGGCCGTCGTAAAAACCGATAAGCGCACCGAAAAACAGCCCACAAGCGGTTTCTTTCCGGCTGAGCTGCGTGGTGCGGGCGGTCTGTCCCAAATCTTTTTTGAAGAACGTGTAAACAAACATTACCGCCATAATTGCGAGCATGGCCGGTTTGATGTGGTGTACGGGCAGATAGGCCACCAGTTTGGCACCGCTGTAGGAAGCCAGGAAAGCCAGAATGGCGGCGGGCAGCAGCATTTTCCACGGTACGCGGATTTTGCGGACAAACTGGGCCGAGGCAGTAACTGTGCCGCTGAACGAGGCGAATTTGTTGATGCCCATCACCGAAGTAACCGGTACGCTGTTGGGCAGGAGGTTGAACAGGGCGGGAATCTGCAACAGGCCGCCGCCGCCAACGGCAGCATCCATCAGGCCGGCCAGAAAACCGATGCCTAGAAGTGGAATAAGATAGAAATCCATGGTATTTCCGGTTTTGTTGTTATGGTGCGGGGGAGATACGACGCAGGATCTGCCGGCATAACGCAACGGCGGTTTTTTTGGCTGAAATCCCCGTCTGCGGCTTTAGGCTGCGTAGCGGATTTGCGAAGCTAAAATGCCCGCAAGGTGTTCGATCCTGCTGCGTTCTTGCCTTGCATACGCGGTTTTTGCCTCAAAAAACCGCTTCGTCGGTTAAATGTCGACAGCCCCTAGGCAAACGGCTGTTTCTGATGCGTAGGGCGGGAGGAGTATAGCAGAATTCAAAACAACGATACGGGCGGACAAACTTGTTCTGCTGCGCCGTTGTTGGGTTTTAGCCTGAATCAGCTTGAAGGGAACGGTTTTGTAAGTTGGCGAAGGAGCAGAACCTGCCCCGTATTGTATTGCCGTTCCTGTATCAAAGTAATTTTTTTATCCGCTACAAAACCCGTTTTACCCGCTATTTAGAGGCAGTTGACGTTCAGACGGCCTTTCGCTTCCGGGCAAGGTAGTTATAATAACCCGCTTCCTTAAGATTAAGGCCGTTTTTTGCAAACACAGATGTGCTTCGGTTTGCACGTTTTTGATTTTATCGGCAGTATTGCAAAGGCCTCTGGCCGTATGAAAGCCGCTTATGACCACGAAACAGAAAATCCTTGCCCAAGCCCGGCGCGACGGCGTGCAGGTAACCGCGTTGCGCGAACAGGTGCTGGATATTATTTTGCAGCAAACCGGCGTGATTAAAGCCTATAACGTGCTTTCGCAAATGCAGCAGCAGAGCGAAAGCGTAGTTGCCCCGCCCACCGCCTACCGCGCCTTGGATTTTTGGGCGGAGCAGGGCGTTTTGCACAAAGTGGCGGCGGTAAACGGTTATGTATTGTGCAGCCACGCGCAGCACGATTGCAGCGACCACTGCCACGGGCACAGTGAAGCCGCACACCACAGTGCCTTTATTTTAGTGTGTACCGAGTGCGGCGCAGTCGACGAACAAACCCTCAGCCAAGAATGGGCGGCCCTGCGGGCAGGTGTGGCCGCCAGCGGCTTTGCATTGAAAGAAGAACACGTTGTTTTAACAGGAACCTGTAAAAAATGCCAGTAAACAAAACCAAAGTGCACCTGATTTCGGGCTTTCTGGGCACCGGTAAAACCACCGCCCTCAAAAGTCTGATGGAGCAAAAAGACCCTAACGAAAAATGGGTGATTATCGTGAACGAGTTCGGCGAAATCGGCATCGACGGCGCCGTATTGAGCGATAACGGCATTCCCGTAGCCGAAATCGCCGGCGGCTGCTTATGCTGCACCGCCGGCGCACAATTGGGCACCACCGTGCAGAAAATGCTGCGCGACGCCCAACCCGCCCGCCTGATGATAGAAGCCAGCGGCCTGGCACACGCCGCCAGCGTGATTGACGATTTGAAAGTCAAACCCCTGCAAGATCAGCTCGAAATCGCCACCGTGTTTACTGTGGTCGATCCGCGCCAGTTCATCAATCCCGATTATGCGCAACAGGCGCTTTATAAAGACCAAATCGGTGTGTGCGACGTTTTGGTGGCGAGCAAAACCGATTTGTGCACCCCCGAAGAACTGGAGCAGTTCCGCGAAAATGCCGCCAAGCTGTTCCCGCCCAAAGCCAAAGTGGTGGAAGTGGAAAATGCCCGCATGGACATTGCCTGGCTCGATATTCCCGTTATCGAAAAACCGCGCTACCGCATCAAAGCACTGCCCGACAATACCATGGGTTTTCAGTCGCAAGGCTTTACCCTTCCCGCCGGAAAAGATTTCGACGGCGAGAGGCTCACCAATTTCTTCAACGACTTGCCCAAATTCACCGAAGGCTTGGTGCGCGCCAAAGGCGTGTTTCAGGTGATGGGCACCTGGGTGTGGCTCAACTGGGTGGACGGCAAATGGGGTGCCAGCCAGGTTTCGTGGCGGCGCGACAGCCGTTTCGAGCTGATTGCCAAATCGTTTGATGCCGATTTAATCGAAAAAAAACTGAACGAAGCGCTCGAATAAGTTTTCAGACGGCCTCTCGGAAAACAGGGAAAGGCCGTCTGAAAGAAGCGGCCCGAACCTACGCAGCATGGGGTGCGGCAAGCGTATTGACAAGCGGGCAGGGCGCTAATTATAGTAAGCGCCTAAAAGCATTTACCCTAACCCCAAAACTCTTTGATCCGAATAAAGAAGGAGACTGCAATGGCAATTTTTGAGTTGAAAAAAAGCGGTTCCGGCGAATTCCATTTTAATTTTGTGGACGGCAGCGATAAAACCATTTTGCGCAGCGAGCAATACGGCAGCAAGGCTTCGGCACAGAACGGTATCGAATCCGTGCGCAACAACGCAGGCAACGATGCCCGCTACGAGCTGAAAACCGGCGCTTCGGGCAAACTTTATTTCAACCTGAAAGCCGCCAACGGCCAGATTATCGGCACCAGCATGATGTATGCCGACGAAGCCGGCCGCGAAGCCGCCATTGCCGGCCTGAAAAGCAGTGCTGCCCAAGCAAGCGTGGTGGAGGGCTAACGGGCCGGCCGCGTTTTAAAAAGCCGAATAATAGAAAAACCGCACTTTTTCCGAATCGGATGAAAGTGCGGTTTTTCTTTCAGACGGCCCGAGACCTTTGCAAAACTATCTTAAAGGCCGTCTGAAATACCAACCGTCGTCAAGCCCGGGTATGACGATTCGGGGTGAAAGTACGGGCTTTAACCCGCCGTCCTCCCGTCAGCGGAACCAGCCGCGAACGGCTTCGAGGCCGCCGAAATTGATGCAGGCGTCGGCGTGTTGCTGTGCTTTCGGTTTGGCGTGGTAGGCAATGCCCGTGCCGGCCTCGAGCAGCATGGGAATATCGTTGGCACCGTCGCCCACCGCAACCACCTGGTGCGCGGCCAGCCCCAGTTTTTCGCGGTATTCGGCCAACAGTTCGGCTTTGGCTTGGGCATCAATGATTCTGCCGGTAAGTTTGCCGGTTAAGAGGCCGTCTGAAATTTCCAATACGTTGGCGTGTTGGTATTCAAAGCCCAGCCGCTGTTGCAGGCGTTCGGTGAAAAATGTGAAGCCGCCCGACACCAGCAAAAACGCCACGCCGTGTTTTTTGCATTCGGCCAGCAGGTATTCGGCTCCGGGCGAAAGTTGCAGTATTTGCTCATAAACCTGCTGCAAAACCTGTTCGTTCAAACCCTCCAGCAAAGCGACGCGGCGGCGCAGCGACTGCTCGAAATCCAATTCGCCGCGCATAGCCTGCTCGGTGATTTCTGCCACCTGTGCTTTGAGGCCAATTCCGGCGGCGATTTCGTCCACGCATTCGATGGTAATCAGGGTGGAATCCATATCGCTCACAATCAGCCCCAAACCGGCAAAGGCCAAGTCGGGCAGAACGGCATGGTCGATGCGTTGGCGGTTCAGCTCTGCGGCGGCGGATTCGGGCAGCCGGAAAGTTTCGGAAACGGGAATACGCAAAACGCTGCCGTTTACGGCGGCAGGCGGCAGCCCCAGAGTGTTTAAAACGCTTAAATCGCATTGGGAAAGGGCAGGGTGCTGGAGAACGAGTACGCGCGGCATCATGGTTTGGAGAGGTGGTTGGCGGAAAGCGGGATTATAAAAGAAATCGCAGCGGCCGTCTGAAAAGCGGGCGGCGTTCAGACGGCCTGTGCGGCAGCAAGCCGGGCACGGCTACAGATACACGATTTCGCCGCTGCGGCTTTTGCTCTCTCGGCTGCTCCACCACACGAACTGCGGCATGATGTCTTCGTAGTTTTTGCGCTCGCTGCGGGCTTCGCCGGGGTGGGTTTTCATGCGCTGGGGCGAGTTGACGGCGCCGGGCACCAGCACGTTGGCGCGCAGGTTGGGAAAGCGCGACCATTCGTCGGCGGCCACTTTGCACAAATAGTTCAGCGCGGCTTTCGACGCGCCGAAACCGCCCCAATAGGCTTTCGGGTCTTCGCCGTGGCTCTCGCCCACGAAAATCACCGAAGCGTCGGGCGATTCTTTCAACAGCGGGAAAAAGGCGCGGGTCAGCCCCATCGGGGCGACGGTGTTGATGCGGTATTGGTTTACCCATTCGGCCACGGTTTGGAAGTCGAGCGGCGAGAGGGCGTAGAAATAGCTGGCGCAATGAACGATGCCGTCGAGACGGCTGCCGGTGGCATCAGCAATGGTGGCGGCGAAACGGTCGAACTCGGCTTCTTCGGCGGTGAGCAGGTCGAAGCAGATGGCAAACGGCTCGGGGCCGCCGGCAGCAACGATGTCGTCGTATACTTTTTCGAGTTTTTTCTGGTGGCGCGCCACCAGCACGACGGTGGCGCCGGCGGCGGCATAGGCTTTGGCCACTTGCTCGCCTATGCCTTGCGATGCGCCGGTTACCAGAATGATTTTGTTTTGCAAGGGGTTCATGCGGAATCCTTTTTTGTTCGGGTGTTGCGGTATTTTTCAGACGGCCTGCGTTGGTTTGGCCAGTTGGGCGTTTCAAAGGGGTTAGGGTTAGGGCGTCAAACCGAAGGTTTGTACAGCCAATTTTTGTTTCATTCTAAGTGTAGCCGCTGTAACACGCCCGCACAATTATCAAATCCGTTAAGGCCGTCTGAAAAACAGCGTTAAGTTAAAAAGCGTGTTTGCCGCCGCAGCAATCGGTGTAGCACACATCTGCCGCGCTCAAGCCAGACTGCACGGCGGCTTCGAGGGTGGAAGGGTAGCGCGGGTGCAGGTAGTCGCCGGCGGGATAGACGCGGCGGCGGTGCAGCCACGATAAATCGGGCAGGGTGCGGGCAACGGTTGCGGCGGCGGTGGCGCGCTGTTCGGTAATCACGCGGGCTGCCAGCGGTTCGCCGAGATAGGGGCAGAGCGTTTTCAAATCGGCGTGCACGCGCGCTGCCCATTCTTCGGGCTTCAGACGGCCGATAAGGTCGGACACGCTGATAACGGCCGCAGTTTCGTTGGCTGGCAGGCCGAGCGCGCCGCGGTGGATAAACCATTGCGCCGTACCTTCGGCCAGGCCGGTAAGCGGGGCGGGCAGGTGCACGGTTTCGGCGTAGCGCAGATAAACGGTGGTGATGGCGTGGTAGCGGATGGCATCGAAAGCCGACAGCACGACATCGGGTGTTTCAGACGGCATCAGCGCGGCGGCATGATATGGGGCGACGGCGAGCACGGCGGCATCGAAGGCTTGGCCGTTTACCGCTACCCGGCCGTCCGGCAGGTTGGCCAGCCGCGCCGCACGCGTTTCCAAATGTACGTTTGCACCGTGCGCATTTAGGAATTTCAAGGCGGGTTCGGCGATGATGCCGCCCAAATCCTGCTTCGGCAGCAGGTAGTCGCTGCCCGCTTTGCCTGCCCATACGCCGTCTTGCAGCACATTGCACAGTGTACGCAGGCCGGCGTGTTCGAGCGGGGTGTTGAGCGCGCCCCACACCAGAGGCTGCCAGAAGTTGCCGGTAAGTTTGCGCGAAACGTTGCGTTCGCGCAGCCACTCGGCCGTGCTGATGTCGGGCAGTGGCGAGGCGTGGTATTGCTGCAAAGCATGCATGTCGTTGATCAGCCTGATTTTTTCGCCGAAACGCAGGTTGCGGGCTTTGAGCAGGCCGAAGGCGATATGCAGCGGGGCAGGCAGGGAGGCCGCCTGAAACTGCAAGCCGTCGGCCAGATGCCATTGCAGCGGCAGCCGTAAAAAGGCATCTTGTTCGCGCATGCCGATCAATTTCATCAGCGCGAACACGCCGTGATAAGCGCCGATCATGATGTGCTGGCCGTTGTCGAGGAAGCTGAACCCGGCTTGGCTGCCCGCGAGCATACGCGCCCGCCCGCCTGCCTGTTTGCCTGCTTCAAACAGGCTCACGTCGGCACGGCCGGCCAGCCGGGCGGCGGCGGAAAGGCCGGCCCAGCCTGCGCCGATTACGGCGATTTTCGGGCAGTGTGCAGCGGGCTTCATGGGTTAAATCCGAACAGCCAGGTTTTCAGGGCAATGCGTTTTTTGCGCGGCGAAGGGATAGTGATTTTGTATTGCAATACGTGTTGGGCACCGTCGCGCTCGATTTCGTTCAGTAAAGCAAAGTAAATGCTGCCCATCACCAGGCCGACCTTCTGGTTTTTGCGCTCTTCGCGAGGCAGCAGCGCCACGGCTTCGCGGTAGGTTTGGCGGGCGCGCGCGATTTGAAACGCCATCAGCTCGGCAAATTCGGGCGTGGGTGTGCCTTGCAGAACGGTTTGGGCGGGCACGTTGAAGCGCTGCAATTCTTCTGCGGGCAGGTAGATGCGGCCGTTGCGTGCGTCTTCGCCCACATCGCGGATGATGTTGGTCAGTTGCAGGGCGAGGCCCATTTTGTCGGCATAATCCAGCGTTTCTGGGCGGGAAAAGCCGAGTATGCGTGTAATCAGCCGCCCCACCACGCCCGCCACGCGGTAGCAGTAAAGCTGCAAATCCTCAAAGCGCCCGTAGCGCGCCTGCTCCAAATCCATCTGCATGCCGTTGATGATTTCTTCCAGCTCGCCGTGCGGCAGCGAAAAATCATACGCCACGGTTTTCAGGGCCCGGCAGACGGGGTGTTCGGGCGTTTGGCCGTCTGAAAAAACTTTTTTTAAATCGGCCCGCCACCAGTTGAGCGTGGTTTGGGCAACGTGCGGCTCGGAGCAGCCGTCCGCCACATCGTCAAGCTCGCGGCAGTAGGCGTATAAAACCGTCATCGCGTTTTGCTTGGGCTGCGGCAGAAAACGGAAACCCGCCAAAAAGCTGGATTTACTCTCGGCGGCTTTTTGGCGGCAATATTCAAGCGGCTGCACGGCGGTTCCTGATTGGTTATTCGAATAAGGCGGGATTGTAGCGGGAAACAGGGGGGAGAACAATTTAAGCACCCGTATTCCCGACAAAATCACTCAACTACCCGCGCCAAATCTGCTAAAATACGCGCCGATTAAAAATAGATTACTCAAAAGGCACACAAAACATGGCACTTCTGCAAATCGCCGAACCCGGAATGTCGGCCGCACCGCACCAGCACCGTTTGGCCGTTGGCATCGATTTGGGCACCACCAACAGCCTGGTCGCCACGGTAAAAAGCGGCAGCGCCGCGTGCATTGCCGACGAACAAGGCCGCGTAACCCTGCCTTCGGTGGTGCGCTATTGCGAAGAAGCGCGCACCGAAACCGGCTACGACGCGCTCAAAGCCCAAAAAATCGACCCGCTCAACACCATTTCGTCGGCCAAACGCCTAATCGGCCGCACGCTGGCCGATCTGAAGCAAGACAGCCATTATCTGCCTTACCGCTTCGGCAGCAACGAACGCATTATCGAAATGCAAACCCGCCAGGGCGCGAAAACGCCGATAGACGTTTCCGCCGAAATTCTGCGCGCCCTCAAAACACGCGCCGAAAATGCCCTCGGCGGCGAGCTTACCGGCGCGGTGATTACCGTGCCCGCCTATTTCGACGACGCCCAGCGCCAAGCCACCAAAGATGCCGCGCGCCTGGCCGGTTTGAACGTTTTGCGCCTGCTCAACGAGCCGACCGCCGCCGCCATCGCCTACGGTTTGGACAACGCCTCCGAAGGCACGTTTGTGGTGTACGACCTCGGCGGCGGCACGTTCGACGTATCCGTGCTGCAATTGTCGAAAGGGTTGTTCGAAGTGAAAGCCACCGGCGGCAACAGTGCGCTGGGCGGCGATGATTTCGACCACCGCCTGTTCTGCCACCTGCTCGAACAAAACAAGCTCTCGCAGCTCAACGAGCAAGACAGCCAACTGCTGTTAAGCCTCGCCCGCGCCGCCAAAGAAGCCCTAACCACCGACAACAGCACCACCATTCAGGCAGCACTTTCAGACGGCCGCAAGGTCGACAGCACCATTACCCGCCAAGAATTCCAAAACCTTACCCAACACTTGGTGGCCAAAACCATCGAGCCGGTGAAACAGGCGCTGAAAGATGCGGGGGTAAGCAAAGCCGGCATCAAGGGCGTGATTATGGTGGGCGGCGCCACCCGCATGCCCCATGTGCAGCAGGCCGTCGCCACCTATTTCGGCCAAACCCCGCTCAACAACCTCAACCCCGACGAAGTGGTGGCGCTGGGCGCCGCCATGCAGGCCAACGTGCTGGCGGGCAACAAAAACGACGGCGAATGGCTGCTGCTCGACGTTACCCCCTTGTCGCTCGGCCTCGAAACCTACGGCGGATTGGTTGAAAAAATCATTCCCCGCAACAGCACCCTGCCCACCGCCCGCGCACAGGAATTCACCACCTTTAAAGACGGCCAAACCGCCATGACCATCCACGTGGTGCAGGGCGAGCGCGAGCTGGTGGCCGACTGCCGCAGCCTCGCCAAATTTACCCTGCGCGGCATTCCGCCGATGGTGGCGGGCGCCGCGCGTATCCGTGTAACCTTCCAAGTGG
Source organism: Neisseria sp. (assembly GCF_030530745.1). Lineage (GTDB taxonomy): Bacteria > Pseudomonadota > Gammaproteobacteria > Burkholderiales > Neisseriaceae > Neisseria. The sequence goes on along the minus strand of NZ_JAUMUI010000001.1, from coordinate 86,782 downwards.
ACGCCGACGGCCTGCTTTCCGTGTCTGCCCGCGAACAATCCACCGGCGTGCAGGCGCAAATCGAAGTGAAACCTTCCTACGGGCTGGACGACGAAACCATCACCCGTATGCTGAAAGAGAGCATGGCCAACGCTTCCGACGACATGGCCGCCCGCGCCCGCGCCGAAGCCGTGGTGGAAGCCGAAGGCTTAACCGCAGCGGTGAAAGCCGCGCTCGAACTCGACGGCGACCTGCTCGACGAAAACGGCCTGCACGCCGTTCAGACGGCCGTTGCCGAGCTGGAAAACCAAATGCAAACCGGCAGCGCCGAAGCCATCCGCGCCGCCGTATCAGCCCTCGGACACGCCACCGACGACTTTGCCGCCAAGCGCATGAACCGCAATATCCGGCGTGCGCTGGCGGGTAAAAACGTAGAAGAGCTTTGACGGTTTCAGACGGCCTCGAAAGAAATATAGTGAATCCGCTTACTCCGTTACGGCGTTGCCGCGCCTTGCCGTACTATCTGTATTGTCTTCGGCTTGCTGCCTTGTACCGAAGTAAGCGGATTCACTATATCATTAAGCCTTTACAGGCCGTCTGAAAACCTTATTTAATCAAAAATATCATCAGAAAGAACCGACACACCATGCCGAAAGTAACCGTACTCCCCCATGCCGAACTCTGCCCCGAAGGCAAAACCATAGAAAACGCTCCCGAAGGGCAAACCATCTGCGACCTGCTGCTTAGCAACGACATCGAAATCGACCACGCCTGCGAAAAATCCTGCGCCTGCACCACCTGCCACGTTATCGTGCGCAAAGGTTTCGACAGCTTGGAAGAACCGGGAGAAATCGAAGAAGACCTGCTCGACCAGGCATGGGGCTTGGAGGCCGAGTCGCGCCTGAGCTGCCAGGCTAAAGTGGCGGGCGAAGATTTGGTGGTGGAAATCCCGAAATACACCATCAACCACGCCCGCGAACATCATTAACTGATACCTGCGTCATACCCGGGCTTGACCCGGGTGTCTTTTTGTCTGTTATAAAAATAACAAATGCTCAGGCCGTCTGAAAGATTTTGCCGCTTTCAGACGGCCTGATATGATTGCCGCAGTTATTTGAAAGTTGTTGCCATGCAGTTAACCGACACCCACTGCCACCTTGCCGATTCCGCCTTGCTCGGCAGCCTGCCGCAGGTTTTGGCCGCCGCCCGCGCAGCCGGTGTGTGCCGCTTTATCGTGCCTGCCACGCAGCGCGGGGATTTTGCCGACGTGGCGGCTTTATCGGCCCTGCCGTCGGTGCATATTGCGTTCGGCATCCACCCGTGGTTTGCCGATGCGGCTGCGGAAAGTGATTTTGCAGATCTTGAGCAGTGGTTGGCGCAACACCCGCAGGCGTTGGCGGGTGAAATCGGTTTGGATTACGGCAGGGCGCAAACGCAGGAACAGCGGCTGCGGCAGGTTGCGGTGTTCGAGCGGCAGCTTGTTTTGGCGCAGCGGCTGCGCCGTCCGGTGATTATCCATAACCTGAAAGCCACGGCTGCCGTGGTGCGGTCGGTGAAAAACTGCCGTTTCACGCAGGGCGGTATCGCCCATGCGTTTTCCGGCAGTTTGGAAGAGGCGCGGGCACTCACGGGCTGCGGGTTCAAAATCGGCATAGGCTCGCTGCTGCTCAACCCGGCCGCGCGCAAAGCCCGCAGGGCGGCGGCCGAACTGCCGCCGGAAGACATCGTGTTGGAAACGGACAGCCCGTTTATGCTGAAAAACACGGTGAACACACCGGCCAACGTGCGTGAAATCGCCGTTATCACCGCGCAGCTGCGGGGTATTGCGCCGGAAGAGGTGGCGGCGCAAACCGAACGGAATGTTAATGCTTTGTTGGAAAAGGTCGGCGGGTTTTGACGGGGTTGGATAGCTAACCAACTTAAGAAAATTTACATACGTCATACTCGGGCCTGGCCCGAGTATCTTTTTGGCTTTCATGAATTTTTTAAGAAAGTGAGATACTCGGGTCAAGCCCGAGTATGACGCAGGTGTTTTGTTTTGCAGGTGTTTAAGTTTTCTTACGGTTGGTGATACGGGTGCGACAATTCGTGCACGGCGTCCACCAGTATCTTGGCGTGTTCGGGGTCGGCGTGTTGGTTGATGCCGTGGCCGAGGTTGAACACATGGCCGCTGCCGCTGCCGTAGGCGGCCAGAATGCGCGAAACTTCGGCGCGGATGCTCTCGGGCGTGCCGAAGAGGGCGAAGGGGTCGAAATTGCCTTGCAGGGCAACTTGGCCGCCCACGCGCCTGCGGGCTTCGCCGATGTTGCACGTCCAATCCAAACCCAGTGCGTCGGCGCCGATGGCGGCCATTTTTTCCAGCCACAGGCCGCCGCCTTTGGTGAACACAATCAGCGGCACGCGGCGGCCTTCGCTTTCGCGCTTGAGGCCGTCTGAAATCTGTTTCATATAGCGCAGGCTGAACTCTTCAAAGGCTGCGTCGCTCAATACGCCGCCCCATGTGTCGAAAATCTGCACGGCTTGCGCGCCGGCGTCGATTTGGGCGTTGAGATAGGCGGTAACGGCCTGCGCGTTGGTGTCTAAGATTTTGTGCAGCAAATCGGGGCGCGAATACATCATGGTTTTGACGGTTCGGAATTCTTTGCTGCCGCCGCCTTCCACCATATAGCAGGCCAGTGTGAACGGGCTGCCGGAAAAGCCGATTAGGGGCACGCGGCCGTTTAAGGCGCGGCGGATGGAAGATACGGCATTGAACACATATTGCAGCTTGGCCATGTCGGGTACGGCAAGTTTGGCGATGTCGGCTTCGTGCTGCAGCGGCCGCTCGAATTTCGGGCCTTCTCCTTCGGCAAAATACAGGCCCAAGCCCATGGCGTCGGGCACGGTGAGAATGTCGGAAAACAGAATCGCGGCGTCCAAATCGAAACGTTCCAGTGGCTGTATGGTTACTTCGGTGGCCAGTTCGGTGTTTTTGCATAAATCGAGAAAGCTGCCGGCGCGCGCGCGGGTGGCTTTGTATTCGGGCAGGTAGCGGCCCGCCTGGCGCATCATCCACACGGGGGTGTATTCGACGGGTTGTTTGAGCAGGGCGCGCAGGAAGGTGTCGTTTTTCAAAGTGGGCATATCTATCTTTCGGTTGTTCGGGATAAGGCCGTCTGAAGGAGTTTCAGACGGCCTGTACGGGTGGTTCGAACAGTGCAGAGTTTATTTGTGTGCGGGCAGAAGCGCGGTTTCGTCTTCGTCGTGCATCATGCTTTCCAGCGCCAGCTTGCGCTGCGTTTCGGCTTTTTCAGGCTCTTCGGCGGCATCGAACACTTTGGCCAGCGCCAGGCGGGCGGGCACTTCGGGTTTGAGGGCGATGCTGGCTTCGAGGTAGCCCTGCGCTTTGCCCCATAACTGTTTGTCGTAGGCAAGCCGGCCGAGATACATCAGCAGGGGGGCGTTGTCGGGGTGGGCCTGCAGCCAGCCGTCGGCGGTATCGATGGCGCGGCGCTGTTCTTTGTCGCCCAAAAAGCGCACACTTTCAACCAGCGGTTCCAAAAGCTCGGTTTGCTGCGTTTTCGGGTAATACACGCTCACCCATTTCACGGCTTGGGCATACATGCCCAAACGCTGGTATTTTTCGGCAACCGGCACGCACAAACCGCCTGCTTTGAGGCTTTCGGGAATGCGTTTCAGGCAGGCTTTCAGGCCGCCCGCGTCGGAGGCCTGCGCCAGCAGGCGGCGGTAGGCCCAGCCTTGGTACCGTTCGGCTTCGTAATCGCTGATTGCGCCGGCTTTAACCAGTTTGTCGGCTTTGTCGAGCACATCGGGCGCATTGCCTTTGTCGAAGGCGTAACGCAGTTGCAGGCGCACCAGGCGGGTGAGGCCGGGGTTGGTTTGCGCGGCGGCGGCAAGGTGGTTTTCGGCGGCGGGGTAGTCGCGGCGGCCGAGTGCGGATTCGGCCAAAAGCAGATGGCGCGAAAGCTGCTGTTTGGCGGGCAGCGGTTCGATATCTTTCAGATAACGGTCGCGCAGGGCGGTGTCGTCCATCTGGTCGGCGGCGTGCGCGCCCAGCATCAGCGCCAGCGTGCGGTTGTCGCCCGCTTCTTTGTTGGCCAGCACTTTGGCGGCTTCCTGTTCGGCTTTTTGGAACTTGCCTTCGAAATATGCTAAACCGGCGTTGTTGAGCGCGTGGGCGGCCTGGCGGCCTTTGCGCGCGGTGCCGAAGCGCTGCATACGGCCAGGCACGTTGAGGATGGCGGCAATCAGGCGTACCAGCAGATACAGCACCACCACCAGCGCAATCAGGCCGAGAATGAAGGCGTGCAGGTTAATGCGCAGCAGGGTTTGATCCACCACCACATACACGTTGCCGTTATAAGAGCCGGCGGCAACCGCCAGGCCCACGGCGGCGGCGAACAATACGATAATCCAAATCAGCCCCCTCATGCGCGTTCTCCTTTCACTTCAGCCTGATCAGCCGCAGGTTTGCGCACACCCGGCACGGTGGCCGGTTTTACGGGTTTGGATGCTTCTTCGGGTTTGGGGGTGAGAGTGGAAGGGGAGGAGGGCGTAACAGGCCCGGGTGCGGATGCCTGCGCCGGTCCGGCGGGGGCGGAAGCCGCCGCTGAGGCGGCTGGGGCGGATGAGGCTTCAGGCAGCACGGCGGGGCGGCTGGGGCGCACGGTTTCCTGATAGCTGCGCACGGCGGCAAGGCTGTTTTTCAGTGCATCGTCGGCCACGGCGCGCAAATCGAGCGCTTTCAAATCGCCCGCTTCGCGCAGCCAGGATTGGGTGGCGGGCGAAGAAGTGTCGAAATACTGTTTTACGGCGGCTTCGGCGCTGTTTAAATCGTTGAGATACACTTCGCTGTTGTGCTGCAAGAGGGCGGTGCGCGCATCGAGCAGGCGCAGGCGCAGGTTTTCGCGCACGAAATAGGCTTGATCGGGCGCCATCAGCATGGCGTCGTTATTGTTCAGGCGGCGCACTTCCACCATGCCTTTCAGGGCGGCGAGCGATTTCTGCCAGGCGTTTTCCCACCACGAAAGGTTGGCGGCGGGTGCGGCGGCCTGCGGTGCGGCCCGGCCGGGTTTCAGGGTGCCGTCGACGGTGAGCGGCAGGCCGGCTGCGGCGGCTTCCAAACGGCTCAGGCGCAGCGAGGCTGCGGAAGTGTCGAGATAGGGGCGGTTTTTCAGTGCGGTCAAATCATTGGCTACGGCTTGTTTGACGGGCAGCAGCTCGGGGTGGTCGAAACGGCTTAAGCGGTTTTCGATATTTTCGAGCACGGTAACGGCGGCGGGCACGTTGCCGGTGAGCAGCAGCTGCTGCGAAGCCAGATTGAGCATGGTTTCGGTTTCATCGACCAGCCAGTCGGCGCGGCCTTTGAGCAGCTCTTGGTAGGCGCGGTTGGCGGCGGCGATTTTATCGGCGTTCTGCTTTTGGTTGCTGATAATCTGGTCTAACACCGCCTGGCTTTCGTTTTGTTTGCGCAGGGCGTCTTGAAGCATGGAAGCGTTGCCGGATTCGCCCAGCGCGGCTTTGTCGATTTTTTGGTTGAAGTCGAGCTCTTGGTTTTTCAGAAGATTCTGGCCCTGTACGAACAGAAAGCCGCCTGCGCCCAAAGCCAACACCGACAGGGCCAGCGCCACAACGGCTACGGCCCTGCCCGATGACTGCTTGATTACCACGGGGGTAACGAGGGGCTGGGGGTTTTTCGATTCAGACATAAGAAGGTTTCCTGCGGGTTCGGGGTTGTTGGGTGCGGCGGCGGCAAAACCTTTGTTGTTGTCGGAATATTTCGGAACTTTGGTTTTTTTGAGGCTGCCGCTTTCGGCAGGTTCGCCGTTTTCGGGATTTTCAGACGGCCTGACGGTGCCGTCTGAAGAAACCACCAGCAGCTGTTTGGGCTGCTCCGGTGTGTTTTCGGGGGTGTTTCCGTTGGGTTCGTTCATTCGTTGCTCCGTGAGGCGCATGGTTTAAAGCCTGTTGGCAATTAAATGGCAGCAGACACGAGTGAATGCGGGTTCAAGCGTTCGACCAGCTCGATTCGTTGCGCTCCGGCGCTGCGGAGGGCATCGGCGATGCGCGGGTGATGGGTGAAGTATAACAAGGTTCTTAAAACTTGGGTGATTCTGTCCGGCGCTTGGGCGAACAGTTCGCGCACCATTTCGACGGAAGTGATGTAGGCGGCTTGGGGCTTTTCGGCTTCGAAAACCTGCCAATCCAAAGGCTTGGGCCGTCTGAAATAAACTTCTGCCGTATTAACGGCAAAGCCGCGCCGGCGCAGTTCGTCTGCCAGCAAACCGCGTCCGCCGTGGCCGCGGATGACCAGCACTTCCGCACCCGCGGGCAGGCTTTCCCACACCGGCAGCGCCAGCACGGCTTCGCTGTCGTTGCCGGTTTCGGGGCTGATAACGGGGTGGGGGCAGAATTTTTCCAAGGCGTTGCGGCTGGCCCGGCCGACGGTAATCTGCACGATGCGCCCGTTGGAAAAATCGATATGCGGGGCGGCGGTGCCGACTGCGCCGGGGCTGACCCAGAACACGGCTTGCGCAGCTTGGAATTGTGCGTTGAGGCGGAGCAGGGCGCGGTTGTCCGGCTCGAGGCTTATCGGGCTGAACGGCAGCGCGCGCCAGCCTGCGGCTTCGCAGGCGGTGATGTCGGCGGCGGCTTGTGCTTCGGGGCGCACAATCAAAATGGTCGGCATGGTTTTCAGACGGCCTAAATAGATTCTTGCAAAAGTTCTAAATGATATATCGGTTGAGGCCGTCAGAAAAACAGATATTTTTCAGACGGCCTCAATTAAACGGCAAGCGGTGGTGTTCAGGCGGCTTGCCCAGGTTGGGTGGGAATCTCGCGGCCGCCATACCAGCGCAGGCTGTCGCGCAGGGATACGACTTCACCGATAACCATCAGGGCGGGGTGTTCGGCTTGCGCGGCCATGGCGGGCAAATCTTTCAGACGGCCTGTCTGCACGCTTTGGTTGGGCAGGGTGCCGTTGGAAACCACTGCTGCGGGGGTGTCGGCGCTGCGACCGTGTCCGATGAGTTTGGCGGTGATGTCGGCGGCTTTGAGCGTGCCCATATACACCACCAGCGTTTGGTTGCCGAGGGCGAGCGTGCGCCAATCGGGTTCTCCGCCGTTGCGGCGGCAATGGCCGGTGATGAACAGCGCGCTTTGGGCAGAATCGCGGTGGGTGAGCGGGATGCCTGCATAGGCGGTGGCGCCCAGCGCGGCGGTTACGCCCGGCACGATGCGGTAGGGGATACCGGCTTCGGCCAGCACTTGCGCTTCTTCGCCGCCGCGTCCGAATACGAAGGGGTCGCCGCCTTTGAGGCGCACCACGCGCCTGCCTTCACTGGCGTATTCCACCAGCAGGCGGTTGACGGTTTCCTGCTGCACATGGTGCGCGCCTGCGCGTTTGCCGACGCTGATTTTATCGGCGTCTTTGCGCACCATCGCCATGATTTCGTCGGAAACCAGCGCGTCATACAGCACCACGTCGGCGGCCTGTATGGCCTGCAAGGCGTGCAGGGTTAGCAGGCCGGCATCGCCCGGGCCTGCGCCCACCAGCACCACTTCGCCGCGGTTGGGCTGCCAATGGTTGAGCTGCGCCTGCAATTCGGCTTCGGCGGCGGCTTGGTCGCCTTGTGCCGCAAAGGTGCTGAAACGGCCTGCAAACAGGGTTTCCCAAAAGCGGCGGCGTTCGGCTGCGCTGCCGACGGCCTGTTTTACGCGCGTGCGCCATGCGCCTGCGATGGCGGCCATTTTGCCGGTGTGCAGCGGCACCAGCGTTTCTATGGCCTGCCGCAACTGCCGCGCCAGCACGGGCGAAGTGCCGCCGCTGGACACGGCGATTTTAATCGGGCTGCGGTCGACAACGGCGGGCACGGTAAACGAGCACAAATCGGGGTTGTCGACGGTGTTGCAAAACTTGCCGCGCGCTTCGGCGGCTTGGAAAACCTGCCAGTTGAGTTCATGGTCATTAGTGGCGGCCACGGCCAGGAATACGCCGTCTAAAAAGGCCGTCTGAAAAGTTTTGCCCAACCAGATAATGCGCTGCTGCCGCTGCCATTCTTCAAAGCGCGGGCTGAGTTTTTCTGCCGCCACCCGCACCTGCGCACCCGCCGCCAGCAGGCTTTCGGCCTTGCGTTCGGCAATATGCCCCGCGCCCACCAGCAAAACGGCGCGGCGGTTTAAATCGGCAAAAACCGGATAGTGGCTCATGGTTGTGCTTTCTGTTTTATCGTGCGCGCATCATAAGGCCGTCTGAAAAGAAACCAAAGGAACGGTTTTTGCTTTGTTTATGGTGTTTCGTTATATTGGGAGCGGTCGGCTCAGGCCGTCTGAAACCATAAGGAAACCGATATGACGCAGATTTATTTGGAAAACCAAGCCGTGCGTGTAAACAACATCTACTGCATCGGCCGCAATTATGTTGGCCATATCGCCGAACTGAAAAACGAAACCCCGACCGAGCCGGTGGTGTTTATGAAGCCGAACAACAGCATTCTGCGCAGCGGCGGCACCATCAGGCTGCCCGCGTACAGCGCTTCGGTGCATTACGAATGCGAGCTGGTTTTGCTGATCGGAAAAGATTCAGACGGCCCCGACGGCAGTTTTGACAGCATCGTGGCAGGCTACGGTGTGGGGCTGGATTTAACCGCCCGCGACATCCAGAGCCGCCTGAAAGAAAAAGGGCTGCCGTGGACGAAAGCCAAAGGCTTCCGGGGTGCGGCGTGCGTGTCGGATTTTGCGGCGGCCGGCCGGCTGGCGAACCCGCAAGACTGCACGTTCACGCTGGACATCAACGGAGCGCGCCGCCAGCAGGGGCAAACCGCATTGATGATTTATCCGATTGCCGCGGTTTTACAGGAGCTGGCCGCCACCTACGGCCTGAAAGCCGGCGATCTGGTGTTTACCGGCACACCCGCAGGCGTGGGCGAGCTGCATTCCGGCGACAAGGCAAAGCTGGATTTGGGCGGGCTGGTGCAGGCTGAATTTACTGTGGCTTGAGCGGCCGCTTCCGTTTCCCGCTATAGTGAATCCACTTACTTCGTTACGGTGTTGCTGCGCCTTAGCTCAAAGAGAACGATTTTGTAAGCCGCTAAAGCGGCAACAGAACCGGTTCCGTACTATCTGTACTGTCTGCGGCTTGCTGCCTTGTACCGAAGTGTGGATTCGCTATAGTACCCCGCCGCCGCATACCTTGAAAGCCCCCGCGAATCGGGCGATAATCAAAGCCGTTTTTACTCCAATCAGAAGAGGTATCCAAATGGCTTCACAACTGGCAAACGCCATCCGTTTTTTATCTGCCGACGCGGTGCAGAAAGCCAACTCCGGCCACCCCGGTGCGCCGATGGGCATGGCCGAAATGGCCGAAGTTTTGTGGACGAAATTCTTAAACCACAACCCTGCCAACCCCAAATTTTACAACCGCGACCGTTTTATTCTTTCCAACGGCCACGCCTCGATGATTCTTTACAGCCTGCTGCACCTCACGGGCTACAACGTTTCGATTGACGACCTGAAAAACTTCCGCCAGCTGCACAGCAAAACCCCCGGCCACCCCGAATACGGCTACACCGACGGCGTGGAAACCACCACCGGCCCGCTGGGTCAGGGCATTGCCAACGCCGTGGGCATGGCGCTGGCCGAAAAAATCCTGGCGGCCGAATTCAACCAAGACGGCCTGAATATTGTTGACCATCACACCTATGTATTCTTGGGCGACGGCTGCCTGATGGAAGGCGTGTCGCACGAAGCCTGCTCGCTGGCCGGCACGCTGGGTTTGGGCAAACTGATTGTCCTCTACGACGACAACAATATCTCCATCGACGGCAAAGTGGACGGCTGGTTCACCGAAAACATTCCGCAACGCTTCGAAAGCTACGGCTGGCATGTGGTGCCGAACGTTAACGGCCACGACACCGCCGCCATCGAAGCCGCCATCGGAGAAGCCAAGGCCGAAACCGGCAAACCCTCCATCATCTGCTGCAAAACCCTCATCGGTAAAGGCGCGGCCACCAAAGAAGGCAGCCACAAAACCCACGGCGCACCGTTGGGCGCGGAAGAAATCGAAGCCACCCGCAAACATTTGGGCTGGAATTACGGCGCGTTTGAAGTCCCGCAGGAAGTGTACGACGGCTGGAACGCCAAAGAAAAAGGCGCGAAGCTGGAAAACGGCTGGAATGCGCTGTTTGCCGAATATCAGGCCAAGTTTCCCGAAAAAGCCGCCGAATTCGTGCGCCGCATGAACAAAGAATTACCTGAAAACTTTGATGCCTACGTTCAGACGGCCTTGAAAGAAGTGTGCGGCAAAGCCGAAAAAATCGCCACCCGCAAAGCCAGCCAAAACAGCATCGAAATTCTGGCCAAAGTGCTGCCCGAACTGGTGGGCGGTTCGGCGGATTTAACCCCGTCCAACCTCACCGACTGGTCAAACAGCGTATCGGTTACGCGTGAAAAAGGCGGCAACTACATCCACTACGGCGTGCGCGAATTCGGCATGGCCGCCATCATGAACGGCATGGCGCTGCACGGCGGCGTGAAACCCTTCGGCGCCACGTTCCTGATGTTCAGCGAATACGCCCGCAACGCCCTGCGCATGGCCGCACTGATGAAAATCAACCCGATTTTTGTGTTTACCCACGACTCCATCGGTTTGGGCGAAGACGGCCCCACCCACCAGCCGGTAGAGCAAACCGCCACCCTGCGCCTGATTCCCAATATGGCCGTATGGCGCCCCTGCGACACCGCCGAGAGCCTGGTGGCGTGGGCCGAAGCCGCCAAAGCCGCAGATCACCCCAGCAGCCTGATTTTCAGCCGCCAAAACCTGCCGTTTATCCCGCGCAGCGAAGAGCAGTTGAGCAACATCAAGCGCGGCGGTTATGTAATCAGCGAAGCCAAAGAGGGCGCGGCGCAGGCGATAATTATCGCGACAGGCTCCGAAGTCGAGCTGGCTTTGAACGCGCAAACCGTGCTGGCCGAGCAGGGCGTGTTTGTGAATGTGGTGTCCATGCCTTCGACCAACGTGTTCGACCGCCAAGACGAAGCCTACCGCAACAGCGTGCTGCCGGCCGGCCTGCCGCGCATCGCCGTGGAAGCGGGCGTTACCGGCGGCTGGTATCAATATGTGGGCTTGAACGGCGCCGTGGTCGGCCTCGACCGCTTCGGCGAATCCGCCCCCGCCGAGCAGCTGTTCCAAGAGTTCGGCTTTACCGTGGATAACGTGGTCAATACCGTGAAAGCGGTTTTGCAGTAAAACCGTTCGGATAAACTTGAGGCCGTCTGAAAGTTTCAGACGGCCTCAAGTTTGTTTCGGGTTGAGGCCTTTGCAAAATTCGTTGGTATTTTAAAATCTCTGCGTCATGCTCGGGCTTGACCCGAGCATCTTATTGTTTGGAAAGAAATAGCAGATACTCGGGTCAAACCCGAGTATGACGGTGTTTGGGTTTTCAGACGGCCTTAAGTTATTTTGCAAAGGTATCAGGTTTTGTATTCCGTCATACCCGGGCCAAGCTTGGGTATGACGGAACGGTTGCGTCAGCCGCGTTTGGGGTCGTTCGGGCGCAACTGTGCGGCGAGTTTGTCGAGAATGCCGTTGACAAACTTGTGGCCGTCGGTGCCGCCGAAGGTTTTGGTTACCTCGATGGCTTCGTTGATAATTACGGGGTAGGGCGTTTCGGGCATGGCGGCAAGCTCGTGGCAGGCCATCAGCAGCACGGCGCGCTCGATGGGGCTGAGGTCGTTTTCGTCGCGGTCGAGCAGGGGGCGGATTTGCTGCATATATTCGCGCCGGTTGGCGTGTGCGCCGAAAAAGAGTGCGGTAAACAATTCGCCGTCGGCTTTTTTGAAATCGCTGCTTTCGCGGATGTTTTCGGCGGTTTCGGCGGCGGGGGCGTCGGTAAGCGCCGATTGGTAAAGTGCCTGCACGGTAAATTCGCGTGCGCGGCGGCGGGGTGTTTTCATGGTGTTTCCTTGCGTTTTGCGGTAGGGGTTCAGACGGCCTGATGCATTCGGGCAAAGCGGTGCAATCAGGCCGTCTGAAATAATATTTGAATAATATCAGGCTTCGTCGTCGAACTGCTCTTCCAGCAGCAGGTTCACGAGGTTGGCGCACTCAACGGCCACGATGGCGGCGTCGGCGGCTTTTTCTTCGATGCGCACATGCGCCTGTTCGTCGTTTTCGGTGGTGAGGATGGCGTTGGCGATGGGGATGTTGTAGTCCAAGCCCACCCGGGTAACGCCGGCGCCGGATTCGTTGGCCACCAGTTCGAAATGGTAAGTTTCGCCGCGGATAACGGCGCCGATGGCGATCAGGGCGTCATATTGTTGGGTGGCGGCCATGTTTTGCAGCACCAGCGGCACTTCGAGCGCGCCGGGAACGGTGGCTATGGTGATATCGTCGGTGTGGACGCCGAGGGCGGTGAGTTTGTCGGTGCACACTTTGAGCATGGCGCTGCCGATTTCGTTGCTGAAGCGGGCTTGTACGATGCCGATGCGCAGATTGGTGCCGTCGTGGTCGGGTTGGATGGTGTTCATAGGGCTTTCCGTGTTTGAGTGGTAAACGATAGAGAAAATAGCTTCAGGCCGTCTGAAAACTGATCTTGACACTAATTTTGCGGCTGCCAGTCGGCGGCGGGTCGGAATACGCCGTTTTCGTCAAGCTCCCATGCCGTGCCGGCGGGTTGGCTCAGCCATTCGGCCACGGCGGGGTGGTTGCGGGTGATGCCGCCGATGTCGTACACGCCGAAATTTTCGGGGTTTGCGGCAAATTCGTCGGTTTCGTCGCCGCTGAAAAAACGCCAGCCGCTGTCTTGCTCAAACACCGGCTCTTCGCGGTACATAAAACCGATGGGCGCGCCGTCTTCGCTCACGGCTTTGGAAACGATGCAGCGGCCGAGTGCGGCGGCGAGGGCGTCGGCAAACAGGTTCATGGTTAAAACGGCAAGATAAAGGTTGCAAATGCGGCTATTTTACACGATTCGCCGCCCTTACGCATGGCGGTCTTCAGACTGCGAACCCAGGTAAATCGCCGCCAGCGTTAAGAGTGCGCCGCCCCATTGCAGTCCGTTGATGGGTTTGTCGAGCCAGAAGTAGTCGATAACCAGGGCGGCCACCGGCTCGCTCAGCAGCAAGAGGCCGGTTAACGACAGCGAAAGCAGCGGAATCGCATAGGCAATCAGCCCCCATGCAAAACACTGCATCAGTGCGCCGTAAATCAGAATCAGGCCGGCATCGCGCAGGGTGGTGGGATAGAGGTTGCCCGAATCGAGCAGCAGCATGGGCAGCACCAGCGCAACCATGCCGCCCAGGCTCACCAGCAGCATCATCGGAAACAGTGCCGTGGCCTCGGCCTGATGGGTTTTGCGCACGAACACCATCGATAAAGCCAGCATCGCGCCCGACACAATCCCGCTCGCAAACCCCCAGCCCGCGTTTTGGTTGTGGCCGAATTCGGGGCTGGCAATCAGCGCCACACCCGCCACCGCCATTATCAGGCTTAACAATTGCATTTTGCCCAAACGTTCGCCGAAAAAGCAAAAGCCGATGGCCGAAAGAAAAAAGATTTGCAGGCTGTTGAGCAGGGTGGAAATGCCGGGGCCGACGGCATAAATGCTCTCGTGCCACAAAGCCAGGTCGAAGCCGAGAAACGCACCCGAAAGCAGGGCATAACGCAGCGCCTGCAGGCTTTTCGGCAGTTTCTGCCCGAAAAAGCGCGACAGCACCCAAAAAATCACCGCCGCCACCGCCAAACGCCAAAAAGCGATGGCATACGCGCCCACCGGCACGAATTTCACAATCAGGCTGCCGAGGCCGAAAATCACACAGCCCACAATCAGCATGGGCGCAGCACGGCGGTTGGGTTCGTGCATTTTTGAATGCCTGTATAAAGAAAGACTTGGGATTGTATAGCAGGCCGTCTGAAAAGAGAAGAAAGGCAGTGTGCGTGTTTCTTAACACAATGCCGTACGAAACTGGTTATTTTTCAGACGGCCTTAATTCCACTTAACCCAAACTCCGTTATAATCCACGCTTCCGTTAATATGTTACTCAGGACGTATATAATGAATAAAACCCTTAAAACCGCCGTGTTGGCCGCAACCGCCGCATTGGCATTGGCCGCCTGCAAACAGGAAGGCGGCAGCGCGGCAGGTGCCGCATCCGGCGAAAAAACCGCTTCCGCAGCAGCAGCGGGTGATTTCGGCAGCCCCGCCCAACGCGCCAGCTACGCCATGGGCATGGATATCGGCGCAACATTGAAGCGCATGAAAGACCAGGGCACCGAAGTAGATCTGAAAGTGCTTAACGAAGCCGTGCAAACCATGATAGAGGGTAAAGAGCCCAAGCTGAGCGACCAGCAGGCGCAGGAAGTGCTGATGGCGTTTATGGCCGAACAGCAGCAGAAAGCGCAGGCCAAAGCGGCCGAAGATGCCAAGGCCAATCTTGAAAAAGGCCAAGCGTTTTTGAAAGAAAACGGTGCCAAAGAAGGCGTGAAAACCACCGCATCCGGCCTGCAATACAAAGTGAAAACCGAAGGCACGGGCGCGCAGCCCAAAGCTGCCGACGTGGTAACCGTCGAATACGAAGGCCGCTTGACCGACGGCACGGTGTTCGACAGCAGCAAGCAGCACGGCGGCACGGCCACCTTCCCGCTCGATCAGGTGATAAAGGGCTGGACGGAAGGCATCCAGCTGATGAAAGAGGGCGGCGAATACACCCTGTTTATCCCTTCTGCGCTGGCCTACGGCGAAAATGCCGTGAGCGACAAAATCGGCCCGAACGCCACTTTGGTGTTCGACGTAAAACTGTTGAAAATAGAAAAAGCGCCCGCGCAAGGCAAATAAGCCGGGCAGTCAGTCAGGCCGTCTGAAAAATCTTTCAGGCGGCCTGCTGTTTTTGCGTAAAAAGCAGCGGTGGGATTCCGTGCCCTGCCGCTGCCGGACGAAGGAGCCGATTCCGATGAAAAAATGCGTGATTCTAACCGGTGCAGGCATCAGCGCCGACAGCGGCCTGAACACGTTCCGTGATGCCGGCGGTTTGTGGGAGGGACATAAAGTAACCGATGTGTGCACGCCCGAAGCCTTTGCACGCAACCCGCAGCTGGTTCTCGATTTCTACAATATGCGCCGCAGGCAGGCCAACGAAGCGCAACCTAACGCCGCCCATCAGGCTTTGGTGCGGCTGGAAGAGCATTATCGAGTGCAGATTATCACCCAAAACGTCGACAACCTGCATGAGCGCGCAGGCAGCCGCCGCGTGCTGCACCTGCACGGCGAGCTGAACAAAGCGCGAAGCTGTGCCGACGGGCGTGAGGTTTTAGATTGGACGGGCGATCTGAACATCGGCCACACCGACGGCAAAGGCCGCCAACTCAGGCCGCATATCGTGTGGTTCGGCGAAGAAGTGCCGCTGTTTGCGCAGGCGGTGGAAGAAATGCGCGATGCCGGCATCGTGATGGTGGTGGGCACCTCGCTTCAGGTTTATCCCGCCGCTTCGCTGCTGCATTTCGCCCCACCGCAGGCCGAATGTTTTTTGATTGACCCCAAACCGCAGCAGGCGGGCAGGGCGGTGGAAATCATCGCGCAAAAAGCCAAAGACGGCGTGCCCGCGCTGGTGAACGAATTAATCCGCCGCGCATCCTCTAATTAACCGTAGAAAATTTATGAAAAACATTATATTGCCGCTCTTGATTGCGCTGCTGCCGCTTAGTGCGCCCGCGCAGGCAGATGTGTTGGCGCAATGGCTGAAGCAGGGCAGTAAGGCAGTGCAGCAGGCAGGCCGGACTGTGCGCGCCGGCAAACAATACACGGGCCGCGTAACCTCCGTTGCCGACGGCGACACGCTGCGCGTTACCGACAGCCACGGAGCCAGACATAAAATCCGCCTGGCCTATATCGACGCACCCGAATTACAGCAGGCGCACGGCCAGGCATCAAAGCGGGCTTTGAGTGCCGAAGCATTGGGGCGGACTGTGAGCGTGGAAGTGTTTGAAACCGACCGCTACGGGCGCGAAGTGGCCAAAGTGAGCATCGACGGAAGGGATCTGAACCTGAACCAGATCAGGCAGGGACATGCTTGGCATTATGTATCGATTGCCAAACGCAGGCAGAATAAAACCGACTATGCGGCCTATGCTGATGCCGAAGCCGGAGCAAGGCAGGCGGCCGCAGGATTGTGGCGCAGCAGAAAAGCCCTGGCACCTTGGGATTTCCGCAGGCAGGAGCGGGAAAGGCAAAACCCGGGCACAGGCGGCACGCAACAGGGCCGCCGGTGATGCCGCAACCTGTTTTCAGACGGCCTGAGATCTTGTAAAGGCCGGGACTGCGAAACCTGATGGGCAGATTCTGCATAAAAAACGCGTGCCGCTTCCACAGGCCGTCTGAAACACACCGTACGGGGCTTGCGGTATAATCCGTACCAACCATATAACAGGCCGCCCGGCTGTTACGGAAAAGCGATGACGACACCACAAAACCCCACGCCGCGCTTCAGGGCGCTGCTGCGGCAGAACAGTATTTACCTGCTGCCCAATTCTTTTACCATCGCCGCGCTGTTTTCGGCATTCTTCGCCATCACGCAGGCCATGCACGGGCGTTACGAAACGGCGGCAATCGCCGTGTTTGTTTCGATGCTGCTCGACGGCATGGACGGTAGGGTGGCGCGCTGGACCAACAGCCAGAGCGCCTTCGGCGAGCAGCTCGACAGTTTGGCCGATATGGTCAGCTTCGGCGTCGCCCCCGCCTTAATCGCCTATAAATGGCAGCTTTGGCAGTTCGGCAAAATCGGCTATTCGGCGGCGTTTATCTATTGCGCCTGCGCCGCGCTGCGTTTGGCGCTGTTCAACACATTAATCGGCAAGGTGGACAAACGCTGGTTTATCGGCATTCCCAGCCCGACGGCGGCGGCGCTGATCGTGGGTATGATCTGGGTGAACCACAGCTACGAGCGGTTTCCGCAGGTGGCATGGGTATGCCTGATTATCACACTGTTTGCGGGGCTTTCGATGGTGGTGCAGATTCCGTTTTGGAGCTTCAAAGAAATCAACGTGCGCCGCAAAGTGCCGTTTTTCGTGATGATTGTGTTTATGCTGGTGTTGGCAGTGGCGGCATGGGAGCCTTCGCTGCTGCTGTTTCTGTTTTTCTTGGGATACAGCCTGTCGGGTTATGTGATGTTTGTTTGGCGGTGGTTGAAAAAGCGCAAGAAGGCCGTCTGAAAAAACGTTTGGAAATTTGAGAAGAAGAACAAACCATGTTGGACATACAGTTGGTGTCGGTTATGCTGGCGGTGGGTGCGTTTGCGGGCTTTATCGCGGGGCTGCTCGGCGTGGGCGGCGGCATGATTATCGTGCCGGTGGTGCTGTGGGTGTTGCAGATGCAGGGTTTGGACAATATCCCGCACGCGCAGCATTTGGCGGTGGGCACGTCGTTTGCGATTATGGTGTTCACCACGTTTTCGAGCGTGATGGCGCAAAACCGTAAAGGCGCGGTGGATTGGCAGGTGGTGCGGCGCATGGTGCCGGGCATGATTGCCGGCGTGCTGGTCGGCTCGTTTCTGGCCAAACACATTTCTAATGCGGCGTTGCAGATTTTCTTTATCGTGTTTACCGTGTTGGTGGCGCTGAAAACCCTGGCCGACGCTAAGCCCAAGCCTTCGCGTTCGCTGCCCGGTTGGGCGGGGTTGAACGGCGTGGGCACGCTGTTCGGCATTGCTTCGAGCTGGGTGGGCATAGGCGGCGGCTCGCTGTCGGTGCCGTTTTTGATGTACTGCAATGTGCCGGTGCACCGCGCCGTGGGCACGTCGGCAGGGCTGGCGTGGCCGATTGCGGTGGCGGGGGCGGCAGGTTACCTTTATTCGGGCTGGAATGTGGGCGGCCTGCCCGAAGGTTCGTTCGGGTTCTGGTATCTGCCCGCCGTGGTAGTGCTGAGTGTGGCAACGGTGGTGTTTGCGCCGCTCGGCGTGAGAACCGCACACAGGCTGCCGCCGGAAAAGCTGAAGCTGGCGTTCGGAATCCTGCTGCTGGCGATTGCGGGCAGAATGCTGTGGCGTTTGTCGGCATAAGGTTCGGTTCTGAAAATGTAGTTTGAAAGGCCTTGCATCCGCATATCAAGTGCAACACTCAAATACCGGCGCCGAATACCGGCAGCTTATTTGCAGCGGCGCAAACCGGGCGGGCGTTCAGCGCAGTTCGCGGATATCGCGCCAGCCGTCGTTGGTTTTTACCATCGTAGCCACCAGCGTGCGCGTGGTGTCGGGGTGTTTCCAGCCGCTGCCTTCGCGCATAAACTGCCCGACCCATTTGGCGGTTTCCAGCCGTGCTTCGTAAGACACTTTCGACACGGTTACGCCGTCGGCGGGTGTGGGTTCGGTAAACCAGTTGATTTTTTCCACTTTCAGCGAGCCGATGCAGAAGCGCGTACCGCCGGGGCCGGGGCGGGTTTGCGCCTTGCCTTTGTCGGTTAATTCGTAAACCTGCACTTTGATGTTGCGGCCGTTTTCGGGCGAGGGCACGGTTTCGGCGCGAGCCTGTTTGTAGAAGCCTTCTTTATCGAGCAGGCGCATTTGTTTGAGGGCGGATTCGTTGATTTTTCGGCCTTCCGAATCGCGCTCGGCGATTTTCACCAGCGGCTCGCCCACCACGGCCGCACCCGTTAACAGGCCGTTTTCCACGTCCAAAACCAAAGGCATACACACACCTTGTGCGGTCGAATATTGGTTGATGGCTTTTTCAAAAGTTGCCTTATCGGGCTGTGAACCCGAGCAGGCGGCCAGCAGCAGTGCGGCGGAAGCGGCAACAGCGGTTTTATACATAGTATGGCTCCATATCGATAACGCGGTTAAAAAAGCATAGTCTTTTTTTTGCCGCATGACAAACCCCCGCAGCGGTTTTACAATCAGGCCGTCTGAACATATTTGAGGAAAAACAATGACTGTGGTTTACGGCATTCCCAACTGCGACACCGTGAAAAAAGCCCGCGCGTGGCTGGCCGAAAACGGTGTGGATTACGAATTTTCCGATTTCAAAAAAACGCCGCCCGACGAAGCGCTGATTGAAAGCTGGCTGCAACACATTCCGCTCGAAACCCTGCTGAACAAGCGCGGCACCACTTGGCGCAAACTCAGCGGCGCCGAGCAGGACGCGGCAGATACGCAGGCGGGCGCGGTGAAGCTGATGGCGGCACACCCAAGTCTGATTAAAAGGCCGGTTTTGTGCCGCAACGGCCGCTGCCATGCAGGGTTTCAAGCGGCGATATATGCACAGGAATTCGGCAGGCAGGATTGAAAAGCAGCAGCATCCGTATGTTCCGTTTTACAGCCGCACCAATGCGGCCGGGGGGGCAAATTTCTGTCGAATGCTTCCGGCTTGAGGCCGTCTGAAAAAATGGTTTTCAGACGGCCTCAAGTAATAGAATAGGCGGATTAACTTAACTTTCGCTTCGGCGTTGCCACGCCTTAGCCCAAAGGGAACGGTTTTGTAAGCCGCTGAAGCGGCAACAGAACCTACTGCTTGTACTGCCTGCGGCTCGCTGCCTTGTATCAAAGTAATTGAATCCGCTACAGCATATTTTAAAGCAGATTTATTTCAAACCCTGTCTGATTAAATCGTCATAGCCGCCGTGGTTGGTTACGTTGGTGTAGCCCATTTTTTTCAACACCTGCAAGGCGGCTTCGGCACGCCGGCCGCTGCGGCAGTAGAGGTTGACAGGAGCGTTTTTGTCGGGGCTGGCAGCAGCGATTTCCGCACCGATTTTATCTGCGGGGATGTTCAGCGCCCCCTGAAGGTGGCCTTGGCGGTATTCTTCGGGCGAGCGTACGTCGATCCAGATGCCTGCCGCTTTGGCCGGGCGTACAGCGGATTGTGCCGCCGTGCTGCTGTTTGGAGCGGCGGAAGGCGCAGCGGCGGCAAAGGCTGCGGCCAGTGCGGCAAAGGTAATGAAAACGGCTTTTTGCATGTCGGTTCCTTTTCGTTGTAACAGGGTTTACGGGGGTTTCCGCCGGCTTTTGGTGCCGGCGGGAAAGGTTTTTCAGCAACGGCGCATTAGGCCTCAGCCTGCCCGCGTTTCAAAATTGCCCTTGCGGAATCGATCATGGCGATAAATCCCGCCGCAACCATCATGGCATCTTTCAGCACCAGTCTGCCCGCGCCCGAAAGATAGGGGAAACCGGTGTGCGCATCGGCACCGTGAACCCAGGTTTCGGGGGTGAAAATCAGAAAGGTGTAGGTAACGAAAGGCGTGAGAAAGCAGAGCGCCGCACCGATAAAGCCGATTTTCGGGTTGATATAGTGCGCCATAATCATAAAGGCAAACACCAGTTCTACTACGCCCAGGCCGTTGGAATAGCCGTAGGTGTTGTTCATCACGTGCCATGCGCGGTGAGCTTCGTTCAATACGCCCTCGGCGTTCATATATTGGGCATAATTGGCGGGGTCGTTGTACAGCCACGACATAAACGGGCTGTTGGCCACAAACGGCACGATGCTGTCGGCTTCGTAAGGAATAAATTTCAGCCAGCCTATCCAAGCGAACACGATAAAAATAGACAGTCGGCAGAGAAATACACCGAATTTGTCGGCACGGGCAATCTTTTCCAGAACATTTTGAAACAGGCTCATTTTATGCTCTCCTATTTGCAAGAAGGTTGGGGGTAGTCTGATTCAGTGCGTAAAACAGGGTATGGTGCCCCGATGCTGTTCCGTATTTTTCTTATATAGCGGATTAACTTAACTTCCGATACGTCGTTGCTGCGCCTTGCTTCCTTGTATCGAAGTAATTTAATCCGCTATAGCCTGATTTTTGCAAAAATCCGGCTATAATAATCTGCAAATCGTCTCATAATATGGTGGAAAAATGTCAAGTGTGCTCGACAGGCTGATCGAGCTGGCGCAGATACGCGGCAGCATTGATGTACGGTGCCGTTTTGAAGGCAGTTGGTATGTGCGGCACAAACCGGCTCGGCACAGCGGTATGGTGCATATCGTTACCGAAGGATCGGGCTATATGCAGATGGAGAGCGGGGATACCCTGCTGCTCAGGGCGGGCGACGTGGTGTTTTTTCCGCGCATTCCCGGCCATATTTTGAGCAGCGAATACGGATGCGGAAATGATGGCGATGTCCCGGAAATCCGCCGTGAGGGGGTATTTTCATTTAAAGGGCGCACCGGCAAAGGCGGCAGGTTGGATCTGTTTTGCGCACGTTTCGAATACGACAGCCGAGCCGAGCTGATTGCAGGCCTGCCCGATATGCTGCTGCTGAACCTGCCTCAAAATGCATTGCGCAGCCTGACCGGCCTGCTGCAGGAGGAAGCGGCGGATACGCAATACGGTTCGGCAGTGGTAACCGACGCACTGGCATCAGTGCTGCTGGTTTGGATTGTGCGCCACTATCTGCTTCAAAAAAAAGATGCGCTGCCGGCAGGCCTGCTGACCGCTTGGAATAATCCCAACCTGCACAAACTGGTGCAGGCTGTGCTTGATGCGCCGGAATATCCCTGGCGTGTCGGTGAAATGGCAGAAGCGGCCAATATGTCCCGTTCCGGCCTGATGCGGCTGTTTAAAGAAAAAACGGGCTTAAGCCCCCATGCCTTCGTCAACCGCATACGCCTGCAGCAGGCCGCAGTCCTTTTAAGGCGCAGCACGCAGCCGGTGCTCTCCGTTGCCTTATCGGTGGGTTTTCAGTCGGAAACCCATTTCGGAAAAGCTTTCAAGAAGCAATACGGTATCAGCCCCGGCAACTACCGTAAAAACAGCGGTGCTCAGGGCGGATTCAAACTGTGGCATTGGGAAATCTGAGTGGAAGAAAACGGCCAAGGCGCTGCGCGGTGTGTCTGCTTCCTATGCCGAAAGCAGGTGTTTTGATATAATGCGCCATTTTAAGCAAACCGCAAAACCTCTACTTAAGGATAACCGACATGGGCTTTCTGCAAGGCAAAAAAATCCTCATCACCGGCATGATTTCCGAGCGTTCCATCGCTTACGGCATTGCCAAAGCCTGCCGCGAACAGGGCGCGGATTTGGCGTTTACTTATGTTGTCGACAAACTGGAAGAGCGCGTGCGCAAAATGGCTGCCGAGCTGGGTTCGGAGCTGGTGTTCCGCTGCGACGTGCAGAGCGACGAAGAAATCGCGCAAACTTTTGCCGATTTGGGTAAAGCGTGGGACGGCCTCGACGGTTTGGTGCATTCCATCGGTTTCGCCCCGCGCGAAGCGCTCGACGGCGATTTTTTAGACAGCATCAGCCGCGAAGCCTTTAAAATCGCCCACGAAGTTTCCGCCTACAGCCTGCCCGCGCTGGCCAAAGCCGCCCGCCCGATGATGCAGGGCCGCAACGGCTCGATTGTCGCACTCACCTATCTGGGCGCGGTGCGTGCGATTCCGCACTACAACGTGATGGGCATGGCCAAAGCCAGCCTTGAAGCCGGCATCCGCTTCACCGCCGCCTGTTTGGGCAAAGAAGGCATCCGCTGCAACGGCATTTCCGCCGGCCCGATCAAAACGCTGGCCGCTTCGGGCATTGCCGACTTTAGCAAACTGCTCAACCATGTGGCTTCGCACAATCCGCTCGGCCGCAACGTAACCATCGAAGAAGTGGGCAATACCGCCGCTTTTTTGCTGTCCGACCTGTCTTCCGGCATCACCGGCGAAATCACTTATGTCGACGGCGGTTACAGCATCAACGCGCTTAACGACCCCGAAGAAAAGGCTTGATCCGGAGGTTGTTGCAAGCATCGGCAAAGGTTGAAACATTTGCAAAATTCTTTTCGATACCTGAAAACACTTGCGTCATGCTCGGGCTTGACCCGAGCATCTTTTTGTTTTGGAAGAAAAAGCAGATACCCGGGTCAAGCCCGGGTATGACGAGATATAAATAAATTCAGAATTAAAAAGTTTTTTGCAAAGGTCTGAGGCCGTCTGAAAACTGCAGCAGTGCAGATTCCGCATTGCCGCCGTGTTTTCAGACGGCCTTTATTGTTTAACCCGGCAAAAGTGCAAGAGCGCTTGAAATTCAAATATTCATTAAGCCAAACACCGCCGGTCAAATATAGTAAACTCCACTTCTTTAATTTTGCGTTCACACCAAACCGCCATGCCTGTTTTGATTCCCACCAGCCGCGAAACCGCCGCCGAATGGCGCAACGAAAGTACGCAAAAGCCGCCGCAGCGGGCGGTTTATCTGAACGAATGCGGCGCTGATGCGGTTTTGAAGCAGGCGTATGCGCACACCGCCACGGTGTGGACGGGCGATTTCCACAACGCCAAGCAGGTGCTGGCGGCAATGAAGAAGCGTGTGCGCAAGCCCGTTGCCAAGCAGGCGGATGTTCAGACGGCCTTTCACAACCACCGTATGCGGCAGGCGCAAACCAGCCGCGTGCTGAATATGCTGGCGGTGGAAATCGGCGCATGTTTTGCCCTTGATCTGCCGCGCGCGCCGGATGTGCGCGGTGCGCTGGCCGATGTGTACGGCGAACCGAACAGCAAACCTTTCCTGCTGCCGCTCAATCAGCTGCTGGGCTTTATCGGCGCGCACGAATGGCACAAAAAAGGCGTGTTCGTGCCGGAGCTGAATGCCGCCGTTCATGTGCCGTTCGGCGTGTTTTCGCCTTTGCGCGGCGAATACCTCGGCCTGATTGCCCGCGCGCCGCTGCCCGAACCTTGCGAAAGCGCGTTCGATATCGGCACGGGTTCGGGCGTGATTGCCGCCCTGCTGGCGGCGCGCGGTATTCCCCGTATCACCGCCACCGACACCAACCCGCGCGCCATCGCTTGCGCCCGCGCCAATATCGGGCGTTTGGGGTATGGCGGGCGCGTTCAGGTTGAAGAAACCGATTTGTTCCCGAAGGAGCGTGCCGATTTGATTGTCTGCAATCCGCCGTGGCTGCCCGCCAAGCCCACTTCCGCCGTTGAAGCCGCGCTTTATGACCCCGGCCACGCCATGCTGAAAGGTTTTTTAAACGGCGTACGCGAACGGTTGAACCCCAACGGCGAGGCATGGCTGGTGATGTCGGATTTGGCCGAACACCTGCACCTGCGCGAGCCGGATTTTCTGCGGCAATGTTTTCAGACGGCCTCGCTGGCCGTGGCGGGCGTTCTGCAAACGGCGCCCGCGCACCGCAAGGCCGCCGATGCCGCCGACCCGCTGGCATTCGCGCGCAGCAGGGAAACCACCAGCCTTTACCGTTTGAGGGCAGTTTAATTTCCATCACAAACCGTTGCGCAACGGTTTGTGGGAACGACAGAAATCCATTACTATCCGAAACAAAACGTTGCCGTTCAGAAGGCCGTCTGAAACCCACCAAGAAAGCAACCGCCATGAACCTCAAAAACCGCCATTTTCTGAAGCTGTTGGACTACACCCCCGAAGAAATCGAATATCTGCTCGACCTTGCCGCCGAATTGAAGGCTGCAAAGAAAAGCGGCCGCGAAGAACGCAGGCTGTGCGGTAAAAACATCGCGCTGATTTTTGAGAAAACCTCCACCCGCACCCGCTGCGCGTTTGAAGTGGCCGCCTACGACCAAGGCGCGAACGTAACCTATCTTGAACCGGGCGGCAGCCAAATCGGCCACAAAGAAAGCATCAAAGACACCGCCCGCGTGTTGGGGCGCATGTATGATGCCATCGAATACCGTGGCTTCGGCCAGGAAATTGTGGAAGAGCTGGCCAAATATGCCGGCGTGCCCGTGTATAACGGCCTCACCGACGAATTCCACCCCACCCAGATTCTCGCCGACATGCTCACCATGCGCGAGCATTGCCGCAAACCCCTGCGTCAAACCGCCTATGCTTATGTGGGCGATGCCCGTTTCAATATGGGCAATTCGCTGCTTTTGGGCGGTGCCATTCTCGGTATGGATGTGCGTATCGGCGCGCCCCGCCATCTGTGGCCGTCTGAAGAACTGATCGCCAAAGCCCGCGAAACCGCCGAAAAAAGCGGCGCGTGCCTGCTGTTAACCGAAAACCCGCAGGAAGCGGTTAACGGCGTCGACTATATCCATACTGACGTGTGGGTGTCGATGGGCGAGCCGGAAAGCGTGTGGAAAGAGCGCATCGAACTGTTGGCGCCTTATCAGGTGAACGCCGCGCTGATGGCGGCGGCGGGCAATCCTGAGGTGAAATTTATGCACTGCCTGCCCGCGTTCCACAACAGCGAAACCAAAATCGGCAATTGGATCAATCAAACCTTCGGCATGGACGGCGTGGAAGTAACCGAAGAAGTGTTTGAAGGGCCGGCATCGGTGGTGTTTGATCAGGCCGAAAACCGTATGCACACTATCAAGGCAGTGCTGGTGGCTACGTTGGGATAACAGGTAGTCAGGAAAAGCAGACCCTCAGGCCGTCTGAAAACCTTTTCAGACGGCCTGAGGGTCTGCTTTTTGATGTTTCGCGCATCCTGCGGCATATTCCTGCCCCCAACGGTGCATGGCTTCGATAACGGGCATCAGCGTGCGGCCGAATTCGGTGAGCGAATATTCCACCTTCGGCGGCACTTGCGGATACACTTCGCGGTGCACGATGCCGTCGTTTTCGAGTTCGCGCAATTGCAGCGTGAGCATACGCTGGGTGATGGCGGGCATCAGCCGCTGCAATTCGTTGAAACGGCGGGTTTGGGTGTTTAAATGATATAAAATCAGCACCTTCCATTTTCCGCCGATAATGTCGAGCGTGGCTGTTACGGGGCAGCAGGTTTCATATTCATGATTTTCGTGTTTCACGGCAGTTTCCTTTCCTGTCGGATTTTTTTATTTTCAGTATAAAAAATGTGCGTACTTGTATTAAGATTTGTACTGCGTATAATACGCCTAACGAAACAAAAAGCCTATAAAAAAATCCGACACAGGCCGTCTGAAACGGTTTCAGACGGCCAAACCGAACGAAAGGAGCGCATCATGCGTATCGCAGAATTAGACCGCATCAACGAACTGGCCCGCAAAGCCAAAACCGCCGGCTTAACCGAAGCGGAGCTGGCCGAACGCGCGGTTTTGCGCCAAGCCTATATCGGCAAAGTGTGCGGCCAGCTCACCAATATGCTGTCCACACTAACCGTTATCGACACCGAAGGCAACGACGTTACCCCCGCCAAGCTGCGCGAAGCACAGGCCGCCGGCATGCAGGTTCGGTAACCGCTGCCTGAATAATGAATTATTGATTATTAAACTATCGAGAGGAAACCAAATGCGTAACGTTAAACAAATCTACCGTGCCGACAGCCAACACTGGGTGGGCGACGGCTTTCTGGTGCAGCCCCTGTTTTCCCACATGGGCGAAGACCGCGGCACCGACCCGTTTCTGATGCTCGACTACGCCGCCCCGCGTGTGTTCGAGCCGGGCAGGGTTTCCAGCCCGCGCGGCGTCGGCCAGCACCCGCACAAAGGCTTTGAAACCGTAACCATCGCCTATCAGGGCGAGGTGGCGCACCGCGATTCCAGCGGCGGCGGCGGTGTGATCAAAGAAGGCGACGTGCAATGGATGACTGCCGGCGCAGGCATCATTCACGAAGAGTTCCATTCCGAAGCATTCAGCAAAAACGGCGGTATGTTTGAAATGGTGCAATTGTGGGTGAACCTGCCCGCCAAAGATAAAAACACCCCGGCCCGCTACCAGCATCTGGCCAAAGAAAATATCCCCGTGGCGGCGCTGCCCGACAACGCCGGCCACCTGCGCCTGATTGCCGGTGATTACGAAGGCGTGAAAGGCGCGGCCGAAACGTTCACCGAAATGAACGTGTGGGATGTGGTGGTGAACGCCGGCAAAGAAGCCGTTATCAGCGTGCCTGCAAACCACAGCCTTTCGCTGGTGGTGCTGCGCGGCAATGTAACCCTCAACGGCAAAGACCAAGCGGGCGCAGGCCGGCTGGTCGGCTTTGAAAACGGCGGCGGCGAAGTAAGCATTGCCGCAGGCAGTGAAGAAGTGAAAATCCTGCTGCTCTCCGGCGTGCCGATTGCCGAGCCGGTGGTGGGTTACGGCCCGTTTGTGATGAACTCCGCCGAAGAAATCCGCGAAGCCATCAACGATTTCAACAGCGGCAGGTTCGGCAGCATTCATTAATATTTGACAATCAAGGCCGTCTGAAAACAGATTGCGTTTTCAGACGGCCTTTTTATATCAGGCAGTTTTTTCAAGTGATTCAGCATCTTAAA
Source organism: Neisseria sp. (assembly GCF_030530745.1). Classification (GTDB taxonomy): domain Bacteria; phylum Pseudomonadota; class Gammaproteobacteria; order Burkholderiales; family Neisseriaceae; genus Neisseria. The sequence continues at coordinate 59,685 of NZ_JAUMUI010000001.1, read as the reverse complement.
AAAATCTGCGTCATACCCGGCTCAAGCCCGGGTATGACGGAACAGGTTTTGCAGCCGGTGTTGAATTTTGCAAAGGTTGCCGGCCCTACAAACCCATCGCGTGTTTGATCAAGCGGTGCTTCAGCAGCGGCGCGGCGTTAACCAGATTCAGCCCCGCATTGCGCAGCCAGGGCAGGGTGGGCAGGGTTTGCGTGCCGAACAGGCGGAACAGGCCGTCGCAGCCGAGCTGCATGGTGCGCACCAACCCCAAACGGTTTTGCGCATAGCGTTTCAGCAGTTGGTGCGCGCCTGCGTCGGGCGCATGGCGGCTGATGCGCGCAAACTCGATAACGTCGCCGAAGCCCAAGTTTACGCCTTGCCCGGCCAGCGGGTGGATGGTGTGGGCGGCGTCGCCGATCAGCATCACGCGCTGCGCCACGGTGGTTTCGGGGCGGCGCAACACCAAATTGAAGGCAAACGCGGGCGAGAGCGGCGAGAGTGCGCCGAGCACGCCGCCGCCTTTTTCGGTAACGGCGGCGGCCAAATCTTCGGGAGCGAGCACGGTTAGCCGTTCGGGTTCGCCGGTGCTCCAAACAATGGAGATTTTGCGGCCGGGCAGGGGCAGGTAGGCCAGCACGTCGCCACCTGCAAACCATTGGAAGGCCGTGCCGTCGTGGTCGAGTCCGGTGCGGAAATTCGCCACCACACCGTGCTGGGCGTAAGGCGTTTCCCTAACCGCAATGCCGGCCTGCGCGCGCACCCACGAACCGGCGCCGTCGGCACCGATAATCAGTTTGGCCGTGAGCACCGTGCCGCTTTGCAGCGTGAGTGAGGCCGTCTGAATATCGGTGGCGAGCGAAGCGGCGGCTTCGGTAACCACGGGAATGCCCAGCGCATGTATCTGCCGCCACAACGCCGCCAGCAGCCAGCGGTTTTCGATAATCGAAGTAAGGCGCGGCACGTCGGCATCGGCGGCGTTAAATTCGATGCGGCCGCCGTTGTCGCCGCGCACGTCCATACGGCGCACCGCCTGCACGCGGCTTTCAGACGGCCACGCGTCCAGCGATTGCAGAAAGGCTTGGTTGGCGGGGCTGACGGCATAAATACGCGCGTCCCAGCCGTTTTCGAGAAAGGTGGAGTCGGTTGCGGGCGGGCGGATTTCAACCAGCGCCACATTGCGCCCCTGCCGCTTGAGGGCAACGGCGGCGGCGGCGCCGACCAAACCGCCGCCGATAATCAGAATTTCGTAGTCCATTGAAGATGGGTGCAGATAGTGAAGTTGCCCGATTATACCCGTTTCAGACGGCCTGTCGGGTTTGCCGTAAACATCGGCGGGCGATGCCGGCGAAATAGACAACCCCCGAGCCTGCCAGTAAAATTGAGGCCGTCTGAAAATAAGGTCAACCATGAATATTCTGATTTGTAACGACGACGGCTACCTCGCTCCCGGCATCGCCATTCTGGCGCGGGTGGCGGCGGAATTCGCCAATGTGCGCGTGGTGGCGCCCGAGCGCGACCGCAGCGGCGTGAGCAACTCGCTCACGCTCGACCGCCCGCTGCATATGCGCGAAGCCGGCAACGGCTTTTATTATGTGAGCGGAACCCCCACCGACTGCATCCACCTCGCCCTGCACGCGCTGCCCGAGTTCAAGCCCGATCTGGTTTTATCGGGCATCAACAACGGCGCCAATATGGGCGACGACACGCTTTATTCGGGCACCGTGGCGGCGGCAACCGAAGCTTACCTGCTCGGCATTCCCGCCGTGGCCTTTTCGCTTAACGATTTCAGCGGCCGCTATTGGGAAACCGCCGAAAAAGCCGCTTGGATTATGTTGTCGCACCTGCTGAAAAATCCGCCCGAACAGCCGGTTTTATGGAATGTGAACATTCCCGCCGTCGCCCCCGAAGATATCCAAGGCTGCAAAATCACCCGTTTGGGCCGCCGCCACCATGTGCAGAGCGTGGTACCCGCGCGCAACCCGCGCGGCGAAGCGGTTTATTGGATAGGCCCTGTCGGCGATATTTCCGACCGTGAAAACGGCACCGATTTCGCCGAGAGCGGAGCTGGCTACATCACGGTTACGCCGCTGCAAATCGACCTGACCGACTACGACACCATGGCAGGCGTGGCAGGGTTTTGGCAGGGAGCGATGCCCTGATGCACACCAACTGGACAGGCTTTGAAAACCGCCGCCGCCGCATGACCGACCGCCTCGCGCAAATGGGCATCGGGCCGCTGGTGCTGCAGGCCATGGGCCGGGTGCCGCGCCATCTGTTTGTAGAAGAAGCCCTGCAAACCCGTGCCTACGACGAAATGTCGCTGCCGCTGGGCTTGGGGCAAACCATTTCCCAGCCCTACACCGTTGCCAAGATGACGGAACTATTATTGGGAAACACCCCGCAAAACATGCGTCGCGTGCTGGAAATCGGCACCGGCTGCGGCTATCAGACCGCCGTGCTGCTGGCGTTGGAATTGCCGGAAATCTTCTCGGTGGAGCGCCTGCGCCCGCTGCACGAACGCGCCAAACAGCACCTGCGCGCGGCCGGTTTGCCGCCCAAGGCGCGGCTGGTGTGCGGCGACGGCTATCTGGGGCTGCCCGAAGTGGCACCGTTCGACGGTATTCTCGTTACCGCCGCCCCCACCGAAATCCCGCTGGCGCTGTTGCAGCAGCTCGCCATCGGCGGGCGCATGGTGCTGCCGCTCGACGAGGGCGGCATCCAATATTTGTGGCTGATTGAAAAAACCCCGCAAGGCTACCGCGAAACTTGCGTTCAAGAAGCCAATTTCGTGCCGCTGGTAAGCGGCATGGATGTTTAAACCGGCCCTTCAGATGCTTCTTAACACGCAAAAACTTGTAGAGAGGGGCATAATTTGATTATGATATGCCCCGATTCCAAACTTAAACCAAACAAAACAGAAGGTAATACACATATGTTGAAAAAAACCGCATTCCGCACCGGCCCGGCAGCTTTGGTATTGATGCTGGGCGCGTGTTCATGGTTCCAGCAGCCTGCCGCCCCCGTAACCGCAGGCACGGCATCCGGCAGTGCTGCTTCCGGCACGTCGGCGCAGAGTAACCCCTACGGTGCTACACCTTATGATCCGAATGCGGCAGAAGCCGGGGCATCCGAACCTCAGGCACCGGCACCCTCCGCATCGCCTGCCGCTCCGGCGGGCGGCGGTGCTTATATTCCTTCTAATGCGCCCGTTGATATCAATGCCGCCACGCATACGGTTGTGCGCGGCGATACTGTTTACAATATTTCCAAACGCTACAACATCACCCAAGACAATCTGCGGGAGTGGAACAACCTCGGCCCCGACAACACTATCAGCGTGGGTCAAAGCCTGCGTGTGAAACCGGCCGGCTACTCCGCACCGGCTGCAACGGCGGCAGCGTCCAAGCCCGCTACGCCACCCGCATCTTCGGCTCCTTCAGCCCCCTCTAATGCCGGTTATGCCCCGGCACAGCAGCGCCCGCAGGCCAGCGGCCCCGCCAAAACCCCCACGGTATCGACCGGCGGCGTGCGCACGGTTTCCGGCATCACTTGGCAGCGCCCCACTGCGGGTAATATCATCACCCGGTTCGGCGGCAGCAGCAAAGGCGTAGATATTGCCGGCAATGCCGGGCAGGCCGTGGTATCCGCCGCCGACGGCAAAGTGGTGTATGCCGGTTCGGGTTTGCGCGGTTACGGCAATCTGGTGATTGTGCAGCACAACCAAACTTTCTTAACCGCTTACGGCCATAACCAAAACCTGCTGGTGAAAGAAGGCCAAACCGTGAAACGCGGCCAAACCATCGCCCGCATGGGCAACAGCGACGCAGACCGTACCAAGCTGCATTTTGAAGTGCGCCAAAACGGCAAACCGGTCAACCCGACCCAGTTTGTTGCTTTCTGACACAGCCGTATTGTCTGCCGTGGCCGTCTGAATATTTCAGACGGCCTTTTGTATGTTTCTGTTAAAATGCCGCATTTGAATGTATAGCGGCTTAAATTTAAAACAGTACGGCGTTGCCCCGCCTTAGCTAAAAGAGAACGATTTTGTAAGCCGCTGAAGCGGCAACAGAACCGGTTCCGTACTATTTGTACTGTCTGCAGCTTCGCCGCCTCGTCTTCTTTTAAATTTGAGTTACTGTATGACGGCTGCTCGGTGCTTGAGGCCGTCTGAAAACAAAGAAACCGCTTGGAAGTATCCTTAAAAAAACATAACAACATACCGTTTGTTTTCGGAGAAAACATGAAAAGCAATCTGTTCAAACCCGTGCTCACTGCCGTCCTGTCGGCGGCGCTGGCATACAGCTTCTGGTATAGCGCTCCGTGGTTGAAATTGTGCTACGGCTTGGCGCTGTTTCTGTTCGGTATGCAGTGTATCGAAGAAGGCCTGCGGAATGCGGCGGGCGGCACGCTGGAGCGCCTGATGGCAAAAAGCACGTCCACGCCCGCCAAAGGCTTGCTGTTCGGCATAGGCGCCACCTTTATCCTGCAATCAAGCACGCTGGTTTCGCTGCTGACCATCGCTTTTTTAAGCACCGGCCTGATTACGCTGGCAGGCGGTATCGCCGTGCTGTTGGGCACCAACCTGGGTGCTACCAGCGGTATCTGGCTGCTGGCTTTGGCGGGGCAGAGCATCAGTTTGAGCCCGGTGGCCGTGCCTATGCTGGTGTTCGGCATCTTGGCCGGTTTTTTTAATGCCAGGCTGAAAACGGTAGGGCGCGTTTTGGTAGGTATTTCCCTGATTTTTTTGGGGGTTGATGCGATTAAAGAGGGCTTTCAGTCTTTGGGCGGGCAGGTGGATTTCAGCAATATCCAAGTCAGTGGTGTGGCCGAAATTGCCATTTTCGGCGGTATCGGCCTGCTGCTTACGATGGTATTGCAATCCACGCACGCTACTCTGATTTTAACGCTGGCGGCATTGGCGGCCGGGCAAATCAGTGTGGCACAGGGTTTTGCCGTTGCCATTGGTTCTAATGTGGGCAGCAGTATCACTACTGCATTCGTGGGCATGCTCGGCAGCGAGCAAAGCGGCCGGCGGCTGGCTTTGGCGCATCTGCTGTTTAATGTGGTTACGGCGGCGTTGTCTGTGTTGTTGTGGCTGCCGCTCACCGGCCTGGTTATCCGGATTGCCGGCCTGACAGGTATGGGCGGTTTGCTGCAACTGGCTTTGTTTCATACCTTGTTCAATGTGCTGGGACTGGCAGTATTTTGGAAACTGCAGAAACGTTTGGCGCAGCAGCTTGCCGAATGGCTGCCTGAAAAAGAAGAAAACGGCCACCTGCTGCCCGACGGCCATCAGCCGGTGAAGGCTTTGTATTTAAACCCGAATATGCTGCGATCGGGCGATACCGCCATCCGTGCGGTATTTAAAGAAATAGGGCATTTGAACGCAGTGGGTTTGGAGGTGATATGCCATGCGCTGTTTATTCCGGCAGCCAGTCTTTATGAAGCCGGCATTGATGCAGATGAAGAACTGCCGCTGCCCCAAGCGCCGCTGAAGCTTGATGCTCAAGCATATTATGAAAGCCAAATCAAGCCCTTGTATAGCGATGTGCTGGATTTTGCCAGCAAAATCGACATAGAGGGCGAAGAGCAGCAAAAGCAGCTTTCCGCTGCGTATATGTCGGCTTTTCAAATGGTTGAAATTGTTAAAGAAAGTAAACACTTGCAAAAAAATATGCAAACGTATCTGCAACAGCCGGATTCTGTCGTGTTTAAAGATTATATGCGCCTGCGCCGCCATTTGTTTAAAACATTGGTGTTGTTCCGCCGTATTGCTGCATCGGCCGATCATTCTGCCGAACGGCCTGTGCAAACAGATTTACTGGAAAAACACATTGATTCCCTAGAAAGCTTCCGAGCCCGCACGCTGGTGAGGCTGCGCAAGAAAGAAATAGGCGGTTGGGAAACCACATCATTGATGAACGACATCAACTATGCCCGACGCATCGGTTTGGGCGTGTCGGAAATCGTCAATACCATGGATACGGAGCCTGCTCCGATAGAACAGAAAGAAAAAGCATTTGTGTAAAATAAAGGCCGTCTGAAACGTTCAGGCGGCTTTTATTTAATTTCGATTTGCCCCTTTATGAATAAATCACTTTCTTCAGGCTTTCCCCCTTTGCTGCAACGCTTAGCCGCATCCTGGCCATATGATTTTCCCGCCGGCATCCGTATTGAAGCGGGCTTGAGCGGCGGTTTGGATTCGGTGGTGCTGCTGCATGCCCTTGCCGCCCTGCAACAGCGTTTCAGCTTTGTGTTGGCAGCCGTGCACGTGCACCACGGTTTAAGCGATCAGGCCGACGAATGGGCAGACTTTTGCCGCAGACTGTGCCGGCAGCTGAACGTGCCGTTGCGGGTGGAAAAAGTAACCGTGGCAAACAGCCGTTTGGGCATAGAAGCGGAAGCGCGCAAGCAGCGTTACCGCGTATTTTCAGACGGCTTCTGTGATGTGCTGGCATTGGCACACCATCAAGACGACCAGGTGGAAACCTTTATGCTGGCCGCGTTGCGCGGCGGCGGCCTGCGCGCCCTGTCGGCCATGCCCGGGCAGCGGACGCTGAACGGGCAGATTCAGGTTTGGCGGCCGCTCTTGGCAGAGTCGCGCGAAACCTTGGAAAGCTATGCCGCCGAACACGGTTTGGCTTATGTGGAAGACGGCAGCAACCGCAACCCCGCATTTTTGCGCAATTGGCTGCGGCACGAGGCGCTGCCGCAATGGCGCAGCCGCGTGCCGCATTTAGACCGCCATATCGTTAGCAGCATCCGCTCGCTGCAAAACGAGCTGGCCGTGCTAAACGAGATTGTGGAGCAGGATTACGCCTATGTTTGTGAAACGGGCGCATTCAGCACCGCGCGCTGGAAAACCTTGAGCGAAGCGCGCCGCCGCCAGCAGTTGCTGCATTATGCCAAACTGCATGGTTTGGGCGTGCCCGCGCAGGAGAGCCTTGCCGACTTTTCACGGGTGTTGGGCACGATGCAGGCCGCATCGGCAGAATGGCCGCTGCCGCAGGGAAAAATCTACGCCTACCGCGACACCCTGTTTGCACAAAAAACAGGCTGGCAAAACGTGTTGCCGTGGTTGGCGCAGGAGGGTGTTTTGAAGGGTCGTCTGAAAAATATCCTGCCTGAAAACGGTTTTACCCTTAAACCGCATTCGTTTGGAATTTGTGAGGAATTGTTAAATGAAGAATGCGTAATCCGGGCTGCAAATGCCGATGATGTTATTCAAACTACCGTTGGTCGTAAAAGTGTTTGGAAAATTTTACAAGAATGCAAAGTTCCGCCGTTTGCAAGGCGCTGCTGGCCGGTGGTGGCCGACGGCAGCAACCGCTGCGCGGCTATTGCCAATATCCGGGTTAGCGTTCATCATGGCAGCCCGAACGGGGCTATCCCTGTTTTTGATAAATTTAATTGCTTTGTTTTGGAACCAAAGTGAAGGTAAAGTGTCTGAAGCATATAAAGTGCACGCTTTACCTTTTCTGTATTTGTAATCTGGTCATTTAAGGTTTGAGCATGAATGATCGTAAAATCGATCAGGCATTGGTAGAGCGGGCGCAAAAAGGCGAACATAAAGCATTCGAACTATTAATGTCGAAATACCAGTACCGTCTTACCCGTTTGTTGTCCCGCTTTGTCAAGGACGAGCACGAGTTAAACGACGTTACGCAGGAAGCTTTGATAAAAGCCTATCGGGCATTGCCGAATTTTCGCGGCGAGAGCGCGTTTTATACGTGGCTTTACCGCATCGGCATCAACACCGCCAAAAACTACTTGATTACTTCCGGCAGGCGGTCTTTTGTAAGTGCCGATGTTGCCAACCATGAAGGGGATGTTTTCGATTTGGCCGACCAGCTCGCCGACAACCATACGCCGGAGGCTGAGTTGATGAACCGGGAAATATTGGAAACGGTAGAGGCGGCAATCTCCACACTGCCCGACGATTTACGGAAAGCCATCTCCCTTCGGGAAATGGAAGGTTTGTCTTACGAGGAAATTGCTCAGATTATGGACTGTCCCATCGGAACCATACGCTCGCGCATTTTTAGAGCACGCGAGGTAATCGCCAAAGATTTAAGGCCGCTGTTGGACACGTCTGACGACCAAAGGTGGTAAAAATGAACCAAAACAAAGACTATGAATTTGTCTCTGCCGCCATGGATGATGATAGTTTGTCGGAAGAAGTATTGGATAAATTATTGTCTGACAGCGAAGCACAGCAAAGGTGGCATGAATATCATTTAATCCGGGACTGTCTGCAGCGGATGCAATCTGCCGCACGCCAAGAAAACGCAGAAGGCGCCAAAGCCGGCGTACAAACGGTTGTCGCGAAACCGTTCGGCAGCACGGAACATTCCTTCCGCCCTGCCGCCAACCATGCCTTTAAAGGTTTTGCCGTTGCGGCCAGCGTGTTGGCAGTAGCGGTAGGCGTATGGCAGTTTTGGCCGCAAAGCCACAACGGTGTGGCGGCAGTAGCTGAAAAAGCAGCTCCCTCAGGCCGATCGGGAATCGTTTCGGTGGGTGGCGGTAAAGCTGTGCCGGCCAAAAACGATGCGGTAGCCAATGCTGAAGCACAGGGCACGGTGGTGCCCAATGCGGCGCGCGCCGAGCAGGCCGCCGACGCGGCTAAAAGGCAAAGTGCCGTGAGGGTGGAAAAACTGCCCGAAGCCAAAGCGGCCAGCGCGGCAACTAAATAATCCGTTTGGAACAGGCCTCCGTATATGCCGTCTGAAAAATTTTTCAGACGGCATATTATATTGAAAATACCGGGAAGTTTTGAAAAGGCACGCAAGGTGTCAGGATCGGGTTCGGGGTTTTTGTGTTTGAAAAAGCCCGAGGCCTTTGAAAAAAAGCCGTTTTAGCCCCGAATTTATTTTGTCATACCCGGGTTTGGCCCGGGTATCTCTCTTTTTTCTAAAACAAAAAGATGCCCGAGCCAAACCCGGGCATGATGCAAGTGTTTTAAGATATCGAAAAAAATTTTGCAAAGGTCTCAGCCCCTAGGGTCTGTCGACATTTAACCGGCGAAGCGGTTTTTTGAGGCAAAAATCCGCGTATGCAAGGCAAAAAGCGCAGCAAGGTTGGACACCTTGCGAGCATTTTTAACGCCGCAGACGGGGGTTTTTGACCAAAAACACCGCCGTTGCGTTGTGTCAACAGACCCTAATCTGCCGCATAAAAAAACGCCGCATTTCTGCGGCGTTTGCTTCTTCGGTTTTATTATTTTGTGTTCAGCAGGGCTTGGTCGACGCGTTCGCGCAACTCTTTACCCGGTTTGAAGTGGGGAACATACTTTTCGGGCACTTCCACACGTTCGCCGGTTTTTGGGTTGCGGCCGACACGGGCCGGACGGCGGTTTAAATCGAAACTGCCGAAACCGCGGATTTCAATCCTCTGGCCTTTGGCCAGCGAGCGGGTCATGGTATCGATTAAAATCTTTACGCTGTATTCGACATCTTTAGCCATCAGCTGAGTGCCGTTTTTTTCGGCAAACACTTCTGCCAAACGAACCATTAATTCAGACTTGGTCATGTCTGCACCCGTTACCCTTGGTCGCCTGAAAGTTTGGCTTTCAGCAAATCGCCCAAGCTGGTGGTGCCGGCGCTGGCGGTTGCTGCGGCGTTAACCGAATTCAGGGCGTCGCGGTTGTCTTTGGCGTCTTTCGCTTTTACCGACAGTTTGATGTTGCGGTTTTTGCGGTCGACGGTGGCAACAACGGCTTCTACTTCGTCGCCTTCTTTCAATACGTTGCGCAGGTCTTCAACGCGCTCGCTCGACCATTCGGAGGCGGGCAGGTAGGCTTCTACTTCGTCGGACAGGGCAACTACGGCACCTTTGGCGTCTACGGATTTGGCCGTGCCTTTAACCAGCGAACCTTTGTCGTTCACACTGATGAAGTTGCCGAAGGGGTCGCCTTCCAGTTGTTTGATGCCCAAAGAGATGCGTTCTTTTTCTACATCGATGGCCAATACAACGGCTTGAACTTCTTCGCCTTTTTTGTATTTGCGCACGGCTTCTTCGCCGGCTTCGGTCCAAGACAGGTCGGAAAGGTGGACCAAGCCGTCGATACCGCCGGGCAGGCCGACGAATACGCCGAAATCGGTGATGGATTTGACTGCGCCGGAAATTTTGTCGCCCTTATTGTGGTTGGCGGCAAATTCTTCCCACGGATTGGCCTGGCACTGTTTCATGCCCAAGCTGATGCGGCGGCGGTCTTCGTCGATTTCGAGAATCATCACTTCAACTTCGTCGCCCAGTTGCACGACTTTGCTCGGGTGGACGTTTTTGTTGGTCCAGTCCATTTCGGAAACGTGTACCAAACCTTCGATGCCTTGTTCGATTTCAACGAACGCGCCGTAGTCGGTGAGGTTGGATACTTTGCCGAACAGGCGGGTGCCTTGCGGATAGCGGCGGGTCAGGCCGTTCCAGGGGTCTTCGCCCAACTGTTTCATACCTAGGGAAACGCGTTGTTTGTCTTGGTCGAACTTCAGTACTTTGGCTTCTACTTCCTGACCCACTTCCAGCACTTCGCCCGGGTGTTTCACACGGCGCCATGCCAGATCGGTGATGTGCAGCAGGCCGTCGATGCCGCCCAAGTCGACGAATGCACCGTAGTCGGTGATGTTTTTAACGATACCTTTAACAACCGAACCTTCCTGCAGGTTTTCCAGCAGGGCTTTGCGCTCTTCGCCCAAAGTTACTTCCAGAACGGCACGGCGGGATACCACAACGTTGTTGCGTTTTTTGTCGAGTTTGATCACTTTGAATTCGACTTCTTTGCCTTCAAAGTGAGAGGTGTCTTTTACGGGGCGCACGTCAACCAGCGAGCCGGGCAGGAAGGCGCGGATGCTGTTGATCATCACGGTCAGGCCGCCTTTGACTTTGCCGTTGATTACGCCTGAAAGGATGTCGCCGTTTTCCATAGCTTCTTCCAAGGCGATCCAGTCGGCGGCGCGTTTGGCTTTTTCGCGAGACAGTTTGGTTTCGCCGAAACCGTTTTCAACGGATTCGATGGTTACGGTAACGAAATCGCCTACTTTAACTTCAATCTCGCCCTGGGCGTTTTTGAATTCAGCCACGTCGATCAGAGATTCGGATTTCAAACCGGCGTTTACGGTAACGAAGTTTTGGTCGATGCCTACGACTTCGGCGGTAATCACTTCACCGGGGTTCATCTCTTGAAGGGTAAAGCTTTCTTCCAAAAGCTGGGCAAAATTTTCCATAGTCATAAATAACTCTTTTCAATACACCGCCAAGGGGTGCGGGGTGGGTTGTGAAAAACGCTTGCCGCCCTTGGCGCGGCAGACGTTTGCTGCAAACGGTTTTCAGACGGCCTTTCAAGATTCGGGGCCGTCTGAAAAAAGCTGGCGCGATTATACAGCAAGCCTAGATTTCTGCATACCAATCAAGCACTTTTTTTACCGATTCTTCGATGGTTAAGTGAGTGGTGTCAAGCAGCAGGGCGTCGGGCTGCTGTTTGAGCGGCGCAACGGCGCGGCGGCTGTCGGCTTCGTCGCGCGCTTCAATGTCGGCAAGAATGCGCTCGAACGCCACGCCTTCGGCGGGCACGCCGATTTGTTTGGCACGGCGTTCGGCGCGGGTGCGGGCGGATGCGGTGAGGAAGATTTTCAGCGCGGCATCGGGAAAAATCACCGAGCCCATATCGCGCCCGTCGCCCACCAAGCCTTTTTCGGTGAGGAAGGCACGCTGGCGCTGCAACAATGCTTCGCGCACTTTGGGCAGTTGCGCCACCGCCGATGCGCCCATGCCGATGGCTTCGGTGCGGATGGCGTCGGTAACGTCGCGGCCGTCAAGCAGGATGCGGCCGCCGTCGAACCCGGCGGGCAGTTGCTCTGCCAACGCGGCCACAGCGGCTTCGTCGCCCCAATCGGCGTTACGCTGCTGAGCGTAAAGAGCGGTCAGCCGGTAAAGCGCGCCCGAATCAAGATAATTGAAGCCGAGCGCGGCGGCAACGCGCGAGGCTACGGTGCCTTTTCCTGATGCGCCGGGGCCGTCGATGGCGATGATTTTGCGGTTTAAATTCATATCGGTATTCTCTTTGAACCCGCTGCAGCGGTGTTTTTCAGACGGCCTTTCGGGTTTGGCCGAACTGTTTGCTCAGGCCGTCTGAAATAATCTGAGACCTTTGCAAAACAGCCATCTGCGGCGCATTTCTGCGTTGCAGCGTTGCTCGCTCGCTTGCCTAACTCCATGTTATGTCTGCACTCGCTGCGCTACTGCGCCTTGAACTGCATCCACATCTGGCTGTTTTGCAGAGGTCTCAATCTATAAAACGAAAGCAGAATTATATAAGACTGAATATGGGCCTGTAACCCTTTTGTTGCCGTGCCGGCGTTGTTTACAGCAGTCTGAAAAGCATGTGCGGCAGCGCACACAAAACACTTTCGCAGCGTTATAATCCGTCCGTTTGACTTCAACCCGGATAACGGAACTTAACATGCAACAACTCAAATTAGCCGTTGCGGGCGCACAGATTCTGTTTGTGGCGTTCGGCGCGATGGTGCTGGTGCCGCTCTTAACCGGCCTGAACCCTGCGATGGCGCTCTTGGGCGCGGGTATCGGCACGCTGCTTTTCCAATTGGTTACCAAGCAGAAAGTGCCGGTTTTTTTAGGCTCGTCGTTCGCCTTTATCGCGCCGATTATTTACGCTGTCGGCGAATGGGGGCTGCCTTCCACCATGTTCGGCCTGTTTGCGGCGGGCTTTATGTATTTTGTGTTTGCCGCGCTGATTAAATGGCGCGGGCTGGCCGCCGTCAACCGCCTGCTGCCGCCGGTGGTTATCGGGCCGGTGATTATGGTGATCGGTTTGTCGGTGGCGGTGGTGGCCAGCCAGATGGCGATGGGGCAGGCCGGCGGCAGTCAGGCGGTGGATTATGCACAATCGCTGCTGCTTTCGGGTTTCACTTTCGCCGTTACCGTGGTGGTGGCGGTGTTCGGCAGCAGAATGATGAAGCTCGTTCCCATTTTAATCGGCGTGGGCGCGGGCTATATTGCCGCGTTGTTAATGGGCTTGGTGGACACGGCGCCGATTGCCGCCGCGCCGTGGTTTGCCGTGCCGCATTTTGAAACGCCGCAAATCAACTGGCAGGCCGCGCTGTTTATGCTGCCGGTTGCCATCGCCCCCGCCATCGAGCATATCGGCGGCGTGATGGCCGTCGGCAAAGTAACCGGCAAAGATTACGCCAAAGACCCCGGCCTCGACAAAACGCTGGCGGGCGACGGTTTGGGCGTGTGCGTGGCGGGCTTGATCGGCGGCCCGCCCGTAACCACCTACGGAGAAGTAACCGGCGCGGTGATGATCACCAAAAACGGCAATCCGAAAATCATGACCTGGGCGGCCGTATTCGCCATCTGCATGGCATTTTTCGGCAAGTTCAACGCTTTTCTGGCTTCGATTCCGCTGCCGGTGATGGGCGGGATTATGATTCTGCTGTTCGGCACCATCGCCTCGCTCGGCCTGAAAACGCTGATTGATGCCAAAGTGGATTTGATGCAGCCGAAAAACCTCGTTATCGTCAGCTCGGTGCTCACCACCGGCGTGGGCGGCATGATTATCAAACTGGGCAGCGTCAGCTTTGCCGGCGTGGGTTTGTGCGCGGTGCTGGCGGTTATCCTGAACTGGATACTGCCCGACGAAAAGCCGGCCGAAACCTTGCCGGGCCGCGAAATCTGACCGCTTGAGTCCGCCCTTGAGGCTTGGGCGTGCAGTCGGCCGCGTTGCGGCAACCGGTGCATTTTGCAGGCCGTCTGAAAATGTTCTTTCAGACGGCCTGCCATTTTTGCAAAACCGCAAAGATTCAAAAAGCCACATTCCGTTTACAATACGCCTTTTCTTCCCCGCCAACTGCCCGCCATGACCGACCTTTCTTTCGCAACCCGCCTGATACGCTGGCAGAAACAGCACGGCCGCCGCCACCTGCCGTGGCAGGTGCGCAACCCCTATAACGTATGGCTGTCGGAAATCATGTTGCAGCAAACCCAAGTGGCCACCGTATTGGACTACTATCCGCGCTTTACCGCCCGCTTTCCCGGCGTGGCCGATCTGGCGGCGGCAGAACAGGACGAAGTGCTGGGCCTGTGGGCCGGCTTGGGCTATTACAGCCGCGCCCGCAACCTGCACAAAGCCGCGCGGCAGGTGATGGAAACCTTCGGCGGAACGTTTCCGCAAGAACGCGAAGGGCTGGAAAAGCTCTGCGGCGTGGGCAGAAGCACGGCCGCGGCCATTGCCGCTTTCGCCTTCCACAAACGTGAGGCCATTTTAGACGGCAACGTCAAACGGGTGCTCTGCCGCGTGTTTGCGCTCGACGGAGACGCCGCCGACAAAAAATTCGAAAAACAACTGTGGGCGCTGGCCGAATCGCTGCTGCCCGAAAACGGCGGCGATATGCCCGCCTATACGCAGGGGCTGATGGATTTGGGCGCCACCGTCTGCAAGCGCGGCAAACCCTTGTGCGGTGCCTGCCCGATGAGCGGCATCTGCCAAGCCCGGGCGCAAAACTGCACGGCCGAGCTGCCGCGCAAAAAAGCCGCGCCGGCCGTGCGGACGCTGCCGCTGTTCTGGCTGGTGCTGCACCGCCCCGACGGCGCGGTTTGGCTTGAAAAGCGGCCGTCCGAAGGCATTTGGGGCGGCCTCTATTGCGTACCGTGTTTCGACAGTTTGGGCAGCCTCAACGAGGCCGCAGAACGCTTCGGCGTTTTTTCAGACGGCCTCGAAGAGCAGCCCTCACTC
>NZ_JAUMUI010000001.1:0-44950 GCF_030530745.1 Neisseria sp. | reverse complement strand
CACCGCCTCACCCACCGCCTGTTGCTGATTACCCCGTTTGCCGCATCTGCAAACGGCAGCCCGCCCAAACATTTTTCAAACGGCCTGTGGGTGGAAAAACAAAACCTGGCCGGCTACGGCCTGCCCAAACCGCTGTATGATTTTTTGCATGACAGGATATCCGTAGCGTGAAACCTTTGTAAAATCCGGACAGGTTCGGCAATAAAGATCGGGCCGTCTGAAAACAAAAGCGCGCAAACGGTGCGGCCTTGCGTGGTAAAAACAGGCTGCACTTCATTGTTGTTTTATGTTAAAGTTCTGCTTTAATAATTCGGGGCTGTTTGAATTTAAAATCAAATCATAAAGCGGGTGGCGAGAGTTGCCCGAAACGATGGTTTTTAAGTTTGAGCAGCCTTTGTTGTGTTTACAGTAAAGATTGGATTTTCATGCAGTCTTGGCAACTACCCGAACACATCGCCGATATCCTGCCTTCTTCCGCATACCGGCTTGAAAGCGCGCGGGAACGGCTGTTGGCCTTGTTCCGCGTGCACGGCTATGAGCTGGTGCACCCGCCTTTAATGGAATACAGCGATTCGCTGCTCACCCGTATCGATGCGGGCTTGTCGCTGAAAACCATACGCGTGGTCGACCAGATCAGCGGCCGCCAGCTCGGCATCCGTGCCGACATCACGCCGCAGGTGGCGCGCATCGACGCGCATCTGCTGTCGGCCAACAACGGCATCAACCGCCTGTGTTACGCAGGCCCGGTGCTGCACGCCCGCCCCGACGGTTTGTTAAGCACCCGCGAACCTTTGCAGGTGGGTGCGGAGCTGTACGGCTATGCCGGCGTAGAGGCGGATATCGAACTTATCGACCTGATGCTCAAAAGCGTTGCTGCCGGCGGTGTGGATGAAGTTTTGCTGTCGCTCGGCCATATCGGCGTGTTCCGCGCACTGGCCGAAGCGGCGGGGTTGGCGCGGGAGCAGGCGGCGCAGCTGCTGGCGCTGATGCAGGATAAGGATGCCGCCGCCGTCAACGCCCAAGCGGATGAATGGAAGCTCGACGGCATGTGGGCGAAAGCGTTTTCGCTGCTGCCCGCGCTCTACGGTTCGCGCAACGTGCTGGCCGAAGCGCGCGCCAAGCTGCCCGGCCTGCCTGCCGTAGACAAAGCATTAAACGAATTGCAGGCGGTGTGCGACGCTTTCCCTCAGCAGGCTGTGCATATTGATTTGTCGGAGCTGCGGGTGGATAACTACCATACCGGCCTGTTATACGCGGCTTACGGCAAAGACAGCCACGAAGCGGTGGCGCGCGGCGGCCGTTACGACGGCTTGGGCGGATATTTCGGCCGCGCCCGTCCGGCTACCGGCTTCAGCTTCGATTTGCGCACCTTCATCGGGCGGCTGCCGCAGTGCGGGCAACAGCCGCCGGTTGCCGTGGCGGCCGCCGATTTGCCGCAGGCGCAGGAAACCGTTAACCGTTTGCGCGCAGAAGGACAGGCGGTGGTGATAGATTACGGAGACGGCCGAAACGGCGTCGGAAAAGCGGCCCGCCGCCTGCAACGCCGAGGCGGCGGCTGGCAAGTGGTTGAAACGGAAGTTTGAGTTATTTGAATAACAGGTTGGGAATTATGGCTAAAAACGTAGTAGTGATCGGTGCCCAATGGGGCGACGAAGGCAAAGGCAAAATTGTGGACTGGCTGGCGGAAGAAACCGCTGGCGTGGTTCGTTTCCAAGGCGGCCACAATGCCGGGCACACTTTGGTGGTGGGTGGCAAAAAAACGGTTTTGCGCCTGATACCGAGCGGTATTCTGCATGAGAAACTCGACTGCTTTATCGGTTCGGGCGTGGTGGTTTCACCCGAAGCGCTGATGGGCGAAATCGACGAATTGAACGCCGCCGGCGTGAAAAACGTGGAAGGCCGTCTGAAAATCGCCCCCACCGCCACGCTGATTCTGCCTTACCACATCGCGCTCGACCAGGCACGCGAAGCATCGCGCGGCAGCGGCAAAATCGGCACCACCGGCCGCGGCATCGGCCCCGCTTATGAAGACAAAGTCGCCCGCCGCGCCGTGCGTATGGTGGATTTGTTCGACACGGAAAAACTGCTGCCCAAATTGCAGGCCAATGTGGAATATTACAACGTGCAGCTGCAACACCTGCACCAGGCCGAGCCGGTGAAGCTGGAAGACGTGCTGGCCGTTATCGAAAAATACGCAGGCCGCATCAAACCGATGATTACCGATGTTTCGCGCACCCTGTATGAGAAAAATCAAAAAGGCGAAAAACTGCTGTTTGAAGGCGCGCAGGGCACGCTGCTGGATATCGACTACGGCACTTATCCGTTCGTAACGTCTTCCAACTGTCTGGCCGGTGCGGCATCCGCCGGTGCGGGCGTGCCGCCGCAAATGATCGATTATGTGTTGGGCATCGTGAAAGCCTACACCACCCGCGTGGGTTCCGGCCCGTTTCCGACCGAGCTGTTCGACGAAATCGGCGCAGGTTTGGCCGAGCGCGGTCACGAGTTCGGTTCGGTAACCGGCCGCGCCCGCCGCTGCGGCTGGTTTGACGCCGCCGCCCTGAAACGTTCGATTCAGGTGAACGGCATCACCGGCATGTGCATCACCAAACTCGATGTGATGGACGGCATGGAAGAAATCAAAATCTGCGTGGGCTACACTTTGGCCGACGGCAGCACCACCGATATTCTGCCGTTTGGTGCCGACGCCGTGGCAGGCTGCGCGCCGGTTTACGAAACCCTGCCGGGCTGGAAAGAGTCGACCTTCGGCGCCACCGGGTTCAGCCAATTGCCGGCCAATGCGCAGGCTTATCTGAAACGCATCGAAGAAGTGTGCGGCGCGCCCATCGCCATCGTTTCCACCGGCCCCGACCGTGATCAAACCATTTTGCTGCAACACCCGTTTGCCTGATCGGGCGGGCGGTTTTGCAAAGCCTTTATTTGCAAAGCCTTTTGAGGCCGTCTGAAACTTTTTAGACGGCCTTTGTGTATAATAAACGCCTTTTGAAACAACAGAAGAACCATTATGCGAACTGAAGTGGAACTGAAAATCCTCAACCCGAAAATGGCCGGCAACCTGCCTGCTTATGCCACGCCCGGCTCGGCAGGCTTGGATCTGCGCGCCTGCATCGACGAAGCCGTTGTTTTGCAGCCGGGCGACACGTTTCTCGTGCCCACCGGTTTGGCCGTTCATCTGGCCAACCCCGCCTACGCCGCCGTGCTGCTGCCGCGTTCGGGTTTGGGGCACAAGCACGGCATCGTGTTGGGTAATCTGGTCGGCCTGATTGATTCGGATTATCAGGGCGAGTTGAAAGTGTCGGTTTGGAACCGCGGCAAAGAGGCGTTTACCATCGAGCCGTTGGCGCGCATCGCGCAAATGGTGGTGGTGCCGGTGGTGCAGGCCGAGTTTAAATTGGTGGACGAGTTTGCCGCCAGCGAACGCGGAGCGGGCGGTTTCGGCAGTACGGGCAAGGCGTAAGGCAGAGAGGGGTTGCCCTGAATGCCTGAGGCCTTTGCCTGTTATCATACGATTTTGCCAGGCCTGGGTATAACGTGGATGCTTTAGGGAGTGTAGTCAGAAAGCGTTGCAGCGGTATTTTTGGTCAAAATCCGCATCTGCGGCGTTAAAAATGCTCGCAAGATGTCCAATCTTGCTGCGCTTTTTGCCTGGCATCTGCGGATTTTTCCTCAAAAAACCGCTTCACAAGCATTCTGACTACACTCCCTAGAAACGAAAAGGCCGTCTGAAAAATGTTTTTCAGACGGCCTCTCCGTTTTATTTGCTGCTTGGCGGTCGGGTTTATTCTTTCGGCAGACGCATCAGCGAAATAATAAATCCGCCCCAAATGATAACCAGCGTTATCACGAGCATGATGATGGAGGTAGTGCTCACGGTTGTTCTCCTTGGTTGCGGGTATCGTCGGGTTTATGAACCTCGTCGGGGTTGAATTTGTTTTCCATGCGCCACGGCAGCAGCGACAGCAGTAACGCCAGTATAACCAAGCCCAGCGACATGCCCCAGCCGAAGGTGTTTAAGAACCAGTCGGGATAGCCTTCGTAGTTTTCGGCCAGCAGGGTTTTGGTGTCGTTAAACAGCATATAGCCGAGCATGGCGATGGTGATACATATGAAAACATACCATAACGTGCCGACTTTGAATGATGAAACCGAATTGATGTGCCGGCGCAGCACCGGCAGTTTTTTGGCGGCAGCCAATACCAAAACATACAGGAAACCGGCGGCGACGATGCCGTAGGTGTTGACGAATTTGTCCATCACGTCCAACACCGGCAGGCCGGTGGTGGTGCCGAACAGCAGCGCCGACACAATGCCCATCGGCAGGCATACGGCAAATGTGGCGGCAATGCGCCCCAAACGCAGTTTATCCTGAACGGCGGCAATGATTACTTCCACAATCGAAATCATCGAAGTGATGCCGGCAAAAACCAGCGAGCCGAAAAACAGCACGCCGATTAACGAGCCGAACGGGGCTTGGTTGATGATGGTGGGGAAGGCGATAAATGCCAGGCCGATGCCCGAAGAGGCCACGTCGCCCACTTCTTTGCCCGCTGCCGCAGCCATAAAGCCCAGCGCGGCAAACACGCCGATACCGGCCAGCACTTCGAAGCTGCTGTTGGCAAAGCCTACCACCAAGCCCGTGCCGGTGAGGTCGGATTTGGGCTTCAGGTAAGAAGAATAGGTTACCATGATGCCGAAGCAGATAGACAGCGAAAAGAAAATCTGGCCGTAGGCGGCAACCCATACGCTTGGATTGGAAAGTTTCGACCAATCGGGTGTAAACAGCGCATCCAAGCCTTTGGCAGCGCCCGGCAGGGTGAGCGATACGGCAACCATAATCAGGAACATCACCACCAAGAGCGGCATAAAGAAGCCTGAAGCACGCGCTACGCCTTTCTGCACGCCCAAGGCCAGAATCAGCAGGGTGAAAATCCATACGCCGATCAAGGGGCCGAGCACTTTGGCCACAAAATCGAAACCCATAGAAACGCCGTCGGCCATATTCAGATAGTCTTTAAAGAAAAAAGCCTGCGGGTCGGCGCCCCATGCGCCTGCCAGCGAATAGTAGGTGTAACTGGCAGCCCAGCCGATGATTACGGCGTAATAAATACAGATAATTACGTTGGCAAGCACGTTCCACCAGCCGAACGGTTCGAAGGCGCGGTTGAGGCGGCGGAACGCCAGCGGGGCGGAGCCGCGGTAGCGGTGCCCTAATGCATAGTCTAAAAACAGCAGCGGGATACCTGCCGTGAGCAGGGCTACCAGATAGGGCAAGATAAAAGCCCCGCCGCCGTTGCTGTAAGCAATATAAGGAAAGCGCCAGATATTGCCCAAACCTACCGCCGAGCCGACGGCGGCAAACATAAATGCCCTGCGGCTCGAGAAAGTTTCGCGCTTGGATTGGTTAGAATCAGACACGGTGATACCTCTTCAAAATTTAAATATGGTTTTATCTGCCGGCAGGCCTGAAGTGTGTGCAGCAGGCGGTTTTCTGCCGGTAAGGGGGCTATCATACTGATTTATGTAAAGTTGTGCGAGAAAAAATTAAGGGTGCGGCCTGCGTTTCCGCCCTTGAGGCGGCGGGGCGGGGAGGAAAATCGGCAGAGCAGGCCGAATGTGGCGCCGATTCGCTATATAATCACATTTTTTGCGCACAGAAAACCAGCTATGAAACACATCCACATTATCGGCATCGGCGGCACCTTTATGGGCGGCGTGGCGGCGATAGCCAAAGAAGCGGGCTTTAAAGTAACCGGCTGCGACGCCAAAATGTATCCGCCGATGAGCACCCAGCTCGAGGCCTTGGGCATAGGCGTGCACGAAGGTTTCGACGCCGCGCAGCTGGATAGTTTCCCCGCCGACGTTTATGTGATCGGCAATGTGGCCAAACGCGGCATGGAAGTGGTGGAAGCAGTGATGAACCGCGGGCTGCCGTATGTTTCCGGCCCGCAATGGCTGGCCGAAAACGTGTTGCAGGGGCGTTGGGTGCTGGGTGTGGCCGGCACGCACGGTAAAACCACCACCGCTTCGATGCTGGCATGGGTGCTTGAATACGCCGGTTTGGCGCCGGGCTTCCTTATCGGCGGCGTGCCGCAGAATTTCAGCGTGTCCGCCCGCCTGCCGCAGGCGCCGCGCCAAGACCCGCATTCGCAGTCGCCTTTTTTCGTTATCGAAGCCGACGAATACGATACCGCGTTTTTCGACAAACGATCCAAATTCGTACATTACCGCCCGCGCACTGCGATTCTGAACAACCTCGAATTCGACCACGCCGATATTTTCGCCGACTTGGCCGCCATCCAAACCCAATTCCACCACCTTGTACGCACCATTCCTTCAGACGGCCTGATTGTTGCCAACGGCACCGAGCAAAACCTGCAAGACACTTTAGACAAAGGCTGCTGGACCCCCGTTGAAACCTTTGGCACGGCATCGGGCTGGCAGACGGGCGGCGTGGCGGCCGACGGTTCGTTCGATGTTTTGCTGCACGGTAAACCGGCAGGGCGGGTGGCTTGGAGCCTGATGGGCGGACACAACCGCATGAACGCGCTGGCCGTGATTGCCGCCGCCCGCCATGCCGGTGTGGACGTTCAGACGGCCTGCGAAGCCCTGAGCGCCTTTAAAAACGTGAAACGGCGCATGGAAATCAAAGGTGAGGCCGACGGCATCACCGTTTACGAC
This sequence comes from Neisseria sp., assembly GCF_030530745.1. Lineage (GTDB taxonomy): Bacteria > Pseudomonadota > Gammaproteobacteria > Burkholderiales > Neisseriaceae > Neisseria. The sequence continues at coordinate 38,254 of NZ_JAUMUI010000001.1, read as the reverse complement.
GATTTCGCCCACCATCCCACCGCCATCGCCACCACCGTGGCGGGCTTGCGTCAGAAAGTGGGCGAGGCGCGCATTTTGGCCGTGTTGGAGCCGCGTTCCAATACCATGAAGCTCGGCACCATGAAAGCCGCGCTGCCCGCAAGCCTGAAGGAAGCCGATAAGGTATTCTGCTACGCAGGCGGCGTCGATTGGGACGTGGCCGACGCGCTTGCCCCGCTGGGCGGCAAGCTGCACACGGGCAAAGATTTCGATGCCTTTACGGCGGCAGTGGCGGCGGAAGCCCGGCCGGGCGACCATATTCTGGTGATGAGCAACGGCGGCTTCGGCGGCATCCACGATAAGCTGCTGGCTCTGCTGGCAGGGCGTTAAGCCCGGCCGGTTGTTGGATCGGAATGTATTGATAACATACTAATCAGGCCGTCTGAAAACAAATTCTGTTTGTTTTCAGACGGCCTGATTGAGTTTTTGACCGGCCTCCGTTTTATATCCCTTACGTCATACTCGGGCTTGCCCCGGTTATCTGTTATTTCTTCCGAAACAAAAAGATGCTCGGGTCAAGCCCGAGCATGACGGTATTTAAGCGTTTCAGACGGCCTGACCGGTTGCCTGCCAAACAAGGTTTATTTCATGGCATCGCTCAATGCGCGCACGTTGTAGCGGTACATATTCACATAGCTGTCGGCAGGGGCGTTTTTGCTCAGCGCGTCGGAGTAGAGCTTGCCGCTGGGCTTCACGCCGGTTTCTTTGGCGATGCGCTCGACCATGCGGGTGTCTTTGATGTTTTCGGCAAACACGGCTTTGATACCTTCGCGTTTGATCTGGCGGATGATGGCCGCCACCTGTTTGGCCGACGGCTCGGCAGAGGTGTTCACGCCTTGCGGGGCGATAAAGCGGATGTTGTAGCGTTTGCCCATATAGGCGAAAGCGTCGTGGCCGGTGAGCACTTTGCGTTGGTTCTGCGGGATGGCGGCAAACGATTTTTGCGTGTCGGCATGCAGTTTTTTCAGCTCGCCCTGATAGGCGGTAAGGCGCTGGCGGTAATAGGCCGCGCCTTGCGGATCGGCTTTGATCAGGGCGTTGGCAACGTTTTGGGCGTAGGTTTGCATCAGCATGGGGTCGGTCCAAACGTGGGGGTCGTATCTGCCGTGATTGTGGCCGTGGTCATGACTGTGGCCGTGATCGTGAGCATGGCCGCCTTCGGGGGCTTTGAGGGCGGAGATGCCTGCCGCTGCTTCGGCGTAGGGCACTTTGCTTTGCTTCACGGCGCGTTGTACGTCGCCGGCTTCAAGCCCCAAGCCGTTCATCAGCACCAGTTTGGCGCTGCGGATTTTTTTGATGTCGCCGCTGGTGATGTGGTAGGCGTGCGAATCTTGGTCGGGTCCGACCAAATTCTGCACGGCCACGCGCTCGCCGCCTACTTGTTTGGCAACGTCGCCCAAAATACTGAAGCTGGCAACCACGTTCATGGGGGTGGCGTAGAGGCTGCCGGATACAAGTGCGGCAATCAGGCCGGTTTTCCAATGTTTCATCTTAAAATTCCTTTTGATATAACGTAACAGATAAAGCGGTGGTTAAAGAATTTTGAAAACAGCAGGTTGAGGCCGTCTGAAAACTATTTGGCCATCAAGCCCGGCGGTGTTTTTTATGGCGCAGCCATTTCGGGATGATGCCGCCTTCCAAACCGAACAGCACCGAAACCAGATAAAACGCACCGCACCACAGGATAATCGCGGGGCCGGAAGGGATTTCGATGTAATACGAAAACAGCAGCCCGCCGAAGCCGCACACCAAAGCGGTTAATACTGCCAGCAGCAGAAGCATGCCCATGTTTTTCGCCCACAGGCGCGCAGTGATGGCGGGCAGCATCATCAGCCCCACCGACATCAGCGTGCCCAAAGCCTGAAACCCCGCCACCAGGTTCATTACCACCAGTACCAGAAACAAAACGTGCCAGAAGCCGCCTTTGCCGTTTACCGATTTTAAAAACAGCGGGTCTATGCTTTCGAGCACCAGCGGGCGGTAAATCACGGCCAAAGCCACGATGGTAACGCTGGCGGCCGCGGCAATCAGTTGCAGCGCGGGCAAATCCACGGCCAGCACCGAGCCGAACAGCAGGTGCAGCAGATCGACGCTGCTGCCGTTTTTGCTCACCAGCACCACGCCGACGGCCAGGCTGCTTAAATAAAAGGCGGCGAAATTGGCATCTTCTTTCAGCGAAGTGAAACGGCTGGCCAAACCCGCAAGCAGCGCCATCAGCATACCCGCCGCAAAACCGCCCGCGCTCATAGCGGGCATACTCAATCCGGCAAACATATAGCCGACGGCGGCGCCGGGCAGTACGGCGTGGCTTAAGGCGTCGCCGATCAGGCTCATGCGGCGCATCACCAGAAACACGCCCACCGGCGCGGCGCTGAACGCCAGGCACACCACCGATGCGAGCGCATAGCGCATGAAGTCGAATTCGGCGAACGGCCCGATGATTAATTCGTAAAGATTCATGTTGGAAAGCAGAGGCCGTCTGAAATATCAGGCGGCGGTTTATCGGATATGGCGGGCGGTTTTCAGACGGCCTGAATTTGTTTGAGGCCGTCTGAAAACGGGTTTTGCAAAGGCTTCAAAATCAGGCCGTTTCGCACCAGTCTGGCGTTTCGTGCCGCTGCATGGCGGCGTTAGCCTGTTGCAGAAAGGTGTCGGTTAACACTTTCTCGGTGGCGCCTTCGGCGATTTTGTCGCGGGCGATCAGCAGCGTTTCGGGAAAATACGCCCGCACCTGCTCGTAATCGTGCAGCACCGCCACAACAGACTGGCCGCTGCCGTGGCAGCGCCGCAAAACATCGAGCAGGGCATAAGTGGTTTTGGCGTCCACCGCGTTAAACGGTTCGTCGAGCAGCAGAAATTTCGCATTCTGCGCCAACATGCGCGCAAACAAAACGCGCTGGAACTGGCCGTTGGAAAGATGGGCAATTTGGCGGCCGGCAAAGTCGGCCATTTCCACCCGTTCCAATGCTTCCATCACCCGCTTGCGCTGCTCGGCGTTAACCCGTCCGAAAAAACTGATTTCATACCACAACCCCATCGCCGCCAGCTCAAACACGCTGATGGGCTGGCTGCGGTCGATATCCGACTGCTGCGGCAGGTAGGCGATGTCTTGGCGGCGCAAACCGACATGGCGCACGGTGCCGGTGTCGGCTTTGAGCAAGCCCATCACCGCCTTGAGCAGAGTGGATTTGCCCGCCCCGTTGGGGCCGAAAACGGCGCACATGCAGCCGTCGGCAAACTCGGTGTTCAAATGGTGGACTGCCGGCCGGCGGCGGTAGCTTACGGTGAGGTTTTTAACCAGAATGCTCATGCCGCCGCCCAGAAATAAGCGCCCCACAGCAGGGCGAGGGCGGCGGCGGCCAGCAGCAGGCGTTGGGCAAGGCCGGCGAGTAAAATGGAATTCATGCTTAACAATCTTTCAGACGGCCTTGCCTTAGGCGCAAGGCTGAAAAGCGCAAATGATACTGTATAACATTCTATTTGTAAAACACGGGCAATAAGCCTGTGCCGAAGCGCAAGAGGCCGTCTGAAACAGAACGGCGGCTGCAAACAGCGTACAATAACCCCCAACCTTTCCAACATTCTCAAGGAAAAGCATGAACGGCAACCTGCTCAACGACAAACTCAACCTTGAAACCGCCCGTATTTCATGGAACGAGCTGCAACCGCATTTCGCCCGCGGCGCAGCGGTGTATGTGAGCGCCGATCTGGATCTGATTCAAACTGCCCGCCTGATGGCAGACGACGATGCCGCCGCATTGGGCGAACTGATGAAACAGGGCAGGTTCGGTGTGGTTAGCGAAGAGCAGGCGCGCCGCTTTCTGGCCGCCAACCAAGCCATGTGGGCGGTGGTGGTGGCGCCGTGGGTGCTGGTGCAGCCCTGCACCGGCGAATGAAAGGATAAACATGACCGCCCGACTCTATGATTTCGTGATGAAAGACGCACAAGGCAACAACGTGGCATTGTCTGCTTATGCCGGCAAAGTGCTGCTGATTGTCAACACCGCCACACGCTGCGGCCTCACCCCGCAATATAGCGAACTGCAAACCCTTTATGCCCGCTATGCCGGGCAGGGTTTGGAAATTCTCGATTTCCCCTGCAACCAGTTCCGCAATCAGGCGCCCGAGGCCAGCGGCGAAATCGAGCAGGTGTGCCAAACCAAATTCGGCACGCAGTTTAAGGTTTTCGGCAAAATCGATGTGAACGGCGCCGATGCCCACCCGCTATACCGCTACCTGAAAGCGCAGCAACCGCACGACAGCGGCGGGGGCGGCATAAAAGGCGCTTTGTTGAAGCTGGCCGCACTCGGCAGCAAGCGCGAAGCGGGCGGTATCGAATGGAACTTCACCAAGTTTCTGGTTGACCGCAACGGCAGGGTTGTAAACCGCTTCGCCCCCGCAGTTGCCCCGCTTTCGATAGAAGGCGAAATCAAATCATTGCTTTAATCTACTAGGACGTGTCGTCAGAAAGCGTTGCGGCGGTATTTTTGGTTAAAATCCGCATCTGCGGCGTTAAAAATGCTCGCAAGATGTCCAATCTTGCTGTGCTTTTTGCCTTGCATCTGCGGATTTTTCCTCAAAAAACCGCTGCACAAGCCTTCTGACGACACGTCCTAAAATCAAACGAAAGGAAACCGTATGGAAAAGCGCGAACTCGGCAAAAGCGGCATCATGGTCAGCAAAATCTGTTTGGGCACCATGACCTGGGGCGAACAAAACACCGAGGCGCAGGCGCACGAACAGCTGGATTATGCGCTGGCCAACGGCGTGAACTTTATCGACACCGCCGAAATGTATCCCGTGCCGCCGTGCCGAGAAACCTACACCCGCACCGAACAATATATCGGCAACTGGATCAAACGGCGGGGCAGGCGCGATGATTTCGTGCTGGCCAGCAAAGTGGCCGGCCCCACCGGAGCCAATAACCTCGACAGCTACATCCGCGGCGGCAACGATTTTTCGCGCGCGCAGATTATCGAAGCCTGCGAAGCCAGCCTCAAACGGCTCAACACCGATTATCTCGATTTATACCAGCTGCACTGGCCGGAGCGGCAGGTAAACTTTTTCGGCAAACTCGGTGTGTCGGCGCTGGCCGAAAACGAACGGTTCACGCCGATAAACGAAATTGTCGATACCTTGGGCGAACTGGTGCGGCAGGGGAAAATCCGCGCGTTCGGATTATCCAACGAAACCCCGTGGGGCACGATGCGCTATCTGAACCGGCACGAAGCAAACCCCGGGCTGCCGCGCGCCGCCTCGGTGCAAAACCCCTACAACCTGCTCAACCGCAGCTACGAAGTGGGCATGAGCGAAATTTCACTGCGTGAAAACATTCCGCTGCTGGCTTATTCGCCGCTGGCCTTCGGCGTGTTGAGCGGAAAATACCGCCACGGCGCCATGCCGGAAAACAGCCGTTTGGCCTTATTCGAGCGCTTCAAACGCTATACCAAGCCGCAAGGTTTTGCGGCGGTGGAACGCTACGCAAAAATCGCCGAAGACGCCGGCTTGAGCCTCACCGCCCTCTCGCTGGCCTTCGTAACCGGCAGGGCCTTTGTAGCCAGCAACATCATCGGCGCCACCACGTTGGAGCAATTGCGCGAAAACATCGCCGGCGCCGAAGTAGTGTTACCAAACGACGTGCTTGAAGCGGTGGATGCCGTGCACGCCGAAATCAGCAATCCATGCCCTTAGGGCCTGTCGACATTCAACGCAACGGCGGTATTTTTGGCCAAAATACCCCGTCTGCGGCGTTAAAAATGCCCGCAAGGTGTCCAACCTTGCTGCGCTTTTTGCCTTGCATACGCGGTTTTTGCCTCAAAAAAACCGCTTCGTCGGTTAAATGTCGGCAGACCCTAAAACAAGACCGGGTATGACCGGGAACAAAAGATAGGGAGAAACCTTTGCAAAATCCGTTCAGGCCGTCTGAAATACCGCCGTTGCGTTGAATGTCGGCAGACCTTAGACATTTGCGGCTGCTGCGCGGCGGTATCGCCGTTTTGCAACCCCTTTCGGCCGATCATATCAGCGATTACAATACACTACATTCAGACGGCCTGAGGCCGTCTGAAAAATAACAGTTGGCTTTGTACGCTGTTTAAACAAGAAAAATATTCACAAAGGATTAGATTTATGAGCACCAACCAAACCTACCGCAAACCCCTGCCCGGCACCAATCTGGAATACTACGACGCGCGCGCCGCGTGCGACGGCATCCGCCCGGGTTCGTACGACAAGCTGCCTTACACTTCGCGCATTCTGGCCGAAAATCTGGTGAACCGCGCGGATAAAACCGATTTGGCCACGCTGCAATCTTGGCTCTTGCAGCTGATAGACAACAAACAGGAACTGGATTTCCCGTGGTATCCCGCCCGCGTGGTGTGCCACGATATTTTGGGGCAGACCGCGCTGGTGGACTTGGCGGGGCTGCGCGATGCGGTTGCCGAGAAGGGCGGCGATCCGGGCAAGGTCAATCCTGTGGTTCAAACCCAATTGATTGTGGATCATTCGCTGGCGGTGGAATGCGGCGGCGACGATCCCGATGCCTTCCGCAAAAACCGCGAAATTGAAGACCGCCGCAACGAAGACCGTTTTCATTTTATCAATTGGACCAAGACCGCCTTTGAAAACGTGGACGTGATTCCGGCGGGCAACGGTATCATGCACCAGATTAATCTGGAAAAAATGTCGCCCGTTATCCAAGTGAAAGACGGCACGGCATTCCCCGACACCTGTGTGGGCACGGATTCGCATACGCCGCACGTTGATGCGCTGGGCGTGATTTCGGTGGGTGTAGGCGGTTTGGAAGCGGAAACGGTGATGCTCGGCCGCGCTTCTATGATGCGCCTGCCCGATATTGTCGGCGTGGAACTCACGGGCAAGCGGCAGGCGGGGATTACGGCCACCGATATTGTGCTGGCTTTGACCGAATTCCTGCGCAAAGAGCGCGTGGTGGGCGCGTTTGTCGAGTTTTTCGGCGAGGGCGCGCGCAGTTTGTCCATCGGCGACAGGGCGACGATTTCCAACATGACCCCCGAATTCGGCGCCACGGCGGCCATGTTCGCCATCGATCAGCAAACCATTGATTATCTGAAACTCACAGGCCGCGACGACGATCAAGTCAAACTGGTGGAAAACTACGCCAAAACCGCAGGATTGTGGGCGGATGCGCTGGAAACGGCCGAATATCCGCGCGTGTTGAAATTCGATTTGTCCACCGTGGTGCGCAATATGGCCGGCCCGAGCAATCCGCACGCGCGTTTTGCCACCGCCGATTTGGCCGCCAAAGGTTTGGCCCAACCTTACGAAGAGCCTTCAGACGGCCTGATGCCCGACGGCGCGGTGATTATCGCGGCGATTACCTCGTGTACCAACACGTCAAATCCGCGCAACGTGGTGGCCGCCGCGCTGTTGGCGAAAAAAGCCAACGAATTGGGGCTGACGCGCAAACCGTGGGTGAAGTCCTCGTTCGCGCCCGGCTCGAAAGTGGCCGAAATATACCTGAAAGAAGCAGGGCTGTTGCCCGAATTGGAAAAACTCGGCTTCGGCATCGTCGCCTTCGCCTGCACCACCTGCAACGGCATGAGCGGCGCGCTCGATCCGAAAATCCAACAGGAAATCATAGACCGCGATTTGTACGCCACCGCCGTGTTGTCGGGCAACCGCAACTTCGACGGCCGCATCCACCCCTATGCCAAACAGGCCTTCCTCGCCTCGCCGCCGCTGGTGGTGGCCTACGCGATTGCGGGCAGCATCCGTTTCGACATTGAAAACGACGTACTCGGCGTTTCAGACGGCCGCGAAATCCGCCTGAAAGACATCTGGCCGGCCGACGAAGAAATCGACGCTATCGTCGCCGAATATGTGAAGCCGCAGCAGTTCCGCGACGTCTACATCCTCATGTTCGACACCGGCGCGGCCGAAAAAGCCAAAAGCCCGCTCTACGACTGGCGGCCGATGTCCACCTACATCCGCCGTCCGCCCTATTGGGAAGGCGCGCTGGCCGGCGAGCGCACCCTCAAAGGTATGCGCCCCTTGGCGATTCTGCCCGACAACATCACCACCGACCACTTGTCGCCGAGTAACGCCATTCTGCCGACCAGCGCGGCGGGCGAATACCTCGCCAAAATGGGCTTGCCCGAAGAAGACTTCAACTCATACGCCACCCACCGCGGCGACCACCTGACCGCCCAACGCGCTACCTTCGCCAATCCCAAACTCTTCAACGAAATGGTGAAAAACGAAGACGGCACAGTGCGCCAAGGCTCGCTCGCCCGCGTCGAACCCGAAGGAGAAGTGATGCGCATGTGGGAAGCCATCGAAACCTATATGAACCGCAAACAGCCGCTGATTATCATCGCCGGCGCGGATTACGGCCAAGGTTCATCACGCGACTGGGCGGCCAAAGGTGTACGCCTCGCGGGCGTGGAAGCGATTGTGGCCGAAGGTTTCGAGCGAATCCACCGCACCAACCTCATCGGCATGGGCGTGCTGCCCTTGCAGTTTAAAGAAGGCGTAAACCGCCACACGCTTGAATTAGACGGCACGGAAACCTACGATGTGGCGGGAGAACGCGTCCCGCGCGGCGATTTGACGCTGGTGATTCACCGTAAAAACGGCGAAACGGTCGAAGTGCCCGTTACCTGCCGTTTGGATACCGCCGAAGAAGTGTTGATCTACGAAGCCGGCGGCGTGCTGCAACGTTTTGCGCAAGATTTTTTAGAAGGCACAGTGGCGTAAGGTTTTCAGACGGCTCAAGATACCTTGAGGCCGTCTGAAAATGCTTAACCCCGCATTCACAAGTAAGCGGACAGATTGGAATTGCAAAGCCAATCTGTCCGCTTGGTTTTCTGTAACGGAAGTATAGCGGATTAACTTAACTTCCGATACGTCGTTGCTGCGCCTTGCCGTACTATTTGTACTGTCTGCGGCTTGCTGCCTTGTATCGAAAATTAATTTAATCCGCTATAGTGCGGCAGCCGGACTCAGCCGACTCCTTCCAACAAAAAGGCGCGGCCTGTTGTCGCACCCAGGCGGATGGCTTTAAATTTTTCATACTCAGGGCTGGTGTACCATGCCCGGGCAGACGCCATGTCGGGGAAGCGGAGTATTACCGAACCGTCAAATTCTTCCCCTTCAAAGGCTTCGTGCGCGCCGTTGGCAACCAAAATTTCACCACCGAACGGGGTGAGGGTAGGTACGCCCAGTTTCAGATAATTATCATAGGCAGTTTGATCTTTCATTTCATCGCGGATAAAAACAACGTATGCGGTCATAAGGGTTTCCTTGTATTTATTTATGATAGGGTGGGCAAAAGAAAATGCTGTGGAAACAAATGCCTGTCATGGCATGGGAATGTCCGTGCGGAAAACGCTATTTCTTCTTCGGCCTGAATGCTTTACACACCGTCTCATCGGTTTCGACAAACACGCCGCCGATTAATTCGACGCAATACGGAATCGCGGCAAACAGGCCGTGTACTTTGATTTCACCGTTTTCCGAGCGCACGCCGCCCAAGGTTTCGGCGATGGCTTTGGGGCGGCCGGGCAGGTTGACGATTAAGCATTTGCCGCGTATGCCCGCGGTTTGGCGCGACAGGATGGCGGTCGGCACATAATAAAGGCTGATTTGGCGCATCTGCTCGCCGAAGCCGGGCATTTCTTTGTCGATAACCGCCAGCGTGGCTTCGGGGGTAACGTCGCGCGGGGCGGGGCCGGTGCCGCCGGTGGTGAAAATCAGGTCGCAGCCGTCGGAGTCGGCCATGCGCCGCAGCACGGCTTCGATGGCGCTCTGTTCGTCGGCAACCAGCGCTTCGGCGAAATTGATCGGGTTTTTCACGGCGGCCTGCAGCCATTGTTTCAGGGCGGGAATGCCTTCGTCGGCATACACGCCGCTGCTGGCGCGGTCGCTGGCGGAAACGAGGCCGACGGTAACGGTGGGAAGGGGGGGCGGCATGGTTGCTCCTTGTTTGGTGCGCGGTAGCGGTGTTCGGTTTTCAGACGGCCTGATAGTTTTTTTCTGAGGTTCCGGGCCGTCTGAAACGGCGGTTTACAAATCTACCAGCAGGCGGCGGATTTTTTCGATGGCTTTGCGTGAGTTTGAATCGCAACTTGCGGCAAGCTTGGGATTATGGCTGATGCAGCCGATGCCGGTTACACCGCACAGGTGGGCGTAGGGCAGGCCGAGTTCGCGTGCGAGCACGGCTTCGGGCATGCCGGTCATGCCGATGATGTCGATGCCGTCGTTGCGGTAGCGGCGTGCCTCCGCGCGGGTAGGCAGGCGAGGCCCCTGCAGGCAGCCGTAAACGGCACGGCTGTATACGGGCGTATTGTGGACGGCAGCATGATCAAGCAGGGCTTGGCGCAGGTTGTTATCATAAGGTTCGGAAAAGTCGGTATGCACCACTTCCTGATTCCGGCCTTCAAAGAAGGTGCTGCGGCGGCCGAAGGTGTAATCGACCAAATCGTCGGGCACCACCAGCGAGCCGGGTTCGCAGGCGTCGTTCAATGCGGCCACGGAAGACACGGAAACCACGGCTTCGGCTTCTATGGAATGCAGCGCCCAAATATTGGCGCGGTAGTTGATTTCGTGCGGGGCGAGCGAATGGTTGAGGCCGTGGCGGGCAAGAAACACGATGCTGCGGCTGCCGAGCGTGCCGAACAGCAGCGGGCTGCTGGTGAGGCCGTAGGGGGTGCGCACGATGCGGCGCTGGGTGATGCTGAGTTCGGGCAGGCGGGTGAGGCCGCTGCCGCCGATAACGGCTATCATGGGCTGCTTTCTTTTTGACGGTGGGCGGTTATTGTAATGGATAAACAGGCCGTCTGAAATATTTCAGACGGCTCAGTATTTGCGCCGGCGGTTTTTCAGTGATGCCGCCATATCTTTCAGCCAGCTAGACCAGCTTAAACCGTTGCGGTACTTCGGCAGCAGGGAAGTATCGTGCGGGTTGGAGAGAAAGCCGCTTAAGGCGGTCTCAAAATGGGGCAGGTCTGCCCGGTATTGCGGCCACCCGAGAAAGCGGGCGGCGTAGTAGTGCGCAATCAGATCGGCCTGCTGTTCCATATTCAGATCGGCGATGCTGCGGATGTGTGCGGGAGGGGGGTAGGCGTAGCAGCAGCGTCGGCGGTAGCCGCCTTTGACAGCCAGCATCAGGCCGCCGAGCCAAGTGCGGTAGCCGTGTTGGTGTTGCCAAACGTGGGCCAGTTCGTGTATCAGCCACACGGCGTAAGGTGTGCCCGTGCAGGTGAAATCATCGGGGCAGTTGCGGCGGGGAAAATAAATGTGGCCGTTGGGGGCAACGGCTGAATTGATGTGGGGCAGAAACGGTATGCCTCGGTAGATTTTGACGCGGCTGTAGTCGATGCCGTCTGAAAAAACCAGCCGTGCCAGCTCGGTTTCCTGCGCAGTCAGCCGCCGCCAGCGCATATCAGCCACGGCCGGCCTTCCGCTTTTGCCACAGATGTGCAGTGCGCAGCCGCCAAAAAGCGAGTACGGCAACGTAACCTGCTACGGCTAATGCGGAACCTAAAACGGGCACGCCCACCAGCAGCGGTTTTCCTGCCCCCACAACCCATGCCCAAGATTCGGAAAGAAAATTTCCGCCATCCCAAACAGGAAGTTCAAGGCTTCCCGTCTCCATGCCCAGCAGACGGCTGCCGATTTTATAGGCGGTGTAGTAGAGCGGCATATAGGTTACCGGGTTGGTATAAAGGGTGGTAAACACGGCCACGGGCAGGTTGGTGCGCAAAAAATAAGCGACAATCAGCGCGGTCATCATTTGGGTGGGGCCGGGCATCAGGCCGCAGAACATGCCTACGGCCACAGATAGGGCGGCCTGGCGGCGGTTGAGCGTCCAAAAATAGGGTTTGTCGAACAGCGGGGCAAAGGGCTTGCTCCAGCGTGAGGCGAAAATCTGTTCGCGTTTGGGCAGCCTGCTGCGCCAAGATGTGCGTTTGGTGTCGGTCATGCGGGTAGAGGTTGGGGGTAATCCGGCGGTTTCAACGGATAGGGTCAGTCAACTTAAGAAAAAGTACGTACGTCATGCTCGGGCTTGTCCCGGGCATTTTGGGTTTCAGAAAAATTTGATATATCGGGGCCAAGGCCGGTTAATTGCCAACAGACCCCGGGTAAAAGGTAAAAGGCCGTCTGAAAACATTAACCGTCCCACGCTGCGGGGCTTCAATATGCTTTCAGACGGCCTTCGGGCTCAATCAACCCGGGTTTATTCCGATTCGCCCTCGCCGTTTTTCTCTTTTTTCGGAGCGGGTTTTTTGGCGGCCAAGCCCAGTGATTTCTGCCATTGGGCGGGCTGTTTCACCAATTCGAGCGCTTTTCTCAACTGGTCGTCTTTGGCAGGGTTGGGAATGCGGCGTGAAGAGATGTCTTCGTCTTTTTCTTTTTTGCCTTTGGTTTTCGGCTGTTCTTTTTCGATATCTTCAGAAGGCACATATTCGCCGCCGTTTACTTCTGTTCCGCCGAAAGGGTTGCCGATATGGCCGGCAAGGTCGGCTTCGCGGCTTTCAAACAGACGGTTTTTGTCTTTCACTTCCACATCAGGCACGATGCCCTGTGCCTGAATCGAGCGGTCTTTCGGGGTGTAGTAGAGCGCGGTGGTCAGTTTGACGGCGCTGCCGTTGGAAAGCGGCAGCACGGTTTGCACCGAGCCTTTGCCGAAGCTCTGCGTGCCCACCACTACGGCACGGCGGTGGTCTTGCAGTGCGCCCGCCACGATTTCGGAAGCGGAGGCTGAGCCGGAGTTTATCAGCACGGTAACGGGGATGGTTTTCAGTTCGGCAGGCAGTCCGGCAAGCGGATCTTTGCCGGAAGAGAGGACGTAGTCTTCGGGTACGGCTTTCAGGCTCATGCCGCCTTTGCCGTCGCGGCCTTTGGTGCTCACCACGGTGGCATCGGCAGGCAGGAAGGCGGCGGACACGCCCACCGCGCCGTTAAGCAGGCCGCCGGGGTCGTCGCGCAAATCGAGCACCAAACCTTTGAGCGGGCCTTTGTTTTGTTTCACCAGCGCCTGCGCGGATTCATTGAGCGCGGACACGGTGCGCTCTTGGAACTGGCTGATGCGGATATAGCCGTAGCCGGGTTCGAGCAGGTGGTGGCGCACGCTTTTCACTTTGATGATGGCGCGGGTGATTTTAACGGTGATGGGTTTGGAGGCGTCTTTACGCGAGAGGGTGAGCACGATGTCGGTGCCGGGCTTGCCGCGCATTTTTTTCACGGCTTCGTTCACGGTCATGCCGCGGGTGGATACGCCGTTGATTTTCACGATAAAATCGCCGCTTTTTACGCCTGCGCGCTCGGCGGGGGTGTCTTCAATCGGTGCAATAACTTTCACAAAACCGTCTTCCGCGCCCACTTCCATGCCCAAGCCGCCGAATTCGCCGCTGGTGTTTTCTTTCAGATCGGCATAGTCTTTTTTGGTCATGTATTCGGAATGGGGGTCGAGGCCGGCCACCATGCCTTTCATGGCGCCTTCGATCAGGGCGTTGTCGGATTTGTCTTGATAGTAGTTAGCCTTAATCTGACCGTATACTTCGGCCATGGTGCGGATAGACTGCACGGGCAGCGCTTCGTTTTTCTTTTCGCCGGCGGCATGGCTCTGCACGCTCAGGCTTAACGCTACGCCGCTGAGTGCGCCCAGTGTGTAGAGGGCGATTTTCTTTAAAGTAGAATTAGACATTGCCAAACTTTCTCTTTCTTCTTGAGCTGCAGGCTTTCAGACGGCCTGCTCGGATAACGGTGGAACTTTATGTGATTTATCGTTTGCGGGCAACCGTATAGGGGTAAAAAAATGCTAAACAAGGCGGGTTTTGCAACGGTTTGCAGGAACCGGGGAAACAGGCCGTCTGAAAAGCGGCGGATACGGTGTTTATCGGGGCGGTTTTGGTTTTGCTTCGCGCTGTAGTCTGGTATCCGGCAGCCGTCCGGCTTTTGGATCCGGTTGTGTTTTTAACGTATCCACGACAGCGGGTTCATCGGCTGGCGGCGGTAGCGGATTTCGAAATACAGCCCCTGCTCGCCGGAGGGAAGCCGGCCGCTGGTGCCGATGGTGCGGCCTGCAGCCACGCTGGCGCCCCCGCCTACAGACACGCTGCTTAAGCCGGAATACACGCTCACATAGCCGTCGCCGTGGTCGAGTACCACCATATTGCCGTAGCCGCTCAAAGGGCCGGCATAGGCAACAGTGCCTGCGGCGATGCTTTGAACGGGGGCGCCTGCGGTTGAGAAAAACACGCCTTTCCAAGTGCCGCCGCTGGGGCGCGCCTGGCCGAAGCGGCCGCTGATGGTGCCGCCGACGGGGCGGGAGAGGCGTCCCTGCATACGGCTGAAGCTGTTTTTGTACTCGGTGGTTTGATCAGGTGCCTGCAGGGCGCGGTCTTCGGCGGTGAGGGTGGAGCGCGGGGTTTGCGGCTTGGGCGCGGGGGTTTTGGCGGTTTGCGTGGGTTTGCCGTCCTTTTGTTGTGCAGGTTTGGCTTTGCCTTTGATTTTTTCTTTTTCGGCGCGTGCTTTTTCGGCGGCGGCCAGCCGTGCTTGAGCGGCTTTTTTGCGCGCTTCGGCTTCCTTGCGGCGGTTTTCGGCGTTGCGTTTGGCAATGTCGGCCAGCAGTGCGTTGAGGCGCTGTTCGTTTTCACGCAGGCTGGCGATGTGTTGGGTTTGGCTGTCGATTTGGGCGGAAAGCCGGCGGCTTTCGGTTTGGGCGGCGGTGTTGGCACGGCCGAGCCTGCCCATGGCAGCCTGCCGTTGCACTTTGATTTTGTTGAGGCGCGCCAGCTCGGCGTTGATGGCGGCTTCCTGTTTTTCCAGATCGGCCTGCTGGCGCACCAGATCGTTCATCACTTTTTGGTTGGCTTCGTTGATGTAGCGGCTGTATTGCAGATAGCGCGCTTTCTGCCCGGGTTCGGCGTTTTTTAGAAACAGCACCACAGCGTTGGGGTGGCGGTTTTTATATTGGCCGGAAAGCAGGCGCGCCACTTGGGCTTTGGTGCCGGTTACTTCGGTTTTCAGACGGTTCAGTTCGTTTTGCAGCGTTTGCATTTTCGCCCAAGCGTCGCGGTGCTGTTTGTTTACGGCGGCGAGTTCCTGCTGTGCGTCGGCCAGTGCGGTGCGTGTGTGTTCGAGTGTTTTACGGGCGCTTTGCTGTGCGGCCTGTTTGCGTTTGAGGTCGGCTTGGGCGGCGCTGATGGCGCGGCGGATTTCCTGTAAATCGCTGCCGGCTCCGGAGGTATTGGCAGGCGCGGGTTCGGGTGCGGCAAAGGCGGTGGGGGAGCAGCAGAGCAGGACGGTGAGCAGCAGCGGTTTGAACGGCATGGCGGTCAGGGTGTAAGGCTTATGAAAAAGCGATTATAACGGATAGGCAGGCCGCCTGAAAATCTGCGGGGCGGTGCGGGAAAAGACAAGCGCGGGGCGGGAGGTTATAATCCGCCCCGTTTCTATCTGTTTGCAGCGCCGTGTTTCAGACGGCCTTTATTTGTTTATGATTTATCTGATTGCCAGTATTCTTTGCAGCGTGGCCGTGTCGGTACTGCTCAAACTCGCCCGTTCCCGCAAAATCGACATCGGTCAGGCGGTGGCGGTGAATTATATCGTTGCCGTTGCTTTGTGTATGCTGGTGTTGAAGCCGGATTTGGGGGAGTGGAAGTCTTATCTGCCCACTTGGTGGCTGTTTGCCGCGCTCGGCGTGCTGCTGCCAGCCGTGTTCGTGATTATGGGCAGGGCTGTGGAGCGGGCGGGGATTGTGAAATCCGACGCGGCGCAGCGCCTGTCGCTGTTTCTGCCGGTGCTGGCTTCGTTTGCCCTGTTCGGCGAGCAACTCTCGCAGGGGCGCTTAATCGGGCTGGCACTGGCGTTTACGGCGTTGTTCTGTCTGTTGTGGAAACCGGAGGGCGGTAAAAAGTCGGGTGGTTTCGCCGCCAATGCGGGCCTGCTGCTCGGTGTGTGGGCGGGCTATGGCGTGATTGATATTCTGTTCAAACAGGTGGCCAAAAGCGGCACGGCGTTTGCGGGCAACCTGCTGGTGGCGTTTTGCTTGGCGGCGGTGCTGATGTTCGGCTATCTGTTTTCAAAGTCGGTGAAATGGACGGCGGCGGGCATACTCGGCGGGTTGGTGCTGGGCTGCCTGAATTTCGCCAATATTTTCACTTATGTGCGTGCCCACCAAATCATGAGCAGCAACCCCACGCTGGTGTTTGCGGGCATGAACATCGGCGTGATTGTGCTCGGCACGCTGGTGGGGGCGCTGGCGTTTAAAGAAAAAATCAGTGCCGTTAATGCGGCGGGGATTGTGGTGGCGGTGTGCGCCATCGGCTGTTTGTTTTATTGGAACACGCTGGCGGGCCGGCTGGGGTTGTAAGGGCTGCGCCGATGCCGTTTTCCCGAATACCCGGATTGTGCCCGGGTGTTTTGTTTGGGGTGCGGTTCAAATTTTCAGGCGGCCTGTTTGCTGTTTTCAAGACAAAATAAAGATACTCGGGTCAAGCCCGAGTATGACGGATAGAGCGGTTGATTAAGGTGTTCAGCCGTTGTTTTCCGCCGCAGGGGCTTCTTCGGCGGGCTGCGGTGCGGCTTCGGCAGTTTCGGCGGCTTTCTGTGCTTCGGCGGCGGCTTTGCGCTCGGCTTGGGCGGCGAGGGCCTGCTGTACGGCGGGGTGCTGTTGGGCAATGGCCTGTTCTTCGGGGCTGACTTCGCCTTTGAAGCGGTTGTTCAAATCGAAGCGTTTGCCGCCGCGGGCGAGCGCTTTTAGGTAGCGCGGGCGGCGGCAGTGGTTGGCGAGCACGCGCGCAATCAGGGCGGGATCAAATTGCGGCAGCCCGGCTATCAAATCTTGATCAATGCCGACGGCCAGCGGTTTGAAGCGTTTGAATACATCGTATTTGTTGTAGATATAATCGGCAATCATATCGGTTTGTTTTTTCTTGCTCATGGTTTGCACGGCGGATTTCAGCGCTGCGCCCAAAGCGGTTTCCTTCGTCATGTCGGTGTTCCTAAAAAACTTATGGTCTGAGTTTGAGAGTAACGTTTGTAGCATTTTAGTATAAAGCCGGGGTTTTGGCTAAGGTTTTGTGGTTCTGTGGCGAAACTGTTAGCATAATTGCCGGCGTCTGCCGGTGCCCGGTAAAACGGCGGTATATTTGGTAAAAACGCGCCTGCTGTTTTGTATCGGGGATTGATTTTATCGTGATGTATATCAGGTTTTCCAAAGGTTTTGGGTTTGGTTTTGAATGGAATTTTGATGCCGTTTTAAAATTCGGCGGTTTTATTGAGAAGAGAAGCAATTATGTCTGACCACCATAGCCATTCCCACACGTCGAACAAGAAAGTGCTGCGGGTTTCGCTGCTGTTGATCGGCTCTTTTATGCTGGTAGAGGCTGCGGCGGGATGGCTGACCAACAGTCTGGTGCTGCTTTCCGATGCCGGGCACATGTTTTCAGATGCCGCCGCCATTGCGCTTTCTTTGGCGGCTTTCCGCATCGGCGAGCGGCCGGCCGACGGCAAACGCAGTTTCGGTTATCAGCGTTTTGAAATTATCGCTGCTGCAGCCAACGGCATCACCTTGCTGCTGATTGCCGTGTGGATTGTGGCCGAGGCGGCAAACCGTCTGCTGAACCCGCCTGAAATTGCAGGCGCCTCCATGCTGGCGGTGGCTGCGGTCGGTTTGGCCGTTAATATCGTGGTGGCTTGGTATATGCTGAAAAATTCGGATACCGAAGGCAACATCAATATACGTGCCGCTTATCTGCATGTGTTGGGTGATTTGCTCGGTTCGATCGGCGCCATTGCGGCGGGTGTGCTGGTGTTGGCATTCGGTTGGACATGGGCAGACCCTGCCGTCAGCGTATTGATTGCACTGTTAATCGGCAGAAGCGGTTGGGGCGTAACCAAAAACAGCCTGCATATTTTGATGGAAGGTACGCCGTCGGGCATGGATATGGAGCAGGTAACCGCCGATATCCGCAATATCGAAGGCGTAGCAGGCGTACACGATATCCATGCTTGGACGATAACCAGCCGCAAACACGCGCTCTCTTGCCATATTGTGGTTGACGGTGCTTTAAACGTGGCCGAAGCCTACCAGATTACCCAAGCGGTGGAAGCAGCCGTGCAGCGGCACGGTATCGCCCACGTTACCGTACAAACCGAACCGCCACAGCACGGGCATGGGGAACACGGCTGCCCGGCAGGGCAAGGCGGCGATATGCATCATCATGAACATTGTTATCACAGGCATACGCGCTGAAAATATTGCAGAAACCGTATGCCGAACGGTAAAGGCCGTCTGAACATGTTTGAACTGCCCTCTCAAGTTTTGGACAAAAATAAAAGTCTTTTCAGGCAACCTGAACAGATTTCTCAAAGGCTTGAAATATTTTCTGTTTAACTCAGATGTGGCGGATTGGCTTATCCTTCCGCTACGTCGTTGCCGCATTTCGGTTCAAGAAGCATCGCCATTTTGGTTTTCCAACACCAACAAAAACTGCGCCAAATCCTGAGGCAGCGCCGCCTTCAGGCGCAGCGGTTCGCCTGTGAGCGGGTGGTTCAGGTGCAGCTCGGCCGCGTGCAGAAACATCCGTTTCAGGCCGAGTTTTTGCAGGCGTTTGTTGGCCTGATAGTCGCCGTAGCGCCCGTCGCCCGTAATCGGGCAGCCTTGCGACTGCATATGCACCCTGATTTGGTGGGTGCGGCCGGTTTTCAGCGTGGCTTCCGTCAAGGTTAAATCCGACAGGCCGACGCTGTGCAGCAGGCCGTCTGAAAAACGGTTTAACACCCGCAAAACGGTGTGAGCCGCCTGGCCGTCTTCACTCACGCGCACCATTTTTTCGCCCTGCGCGCCGGTATATTTGAAAAGCGGCAGCTTCACATGAACGCGGTTTTCTTTCAGACGGCCCACCCCCAGCGCCAGATAGATTTTTTTCGGGTGGTCGTTGCGGATGGCTTCGTGCAGCTTCACCAGCGCGCTGCGTTTTTTGGCAACCATCAACAGGCCGCTGGTGTCTTTGTCGAGGCGGTGGACAAGTTCGAGATATTTGGCTTCGGGGCGGGCGCGGCGGATTTGCTCGATAACGCCGAAGCTCACGCCGCTGCCGCCGTGCACTGCCGTGCCGGCGGGTTTGTTGATCACCAGCATGGCGTCGTCTTCATACACAATCTCAAACTCGCGTGCGGGCGCGGCGTTTTTTTCAGACGGCCTCTGTTTTTCGGCCGTGCGCACGGGCGGGATGCGCACCACGTCGCCCTCGTTCAAACGGTCGGCCGGCTTGGCGCGCTTTTTGTTCAGGCGCACTTCGCCCGCGCGGATAATGCGGTGGATATGGCTCTTGGGCACACCCTTGAGGATTTTGATTAAGAAGTTATCGAGCCGCGCGCCGGCATCGGCTTCGGTAATGCTGATGTGGTTAACCAAGTCTTTGCTAATTGCAGGCATTTTCTCTATAATCCCGTTACTGTTTTAAGACGGTTTAAGAAGAAATAAAGGCCGTCTGAAACAGATGCGGCGCCAAGGTTTGCAAACGGCAAACCGAAACCGCCTGTTATTGTGAACCGAACATTTTATCTGAAAAAAGCACGCCACAAAGCATTTCCTTTATCTGCCTCAAAGCCGGGCGGGTGAAGAAGTAATTAAGTTTAACCTTTTCCGGCAAAGCGCCCGCAAGCGTAAGACGCATGACAGCAACGCGCCGCCGCAGGATTTCCGCCGCGCCGGACAGTAATGAAGAAGACGGCTCGTATTTACCGGTTTGCCGGGTGCCCGAGGGCGCAGCGGCAGGCCCGCAGCATGGAAAAACGCCACCGCAGCCCGGCAGGCGCATCCGTGCCGCACGCTCTTTATCTCCCTTCTCGTTCAAGACCAGCCCCACACGCCGTTTCAGACGGCCTGACCATTGGCGGCTGACAAGCGTTGAATACTGATTACATGCCTCGTGGGTGCATGAAACGAGGTTGTTATGAAACGTATGTTGTTTAATGCCACGCAGGCCGAAGAGTTGCGCGTGGCGATTGTCGACGGGCAGACGCTGCTCGACCTCGACATCGAAACGTTGGGAAAAGAACAGCGCAAAGGCAATATCTATAAGGGTATGATTACCCGCATCGAACCGTCGCTGGAAGCGTGTTTCGTCGATTACGGCACCGACCGCCACGGTTTTCTCCCGTTCAAAGAAGTTTCCCGATCCTATTTCCAAGACTACGAAGGCGGTCGCGCGCGCATTCAAGACGTGCTCAAAGAAGGCATGCAGGTTATCGTGCAGGTGGAAAAAGACGAGCGCGGCAACAAAGGCGCGGCGCTTACCACCTTCATCAGCCTGGCCGGCCGCTATCTCGTGCTGATGCCCAACAACCCGCGCGGCGGCGGCGTGTCGCGCCGTATTGAAGGCGAAGAGCGGCAAGAGCTGAAAGCTGCGATGGCCGAGCTGGAAGTGCCGCGCGGCATGAGCCTGATCGCCCGCACCGCCGGCATCGGCCGCAGCGTCGAAGAGCTGCAATGGGATTTCAACTACCTGCAACAATTGTGGCAGGCCATTGAAGAAGCCGGCAAAGCCCACAACGAGCCTTACCTGCTGTTTATGGAAAGCTCGCTGCTCATCCGCGCCATCCGCGACTACTACCGCCCCGACATCGGCGAAATACTGGTCGACAACCAAGAAGTGCACGAGCAAATCAGCGAGTTTATGAGTTATGTGATGCCCAACAACGTAGGCCGTCTGAAACTCTACCAAGACCACACGCCGCTGTTTTCCCGCTTCCAAATCGAGCACCAGATCGAGAGCGCGTTCGCCCGCAGCGTGAGCCTGCCTTCCGGCGGCGCCATCGTGATCGACCACACCGAAGCCCTCGTTTCCATCGACGTCAACTCCGCCCGCGCCACCCGCGGCGCCGACATTGAAGACACTGCCTTCAAAACCAATATGGAAGCCGCCGAAGAAGTCGCCCGCCAAATGCGCCTGCGCGACTTGGGCGGTTTGGTGGTGATCGACTTCATCGACATGGAAAACCCCAAGCACCAGCGCGACGTTGAAAACGTGCTGCGCGACGCGCTGAAAAAAGACCGCGCCCGTGTGCAGATGGGCAAACTTTCCCGCTTCGGCCTGCTCGAGCTTTCGCGCCAGCGCCTGAAACCGGCTTTGGGCGAAAGCAGCCATGTGGCCTGTCCGCGCTGCGCCGGCACCGGGGTAATACGCGGCATCGAGTCCACTGCGCTGCACGTTTTGCGCCTGATTCAGGACGAAGCCATGAAGGACAACACCGGCGAAGTGCACGCGCAGGTGCCGGTGGATGTTGCCACCTTCCTGCTCAACGAAAAACGCGCCGAGCTGTTCGGTTTGGAAGAGCGTTTGGATGTTTCCGTGTTCCTGATTCCCAACACCCATCTTGAAAACCCGCACTACGAAATCACCCGCGTACGTACCGACGATGTGGACGAAAACGCCGATCCGAGCTACAAGCGCGTGGAAGTGCCTGAAGAAAGCGAAAACGACAAACCCTTCGGCAGCGAAAGAGCCAAAGCCGCCCGCCCCGAACCCGCCGTTAAAGGCGTGAAGCACACCCAACCTGCGCCGACCGCAGCCGCTCCTGCCGTTGCGTCATCGGGATGGTGGGGTGGTTTCAAATCATGGTTGGGCAAAGTATTCGGCAGTGTGCCGGAGCCTGAAAAAGCGCCCGAGGCAGAAAAAGCCGTTCGCAACAGCAACAGCCGCCAAGGCAGCCGCCGCCCGGCAGCCGGAGGACGCCGCCAAACCCAGCACCGCAATCCGAACCGGAAACGGCAGGACGACGGAGTTCAAGAAACCAAAGAAGCCGCCGTTGCAGGCTTGACCGAAAGCAGGGAGGGCGGCAACGGCAACGGCAACCGCGCCCAACGCAGCCGCCGCAACCAAGACGATAGCGGCCGCAACCGCCAGAACCGGAGCGATGCCCCCCTCACCCCCGCCGAAGAAAACAAACCGGTTGGGAAAGCGGCAGAAAAAGAAACCCGCAATGAGCAGCGCAGCGACAACCGCCGCCGGAACCGAAGCGAAAAAGCCGACGCCGCACCGGTTGCCGCAGTAGCGGCATTGGAGGCTGAAAACCTGCCCGAAACCGAAGTGGAAGTAACTGCGGAAGCCGTGCAGACCGAAGCCCGCAGCGACAGCCAAGGCAACCGCCGCGAGCGCGACCGCAACCGCCAGCGGGATCAGCGCGACCGCCGCAATAACAGCAAAAAACGCAATATCCCTTCCGCCGCCAAAATCGAGCAATATCTGAGCATCGAAGAAGCGGCCGACAAGGTGCGTTTCGCTGTGGCTCACATATACGGTGGGGCGGAAGAAGCCCCTGTTGCCATCGCCGTTACCGCCCCGTTGGCTGCCGATGCCGGGGTGGCGGCAGCTGCTGCTGCCGACGAACCTTTGGTCGTGGTGGTACCCGTGCAGGAAGCCGAACCTGCCGCCGTTACGGAACAGGCTGCAGAAAGCGGTACCGCCGATCCGGTGTTGTTTGCCATCGAATCCGACGATGCCGCAGGAGCGGTGATGCC
Organism: Neisseria sp.; assembly: GCF_030530745.1. Lineage (GTDB taxonomy): Bacteria > Pseudomonadota > Gammaproteobacteria > Burkholderiales > Neisseriaceae > Neisseria. The sequence goes on along the minus strand of NZ_JAUMUI010000001.1, from coordinate 15,702 downwards.
GTCTGAACAGGCGGTAATGGCGGTAATCGAATCGGCAGTATCGAATGCGGAACAAGCCGTCAGCAATGTGTCGGGTGCGAGCCATGCCGCCAGAGAAGACGCTGCGGCAGAAACGCAGCCGGCGGAAGAAGTTGCCGTGGAAACCGTAACCGTTGCGCAAACCGTTTCAGACGGCCAAGACTTGGGCGGTTTGGTGCTGGTGCAAACCCGCGCCGACGCGCTGGCTGCTGCCGCAACTTGGGTGCAGCCCGAAACCCGCGTCCTGCGCCGTGCCGATGTGCCGAAAGTTGCGGAGGCCGAAACTGCCGATGTGCCACTGGTGCAGGTGGAAACCGCCAAGCAATAAGCAGGAATAAAGCAGGAGGTAGAAAATCCCGGCTGTTTTTGAACGGTCGGGATTTTTTGCCGGGAATTTTTGAGAAGGTCAGGCCGCCTGCAATGCCTGCCGCCGCAATTCTCGGGCAGGCTGAAATGGCGGCAGATGAACTTCCCGCAGTGTTTTTTGAATTGTTCAAAAGTCTCGGTTTGTTACGCCTGTTTTCTGCAGATGGGTTTCATCCGATATCCAAACACAGATATTTCAATTCGAGATATTCGTTTATGCCGTATTTGCTGCCCTCCCTGCCCAAACCGCTCATTTTGATGCCGCCGAAAGGCGCAACTTCGTTACTGATGATGCCGGTGTTGATGCCCACCATGCCGTATTCGAGCGCTTCGGCCACACGCCACTGGCGGGCGGTGTCGCGGGTAAACAGGTAGGCGGCCAAACCGGCTTCGGTGCGGTTGGCTTGGGCAACGGCTTCTGCTTCCGATTCGAATTTGAACACGGGGCAGAGCGGGCCGAAGATTTCTTCGCGGGCCAAATGCATATCGGCGGTGGCGCCGCTTAACACCGTCGGCTCGAAAAACGTGCCGCCCAACGGGCTGCGCCGTCCGCCGGTTAAGCATTGCGCGCCTTTTTCGAGCGCATCGGCGATGTATGCTTCCACCTTGGCCACGGCGTCTGCATCGATTAACGGGCCTTGCTGCACGCCCTTGTCCAAACCGTTGCCGAGTTTCAGACGGCCTGCCTGCACGGCGAGGCGGCGGCAGAACTCGTCGTAAACGCCGGCCTGCACATATACGCGGTTGGTGCACACGCAGGTTTGGCCGCTGTTGCGGAATTTGCTGAGCATGGTGCCTTCTACGGCTTTGTCGAGGTCGGCATCGTCGAAAACCAGCAGGGGGGCGTTGCCGCCCAGCTCGAGGCTGAGTTTTTTAATATGGTCGGCGCTGTTGCGGAAAATCTGTATACCCACTTCGGTGGAGCCGGTGAAGCTGATTTTGCGGATAACCGGGTTTTGCGTGAAGGTGTTGCTGATGTCGGCGGCTTTGCCGTTCACAACCGCAAACAAGTCTTGCGGAATGCCCGCGCGGTAGGCCAGCACGGCTTGGGCGTAGGCGCTCAGGGGTGTTTGGCTGGCGGGCTTGACAATCATGGCGCAGCCTGCCGCCAGAGCGGGTGCGGCTTTACGGGTAATCATGGCGGCAGGGAAGTTCCACGGGGTGATGGCGGCGGTAACGCCGACGGGTTGTTTGATAACCATCAGCTTTTGGGTGGGCTTCAGGCCGGTGAGGATATCGCCGTCGACGCGGCGTGCTTCTTCGGCAAACCAGCGGATATACCCTGCGGCGTAGTCAATTTCGCCCAGCGACTCGGCCAGGCTTTTGCCTTGTTCCATCGTCATCAGGCGGGCGAGGTTTTCTCTGTTTTCCTGCATCAGGCGGTACCAACGCCAAAGTATGTCGGCGCGCTCCAGCGCGCTTTTCGCCGCCCACCCGGTTTGCGCGGTTTGGGCTTTGGCGATAATGTGGTTCAGCTGCTGCACGGAAGTGGTACGGATATAGGCCAGCGTATCGCCGGTGGCGGGGTTTTGGATTTTGAGGCCGTCTGAAAGCGGGGTGGTGCGGACGTCGGGGTGGTTAAGCAGTTGTTCGATGGCGTTCATGGCTGGTTCCTGTGAAAGCGGCGGGCGGCACGGCAGGCAAATCTGATTTGCCGTTGCGTGCCGGATAGGATTGCGGCCGTCTGAAAAATTCGGGGCTGACCGGCAAGGCTTGATGCGGTATTGGCCGGCTTAAATAAAAAAGCGTACTTGAATAGTACGCTTTTAAAAAACATTTGAGTATGAAGCTGATCAAATTTTACCACCTGACTGGTTTACCATATAGGTAACGGCTGCTTTCACTTCATCGTCGGAGAGGCCGGCATTGCCACCTTTGGCAGGCATCAGGCTGCCGCCGGGGCCTGTGAATCCTTCAATCGCATGTTTGAACAGTGTTTCTTTGCCTTGCTTGATACGGGGAGCCCACTCGTCGTTTTTGGTGATTTTGGGTGAGTTGGGAATGGCCGATGTGGCACCGTGGCAGGCTGCGCAAGCGGTTTCGAAAACTTTCTGCCCGTCGGCCGACGCGGTTGCGGCAGGGCTGTCCGAAGCTGCTGCGGCAGAAGTATCGCCGACGCTGCCGGAAGCTGCGGCATCTGAGGCGGCGGCATCGGACGCGCCTGCCGCAGGCGCTTCAAAATTACCGCCGGATTCGTTGGTCATGTGGGCAATGGCGCGTTTGAGTTCATCGTCGGTCAGATCGGCCTGGCCGCCTTTGGCGGGCATGGCGTTAAAGCCGTTGAGTGCGTTGTTGAACAGGGTTTCGAATCCCTTGGCAATCCGCGGCGCCCATTCGCCGTTGTTGGTTATACGGGGTGCGTTGGGGATGTTGCCGTCGGCAGCATGGCACTGGATGCAGACTTTGTTGAAAATCTGCTCGCCGGTGCGTTGGCCGACGGGCGTGCCGTCGCCCATGGTAACGCTGCCTGCGGGCATGATGCGGGTTTGGGTGGCGGAGGGCGTGGAAGCCTCTACATCGCTGTAATAGCCGCTGGTTGCCAGTTTGACTAGGAAAAACAATACTGCAAGCAGGATTACGATGCCGCCGATAAGCGGAATTAACGCAGAGCCCCGGGCTTTGTTGCTGCTTAAGTGGTTCATGTGGTTTGGCCTCGCCGTTTTGGTAGGTTGTAACGATAAGGGATTGTAATTGTGTCGGTTTTGTTAATCGGCATTAACAATAATTTGCTGGATTATACTGAATTCGCAACAGCTTTCCAATCTTTAAGTTTAACCTTTCTCAAAAAAAAGCCGATTACTACATCTGCCTACATATTGCGGCAAGACTGTGCGGCCGACGCGGTATGGCGGAATATGAAATAATTTTGCCAAAGGCGGCGTTTTGCGTTAATCTACCAGTCTTTCCGCACCCATAGCTCAGTTGGAAGAGTGTCAGTTTCCGAAGCTGGAGGTCACAGGTTCGATCCCTGTTGGGTGCGCCAGTTTGATTATCGGGCAGTGCCGCGTGATGTGGTGCTGCCCGATTGGTTTTCAGGCCGTCTGAAAAGCGGTTTTTTTTGGCAATGACGATTTATTTTGTTGTAAATCAAATATTAAAATATATATGAATTTTTTCTGCTTTCAAATGAAAGTTTTTGTCTTGATTGGATAGGGTGTTTGGGTTATCTTGCAGGCTCTTTTACTTTGATAAACGCTCAAGCGTCTGAATCAATTGACTGGGCTGCTTGGCTGCCGCTGTTTTTCTGCAATGCGCGTACCCTAAACCGCTGCCTGCAGAAATTGCATTACAGGTGCTGTGGCGGAGCCGGCTTCCCCTATTGGTTTACACGCAGAAAAAAGAGGCAGATATGCAGTTGTCAGGTGCACAAATACTCGTGCAGAGTCTGAAGGCCGAGGGCGTGGAATACGTTTTCGGCTATCCCGGCGGCGCGGTTCTCGAAATCTACGACGCGCTTTTCCAGCTTAATAAGTTCAAACATATTTTAGTACGCCACGAGCAGGCCGCAGTACATGCCGCCGACGCCTACTCGCGCACCAGCGGCAAAGTGGGCGTGGCATTGGTAACATCCGGCCCCGGTGCCACCAATGCGCTTACCGGTATTGCCACGGCCTATTCGGATTCGGTTCCGTTGGTGGTGATTACCGGCCAGGTGGGTACGCCCGCCATCGGCACTGATGCGTTCCAAGAAGTGGATACCGTGGGCATCACCCGCCCGTGCGTGAAACATAACTTTTTGGTAACCGACATCAACGAATTGGCCGTTACCGTTAAAAAGGCGTTTCAAATCGCCGCCAGCGGCCGCCCCGGCCCGGTGGTGGTGGATATTCCAAAAGATGTTACCCAGGCGATGGCGAAATTCAGCTATCCGCAGGAAGATATCTTTATCCGCTCCTATCAGCCCGTTACGCAGGGACATACCGGTCAAATCAAAAAAGCCGTGCAGATGCTCGCTTCGGCCAAGCGCCCGCTGGTGTATTTCGGCGGCGGAGTGGTGCTTGGCAATGCGCATCAGGAACTTATCGACTTTGTGCGCCTGACCGGCGTACCGTGCACCGGCACGCTGATGGGCTTGGGCGCATACCCGGCCGGCGACCGCCAATATCTCGGCATGTTGGGTATGCACGGCACTTATGAGGCCAATTTGGCGATGCAGAATGCCGATGTGGTGGTGGCGGTCGGCGCGCGTTTCGACGACCGCGTGGTGTCGGTGCCTGCCAAGTTCTTGGAAAAAGCCAAAAAAATCATTCATATCGACATCGACCCCTCAAGCATCGCCAAGCGCGTTCGGGTGGATGTGCCGATTGTGGGCGATGTGAAAAACGTATTGGCCGAAATGACTTGCTTGTGGAAAAAGCAAGAGCTGGCGATTGCGCCCGCCTCCCTTGAAAAATGGTGGCAAACCCTTGAAGCATGGCGCAGCCGCAACTGTTTGTGGTTCGATAACGACGGCGAAATCATCAAGCCGCAATATGTGGTGCAGAAACTTGCCGAAGTTACCAATAATTCGGCCATCATCACCTCCGATGTGGGGCAGCACCAAATGTTTGCCGCACAATATTATCCGTTCAAGCGCCCGCGCCAATGGCTCAATTCGGGCGGTTTGGGCACGATGGGCGTAGGTTTGCCCTATGCGATGGGAGCCAAACTGGCTGCTCCCGATCAGGATGTGTTCTGCATCACCGGCGAAGGCTCGATCCAAATGAATATCCAAGAGCTTTCCACCTGCTTCCAATACCGTATTCCGGTTAACATCGTTACCCTCAACAACGGTTATCTGGGCATGGTTCGCCAATGGCAGGAACTTTATTACGGCAACCGCGAATCGGAAACCTATTTCGATTCGCTGCCCGATTTTGTGAAACTTTCCGAAGCCTACGGCCACGTCGGTATCCGCGTGGAGAAGAAATCTGACGTGGAAGGCGCGTTGCGCGAAGCGGTAAGGCTGAAAGACCGTTTGGTGTTCCTCGATTTCATTACCGACAAAAAGCAAAACGTGTTCCCGATGGTGGGCAACGGCAAAGGTTTGGATGAAATGGTGCTGCCGCCGCACATGCGCGAAACGCCTAAAGATTCCGATGTAAACGATGTGAAAGATCGTGATTACGACACAAGGAGCGTGCCATAATGCGACATATTTTATCTATCCTGATGGAAAACGAATCAGGCGCGATGAGCCGCGTGGTGGGCTTGTTTTCGGCCCGCGACTACAACATCGATTCATTGGCCGTGGCCGCCACCGAAGACAAAACCCTGTCGCGCATGACCATCGTTACCCACGGCGACGACACCGTGCTGGAGCAAATCACCAAGCAGCTCAACAAACTGGTTGAGGTGGTGAAAGTGGTTGATTTGAACGAAAGCCGTTTCGTCGAGCGCGAGCTGATGCTGGTGAAACTGCGCGCGCTGGGCAAAGACCGCGACGAATTCCTGCGCCTGACCGAAATCTACCGCGGCAGCGTGGTGGACGTTACCGACAAAACCTACACCGTCGAAATCACCGGCTCCAGCGACAAACTGGATTCGTTTTTAGAAACCGTAGGCAAAACCGCGATTCTCGAAACCGTGCGCACCGGTGCCGCAGGCATCGGCAGGGGCGAGCGGATTTTGAGAATTTAAACAGGTGTTTCAGACGGCCTAAGCATGCAGGTTCAAGGCCGTCCGAAACGCCGGAAACCTTTTCAGACGGCCTTTTAAAGATTAATTTGGCCGTCTGAAAAAACACTAAGGAAGCCGCCATGCAAACCGTTAAAATTGCCGCCACCATTGTTGTCAAACCCGAACACCGCCAAGAGCTGCTCGGCGTGTTTCAGCAACTGATACCGGCCAGCCGCCAAGAAGCAGGCAACCTGCGTTACGATCTGCATCAGGACATCGAAAACCCGAACCGCGTGGTGTTTTTCGAAATCTGGCAGTCGCAGGCAGCGGTGGACGGGCACGGCCGAAGCGCGCATTTCCAAAATTTTCTCAAAGCCATCGAAGGCAAAACCGAAAGCGTGGACATCGTGCTGATGCGCGATATTTCCGACAACGCCGACCGATAACTTTTTTCAAACATCCATCCCTAAAGGAAACAACATGCAAGTTTATTACGATAAAGACGCCGACCTCTCCCTCATCAAAGGCAAAACCGTGGCCATCGTCGGCTACGGCTCGCAAGGCCATGCCCATGCGGCCAACCTGAAAGATTCGGGCGTGAACGTGGTGATCGGCCTGCGTCAGGGCGGTTCGTGGAACAAGGCCGTTGCCGCCGGGCACGACGTGCGCAGCGTGGCCGATGCCGTCAAAGCCGCAGATGTGGTGATGATTCTGCTGCCCGACGAAAACCAACCCGTTGTCTATAAAAACGAAATTGCCCCTAACCTGAAAGACGGCGCCGCTTTGGCCTTTGCCCACGGTTTCAATATCCACTACAACCAAATCGTACCGCCGAAAAACGTTGATGTGATTATGGTTGCCCCCAAAGGCCCCGGCCACACCGTGCGCAGCGAATACCTCAAAGGCGGCGGTGTGCCTTCGCTGATTGCCGTTTATCAGGATAATTCCGGTAAAGCCCGCGACATCGCCCTCTCTTATGCGGCAGCCAACGGCGGCACCAAAGGCGGCGTGATTGAAACCAACTTCCGCGAAGAAACCGAAACCGACCTTTTCGGCGAACAGGCCGTATTGTGCGGCGGCGCGGTAGAGCTGGTGAAATGCGGTTTCGAAACCCTGGTTGAAGCCGGCTACGCCCCCGAAATGGCCTACTTCGAATGCCTGCACGAGCTGAAGCTGATTGTGGATCTGATGTATGAAGGCGGCATTGCCAACATGAACTATTCGATTTCCAACAACGCGGAATACGGCGAATACGTTACCGGCCCCGAAGTGATTACGCCGGCCACCAAAGAAGCGATGAAAAAAGCGCTCTACCGCATCCAAAGCGGTGAATACGCCAAAATGTTCATTCAGGAAGGCGCAACCAACTACGCCTCTATGACTGCACGCCGCCGTCTGAATGCCGACCACCAAATCGAAAAAGTGGGCGCCCAGCTGCGCAGCATGATGCCGTGGATTGCCAAAAACAAACTGGTTGATCTGGATAAAAACTAACCTGCATAAGGGCAGAAAACAAGCGGGTTGTTTAAACCGTTTGACTGCCGCCGTTTGAATACAGGCCGTCTGAAAGTTTTCAGACGGCCTGTATGTTTCGGAATACACGGTTCGGGCAGTGCCGGTTTCCGGAAACTGCCGCGATGCCGTGCAGACATCGTCAGTAACGTTTTCCGCCGAATGCGGTATCCAAGCTCGAATTGTTGCCGAATTTGACCACGCCTGCGGTTTCGGCGGCATTCGCACCAAACAAACCGCCTTCGTAACGCCCGCCGCTATTGCCCAACACACTGGCGCTGCCCGAATATTGGGCACCGCTTAAGCGGCCTTCGTGGAGGGTGATGTCGCGGCGCAGGCCGGGCATTTCGATTTTGCCGCTGACGGTTTTATTGCCGAAATCGACAGTAACGCGGCTGGTGCCGTCGGTGATGATATCGCCGGTAAGGCTGTCGTTGCGTACGGCATTGCCGTAATAGGTGGCCTTGCCTGAGTTGGGAATGTCTTTTTCCGGAGTTAAGGTGCCTTGGTAACGCAACTCCTGCACTTGGTTGCTGTTGTTAACCCATGCGCCGTAAAAAGACGAATCCTGATTCCAGCCGATCAGTTTGCCGTCGGTAGTCTGCCCGCCCACCAAGCCGTTATCGCTCAAATTCAAATTGATGCGGGTGCCGTCGGGTGTTTCGGCCGTACCGGAGCCGCTTCCGGCCACACCAGAACCGCCGCCGCCGCTTCCGCAGGCAGAAAGAAGAAGGGAAATGGTGCTGAGTAAGAAAAGTTTTTTCATAAGTGGATTCCTTTGTGTTTGTGGATAACAGCCGGTTCGGCCGTTAAAAAATTTTCTTATTTTTTTTCAATATGTTAATGCAAAACATTTTATGAAATAAAAATATCATTATGATTTTGTTATAAAAATAATCTGATTTAATCAGTTGGGAAATAGTTGCAGATTTGAAAATACGGGACGATTGGGAGGTTTGGAAAAGAAAACCGCCGGTTTTCAGACGGCCTCTATAGCATCGGCTGCTGTCTGTAACCCGGCGGTCGGTATAAAAATTATTGCATTTGGGCTGTATCGAAAATAACAGGGGCATAAAGCACCCTGTCCGGGTAAACGGCCGCTTTAGCGGCGGTATAGCGCCGCAATGGTTTGGGCCGCTTTAACGCAGGTTTCCACGTCGGCCACCAGCGCGATGCGCACATAACCCGCGCCCGGGTTGCCGTGTTCGGTGTCGCGGGCCAGAAAGCGGCCGGGCAGCACTTGGATGGCGGCCTGCTGCCACAGTGTTTTGGCAAAGGCCAAGTCGTCGCCGTCCGGCACTTTCAGCCAGATATAAAACGAAGCGTCGGGCAGGCGTACGTCGAAAACGGTTTGCAGGATAGGCAGCACTTTGTCGAATTTTTCCTGATACAGGCGGCGGTTTTCGATAACGTGGGCTTCGTCGTTCCAAGCGGCGGTGCTGGCGCGCTGTACGGGTATGCTCATGGCGCTGCCGTGATAGGTGCGGTAGAGCAGGAAGGCTTTGAGCAGTTCGGCATCGCCCGCTACGAAGCCGGAGCGCAGGCCGGGCACGTTGGAGCGTTTGGAAAGGCTGGTAAACATCACGATGCCTTTGTTGCCGCGCCCGAGCTGCTGCGCGGCCTGCAGGCCGCCGATGGGCTTGTTGCCGCCGAAATAGATTTCGGAATAGCATTCGTCGGAAGCGATAACGAAGCCGTACCGGTCTTGCAGGGCGAAGAGTTCCGCCCAGTCGCCAAGCTGCATTACGCTGCCGCTGGGGTTGTCGGGCGAGCACACGAACACCAGTTTGGTGCGCTGCCACACGGTTTCGGGCACTTGGCTCCAGTCGGGCAGAAAGCGCGGGGCGCGGCTGTCGGCAAAATGGATTTCGCCGCCGCCGAGCAGGGTGGCGCCTTCGTAAATCTGATAAAACGGATTGGGGCTGACGACGGCGGGTTTGAGGCCGTCTGAAACGTGTTCCAGCACCACTTGGGCAAACGAAAACAGCGCTTCGCGGCTGCCGAGCACGGGCAGGACTTCGGTTTCGGGGTCGAGCCGCAGGCCGTCGTAGCGGCGCGCCGCCCAGCCGGCACAGGCTTGGCGCAGTTCGGGCAGACCGGCGGAAAGCGGGTATTTTTCAAGTTCGGCCAAAGAGGCGGTGAGCGCGTCGGTAATCACGGCGGGGGTGGGGTGTTTGGGTTCGCCGATGTGCAGCGGAACGGGGGAGGTGCCGGCAGGCGCTTCCAGCCCGGCCATGGCTTCGCGCAAACGGGCGAAAGGGTAGGGTTTGAGGGTGTCGAGTAACGGGTTCATAAGCGGGGGGTCGGACGGCGTGATATGAAAAGAATGCGTATCTTAACATCAATCGCGCGGGGCGTGCGGTTGCAAGGGCGGAGCTCCGTCAGCAGTAAAGCCCGTCGGTTTGTTGAAGGCGGTCGAACGGTTATATAGCCAGTCAACTTAAGAAAAAAGTACACACGTCATACTCGGGCTTGACCCGAGTATCTTTTTGGATTTTAGAAGTTTTTTTTAAGAAAGTGAGATACCCGGGTCAAGCCCGGGCATGACGAAAACTGTTGTTAATAAGCTTGACTTATCTGTACCGCCTTCGGCTTGTTGCTTTGTGCCGGAAATTTAAGTGGATTCATATAGTAGTGCCATGAAAACACAAGCAAACCTTATATCAAGCCGTTGCGCTTTCGCGTACAATCCGGTTTCCGGAAAACGCCGCCCGTATGTTTTCAGACGGCCTATTTAACCGCTCTATGACCGCCCGATCCGCACCGTCAAAATATCTGCCCATGCTGCTGGCCGTTGCCATCTTCATGCAGATGCTCGATACCACCATACTCAACACCGCGCTGCCGAAAATGGCGGCCGGTTTGAACGAATCGCCGCTCAATATGCAGTCGGCGGTGATTGCTTATGTGCTGACGCTGGCGCTGCTGATACCTTTGAGCGGTTATCTGGTCGACCGTTTCGGCACGCGCAATGTGTTTGTTACCGCGATGGGGCTGTTTATGACCGGCTCGCTGCTGTGCGCCGCCGCGCCCAACCTGCCCATGCTGGTGCTGGCGCGGGTGGTGCAGGGGCTGGGCGGTTCGATGCTGGCGCCGGTGCCGCGCCTGACCCTGATGCGGGTGTATGAAAAATCCCAGCTGCTCAATGCCATCAATTATGCTGTGATGCCCGCACTAATCGGCCCGATATTGGGGCCGCTGGTGGGCGGCTATCTGGTGGAATATGCCAGCTGGCACTGGATTTTTCTGATTAACCTGCCCATCGGCGCATTGGGCATTTGGCTGGCTTTGAAGGTGATGCCCAACATTAAAGGCGAAAAAGGCCGCTTCGATATGGTGGGTTTTCTGCTGTTTGCCGCCGCAGCCTGTGCACTGAGTTTGTCGGTGGAAATCATCACACACCCCGGGGCATTGCTGTTTTCGGTGCTGCTGGCGGCGTTCGGAGCAGCGGCATTATGGCTTTACCGCGAACACGCCAAGCGCGACGAAGACCCGATTTACGCAGGCCACCTGCTCCAGGTGCGCACATTCCGCATCGGGCTGGGCGGAAACCTGGTCAGCCGCTTGGGCATCAGCTCGGCACCGTTTTTATTGGCGCTGATGTTTCAAGTGGCGTTCGGTTTCAGCGCCAGCCTGTCGGGCTGGCTGGTGGCGCCGATGGCGTTGGCCTCGCTGTTGGTGAAGCCGCTGATTAAACCGATTATGACCTGCTTCGGCTACCGCAAAGTGCTGATCGGCAACACCCGCATTCTCGGGCTGCTGATTGCGGCGGTAGCGCTGCCGCCTGCAAACGCCCCCCTGTGGGTGTGGGTGGCGCTGCTGTTCGGCATAGGCTTGTGCAATTCGATACAGTTTTCCGCCATGAACACGCTGACCATTGCCGATTTGCGCCCCTACCAAACCGGCAGCGGCAACAGCCTGATGGCGGTTAACCAGCAGCTTGCCATGGGTTTCGGCATCGCATTGGGCGCACTGATGCTGCAATGGTTCAGCCGCAGCAGCCTGACCGGCGGCAACCTGCACACCGCTTTCCGCTGCACCTTCGCCGCCGCCGGAGCGATTACCTTTGTTTCCGGCCTGATATTCGCCCGTTTGCACCGTTCAGACGGCCGAAATCTGGTTGAAGCAAAAAAGTAGGGTCTGTCGACGTGACCGGCGCAGCGGTTTTTTGAGGCAAAAACCGCGTATGCAAGGCAAAAAGCGCAGCAAGGTTGAATACCTTGCGAGCATTTTAGCTTCGCAAGTCCGCTACGCTACCTAACGCCGCAGATGGGGATTTTTGACCAAAAATACCGCCGTTGCGTTAATTGTTGACAGACCCTAGAATACCCCGCAACAAGAAAACCGTGTTCAGGCCGTTTGAACACCCACCTAAAAACGCATGAAACCGCACATCATTTTATTAACCCTGCCAGCCATCCTTACCGGTTGTATGAGCCTGCCTTCATTAGAAAACCGCACCGCCAGCCAATATCTCGACGTGCCTGCCTCGCCGCGCCTTGTTTCCGCGCTCACACCCGCCAAAGCAGGGCAGGCCGGGCCGGAGCCTGAAACCTCGGGCATTTATATGCTCGATGATGCGCACGATGCCTTTGTGGCGCGCGCCACCCTTATCGACTCTGCCGACCACACGCTCGACATACAATACTATATCTGGCACAAAGACGTATCAGGCAAAATCCTGTTCAACATGCTGCACCGTGCGGCCGAGCGCGGCGTGCGCGTGCGGCTTTTGCTCGACGACAACAACACCAACGGGCTCGACAACATACTAGCCGCGCTCGACAGCCACCCCAATATCGAAATCCGCCTGTTCAACCCGTTTCTTATGCGCAAATGGCGCGCGCTGGGCTACCTCACCGACTTTCCGCGCCTCAACCGCCGCATGCACAACAAATCGCTCACCGCCGACAACCACGCCACCATCGTCGGCGGGCGCAATATCGGCGACGAATATTTTAATGTCGGTGAAGACACCGCATTTGCCGATGTCGACATTCTCGCCACCGGCCGCGTTGTAACCGAAGTTTCCGAAGACTTCGACCGCTATTGGGCGAGCGAATCCTCATACCCCTTCAAAAGCATCGCCCGCCGGGCCGATGCGCAGAAAGGTGCGGCCGAACTCGAAATCAGCGACCGCGACCGCAGCACGGTGCTTGCACGCTACCACCGCGATTTGGAACAGTCGGCATTGTTTGAAGCCATTAAAACCAACAAAATCCAATGGCGGCATGTAAAAACCAAACTCGTCAGCGACGACCCCGCCAAAGCGCTCGACCGCGCCCGCGACAAACCGCAAATCAGCGACAAACTCGACGAAGCCCTAGGCTCGCCCGAAAAAGAAATCTATTTGGTATCGCCTTACTTCGTGCCCACCAAATCCGGCACCGAAGCCATTGCCGATTTGAAAAAACAAGGTGTTGACATCACCGTGCTCACCAATTCCCTGCAAGCCACCGACGTGGCCGCCGTGCATTCCGGCTATGCCAAATACCGCAAGCCCCTGCTTAAATCAGGTGTTGATTTATACGAACTCAAAGCCGTTCATGCCGTGCCCAAAACCAAAGACCGCGGCTTAACAGGCAGCTCGTCCACCAGCCTGCACGCCAAAACCTTTATCGTTGACCGGCAGCGCGTATTCGTCGGTTCGTTCAACCTCGACCCGCGTTCCGCACGGCTCAACACCGAAATGGGCGTGGTTATCGAAAGCCCGCCGCTGGCGCAGGATATGCAGCGCAGGCTGGCCGAAACCACCCCCGCATATGCCTACAAAGTTACCCTGGGCCGCCGCAACAAACTGCAATGGCAAGATCCGGAAGACGGCACCGTTTCCAAAAAAGAACCCGAAGCAGGCTTTTGGAAACGCATCACCGTAAAAATACTTTCCATTCTGCCGATAGAAGGATTGCTGTAAAAGCAACAGGCCGTCTGAAACTTTCAGACGGCCTGAAACCTTTGCAAGCCGATAAGGCCGTCTGAAATACCCAACCACCGTCATACTCGGGCCTGACCCGAGTATCTTTTTGTTTTTAGAGCGACGGGATAATCGCATTAAGCCGGAATACGATACGCAGGCCTCAAATTTTCACCCGCCGGAAAACCTCGTTCCGGCACCGCATCACCGTTTTGTTACCGGGGCAAAGCCCCGTTCAAATGTTGCAAAATAGATATATGTCCCAAAGCAAAACCTGTGTAACTGTTAATGACAATTGTGTTTAAACAAGCATTAATTTACAATTTCTCAAATTTGTTATGAATTGTAATTTCCGAAGGAAAACCTTTTCCGCCGGCCGAATCATTAACCTAAGGGGATACCATGTCTAAGAAAACAACCGTAAAACACATTGCGCTCACCATCGCCTGCGCCGCCGTTCTGGCCGCTTGCGGAGGCGGGGGAGGCGGTTCGACAAGCGCGGATTTGGTCGATAACGCCGTTGCCGCGCGCAACGTAATGAACATGATCGAAGCGCTGGACGAAGCTGCCGAAATCACACTTGAAGACAAGGCGAGCGTAGAGGCGGCCGCGCAAAGCTACAACCGCTTGAGCGACAGCCAGAAATCCTTAATCGGCAAAGATTTGAAAGACAAACTCCAAGAGGCGTTGGACGCACTGGCCGCAGCATCGGCTGCCGGCACGTCAACCGACGGCACCGTCAGCACTGTCGATACTTCCGAAATCAGCGACAACGACAGCCTGGCATCCCTGAACCTGCCTACCCCGCTGCACACGTCTTTTATTTCTTCATCGGCCGCACAGCAAAACAACCCGCATATGCAGCTGCGCACCGTTGACGGCGAGCCCGCTTTACGCAGCGATCAGGCAGGACTGATCCGCACGCTGGCTTCCAATCAAAACAGTGCAGTTGTAATCGACGCAGTTACTTTGAACAATACGACTACGGTAGACAATGCAACTGAAGTCAGCTTTACCACACCGTCTTCCGCTATCAGCAAAGCTTTTTCCGGTGGTACTTCAAATGAAGACATCAGCGCTCAAACAGGTGATGATCCGAATACCGTTTTTTCGAATGTCAAAACTTCTTTTGATGCCAGAATCGTAGAAAACTATCAAAAACTGGAAGCAGCAAAGAAAACGCTTGAAACGGCAGAAAAAAACTATGAGATAGCATTGGCGAATGCAGAGAAAAGCTATGATTCCGCTGTTGCAGAAGCAGACAGAGTATTGAACGAAGTGAAAGAAAAGGGAAATCAAGTAGAGATACAAGAAGCACAAGCCATTAGGGATATTGCGGTAGCGGAAGCAGAAAAGCAAAAAGAAGTTGTATTAGAGGAGCCTAAAAAAACTAAAGAGGAAGCTATTATTGAGAAAGAGAAAATTGAAGCCGCTTATAACAACGACAGGAAGTTGCGCAAAGAATTGTCGGACAAAACCACCGATGCGGTTTCAGCTTTGGCCTATTTCAAAAAAGACAAAAACGGCTTGGTGTTCGATAAAAAATTCGACGGCGTTTACATGATCCAGTTTGCCGACGGCACCCGCATCACCCTGCACGACCCTGCCGCCGCCGGTTGGACCTATCAGACTTTTGCCCATTATGTCGATCCGAAAAATGGTATCACACACGGTTATCAGAGCATCGGCGATGAAACCGCTGTAAGCGCCATGCCCACCAGCGGCACGGCAACTTATACCGGTATTACCACGGCTTACTTGGTTGAAACCGGTAAAGCTGACCGTCAGCTGACTGCCGATGTGAAAGCCGTGGCCGACTTTGCCAAAAAAGGTTTGCGTTTTGAAACCAGTAATGCACAGTTCCATGCTTTGAATAACGGCGTGCGCGTTTCGGAAGCGGCTGAAGGTTACAACATGAAAGGCTCGGCTTCATGGTCGGCCAACAGCAACAGCTTTACAGGCACTGCCGCCACGGCGGATAACCGGATGACGGGACAACTGTTGGGTAAATTCTATGGTGCGCAGGCTGCCGAAATCGGCGGCACCTACGGTTTGCAAAATGCCGGCAACACTCAGCAGCTTATCGGCGGTTACGGCGCCAAACGGCCGTAAGCCGGAATTCGAACCACGCTGAATCTGTAGAAAACAGGCCGTCTGAAAACAAATATGTTTTCAGACGGCCTTATATTCGTATTTCAACCGCCGCAATAGCGACCGCCTGATTCGCCTCATGCAGAGGTTGAGACCTTTGCAAAAATCCCAAAACTCCTCTAAATTCCCCCTAACGGATTCAG
>NZ_JAUMUI010000046.1 GCF_030530745.1 Neisseria sp. | reverse complement strand
ACGGGGATTTTTGACCAAAAACACCGCCGTTGCGTTAATTGTCAACAGACCCTAGTGTTTTTGCTTGAAACACAGCCTTAATATAAGATAATTCAACTTAACGCACAATAGTTTAAAAAAACATATTTTTTTTGAATAATCTGTGAAAACGGAAGTTATTTTAAGCGAGATTATTGTTTTAGGATGTTTAAATAAAACCGACGGGGCTGTTTTATCCCGAAAACGTAAAGAATACCCTTGCCCCGGGGCAGGATTAACGCCATAATCCGACAAGCGTGCAGGAGAGCGTTGCGGCCGGTTGTGCCGCAACCGCCGAAGGCGCAGACACCCTTAAATCGCTCAGGCAAAAGGACTGCACGTATCAGCAAAAATCTGGAGAGCGGCGCGGCTGCGCCCACCGAAGGGGAAAAGGCCGTCTGAAGCAGTTCAGGCGCACAGGCTGTGAAATGGTTTCAGACGGCCTGATGCCGAAAATCTCAGGTTCAAGGACAGATAGGGCCGCATGCAGAGCAAATGCCGCCTTTAACTTATGGAGACCGAGACATGAGCGCCCTCAAAACCACACCTTTCAACCAAGCCCATAAAGACGCCGACGGCAAATTAATCGACTTCGCCGGTTGGGAACTGCCGATTCACTACGGTTCGCAAATTGCCGAACACGAAGCCGTGCGCACCGACGCCGGCATGTTCGACGTATCCCATATGCTGGTAACCGACGTTAGCGGCGATCAGGCCAAAGCCTTTTTCCGCAAACTGATTGCCAACGATGTGGCCAAGCTCGGCTTTGTCGGCAAAGCGCTGTATTCCGCCATGCTCAACGACAACGGCGGCGTCATCGACGACTTAATCGTTTACCGCACCAACGAAGCCGAAACCCAATACCGCATTGTGTCCAACGGCGCCACCCGCGAAAAAGATTCCGCCCAGTTCGCCAAAATCGGCGCCGGATTCGGCATCACGCTGAATCCGCGCTACGATTTGGCCATGCTGGCCGTGCAAGGCCCCAAAGCCGTTGAAAAACTGTTGACCGTGAAACCCGAATGGGCGGAAACGGTGAACAACCTTGCCGTATTCCAAGGCGCGGATTTGGGCAACGACTGGTTTGTCGCCCGCACCGGCTATACCGGCGAAGAAGGCGTGGAAGTGATTCTGCCGGGCGCGGAAGCCGGCGCATTCTTCAAAGCCCTGCAAGCGGCGGGCGTGCAGCCTTGCGGCCTCGGCGCGCGCGATACCCTGCGCATGGAAGCGGGCATGAACCTCTACGGCAACGATATGGACGACGATACCAGCCCGCTCGAAGCCGGCATGGGCTGGACGGTGGATTTGAAAGACGAAAGCCGCGATTTCGTCGGCAAAGCCGCGCTCGTTGCCCTGAAAGAAAAAGGCGTTGCCTATAAACAGGTCGGCCTCTTGCTCGCCAAAGGCGGCGTGCTGCGCGACCATATGGAAGTGATTACCGACGCGGGCAAAGGCATCACCACCAGCGGTGTGTTTTCGCCCAGCCTCAAACAGTCCATCGCCATCGCCCGCGTGCCGAAAGACTTTAACGGCGAAGCGGCCAAAGTTTTGATGCGCGGCAAAGAAGTGGATGTGCGCGTGTTGAAGCTGCCGTTTGTGCGCAACGGCCAAAAGCAGTTTGATTGAATTGAATAATAAGGAAAAGTCATGAAACCTAAATATGCAATTAACAACGAAGTAAAATTGAAAAGCGGTCATGTAGTTTTGATTAATGGTATTGATCAAGAGGGATATGGTAAATATTTTTACGATTATCAGTCTGATAATGGAATTGGGAGGATTCCTGAGGCAGATATTTTGGAAGTAATTAAAGAAGATTACTATGCGGAAGAATGAGCGCGAAATGAACCTTCCGTTTCTAAGTAAGTTTTAAGCAAGCTATTTATTTAATAGGAGAACACACTATGAGCAATATCCCCGCCGAACTGAAATACGTTGCCAGCCACGAATGGCTGCGCCAAGAAGAAGACGGCACCGTAACCGTGGGCATCACCCACCACGCTCAAGAATTACTGGGCGACATCGTGTTTGTAGAGCTGCCCGAAGTGGGCGCGAATCTGGCCGCCGAAGAGCAGGCCGGCGTGGTGGAATCGGTGAAAGCCGCTTCCGACGTGTATGCGCCGATTGCCGGTGAAGTGGTGGCCGTGAACGATGCGCTGGTTGATGCGCCCGAAACCGCCAACAGCGAACCTTACGGCGCAGGCTGGTTCTTTAAAATCAAACCCGCTGATGCCGCCGATTTGGACGGCCTGCTGAGCGCCGAACAATATGCCGCCGAAATCGGCTGAACCTGCCGCAACAACAAAAGGCCGTCTGAAAAACGTGCAATACGGTTTTCAGACGGCCTGATTTTCAAATATCGGCACCATATCCGGGCTTGTGCCGGCCGTTTTTTGTTGTTTGAAAAAACTTCCATTCACCGGCCTTGGTTTTATTCCGACTTTTCAAAAGGCTTTTCGAAACATGAAAACCATCGGCATTATCGGCGGCATGAGCCCCGAGAGCACCGTATCGTATTACCAGATTATCAACCGCGAAACCAACCGCCGTTTGGGCGGTAACAGCAGCGCGGATATTCTGATGCACAGTGTCAATTTTGAAACCATAGCCGCCATGCAGCGCACGGGTGATTGGCAGGGAGCGGGCGGAGTGCTGGCGCAGAGTGCCGTCAGGCTGGAACGGATGGGGGCGCAAGCCATTGTGCTGGCCACCAATACCATGCACAAAGTTGCGCCCGCCATCGAGGCGGTGGTGCAGGTTCCGTTGATTCACGTGGTGGATGCCACTGCTGCCGCCGTTAAGGCGGCAGGGCTGTGCAAAGTGGCTTTGCTGGGCACGCGCTTTACCATGAGCGACGGCTTTTACACCGACCGTATGCGTGGCTTGGGCGTGGAAACCTTGGTGCCGTCTGAAAGTGTGCAGCACGAAATCCACCGCGTGATTTTTGAAGAACTGTGCCGCAACCGCTTTACCGAAGCGGCCAAGCGGTATTATCTGGATACCGTTGCGGATTTGCAAAGGCAGGGTGCGGAGGGCGTGGTGTTCGGCTGCACCGAAATCGGCCTGCTGCTGAAACCCGGAGACTGCCCGCTGCCGGTGTTCGACAGTGCCGAAATCCATGCGCTCTCGGCGGTGGATTTTGCTTTGTCCTGATTTTTTACAAGGCCGTCTGAATGAATTACTGCATATTTTGCAATGAATTGCCTGCCGATACCGCCAATCCCAACAAACACTACCATGATTGCGAATACGGTTTCCCGCTGCACGACGATAATGAACTATTCGGGCGGCTGGTGTTGGAAATCAATCAGGCGGGGTTGAGCTGGACAACCATTTTAAACAAGCGGGCGGGTTTTCAGACGGCCTATTCGGGTTTTGACATCGCTGCGGTGGCGGCCTACACCGAAGCCGACCGAAAACGCCTGCTCGCCGACGCGGGCATTATCCGCAACCGCTTGAAAATCAACGCGGCCATTCACAATGCGCAGCAGATTTTGCTGTTGCGGCAGGAATACGGTTCGTTTAAAAACTGGCTTGATGCGCACCATCCGCTGGCCTTGCCGCAATGGGTGAAACTGTTCAAACGGCATTTTAAATTTGTCGGCGGCGAGATTGTGAATGAGTTTCTGATGAGTACGGGCTATCTGAAGGGTGCACATGTCGAAGGTTGTCCTGTTTATGATAAGGTGTTGGCAAACGGGCCGAAATGGGCGCAGAATCGGGATAATGTTTAACCTTAACCGTTTCGCTTTATCCGCACCCGCGCCGTTTTTACCCCCGGCCAATCCGGTTTGATTATGAACACACACAACCCCTCCCCCGATTTTTTATTGCGTCTCGCCGTTGCCTTAACCGGCGTGTTTGCGTTTTTGCAGGTGTATTCCGTGCAGGCGGTGCTGCCGCTGCTGGTGCGCGATTTGCAGGCCGGCGAAGTGCAGGCGGGGTTGGCGGTGGGGGCGACGGTGCTCGGCGTGGCGCTGATGTCGCCGTTTATGGGTATGCTGTCGGATGCCGTCGGGCGCAAGGTGTTTATCGTCGGCTCGCTGCTGTTTCTTGCCGTGCCGACTGCGTTGCTGGCGGTGGCCGCCTCCATTGGGCAGATGATGTTTTACCGTTTTCTGCAAGGTTTGGCGGTGCCGGGGATTACGGTGGTGCTGATTGCCTATATCGGCGAAGAGTTCGGCGGTAAGACGATGACGCGGCTGATGTCGCTTTATGTGGCGGGCACGGTGCTGGGCGGTTTTATGGGCCGCTTCCTGCTCGGCCATTTGAGCGAGTGGATGGGTTGGCGTTCGGCGTTTTATGTGATGGCGGCGCTGAGTTTTGCGGGGGCGCTGTTTGTGTGGCGGCAGTTGCCCGCGTCGCAGCGGTTTGTGCCCAAACCGGATTTTCAGACGGCCTTGCGCATGTTGTCGGGCCATCTGAAAAACCGTTATGTGGCGGCAGCCTGCCTGCTCGGTGCGTGTGTTTTGTGTTCGCTGGTGGGCTGTTTCACCTATATCAACCTGCATTTGGCGCAAGCGCCTTACCGTTTGGACAGCGGCAGCTTGGCCAATCTGTTTGCGGTTTATTTGATCGGTATGGTGATTACGCCGCTCTCGGCGTGGCTGATTAACCGTTTCGGCAGCCGCCGCACGATTCTGCTGGCGGTGGGGTTGTCGGCTGCGGGCGTGTTGGGCACGCTGTTTGCGCCGCTGCCGGCGGTAGTGGCGGCGCTGGCGCTGATGTCTTCGGGCGTGTTTATCACGCAGGCGGCCACCATCAGCTATATTGCGGCCAATGTAACGGAAGGCCGCTCGTTGGCCTCCGGGCTGTATTACATGGCTTATTACGGCGGCGGCACCGCCGGCTCGTGGCTGTGCGGGCTGGCTTATGCGCAAGGCGGTTGGACGGGCGTGGTATGGGTGTTGCTGCTGGTACAGGCGGCAGCGCTGCTGATCGCGGGCAGGGGGATGGCAAAGGCCGCCTGAAAAGATTATTCAGACGGCCTGAGTGAATTTGGCAAAGGTCTCAGGCTGTTTGAAATACTCAACAGCCGCCATACTCGGGCTTGACCCGAGTATCTGTTATTTCTTTTGAAACAAAAGGTCTCAGGCCGTCTGAATAATCTTTTCAGACGGCCTGTAATGTTTTTCAAAAAATATCCTGCCGATGTTTTTTACGCGGTTGCTGTTCCGAAAGCTTTACCAGTTCACCCTGACCGATCGCCCGCCCAGCAGGTTTTCCAGTTCGCTGAAAAGTTCCGCGCTCGGCGTTACCGTCCATTTCGGGGCGGTGCGCAACTGGCCGGAGGCGGCATCGTTGGCGTAGGCAAGGCGCAGCGGGATATGGGCGGTGTCGGGTTTGCGGTGGCCGGTGAGCAGCGCCGCCAATTGCGTGATGTCGTGTTCGGGGCGCAAATACAGGCTCAGGCTGCGGGCGTAGCGTTCGCGGGCGGTTTGCAGCGTCATCACTTGGTTGGCAACGATGCGCAGGGTGTCGCTGCCGTTGTAGTCGTCGCGGTTGATTTTGCATTCCATAATCAGCACTTGGTCGGCTTTCAGACGGCCTGCGCTTTCTTCCAACACTTGTCCGGTTACCATCACTTCCACCTGGGCGCTTTGGTCTTCGAGTGTTACGAAGGCGATTTTGCCGCGTTTGCCCATTATGGTGCGCACGGCGGTGGCGAAGCCGGCCACGCGCACGTTGTCTTGCGGTTTCAGACGGCCTAAACGGGTGGGGGCGATTTGGCGCACTTCTTCGGCATAAGGGCCGAACGGGTGGCCGGAAAGGTAAAAGCCGATAACGCTTTTTTCTTCGGCGAGTTTTTCCGACTCGCTCCATGCGGGCGTATCGGCCAACCCGATGGTGCCTATAGCGTCTTCCTCCATATCGAAAAGCCCGCCCTGGTTGGCGTTGGCGGCTTTTTGGTCGGCGTTGTTCATGGCCAGGTCGATATTGGCCAGCAGCATGGCGCGGTTGGGTTCGATGCTGTCGAACGCGCCGCCGCGTATCAGTGATTCCAACACTTTGCGGTTGACGTGGTCTTTGCCGACGCGCTCGCAGAAATCAAGCAGGCCGGTGAATTTTCCTCCTTCCCGCCGTGCCGCCGTAACCGCCGCCACCGCCCCTTCCCCTGTGCCTTTGATGGCGCCGAGGGCGTAGCGGATCTGTTTTTGGCTGTCGGGTGTAAACAGATAATCCGATTCGTTGATATCGGGGGGCAGGAAAGTAATGCCGTTGGCGCGGGCATCGTCGTAGAAATGCTTGAGCTGGTCGGTGTTGTCCAGCTCGCTCGACATGGTGGCGGCCATAAATTCGGCAGGGTAGTGCGCTTTGAGCCAGGCGGTTTGGTAGGAAATCAGCGCGTAGGCGGCGGCGTGGGATTTGTTGAAGCCGTAGCCGGCGAATTTTTCCATATAGTCGAAAATTTCATCGGCTTTCTGGCGCGGAATGTTTTTTTCTTCTGCGCCTTTGGCGAAAATTTCGCGGTGCTTCACCATTTCTTCGGGCTTTTTCTTGCCCATGGCGCGGCGTAGCAGGTCGGCGCCGCCGAGCGAGTAGCCGCCGATAACCTGCGCGGCCTGCATCACCTGCTCCTGATACACCATGATGCCGTAGGTCGGCTCCAGCACGGGCTCCAACAGCGGGTGGATATATTCGAATGCCTGCCCTTTCATGCGGGCGACGAAGTCGGGAATATTGTCCATCGGGCCGGGGCGGTAGAGCGACACAAACGCAATCAGCTCTTCAAACTTGGTGGTGTGCGCTGTTTTCAGCATTTTTTTCATGCCGGTCGATTCAAACTGGAATACGGCGGTGGTGTTGGCATCGCGGAAAATCTTGTAAGCGGCTTGGTCGTCGAGCGGAATGGTGTTGACGTCAACGGTTTTGCCGACGGTTTTTTTGATGTTTTCCTGCGCCATTTCGATAATGGTCAAGTTGCGCAGGCCCAGAAAGTCGAACTTCACCAAGCCTACGTCTTCCACATCGCCCTTGTCGTACATCGACACCGGCGAAGCGGATTCGTCGGCTTGATACACAGGGCTGAAATCGGAAATTTTGCCCGGCGCAATCAGCACGCCGCCCGCGTGCATGCCGAGGCCGCGGGTGAGGTCTTCCAGCTTTTTCGCCAACTCGATCAGCTCGCCCGCATCTTCGTTTTCAATCAACTGTTTGATTTCCGGCTCTATTTCCATGGCTTTATCAAGGCTCACCGGGCGGTTGGCTTCAAGCGGAATCAGTTTCGAGAGGCGGTCGCACAGGCCGAACGGCAGTTCCAGCACACGCCCTACATCGCGGATAACCGCTTTCGACGACATGGTGCCGAAAGTAACAATCTGGCTGACTGCATTCGCACCGTATTTCTCGCGCACATATTCAATCACGCGGCCGCGGTTGCTTTGGCAGAAATCGATATCGAAGTCAGGCATAGACACGCGTTCGGGGTTCAAAAAACGCTCGAACAGCAGCGCGTATTTCAGCGGATCGAGATCAGTAATTTTCAACGCATAAGCCACCAGCGAACCTGCGCCCGAACCGCGACCCGGTCCCACCGGGCAGCCGTTGTTTTTCGCCCAGTTGATGAAGTCTTGCACGATGAGAAAATAGCCCGGAAAGCCCATCTGGATGATGATTTTCAGCTCGAAATCCAACCGCGCCTGATATTCGGGCATTTTTTCGGCACGTTCGGCCTTGTCGGGGTAAAGCTGAACCATGCGTTCCTGCAAACCTTCGTTGGAAAGCTGCACGAGATAATCGTCCAACGACATGCCGTCGGGCGTGGGAAACAGCGGCAGAAAGTTTTTGCCCAGCGTGAGTGTGAGATTGCACCGCTTGGCAATTTCCACCGTATTTTCAAGCGCTTCAGGCAGGTCGGCAAAACGCTCGGCCATTACCTCGGGCGCTACGAAAAACTGGCTGGGCGAAAAATCGTGCGGGCGTTTTTTATCTGCCAGCACCCAACCGCCTGCAATACACACCCGCGCCTCATGTGCTTGGAAATCTTCGCTGTTCAAAAACTGCACCGGATGGGTTGCAACGAGAGGCAAATCAAGCTCTCCGGCAATTTCCACGCTGCCGGCAACCGAAATTTCCCATTGCGGGCGCTCGGGCAGACGCTGCAATTCAAGATAAAACGCATTCGGAAACCACGCCGCATATTTCCGCGCCGCCGCTCTGGCCGCCTCCGGGTGGCCGTTCATCAGATGCGCGCCCACTTCGCCGTAATGCGCACCGGATAAGCAAATCAAACCGGTGTTATCACCTTCGGTCAACCAGGCTTGACGAAGCTCCGCATGATTCGGATTGCGGCCCTCCCCCACATAAGCTTCCGTGAGCAGCTCGCTTAAACGCCGGTATCCCTCATTGTTTTGCGCAATCAAAACCGCCCTGAAAGGTTTATCGGCCACATCGGGGTTTTCAACCCACACATCAGCCGCCATCACAGGTTTAATGCCCGCACCGCGGCAGGCTTTATAGAACTTTACCAAACCAAACGTATTCATTAAGTCGCTGATCCCTAGGGCGGGAATACCAGCGGCCGCTGCTTTGTTAACAACATCTTTGATACGCACCGTGCCATCGGTGATAGAAAACTCGGTATGCAGGCGCAAGGGGATATAAATCGGTTTGGTCATAACACTAAAACGGTAATTGAGAAGAAAAACTCAAAACATTGTAACAGGTTTGCTTGGATAGGCAGGCCGGCGCTCATGCAAACCTTGTGTGAAGCATAATTTTGTAGGGTTGATTGTTAGGCATTATATTTAGGGAACTTGAGGCCGTCTGAAACCATTGTTCAGGCGGCTTAATGTTTGTGATGAATTAAATATTGTTGTTAAACAGACAGTTGTTGTTTTTGGCGTGGGATTTTTTGTTTTTTGTGTTGACTGTTTTGGGGTTGGTTGTGTATAGTTCGTTTTC
>NZ_JAUMUI010000045.1 GCF_030530745.1 Neisseria sp. | reverse complement strand
GAGCGACGGACTGTTAATCCGCAGGTCCCTGGTTCGAGCCCAGGTCGGGGAGCCATATTTTCCAAGCCTAAACAACCGTTTAGGCTTTTTTCTTTGCCACCGCCTATCTTTGGGTGTGCCAAATTTGTACCGAAACCAAGACCGGGACCGTCCAACAAATCAGCGTGTCCGTGCAAATGCCCGGAGCAAGATGAGCATACCGCTGTACCATGCTGTTGAAAAGAGAAAGGATTCTATAGCGGATTAATTTAACTTGTGCTATGGCGTTGCCGCCACACCTTACAGTACCGTCCCCGTACTGTCTGCGGCTTGCT
Source organism: Neisseria sp. (assembly GCF_030530745.1). Classification (GTDB taxonomy): domain Bacteria; phylum Pseudomonadota; class Gammaproteobacteria; order Burkholderiales; family Neisseriaceae; genus Neisseria. The sequence continues at coordinate 8,902 of NZ_JAUMUI010000045.1, read as the reverse complement.
GCCTTGTATCGAAAGTTAATTGAATCCGCTACATTGTCGAATTCAGATGCAATATAAAATTTAACATAATTACCATTATGCGAAGTTGGATTACCTGCGGTGGCGGTACCCCCTCCCCGCCGTGTCCGACTTCGTCGCGTCTGTTTCCTACGGTTTTGACGGCCGCATCATGCCACGCGTCGATAAGCCGCTGTTTGTCGCATTCTCAGGCGCGGTTGATTCCAAGGCTGGCAATGATTTCCAAAGGGTCGATGTTGGTTGAATGCGCCATATCCAGTATCGCCACCAGCAGCAGTTTCAGACGGCCTTTTCAGTATTGGTGAATGCGTGTCGACTCCCCCATCAACGGTTGAATAATTAATAATCGTTTTTATACGCATTAATGATTTGAATGTTTTTAACCAGTTGTTTTGTATTTAAAAAAAATCAGCACGTGCTCAACCTCAAAATCGTCGCCCATGCCATGAACTGCCGATCCGTCAGCGAAATGGTGGTGCAGATAACCCTCAAAGCCCTCCCGCCGCTTGACGGCCTGCTCCCCATTCAGACAACCACAACCATAAAATATCGCAACAGTGCCGAACTTGCCAAATTACAACACTGCCACTAAAGTTAAGGCCGTCTGAAAACCACTGAAGAACACCGATATGCTATTCGTTCTCTCCCCCGCTAAAAACCTCAACGAAAAAGATCCTGCGCCGGTTGCCGAATATACCCAGCCCGCGCTGCTCGCCGAAGCCGAAAAGCTGATGGCTGAAGTGCGCCTGCTCGCACCGCAGCAAATCACCGAACTGATGCACGTTTCCGATAAAATCGCCCTGCTCAATGCAGAACGCAACGCCGCTTGGCACACGCCCTTCACTCCCCAAAACGCCAAACAGGCCGTGTATATGTTCAACGGCGACGTATATGAAGGTTTGGACGCCTCATCGCTCGGCGGCCAATCCGTAGCCTACCTGCAAAACCATGTGCGCCTGCTTTCAGGCCTCTACGGCCTGCTGCGCCCGCTCGACCTGATGCAGCCCTACCGTTTGGAAATGGGCACACCGTTTGTCAATGCTCGCGGCAGAAACCTTTATGAATTCTGGGGCGGCCGCATCACCGCCCTACTCAACCAAACACTGGCAGAAAACGGCTGCGGCACACTGGTTAATCTGGCCTCGCAGGAATACTTCAAAGCCGTCGATACCGCCAAACTTAACGCCCGCCTGATTACGCCCGTGTTTAAAGACGAAAAAAACGGCCAATATAAAATCATCAGCTTCTACGCCAAACGCGCCCGCGGCCTGATGGTGCGCTACGCCGCCGAACACGGCATCACCGAGCCGGAAGCCTTGAAAAATTTCGACTGCGAAGGCTACGCATTTAACGCCGCCGCATCCGGAGAAAACGAATGGGTGTTTCTAAGAAAGGAACAATCCAAATAAAAACAAAAAACTAATCCCCCGCCAGCGCAAAATGCTTGGCAGGCACATTATTTTACGCTAATATTTCCGCTTTCAAGAAACGGAAGCGTGGCAGAGCGGTTTAATGCAACGGTCTTGAAAACCGTCGAGGGTTTGCGCCCTCCGTGAGTTCGAATCTCACCGCTTCCGCCAATCTTAAAATCCACTGAAGACCGGAGGTGTGGCAGAGCGGTTTAATGCAACGGTCTTGAAAACCGTCGAGGGTTTGCGCCCTCCGTGAGTTCGAATCTCACCGCCTCCGCCAAATTAAAAAAACAACCCGCCGAAACCCGGCGGGTTGTTTTTTTAATTTGGCGTTTGTAAGCCGCCGGCACTAACCGGCGGCTGAAGCATTGCATTGGTTAAACGGATACTTAATCAAATGCCAAGCCCCGGATTTCCTGCAATACCTCAAGGCCGTCTGAAAACTATGCGGTATCTGTTCTCGGTATCAGGTGGCCTGCCCTGTTTCCGTGTCGAACCCGGGCTGCTTAACCTTGATAAAATAAGTAATTGCAAATGCAAACAGATACAGTGCGGTATATGCATAAACCACGCCGATAAAACTGAAATGCGGCAGCAGGATTGTGGCAATCGCGGGGGCGAGAAAGTTCGACAGCCCTGCCGACAGGTTATACACAGAAATCGCCGCTCCCTGGTGATTTGGCTCAAGCGTGGTAAACACGGCCGTCATCGGCACAAAGGCAGCCACAAACCAGCCCAGCAGAACGGCGGGAATCCACGCCACCATAAATTCGGCCGTGCCTGCGCCGTTTACACCTGCTTCGGCAACGGTATGGTAATACTGCGGAATATAGTAAAAGCACAAAGTGGAAACCGCCATACCGATACAGCCGAACCAGCGCACCACTTTCATCCAGCCCAATTTCTCGCCGACAATACCCCAAAATACGTTAGAAACGAGCGTGGTGGCGAAGAACACTGTCCATATCTGCAGCCACTGCGAAGTGGTGAACCCCAGCTCTTTGGTGAACATCATCGGCATAATCACAGCAAAACCGAACAGCGACAAGGTATTGATAATGCGCACCCAGCTTGAAAACAGAATGCTTCGGTTGGTAACCAAGAGCGTAATGGCGCGGCTGAGCTCTGAAAACTTCTGTCCGCGCGAAAGGCCGTGCATGGGCGAATAGGCATTAACATTGCGCAGCAGCAGCACTGCCACCATGCCGCCTGCCGCGCAAAACGCCAAAGCCAGCCACAGCGTGCCCATTTCGCCCATAGCGGGAATGGTGAGACTGGGGATAAAGCTGCCGAACACGCCGATACCCACCGAATATGTGGTCCAAAACCATCCCATCGACGGGCTGATTTGGGTGCTTTTTACGTTTTGCACAATCATCACGATAAACGAATAGAGAAACAGCGGATAGGCAAAACCGCGAATGCCGTAAAACAGCATAATGAAGAAATAATTTTTGCCCGCGAGCCCGAAAACCAAAAATAAAACGTGAAACACGCACCACATCACAAACCCTGCAATCATGGCCTTGCGCGGGGTAACAATTTCGGCAAGCACACCCGATATCCAAGCCGACAGCGCGGCGGCGAAACCGTAAACCGCAAACGCCGAAGACGACTGCGCCTCGCTGAAGCCCAGATCGGTGATGTATTTCGATAGAAACGCCAGCTCGAAGCCGTCGCCGGTCATAAACAGCGCTATGGCGGCATAGCCCCACACCAGATTCAGCGGCATACCCAGCCACTGCTTGGTTTCATTTTCCAAATTATTCATAACACACCTCTTGATTTTGAGACTTGGTAAAAGGCCGTCTGAAATCATGGTATTGAGTGCAGACAGATCTTCAAACAGCCGTAAACGACGTTGTTGTAATGTGTTATAAAAGCCGGAACGGGTTTTCAGACGGCCTCAGCCATAATGCCGTCTGAAAGCCGAATCGTTTTGATACAGCGCCCTGAAACGCGCATAGCGCTCTTCCAGATAACCGGCTTTAACCGCATCGGGCGTATAACCGCGCTTTACCGGCGGTTTGGAGCATACTTCGGCTTCATTTCTACCGCAGGCCAGGGCGGCCAGCCTTGCGGCACCGAGTGCACCACCGGCTTCACCGCCTTGGCGGGTAACGATATTAAGTTTGAGAGTGTCGGCCAAGAGCTGCGCCCAAAACGGGCTGCGTGCGCCGCCTCCCAAAAGCGTGCATTCGGCGATATGTGTGCCGCTTTCCCGAAGCACGCGCACGCCGTCGGCAATGCCGAAGGCCACCCCCTCAATCACGGCATACCCCATCACGGCGCGATCGGCGCTGTGGCGGATGCCGTGGAAGCTGCCGCTGGCATGTGCATCGTTATGCGGCGTGCGTTCGCCTGAAAGATAAGGTAAAAATATGGGCGCGGCGGCTTTTTCTTCCGCACCTAGGGCTTCGATTTCAGCCAAAAGTTCCGGCTCTTTCACGCCCGTGAGCCGGCAATACCAGCTAAGGCAGGCAGCGGCGGAAAGCATCACGCTCATTTGGTGCCAGCGGCCGGGCAAGGCATGGCAGAAGCAGTGCACGGCGTTTTCGGGCGCGGGGCGGTAGCTGTCGTTCACCACAAAAACCACGCCTGAAGTGCCCAGCGAAATAAACGCATCGCCCGCGTTCACCGCGCCCACGCCGACGGCACTGGCGGCATTGTCGCCCCCTCCCCCCGCCACAATCACGTTTTCATTCAAACCCCAAGCGGCTGCCACATCGGCTTTCAGACGGCCCGAAACCTGCGAACCTTCCACCAGTTCGGGCATATGGCTGCGGTTCAGGCCCGTGGCGGCCAACATTTCGTCCGACCAGCCGCGGCGGGCGGTATCCAGCCACAAGGTGCCCGCCGCATCCGACATTTCGGAAACTTTTTTGCCCGTCATCAGAAAACGGATATAGTCTTTCGGCAGCAGCACAGAGGCCGTCTGAACAAAAATTTCCGGCTCGTGCTTTTTCACCCACAAGAGCTTGGGCGCGGTAAAACCGGGCATCGCCAGATTGCCCGTGATGCCGTGCAAATCAGGCACGGCGGCTTCCAATTCGGCGCACTCCGCCGCGCTGCGGGTGTCGTTCCACAAAATCACGGGGCGCAGCACTTCATCGTTTTGCCCGAGCAAAACCGCGCCGTGCATCTGGCCGGACAAACCGACTGCCCTGATTTTGCCCCACTCCGAACCAGCCTTTTCGCGCATCACGGCCATCAAATCATTGGTTACCCGCCACCATTCTTGTGCATCCTGCTCCGACCACTGCGGATGCGGCCTTTGAATCGACAGCGGCAGGCCGTGGGTGCAGACAATACCGCCGCCCTCATCGAGCAGCAGTGCTTTGATTTCGGAAGTACCGTAGTCGAGACCGAGATACATGGGTGCTCTCCTTTTAAAATGAACTGGGGATTTTAAAGAGGCCGTCAGGGATTATCCGTCCATTTACCTATTGTTGCCTCCATCCGCCTGACCGATTCGGGGTGTGAATCCTTCAGGTAGTAACCGGGATGGTAGAGAAAATCCCGATATAGTTTTTTAGTTTCCGCATTTTCTGCAAACAATTTACTGCAAATCAAAAACGGCGAGCGGTTGATATTGAAATACTCTTCACGTTCTTTGTATTTTTTGATAAGGTTATCAAGATGTTTGCTCTGATAACCGGCAAAAGCTTTTTTCATATCCTTATCAAGATAATGATAAGCCAAAGGAGACTGAAGACCGTATAAGGTATTAAAATGACGCTTATACAGGCCATTTCCCTTTGATAACTTATAATTATTTGTTTTTTTAAACAACTCTTCCATGCAGTAAGTCTTTCCCAAATCTAAAAAACTTAGATAAGACGCTTTATCTTGCAAAAGCCTGTTTCTGATTTCGGCATGAGATATAGTTGAAAAGCATAAAAACAATAGAAATAAAAATACTTTATTCATTATTTCAACTCCCAAAAGTAAACAACCCGCGCATATGCTGCAAAATCGTTATTTCCAATCGCACTATTATTATGCCAAAGAGTAACATGTCCGCTGGCATTAAACTCTGTCGTACTTTTGGGCAACATGGCATAAATACCTTTTCGGTTGCCTATTTTTGCTGAAATGGCTGTTTTCGTTATAGGATTCTCAACCGTAATATCCGGCGTACCAAAATTACTCCGCAACCAATTCACCATATTGACCGCACTGGTGGTTACACTTTTTCCTTTAAACCTCCCTTCCTTCACGGGAAACTCTTTGCGCGGCTGGATACCCGCATTGAGCAATCCGAGTGAAAGCCTTGTTGCACAAGCGTTGGAAAAGGTATTCGTGTCATACCCGCTACCGAAAACAGAAGCAAAAACCTGGGAAGCGGGCAAATCGCCCTGATGCCGTTTTCGGATAACCGGCATAAACCGCAGCCCATGACGGGCGTTTTTGAACAGCCATGATTTTCTCCTTCAAAATAAAAAAACGCATGTAAACTATCAAGATAAGGCAGATATAACTGCCTTATCTGTAACGGTGGTTTTTCAGACGGCCTTCAGCATCGTCAAGCTGTCAGTTTGCGCACTTCCTCCACCTGCTTGCGCATCAGTTCTATAAATTCCGGCTTGCCGGCCAGTTCGCCGAACAGAGCCTTGTCGGATGCGAACGCCTGCACAGGGTCGGCCGATTCATACATCGCATGCACGGCGGCTTCATCTAAAATGCCGTCTTGATAGGCAAACGGCAGGCGTCCTTCGTGCCAACGCTCCATAAACACGAAAAACAGTGCGGGCAGTTTGGCGGTGGCGTTGGGCAGCGCCCCCTGTTTGAAACGCTCGATCAGCGTGGGCTGGATTTGGGCGGGGATTTTGGAAAAGCCGTCGGCGGCCACGCGCTGGTTGGTGTCTTTGATATACGGGTTGGTGAAGCGTTCAAGCACCACGTCGCGGTATTTGGCCAAATCGATCAAATCGCTGCCGAGGCTGGCGATAACGTCTTCGGTAACATAATCGTAGGCGGTTTTGCGCACGGCTTCGATATTGGTGCTGTCGTGTATATACAGTTCGCCCAGCAGCGTGCCCATCCAGGCGATGGCGGCATGCGGCACGTTGAGCACGCGGATTTTGGCCTCTTCGTAGGGAATCACCGATTCCACCAGTTCCACCCCCACTTTTTCGAGCGCGGGGCGCACGTTGTCTTTGAAATTGTCTTCAATCACCCATTGGATAAAGCTTTCGCCCATCACCGGCGCCTTGTCGGCCATGCCGGTTGCAGCCTGCACGCGGGCGGGCAGGTCTTCGGCGGGGCGCGGCACAATGCGGTCGACCATGGTGTTGGGGGTGGTAACGTGGTTTTTCATCCATTCGATGATGTCGTTTTGGCCGGTGAGTTTGAGAAACTCGATTAAGCCGTCGTGAAAACGTTCGCCGTTATGGCGCACGTTGTCGCAGCAGAGCAGGGTTGCACGGCCGTCTGAAAGCGTCATACGCTTTTTGAGGATTTTGGCCATCACGCCGTAGATGGTTTGGTGCCCGCCCGCCAGATCGGCTTTCAACGCAGGATCGCCCTGCACCAGTTTGAAATTGCTGTCGAGGTAATAGCCCGCCTCGGTTACGGTGAAGGCAATCACTTTAACGGCTTCCTGCGCGCCCTCTTCGATTAGCGGCGCCAGATCTGCCTGCCACGGAATCAGCTTGCGGATCGATTTAATCACCTCATATTCCCTCTCCCCGCGCGGGCTGACGGTTTCGAGCACATATTCGCCGTTTTGCGCGGTGAGCGCTTCGATGGTGTGTTCGCTGTCGTTGCGGATATTGCCGGCCGCAATCGTCCAACTGTCGTCGCCCTGCTTGATTAATTCGTTGAGATACCATGCCTGATGGGCGCGGTGGAAACTGCCCAAGCCGATGTGAAGCCAAGTGTTTTTGCTCATGCTGCGCACTCCTTTGATTATTGGTTTTGAATAAAATTTAAAACATATCAACGATTTACAAAGAATCGAAACCATTCTTGCACGTTTTAGAGCAAAAAGTCAACATTTTTTAAATACACCGCCGCTCCTTTTTCAGACGGCCTTCCGGCCGGTTTTTCATCCGTCCCGATTCTTGGCATAATACGGGTTTAGATTTTTTCTCTGCCGCAAAACGATATGACCGAATCCATCCGACTCTCTGCCGCCGAAATCAAACCTTCCACCATTGCCCTGCCCGGCTCAAAAAGCATCAGCAACCGCACGCTGCTCTTGGCCGCCCTCTCCGACAACACTTGCGAAATCCACTCGCTGCTCAAATCCGACGACACCGACCGTATGCTCGAAGCCCTGCAAGCGCTCGGTGTGAAGCTCGAATTTCTTTCAGACGGCCGTCTGAAAGTACACGGCTGCGGCGGGCGTTTTCCCAACCGGAGCGCCGATTTGTTTTTGGGCAACGCCGGCACCGCCTTCCGCCCGCTTACCGCCGTTTTGGCCGTGCTCGGCGGCGATTACCACCTGCACGGCGTGCCGCGTATGCACGAGCGCCCCATCGGCGATTTGGTCGATGCCCTGCGCATTGCCGGCGCCGACGTGCGCTATCTGGGCAACGAAAACTACCCGCCGCTGCAAATCAACCGGCGCGCCGACAACGGCGTGCGCACGATTCCGATTAAAGGCAACGTGTCGAGCCAGTTTCTCACCGCGCTCTTGATGGCGCTGCCGCTCACCGGCGAGGCGTTTGCCATAGAAATGGTGGGGGAACTGATTTCCAAACCCTATATCGACATCACCCTCAAACTGATGGCGCAGTTCGGCGTGAACGTGGAAAACCGCAACTACCGCGTGTTCAACATTCCCGCCGGCGCGCGCTACCATGCGCCCGAAAACGTTTATGTGGAAGGCGACGCTTCGAGCGCGTCTTACTTTCTCGCCGCCGGATTGCTTTCCGGCCAACCCGTGCGCGTTACCGGCATCGGCAGAAACAGCATTCAGGGCGACGTGGCCTTCGCACACGAGCTTGAAAAAATCGGCGCCGCCGTGGTTTGGGGCGACAACTTCATTGAAGTTTCCCGCCCCGCCGGCCAAGCCGTGCTGCCGTTCGATTTAGACGCCAACCATATCCCCGACGCCGCCATGACGCTGGCCGTGGCCGCCCTTGCCACGGGCGCGCCCTGCTCGCTGCGCAACATCGGCTCGTGGCGCGTAAAAGAAACCGACCGCATCGCCGCGATGGCGGCCGAACTGCGCAAAGTGGGCGCCACCGTGGTTGAAGAACCGGAAGCCATCCGCATCACCCCGCCCGCCACGCTCACGCCGAATGCCGAAATCGACACCTACGACGACCACCGCATGGCGATGTGTTTTTCACTGGTGTCGCTGCTGGGCGTACCGGTTGTTATCAACGACCCGAAATGCACGCACAAAACTTTCCCCACCTATTTCGATGTGTTCGCTTCGCTAAGAAAATAAACCGTTCATTAAAAAACAAAGATAGTGTATTGAACTGTCAATGCCATTATATTAAACGGCAGGCAACAGT
>NZ_JAUMUI010000014.1 GCF_030530745.1 Neisseria sp. | reverse complement strand
TACGCGGTTTTTGCCTCAAAAAACCGCTTCGCCGGCCAATTGTCAACAGACCCTAAACAACAGCAACAAGAAGAAAGGGCACGAACATGGCACAAATCAATTTAGACAAAACCGATCTCAAAATCCTGCAGGTATTGCAGGAAAACGGCCGTTTAACCAATGTGGAGCTTTCCGAACGCGTGGCCCTGTCGCCCTCCCCCTGTCTGCGGCGCCTGAAACAGCTTGAAGACGCGGGCATCATCCGCCAATACGCCGCGCTGCTCTCGCCCGTGTCGGTGAAACTCGGCCTGCAGGCGTTTATCCGCGTGTCGATTGATAAAGCGGTGGAGGCCCGCGACGATTTTTCGGCCGCCGTGCAGAAATGGCCCGAAGTGTTAAGCTGCTTTGCGCTGACGGGCGAAACCGACTATCTGCTGCATGCTTTTTTCACCGATATGAACGCGCTTTCGCATTTTGTGCTCGACACCCTGCTCTCCCACCCCGGCGTTCAGGATGCGAAATCAAGCTTCGTGCTGAAAGAAATCAAAAACACCACCGCGCTGCCGCTGGGGCATTTGCAGAAGGATTAAGCCGGGCTGCCGCATATGCACAGGCCGTCTGAAAGTGTTCAGACGGCCTGTGCTGCTTTCCGATCTGTTCACACCGCCGCCAAAAAACCTTATGATTGCAAACCTTTATTAATAAAGTGCCGCAACCGTGTCTGCCAGCAACGAAACCGTAACCGCCCACACCCGCCTGTGGCTCGAAAAAGCCGTTATCGGCCTGAACTTATGCCCTTTCGCCAAAGCCCCTTATGTGAAGGGGCTGGTTCGGATAAGCGTCAGCCGCGCCAAACACCTCGACGGCTTTTTAGAAGATTTAGACCGCGAACTGCAACTCATCGGCAGCGCACCGCCAGAAGAAATCGAAACCACGCTGCTGGTCCTCCCCGATTTGTTCGGCGATTTTCCAGTGTTTAACGATATGCTCGATTTGGCCGACCAAGCCGTTTGCGACAACGGTTTGGAGGGCGTTATCCAAATCGCCCCCTTTCACCCCGGTTTCCAGTTTGAAGGTACCGAAGCCGACGACATCACCAACTATACCAACCGCTCGCCCTACCCCACCCTGCATCTGATACGCGAAAGCAGCATCAGCAAAGCCGCCGAAGCTTTTCCCGATGCCGAAGCGATTTTCGGGCGCAATATGGCGCTGCTGGCAGAAATGGGGCAGCAGGGTTGGGATGCGTTGCAGATTCCGCGCTGCCCGCATCATAAAGAAATAGGCAAAACATGATATTACGCCCGATTTTCTGGCTGTTTGGCGCCATTGCCCTGCTGCTGGGCATTATCGGCATCTTTCTGCCCGTGCTGCCTACCACGCCGTTTGTCATACTTGCCGCCGCCTGCTGGGCGCGTGCTTCGCCGCGTTTTCACCGCAGGCTGCACCAACACCGCGTTTTCGGCCCTATGGTGCGTGATTGGGAAGAACGCCGCGCTGTTCCCCGCCGCGCCAAATACTTGGCCTTTGCGATGATGACGCTCTCTTGCAGCTGGCTGCTCTACCGCTTTCCCGAACAATGGTGGTGGAGCGCCGCCTCGGCGCTGTTCTGTTTAGCCGCAGCCCTGTGGATGTGGCGGCTGCCCGACGCCTGATAACGCCCCTTGTCCGGAAGCATAAACAAAGGCCGTCTGAAAAAGATTTCAGACGGCCTTTGCAACGGGCGTCAAAACCGCCTTAATTTATTCCTGCACAGGGTCTTCCACAATATTCACAGGCTGGTAAACGGGAACGGGCGGGGGCAGCAGGGTATCGAGCATCAGGCCGGCGGTATCGAGGGTGGGATAACCGCTGAATGTTACCGAATAGCCGCCGTTGGATTCGCCGGTGATTTTGGCGTGCGCGCCCAGCGGGAAGGTGGCTTTGTTGGCAATGTGGCCGAACGGAAAACCGGTGAGTACGGGCACTTTGGCAATGCGGCCGATATTGTTGACCACGGTGCTGAAGTCGTAGCTGCTGTCGTATGCGTCGCGGATGGTGCCCATGCGGAAATCGCCGAGCACCACGGCCTGCTGCTTCGACAAAATACCGGCCAGATGCAGGGTTTGCAGCATACGCTCAATGCGGTAGGGCTGCTCGCCCACGTCTTCGAGAAACAGGATGCCGCCCTGAATATCGGGCATATAGGGGCTGCCGGCGAGCGAGGCCAGCACGCTTAAGTTGCCGCCCCAAAACGTGCCTTCGGCGCTCACGCTGCGGCGCTGCACGTTATACACGCTGACGGTGTTGGCGGCATTGGTGGTGCCGCGTATAAACGCTTCCATGGTGTAAGTGCTGGGGACGGGCTTGCCGAATTCGCTGTATACCATCGGCCCCGCGAAGCTGGCCGTATTGCCTTTAGCCAAGAGGGCGAGCTGCACGGCGCACAAGTCGCTGAAGCCGAAAAACAGCGTGCCGCGCTCGCGCATACGGGCGCCGAGGGAGGCAAAGTCGATATGCGGAAGAATGCGCACGGCGCCATAGCCGCCGCGCAGCCCCATCAGCACTTTCGGAGTGGCGACGCGGCCGGCGGCAATGTCTTGAAAATCGGCGATACGCTCGCTGTCGGTGCCGGCGAAACGCTGGTAGCGGCGGAAAGCGGCCTGCCGGTTGGTTACGGTAAAGCCGGCATTATGGAGGCGGGTAAGTCCGGTTTCGGAGCGGGCGGCGTTGTCGGCAAAGCCCGACGGTGCGACCACGCGCAAAACAGTATCGCCGCTGCGGCCGGGGCGGGTGGTTTTCGGCGGCACGGTTTGGGCTTTGCCGGATTGGGCGGAGGGCTGTGCGGTGCCTCCGCTGCCGCAGGCGGCAAGCATGCCTGCGCCGGCGGCGGCTGCGGAGGCTTTCAGGAAGTTGCGGCGGGAAGGTTGCCAGGTCATAAAGGTTCCTCGTGTATACCGCCTTTTCAGGCGGCCTGATAAAGGCGTGTATTTTAAAGGGGGCGTGCCGTATCACACAATGCAGGCCGTCTGAAAAGGAAGAAAACGGTTTTCAGACGGCCTGCATTGTGTGGCATTACAGCAGCGCTTTTACCTGCTGCGGCCAGTTTTCCGGCAAAACCGCCTGTGATTCCCGCACGGCGGGCGCCCAAACGGGGGCGGGGAAATTGGCATCGTTACCGAAGCGGGCAATCACGTGCCAGTGCAGGTGCGGCACCACGTTGCCCAAACTGGCCAGATTGATTTTGACGGGCCGGAATACTTGGCGCATGGCGGCCTCCACACGGTAAACCGCCTCCATCAGCTCTTGGCGCTCTGCGGGTTGCAGATCGGTCATTTCGGCAACATGGCGCTGCCAGATTACGCGGCAGAACGCGGGGGCGTCGGCTTCGCCGTGAACGGCAATCACGCGCAGGTTGCCGGTTTGCAGCAGCACATCTTCGCCGGTGGGGGTGCACAAAGGGCAGGTCATAAATCGGCTCCTTCAAAATCGGCCGGATATTTTAACAGAGTTTGCCGCAAAGGTTTTTCAGACGGCCGCGCTTGAGCAGGGTTCCAAATAAACATTCAAATCAAAATAAATTAACGAAGCAGGTAAAACCGCATTTTCTGCCAAGAAAAATTTTATTTAAAATATTGTATATAATCATTTTTTGTAATACATTCCTTTCTACGCCGCCCAAAAACAAAAACCAATTCCGGCATTCTACCCGAACATCATCATTAATATCCGCTCAAATAAGGAAGCTATCATGAACAGCCAACAGCCCGACAAAGCCGCAGCCGGCACGCCCAACGTATTTTACGGCGACAGTTCCGACAACGTGTTCCATATCAGCCAAGCGCAAGAACGCATTATTGAAAAAGCCGGCGGGGGAACCGACACGGCCTACAGCAGCGTAAGCTACACCCTGCCCGACCATGTGGAAAACCTCACGCTGGTGGGGCACGACGCAATCAATGCCACCGGAAACACCCAAGACAACATACTCACCGGCAACAACAACCGCAACCGGCTGCTCGGTTCCGCAGGCAACGACACGCTCTACGGCCACGGCGGCAACGACATACTAGACGGCAGCAGCGGCGCCGATGCCATGCACGGGGGCAACGGCCATGATATATATTATGTAGACAACCCCCAAGACACCGTAATCGAACTGCAAAACCACGGCACCGACACTGTGTTCAGCAGCGTAAGCTACACCCTGCGGGCTTATGTGGAAAACCTCACACTCACCGGCAGCGGCAACACCAACGGCAGCGGCAACAATGCCGACAATATCCTGAACGGCAACCACGGCAACAACCATCTTTCCGGCAACGGCGGCAATGACTTGATATCCGGCCACGGCGGCAACGACCTGCTGACCGGCGGCGACGGCAGCGACACGCTCTACGGCGGCGCAGGCAACGACCGCCTGATCGGCGGCAAAGCCGTCGGCCTGATTGAAAACGACTGGGGCGAGCTCTATTATCCCGACCTTGGCGACGGCGGCGACTATCTCGACGGAGGCACGGGAGACGATATACTGATGGGCGGCTACGGCGACGACACCTACTTCTTCGCTCGCGGCTACGGCCACGACACCATCATCGATTACCGCACACCGGGCGTAGAAACCGTTTACAGCCCCGAAGGTTCCAACACTGTGCGTTTCGGCACGGGCATTACCCCCGAAGATTTAACCATCACCGCCGACGTGCAGGCCGACGGCAACATCGCCAACGTTTGGCAGATTGCCCTCAAAGGAAGCAGCGACAGGCTTACCATCCACAACCAAAGCGCCGACGAAGAATCCAACCTCGCCATCACCCGTTTCGAATTTGACGGCGAAACCCTCAGCCCGTGGCAACTGGCCGATCGCACCGGCATTACCGGCAACAGCAAAACCATCACCATCGGCAGCCGAAGCGGCTACCGCCTGAGCATGGCGGATTTCGGCGTAGGGCCGGACAACCAGCTTGCCGAAAACCGTTTCGATATCGAAAAAGTAACCGGCGGGCGTTTGGCCTATCTTTCTTCAGACGGCCATATCACCGAATGGGTAGAAAAAGGCCTGTTCCATGCTTACGATGCCGGAAACTTGGTGTTTGTTCCCAACCGGGATGCCGCCGAAGCCGCCATCGAATTTAAATTCAATGCCTCCACCGCCCCCCGCAGCGTCCGCACCGACGATGCCGCCCACACCATTAAATTCGATTTGCAGGATACGCCCGATGGCGGCGGCCGGATCCTGTTCGGCGACGTGAACGGCAACACCATCAGCGGCGGCAGCGGCAATGATTTAATCGACGGCTGGACGGGCAACGACAAACTCTACGGCGGTGCCGGCAACGATATTCTGCACGGCAGCGCAGGCGACGACACGCTCGACGGCGGCAGCGGCAACGACAAACTCTACGGCGGTGCCGGCAACGATACGTTTATATTCGCCAAAGGCAGCGGCCAAGACACTGTTTCCGACACCGAAGGCAGCAATACCGTACGCTTCGGCGAAGGCATCTCCCCCGAAGATTTAACCGTTACCCACACCGCCCACCCGTGGTTTCCAAACGAAACCAATTGGGAAATCAGCATCGCCGGCAGCAGCGACAAACTGATTATCGAGCGGCAGAACACCGGCAAAAATGCCGCCGTTACCCGCTTCGTTTTCGATTCGGGCGCCTTTGGAAACGACGTGCTCGAAGGGAAAATCTCCGAAGCCAAGCTGGCCGCCGCACTGGAAAAAGCAAGCGGCGGCACAACCGCCGCCGCCCCAGCGGTGCAAAACACCCCTGCCGCAGCTTATGCGTATGACGCAGCCCCGTCGGTACCTGCCGGATCCGACGAACCCGCACCGGCCAATCTGATCGGCTGATAACGGCAGGCTGCGGCAAAACAGGCCGTCTGAAAACCTGTTTTTTTAAACAGATTTTCAGACGGCCTTGATTTTTAACAAACCAACGGCGTAGCACGGAAAAGTTTGTCTTCCGCCAAGCCGCAGCCCTACCCCTTTCCGCCGTTTTTGCCGAACAGCTTTTTCTCGGCCAGATACACCAGCAGCAGCACCGGCACGCCCAAAAGCGCGGTCAGCGTAAAGAAACCCGGATAGCCGATTTTATCGACCATCGCACCCGAATAACCGCCCAAAGTTTTAGGCAGCAGCGTCATCAGCGAGCTGAAAATTGCATATTGCACAGCAGTGAAACGGATATTGGTCAGAGACGACAAAAAAGCGATAAACACTGCGCCCGCCAAACCTGCGGCAAGGTTATCGAACCCCACCGCCAGATACATAAACGCCACATCGTGCCCGCGGTATGCCAGCACCACAAACAGCAGGTTGGTTAACGCCGCCAGCACCGCGCCGGCCATCATCATTTTCATCAGGGCGAATTTCTGCGACAACAGCCCGCCGAGAAAACCGCCCGCCACCGCCATCACCACACCGAACGTTTTCACCGCTGCAGCGATTTCTTCTTTGCTGAAGCCCATGTCCTGATAAAACACATTGGAAATCACGCCCGCCACAATGTCGGAAATACGGTAAACGCCGATTAAGGCCAACAGCAGCAGCGCCGATTTGCCGTAACGTTCGAAAAAATCGGTAACGGGGTGTATCCAAGTGTCCACGGCCAGTTGTTTGGGCACCAAACCGCTTTTCACGGTCAGCGCGCCCACTGCGGCGGCGGCGGCGGCAGAAACAGCCAGGCGGACGGCTTCAATACCGAAACTGCCCAAAGGGCCGCCGCCTTCCTGCGGCAATACCTTGCCCAGTTGGTCAAACGCATCCACAACCGCCGCCACCGACACCAAAAACAGCAGCAGCAGGCGCAGGTTGTCGGCCGTGGAACGCGAAGCGGTATGCCGTGCCGACGCGGCAGGCTCGCGCATCAGCAGCGTCGTAGCCACCCCCACGCCCATCACTGCGGCCATAATGAAATAGGTTTGCTGCCAGGCCGCATACACATAAGCACCTTCGTGCGACCCCAACCTCGCTGCCAAAAACAGCGCGCCCGCGCCCGCCACAATCATTCCCACGCGGTAACCGGCGTTATAAGTAGCAGCCGTTACCGACTGCATCGCCACATCGTCTGCCGCCGCTTCGATGCGGTAGGCATCAATCACCACGTCCTGCGTAGCCGAAGAAAAGCCCAACAGGACCGCGCCTGCGGCCATATAGACCAGCGCCGTACCGCTAACGGGGTTGACCATGGCCATGGTGCAAACCGCGGCAATAACCGAAAGCTGCGAAAGCAGCAGCCAGCCGCGCCGCCTGCCCAAAACACGGGTCAGCAGCGGCAGCGGCAAAGAATCAATCAGCGGCGCCCACACGAATTTGAACGAATAAGCCAGCGCCGCCCAGCTGAACATGGTTACCGTGCTGCGGTCCACCCCCGCTTCGCGCAGCCACAGCGACAGGCTGGAAAAAATCAGCAAAATCGGCACACCTGCCGAGAAGCCGAGAAAAAACAGCGTAACGGCGCGGCGGTCTGTGTAGACGGTTGCCGCAGCCAGCCAATTTTTAGAATAATTTTCTTGCATATCAATAACTTAAATTAAAAACACACGCTTGTATGAAAATAAAGCGGCTATTGTATCAACGAAGCATACGGGCCGTCTGAAAAGATTTGTTTCAGACGGCCTGTTTCCGTTTAACCCGAAAAGCCGCCCTCTTCCCGCCCAAACTTCCCATGCCGTCTGAAAAACCTTAAAATACCTGCTTCTATAATAAAACGTCTTAAAGTCACTGTTATGCCCATCTGCGTATGCCCCCACTGTAAAGCACGGCTTGCCGTTAAAGATACCCAAATGAACCTGGCGCAAGGTTTCGTGGTCTGCACCAAATGCGAAGGCCTGTTCCAAGCCAAGCACCACATCAGCAACACCCCGCACAAGGCCTCGCCCGAACAGCTGCCGAGCGCAGCCACCGACACCAAACTGGTGCGCTCCATCGGCCCCGCCGTGCGTAACCACAAGGCCTTGTCGAAAAACGAAATCGCCGACCTGCTCGACAGTTTGGTGCCTGCGGATGCCAAAAACAAGCAGGCGGCCAAAACTCAGGCCGCCGAAAACACTGCCGCCTCCGTAAAAGAAGGCTTCAACTGGACTTTGGCCGCACTCACCGCGCTCACCGTGCTGATCATGCAGCTTTTCTATTTGATATTAATGCTTTGAGATGACCGTTCCTGTTGATTTTATCCGCGACTTCCGGGAAGCCGCCCCCTATATCCACTACCTGCGCGGCAAAACGCTGGTAATCGGCATTGCGGGCAGCCTGCTTTCCGGCCCCACCCTCCAAACACTCGCCGCCGATTTAAACCTGCTCGCCAGCCTCGGCGTGCGCCTGGTTGTGGTGCACGGTTCGCGCACACAAATCAACACTCTGGCAGAAGCGCACGGCCTCACTCCGCAATACCGCAACGGCCGCCGCATCACCGACGAAACCACCCTCACCCACGCCAAACAGGCCTGCGGTATAGTGCGCAGCGACATTGAAGCCGCCCTTTCGTTCGGCCTCTCCCAAACCCCGCTGCGCGGCAAGCCCCTGAGTATTGCCGGCGGTAATTTCGTTTCCGCCCGCCCGCTCGGCATCATCGACGGCACCGACATGGGCTACACCGGCATCGTGCGCAAAATCGACACCGAAGCCGTGCGCCGGCGCCTCGACGACGGCGCCTTAGTGTTAATCAGCCCGCTCGGCCATTCGCTCAGCGGCAAAACCTTCAACCTCAGTATGGGCGATATTGCCGAGGCCGCCGCCGTTGCCCTTCAAGCCGAAAAACTGGTTTATCTGGTTGAACAAGAAGGAATTCTAAACGAACAGGGTCAGGTTTTGCCCAACCTTTCCGGCCAAGAGGCCCGCGCCCTGCTAACCGGCGGCCGGGTGCAGAACAACCAGCAAAGGCTGCTGCAATCGGCCGTAAACGCCGTGGAAAACGGCGTGCAGCGCACCCAGATTCTCGGCGGCCGCCAAAACGGCAGCCTGATTGCCGAACTGTTCACCCGCCACGGCGTCGGCACTTCCGTGGCACGCAACGCCTTCATGAACATCCGGCAGGCGCAAACCGGCGACATTCCCGACATCACCGCCCTTATCCGCCCGCTCGAAGAACAGGGCATCCTGCTGCGCCGCAGCCGCGAATACCTTGAAAACCACATCGGCGAGTTTTCCGTGTTGGAACACGACCGCCGCATTTACGGCTGCGTCGCCCTCAAAACCTTTGCAGATCCCGGCATCGGCGAGTTGGCCTGCCTGGTGGTTTCCCCCGAAGCACAAGACAGCGGCTACGGCGAACTGCTGCTCGAACACCTGATCGGGCAGGCCCGCAGCCGCAACATCCGCACCCTCTACGCCCTTTCCACCCGCACCGGCGAGTGGTTTCTCGAACGCGGATTTCAAACGGTTCCGTCCGAATCCCTCCCGCCCGAACGCCTGAACGAATACCGTGAAAACGGGCGCAAATCGAAAGTTTTTGCGTATAACTTGGGTGAAAACGGTTGAGGCCGTCTGAAAAAATGCCGCTTGAAAAAACATTTCTGTTTTCAAGCGGCATTTTTTCAGACGGCCTCGCAAACAAGTCCGATTATCCGTTCAAATCTCCGCCGCCATTTGCGCAAACACCTTGCTCGCCGCCGCCACGGTTTCTTCCACCAATTCGGGCGTGTGCGCCGCCGACATAAAGCAGGCTTCGTAGGCAGAGGGGCCGAATGCCACACCGTTGCCGAGCATGCCATGGAAGAATTTTTTGAAGCCGTCGGTATCGGAAGCGGCCATATCGGCGTAGCTTTGCGGCAGGCCATCTGAAAAATACAGGCCGAACATGCCGCCCACATAATCTGCACTGAACGTGATGCCCGCAGCTTTGGCGGCCGTCTGAAAACCGTCGGTCAAACGTTCGTTGAGCGCGGCAAGGTTTTCGTAAAAACCCGGCCGCTGGATGATTTCCAGCGTTTTGAGGCCGGCGGCCACGGCCACGGGGTTGCCCGACAAGGTGCCGGCCTGATACACGCCGCCGAGCGGGGAAATGCAGGCCATAATGTCTTTGCGGCCGCCGAACGCGGCCAGCGGCATACCGCCGCCGATAACTTTGCCCATAGTCGTCAAATCAGGCTTAATGCCGTGCAGCGACTGCGCGCCGCCGAGCGCGACGCGGAAACCCGTCATCACTTCGTCGTAAATCAGCACCGCGCCGTGTTGTTCGGTGAGCGCGCGCAAAGCCCTGATAAAGCTTTCAGACGGCCTGACCAGATTCATGTTGCCGGCAAACGGCTCCAAAATCACGCAGGCGGTTTCGCCGCCGATTCGGGCGAAAGTTTCTTCGAGCTGTGCGGTATTGTTGTATTCCAACACCAGCGTGTGTTGGGTGAAATCGGCGGGCACGCCGGCGGAGCTGGGATTGCCGAAGGTGAGCAGTCCGCTGCCGGCTTTAACCAGCAGGCTGTCGGAATGGCCGTGGTAGCAGCCCTCGAATTTGATGATTTTGTCGCGGCCGGTGAAACCGCGCGCCAAACGGATGGCGCTCATGGTGGCCTCGGTGCCGGAGCTGACCAGTCGCACCTGCTCGACGCTGGGCACGAGTTTGGCGATTTCTTCGGCCATCACGATTTCGCCTTCGGTAGGCGCACCGAACGACAAACCGCCCAACGCCGCTTCGCGCACGGCTTCCACCACTTCGGGGTGGGCGTGGCCGACGATGGCAGGCCCCCACGAGCCGACATAATCGATATAGCGCGTGCCGTTTTCGTCCCACACATAAGCGCCTTGGGCTTTCTTGATGAAGCGCGGCACGCCGCCGACGCTGCCGAATGCGCGCACGGGCGAATTCACGCCGCCGGGAATGATGTTTTTGGCACGGTTGAATAATTGTTCGTTGCGGTTCATGGGGCATCCTTGCTGAATATAATGGCTGCGTTTCAGACGGCCTCGAAAGGGAATGTTGCCGAAAAGGCCGTCTGAAAAATAGAAAGCCGTATTTTAGCAGCTTCAGGGCGTGTAGTTAGAAGGCATTGCGGCGGTATTTTTGGTTAAAATCCGCATCTGCGGCGTTAGAAATGCTCGCAAGATGTTCAATCTTGCTGTGCTTTTTGCCTTGCATCTGCGGATTTTTCCTCAAAAAACCGCTTCGCAAGCCTTCTAACTACACGCCCTAGAGCACGCCGTTTCAAACGGCCGGATGTGATATATTTCAAACGGCCTTCCAACCAACCGCACCCGATTTTTTTTATGGATACACTCAACCAACTCAACCACGGCATCCGCCAAAGCCTCAGCCACTACGAAGCCATGACCAACAGCGTGCAGGCCATGATAGAAGCCTTTTGGCTGCGCGTACCTTATCTGGTAGTGGCCTTGCTGGCGTTTATCTTGTTTTGGCTGGCGGCCAGGCTGTTTAAAACTTTGTCGGTGAAGCTTTTGTCGCGCCGCCTGAGCAACCGTATGAACCTGCTCCTGGTATTGCAGCGCATCGGCAGCGCACTGATTGTTTTCGGCGGCTTTCTGGTGGCGATGATGATCGCCATTCCCGATTTCACGCCCGCGCAGCTTATCAGCACGCTCGGCATCGGCTCGGTGGCCGTCGGCTTTGCCTTTAAAGACATTTTCCAAAACCTGCTGTCGGGCATTCTGCTGCTGCTCAACGAACCGTTTAAAATCGGCGACCGCATTATTTCGGGCACGTTTGAGGGTGAAGTGGAAAACATCGAAATCCGCGCCACCACGCTGCGCACCTACGACGGCAGGCGCATCGTTATCCCCAATTCGCAGCTCTTTACCTCGCCCGTTACCGTTAACACACGCGGCGGCCTGTACCGCCAAAGCACCGTGCTGACCCTGCCTGCCGATTTGAACGCCGATGCGGTGAAGCAGCAGATTATCCGCACGCTGCAACAACAATGCGGCGACATCGTTTCCCAGCCCGAAATCGCCGTTACCGCGCTTTCCGACACCACCGGCACGCTCGAATTGCGCTGGTGGGCGCAAGGGCACACCGACAACAACCTGATTCTCGACCGCGTGCTGTCGTGCGTGCAGCCGCTGCTGGCGCAGGACGACAAACAAAGCGGGGAGGAAAACGGTGCGTAAACCGGCCTTGTATTGGCTCAGGCAGGCGTTTCAGACGGCCTTATTGGTGTTGCTGGTGTCGCTGGCCGCCGATTGGTGGCGCAAACCCGCCGAGCCGGCACGGTTTGCCGGCTTGCCCCTGGCCACATTAAGCGGCGGGCAAACCACTTTGGCGTCGCTCAGCCGCGGGCGCACCGCCGTTGTTTATTTTTGGGGAAGCTGGTGCGGCATCTGCAAGCACACCTCCCCCGCCATACAGCGCCTGCACGAGGCGGGCGTGCCCGTGTTGAGTGTGGCGCTGCAATCGGGCGGCGCGGAGGAAGTGGCCGCCTATATGCGGGCGCACGGATTGTCGTTCGACACGGCAAACGATCCGCAGGGGGAAATATCGCGGCAATGGCAGGTGGCGGTTACACCGACGGTGGTGTTGGTGAAAAACGGCAAAACGGTACACAGCACCACCGGCATCAGCAGCTATTGGGGTTTGCGCGGGCGCGTTTGGCTGGCGGACAGGGTGTATTGAAACGGATAGATATGGTTTTTCAGACGGCCGGATTTGTTCCGTCATACTCGGGTTTGATCCGAGTGTCTCCCGTTTTCTCTGCAACAAAAAGATACTCGGGCCAAGCCCGAGTATGACGCAAGTGTTTTGTAAAGAAACTACGATGTGCCGTGCCGTTTTTGAAAACCGGCGCGAACCGCTGCTCTTAGGCCTTCACCCAGTTTTTCGCCGCATCCATATCCGCCCAAATCTGGTGCTTCAAATCTTCGATATTGTCGAATTTTTTTTCGTCACGCAGTTTGTGCAGAAAGCGCACGGTCAAACGTTGGCCGTATAGGTTTCCTTGAAAATCAAAAAGATGCACTTCCAGCTTTTGGCGGCGCGACTTCGACACGCTGGGGTTGAAACCGAAACTGGCCACCCCCCGCCGTTTGCCGAAGCTGCCTTCGGTCTCCACCACAAACACGCCGCTCAAGGGGTAGTGGTGCTGCGGAAGCTGCACGTTGGCGGTGGGGCAGCCTATGGTGCGGCCGAGCTTGGTGCCGTGTTTAACGTGGCCGCTGAGCGTGTAGTCGTGGCCGAGCAGTTTGCAGGCGTGTTCCAATTGGCCGTCTGAAAGGGCTTTGCGCACGGCGGTGCTGCTGGCGCGGATGTTTTCCACCAGCACCGAGGGCGTACGCTCGGTTACCATGCCGGGTTGGTTTTGCAGCAGCTCGAAGCTGCCTTCGCGGCCGGCGCCGAAACGGAAATCGTCGCCGATCAGCAGATATTTGGTGTTGAGGGTTTCGCGCAAGAGGCTGTCGATAAAGGTTTGCGCGCCCATATCGGCAAAGGCTTGGTTGAAGCGCAGCACCCACACCGCATCGACACAACCGGTTTCCCGCAAAAGTTGCAGCTTGCTGCGCAGGGGCGAAATGCGGTAAGGCAGTTCGCGGCCGCTTTTGCGGGCGAAAAACTCTTGCGGCTGCGGCTCGAAAACCACCGCCACCACAGGCAGGCCGCGGCTGCGGGCTTCTTGTTTAAGCCGTTGCAGGATATGGCGGTGGCCGAGGTGGACGCCGTCGAAGTTGCCGATGGTAACGGCGCTGCCGTGGGGAAAGTCGGGACTGATGTGCCGACCGAACCAGATTTTCATAGGGATTGTTCTGTGCGGTGTGTGTCAAACGGGCGGTATTGTAAGCCGATTCGGCGGCTTGCGGAATATGCGGCGGGAAAACTTGTTCGGGCACAGCATTGCCCTTCTTGCGGTTAACGGATTGAGGCCGTCTGAAAAAAGTTTTTCAGACGGCCTCGGTGCAAACCGGCCTATATTATCTTGGCAAAATCTGTGCTTTCTGCCGAACGGAATATCCGCGTCATACTTGGAACACTCCCGTTAAGCCAAAGGCTCGAGCAGTTTGGCAAATGCGTCTTCAAACTGTTTCAGGCCGTCTTCCTGCAAGCGCAGGGCGAGGGCTTCGAGGTCGATGCCGAGCTTTTCGGTTTCGGTCAAAACGGCAAGCGCTCCGTCCTGGCCTTCGGTGAGCGTGGCTGCAGCTGTTCCGTGGTCGATAAAGGCTTTCAGCGTGGCATCGGGCACGGTGTTGACGGTGTCGGGCCCTATCAGGCTGTCCACATAAAGCGTGTCGGGATAAGCGGGGTTTTTCACGCCGGTGGAAGCCCACAAGAGCTGTACGGGGTTGGCGCCTGCGGCTTTGGCCTCGGCAAACGCTCCGCCGCCGAAAAACTGCTGCCAGTCCCGATAAGCGGCTTTGGCCAGCGCAACCGCCACTTTGCCTTGCAGGTGTGGCGGCAGCGTGGTGTCGAGCGCGCCGTCCACGCGCGAAATGAAGAAGCTGGCCACCACGCGGATATGGTTTACGGGCAGGCTGGCGGCCACACGCTTTTCAATGCCTTTCACATAGGCGGCATAGGCTTTGAGGGTTTGTTGTCGTGAAAACAACAGTGTGAGGTTGATGCTGAGGCCGTCTGAAACCAATTGCTCCAATGCGGCCACGCCCTCATCGGTGGCGGGCACTTTAATCATCACGTTGGGGCGGTTGATGGCCGCATGCAGGCGTTTGGCTTCGGCCACGGTGCCGGCGGTGTCGTGCGACAAGTCGGGGGCGACTTCCAGGCTCACAAAACCGATTTTACCGCCGCTTTTTTCATATTCAGGAAGAAACACGTCGCAGGCGGCCTGCACATCGGCAACAGCCAGCGTTTCATAGATGGCTTTCGGGTTGCGGTTTTGCTGTTTCAGCGCAGCGATTTCACCGGCATACAAAACATCTCCCGCAAACGCTTTCTGGAAAATGGCGGGGTTGGAAGTAACGCCGCACACGCCCTGCCGCATCATTTCGGCCAGCTCCCCGCCCTGCACCAGCGAGCGCGATAAATTGTCGAGCCAGATTTGTTGTCCTAATGCTTTAACGTCCGATAAAATAGCCATCTCTGAAATCCTTGTTATTTATTGAGAAAGTAATGATGCTAACCCGATTCTCCATATTTGGGTAGCCCCGCGGGAAAACAAGCATGGAAAATTCCGAACAATATCTGAACTGGGCGCGCGAGGTTTTGCGCACCGAAGCCGAAAGCCTGCACGAAATCGCCGCCGGACTCGACGGCGGCTTTACCCGCGCCGCCGGTACCCTGCTCCAATGCCGGGGGCGCGTGGTGGTTATGGGCATGGGCAAATCGGGGCATATCGGCCGCAAGATTGCCGCCACCATGGCTTCAACCGGCACGCCCGCGTTTTTCGTCCACCCTGCCGAAGCCGCACACGGCGACTTGGGCATGATAGTCGACGGCGACGCGGTTATCGCCATTTCCAATTCGGGCGAGAGCGACGAAATCACCGCCATTATCCCCGCGCTCAAGCGCAAACACATTACCCTGATTTCGATTACCGCACGCCCGCAATCCACCATGGCACGCCATGCCGACATCCACATCACCGCCGCCGTGTCGCACGAAGCCTGCCCGCTGGGGCTGGCGCCCACTTCCAGCACCACCGCCGTGATGGCGCTGGGCGACGCGCTGGCGGTGGTGCTGCTCAAAGCTCGCGGGTTCACGCCCGACGATTTCGCCCTCAGCCACCCCGCCGGCAGCCTCGGCAAACGCCTGCTGCTGCGTGTGGCCGACATTATGCACGGCGGCGGGAGCCTGCCTGCCGTGGTAAGCGGCACCTTGTTGAAAGACGCCATCGTTATCATGAGCGAAAAAGGCTTGGGCATGCTGGCCGTTACTGATAGTTCCGGCCGTCTGAAAGGCGTGTTTACCGACGGCGACCTGCGCAGGCTGTTCCAACAGCGCGACAATTTCGCCGGGCTGACGGTCGACGAAATCATGCACGCCAACCCCAAAACCATCACTGCCGGCAAACTCGCCACCGAAGCCCTGAAGCAGATGCAGCAAAACCACATCAACGGCCTCTTGGTGGTGGAAGAAGACGGCGTGCTCACAGGCGCGCTGAATATGCACGACCTACTGAAAGCGCGGATCGTCTGACCGGCGGCACACCGTTTTCAGACGGCCCGAGCCCATCGTTTTTAACCCGCCGGAGTGCATGGCATGAAACCCCACTGGCTTTTAACCGGCTGTATGCTGGCCGCCGCCGCGCAGGCACAGCCCCTGAATCAGGAAACACAGGCACATTACGAAGCGCAAACGGCCGCCGTGCAGCCGCAGCTGCCGCTCAAACTCAACAGGTTGCTAA
This sequence comes from Neisseria sp., assembly GCF_030530745.1. GTDB lineage: Bacteria > Pseudomonadota > Gammaproteobacteria > Burkholderiales > Neisseriaceae > Neisseria. The sequence goes on along the minus strand of NZ_JAUMUI010000014.1, from coordinate 43,561 downwards.
CCGTTAAGGCCGTGTCGTTCCACAACGGCGGCACGCATGTTTTATATGAAACAGCAGCGGCCGAACCGGGCGCCGAAGTGCAGAAGGCGATAGGTGCGGTGCGGCAAAGCTCGCGGCAGGCATATTATCTGGACGTGTGCGGCAACCGGCCGCCCCTGCAAATTATCAGCAGCAGCCATTGGGTACAGGATGCCTCCGGCAGACTGGTGGCGCGCTGGACAAACACGCCCGAAATATGCGGCAGCGAAAAAGGCGCACAACAGGGGCGCATAGTTAGAAAAAACGTGCGTATTGACGGAAGCAGTATTAAAAGCGGCGTGATGACCGCCGCCTACACCCTGACCGACCGCGACTTCAGCGACATCACCACCATGCTGCCGTTTGCGGTCAACGCCATGAAAAAGCAGGTAAGCGCCATCGTATGCCGCCCCGAAGGCGGCATGCTGCCCGGTTTGCAGGCCGCACGGTTTATCGTGCGCGACAAATACGGCAAAGCCCTGCCGCCTGTAGATATTTTGCCGTCAGACTGCATACCGCAACCTGACGGGCAACCGCAGGAAAGCACAGGCAGGCCGCGCCGCAAAGCCAAAGGCTGAGACCTTTGCAAAACCCACAGATGTGGATGCAGTTCAAGGCGTAGCAGCGCAGCGAGTGCAGACATAACATAAAGTTAGGCAAGCGAGCGAGCAGTACCCTAAAGGGCATAAACGCACAACGCAGAAATGCGCCGCAGATGTGGGTTTTGCAAAGGCCTCAGGCTGAACCGCACACCCAGCCCGTTTACATTTTCAGACGGCGTTTAAAGCTTACGGTGCTACAATAAACCTCTGATATTCGTCCAGGCCGTCTGAAAACCGTTTATTTTTAAAGAATACAACCCGAATGCAAACCCTAACCCCCGAACTTCAGGCGCGTGCCGCCGCCGTTAAACTGCTGATCATGGACGTGGACGGCGTGCTCACCGACGGCCGCATCTTCATCCGCGACAACGGCGAAGAAATCAAAGCCTTCCACACGCTCGACGGCCACGGCCTGAAAATGCTGCAGGCCACCGGCGTGCAAACCGCCGTTATCACCGGCCGCGATGCCCCGTCGGTGGGCGTGCGCGTCAGGCAGCTCGGTATCGGCCACTACTATAAAGGCATACACGACAAACGCGCCGCCTATGCGCAGTTGCTCGCCGAAGCGGGCGTGGAAGAACACGAATGCGCCTTTATCGGCGACGACGTGGTCGACCTGCCGGTGATGGTGCGCTGCGGCCTGCCCGCCGCCGTGCCCGAAGCGCACTGGTTTACCCTGCAACACGCCGCCTACGTTACGCAGAAAAGCGCGGGCAACGGCGCGGTGCGCGAAGTGTGCGATCTGATTATGCAGGCACAGGGCACACTGGCCGCCGCCTTGCAGGAGTATGTGAAATGATCATGAAATGGCGTGCAGGCTGGCTGTTTCCGCTGGTGCTGGCGGCTTGTCTGGGCGGCCTTTCCGCATGGCTGGGGCGCATCAGCCAAGTCGATGTGGAAGAAGCCGCCCTCAACCCCAACGAACCGCAATATTCGATGACGGGCATCAACGGCAAACGTTTCGACGAACGAGGCCGTCTGAAAGAAAACCTTGGCGCCGAAACCGCCTGGCAACTGCCCAAAAGGGACGATGTAACCCTGGAAAACCCCGAACTGACCATGTATGACGGCGACAAACTGCTCTATACGGTGAAAAGCAGCGAGGCACACTACAACACCGAAAACCGCAAAGTGCAGTTTCAAAACAATGTAGTGCTGACCAAAAGCGCCGACGCACAACGCCCCGCCGGCATCTTGAAAACCAACAGCCTAACCATAGATACGCAAACCGAAACCGCCGAAACCCAAGATGCCGTCGAATACCAATACGGCGATTCCCACGGCACGGCAAACGGTTTGGTATACGACCACAAAAAAGGTTTTTTAAACCTGCCCTCCCGCGTGAAAGCCATTATTTATGACCCGAAAAATCTATAAAGCCGCCCTACTGGCCGCCTTAGCCGCCGTTTCCGCCGCCCCCGCCCTCGCGCTCGAAAGCGACCGGCAGCAGCCGATTCAAATCGAAGCCGACCAAGGCTCGCTCGACCAGGCCAACCAAGTAACCACGTTCAGCGGCAACGTGATCATCAAACAAGGCACACTCAACATCAGTGCCGGCAGCGTGCGCGTGTCGCGCAACAGCAAAGGCGAGCAGCAGATGAACGCCAGCGGCAGCCCCGTGCGCTTCAGCCAAACGCTCGACGGCGGCAAAGGCACCGTGAAAGGCCGTGCCAACAACATCGATTACTCGTCGGCCACCAACATCGTGAAGCTGATCGGCAACGCCAAAGTAGAACGCGGCGGCGACTTGGCCGAAGGCGCCGTGATTACCTACAACACCCGCACCGAAGTTTATACCGTTCAAGGCAGCAAGGCTTCCGGCGACAAAAGCGGCAAGCGCGTAACCGTGGTTATCCAGCCTTCCGGCACCCAATCGCAAGGTAAGAAAAAATAACCCACAGGCCGTCTGAAACAACCGGCAATAACACCGCACCGCTTTTCAGACGGCCTGATACCTTTGCAAAAATGCCGGATGCGGATGCAGTTCAAAGCGCCGCACATATTTGCCACGGTGTGCGCAAACAAGAATCAAGCCATACAAATCTTCACAAAGATTAAAAAAACCTTTCAGACGGCCTGAAAACCGATTACAATAGTAACCATCACCAAAGAGCACACATATGAGCCAAAGCCGCTTAAACGTACAAAACCTGCAAAAAACCTTCAAAAAGCGCCAAGTGGTGAAAAACTTTTCGCTGGAAATCGAAAGCGGCGAAGTAGTCGGCCTGCTCGGCCCCAACGGCGCCGGCAAAACCACCAGCTTTTATATGATAGTGGGGCTGATTGCCGCCGATGCAGGCAGCGTAGAATTAGACGGCCGAGAAATCCGCCACCTGCCGATACACGAGCGCGCCCGTTTGGGCTTGGGCTACCTGCCGCAGGAAGCATCGATTTTCCGCAAAATGACGGTGGAGCAGAATATCCGCGCCATTTTGGAAATCCGCCTGAAAGACAAAAGCGAAATCGATGCCGAGCTTGAAAAACTCTTGGCCGATCTGAACATCGGGCACTTGCGCAACAACCCCGCGCCGTCGCTCTCGGGCGGAGAACGCCGCCGCGTGGAAATCGCCCGCGTATTGGCCATGCAGCCGCGCTTCATCCTGCTCGACGAACCCTTTGCCGGCGTTGATCCGATTGCCGTTATCGACATTCAGAAAATCATCGGTTTTCTGAAAACACGCGGCATCGGCGTGCTGATAACCGATCACAACGTGCGCGAAACCCTGCGCATCTGCGACCGGGCCTACATCATCAGCGACGGCACCGTGCTGGCCTCGGGCCACCCCGAAGAACTGGTCAGCAACGAACAGGTGCGTGCAGTGTATTTGGGCGAAAACTTCAACTATTAATAACAGCCGGCCGGCAGTCGGGGGATTAATCCGGCCGGGCACAAACCGCACATTACGCTCTTACTCAAGAAGAAAATAACAACATGAGTCAAAACATAGGATTAAAACTCAGGCAAACCCAACAGCTCAACCAGCGGCTGCAACAGTCGCTGCGCATACTGCAAATGTCGGGGCTGGAACTCGACCGCGAAGTCGGCGACTGGCTGCAAGACAACCCGCTTTTGGAGCGCGCCGAATACGACGAAGCGGCAGAAGCCGAATTCGAGCGTATTTCTGCCGCGCAGCCCAAAACCAACCAAATCGGCGGCGACGATGCCGAAGACGTTTGGGCAACCATCGCCGAAGAAGACGACTTCAACGCCTATCTGCACAAACAAGTGTGCGAACACCCCTTGAGCGAAACCGAAGCCGCGCGGGTGCATATCCTGATTGACTTTCTCGACGAACAAGGCTACTTCACCGACAGCATCGCCGATGTGCTCGACCAAACGCCATTAGAGTGGATGCTGGAAGAAGAAGATATGCAGAACGCGCTCGATTTGCTCCAAACTTTCGACCCTCCGGGCGTGGGCGCCGCCAACCTCACCGAATCGCTGCTGCTGCAACTGATGCGCCTGCCCTCCTCACCCGAGCGGCGGCTTGCCGCCAAAATCGTGCAGCAGCATCTTGACGACCTAAGCCGAAGCCGCCAGCAGAACACCGCCAAATTCCGCAAATATTTTCCCGATGCCGAAGCCGAAACCCTTCAGACGGCCTTAGACCTGATCGCCAAACTCAACCCCTATCCCGCCTACGGTTTCGCTTCCGCCGAGCCTACCGCCTATGTGCAGCCCGATATTTGGGTGAAAGAAACCAAAAGCGGCTGGTCGGTCAGCAGCAACGAACGCGTGTGGCCGAAAGTGCGGCTCAACAGCGAATATTGCGAACTGCTCAAACAAGCGGGCGATGTCAGCCCCGAATGGAAAGAAAAACTCAGTGAAGCACGCCAAAAAATCGACAGCCTCGAGCTGCGCAAAAGCACCGTGATGCGGCTGGCCGAATATATCGTGGAAAACCAGGAAGATTTTTTCGTATTCGGCGAAATCGGCCTCACCCCCATGCTGATAAAAGATGCTGCCGCCGCGCTGGGCGTGGCCGAAAGCACCGTGTCGCGCGCCGTCAACCACAAATATTTGGCTTGCCCGCGCGGGGTGTTTGCGTTACGCTATTTCTTCACACAAGCCGTTGCCGCCGACGGGGACGGGGAAGGAGGGGTCAGCCAAAGCGCGGTAAAAGCCGTGATTACCCAACTGGTCGAGGGAGAAGACAAAAATAAACCGCATTCCGACGAAACCTTAAGCAGGCTGCTCAAACAGCAGGGTATCGACATTGCCCGCCGCACCGTAGCCAAATACCGCGAATCGCTGAATATTCCGAACGCACACCAACGCAGGCCGTAACGGCCCGCATCAGGCAGGCCGTCTGAAAAATTTAATCTGCATCAGCAAAACCTTTCAGACGGCCTGTTATAGTGAAAGCCCTAAAAATTGATTCTTTCTACGGTTGCCCAGGGTCATTATCAACAGACGCCAACCGCAAACACACCGATTTCCGCCGCCAACACGGGCGGCACAACCCAACCGAAGGAGTAAGCCATGAATCTGAAAATTACCGGCCTCAATTTCGACGTAACCGAAGCCATCAAAAACCATGTGGCCGCCAAGCTCGAGCGCATCAACCGCCACGCCGCCAACGTGATTTCGGTAGCCATTACCCTCTCGGTGGAAAAGGTCAGCAACAAGGCCGAAGCCGATGTGCACCTGGCCGGTAAAGATCTTCATGTAGAAACCGTCGAATCGGATATGTATGCCGCCATCGACGTGCTGATGGACAAACTCGACCGCGCCGTGCTGAAACACAAAGAAAAAAGCAACGACGTGCGCGCCACCCCCAAACCCGCACCTGCCGACGAATAACCGTTTGCCCGTACCCCGCAATATCAAAATCAAACGCCCCGCTTTACGGGGCGTTTTTTTATGCGCAACGTTCAAATCCGCTTTGCCAAAAAATCAGGCGAAGCCTTTGCAAGACTCCTTGAGGCCGTCTGAAAAACAGTTATTTCGTTTTCAGACGGCCTGAGGCCTTTACAATGAAGAAATATAAATAAATTCAGGAATAAATGGCTTTTTTCAAAGATCCATGCCTTTGCTTCCGGCAGCCGCCTTTAGCAATCTGCCGTATCTGCTCACACCGCCGCATCCGCCGCTTTTTTCGGCGCGGCTTTCTTAAACTTCAACACGGCTTCTTCTTTGACCGCATCCAAGTCTATGCGCACGAAACCGCCGTCGGCAAGACGGCCGAACAGCAGCTCGTCGGCCAGCGCCTTGCGGATTTTTTCCTGAATCAGGCGCCTCATCGGGCGGGCACCCATCTGCGGGTCGAAGCCTTTGGCGGCCAGATAGCGGCGCAGCGCGGGCGTGAATTCGGCCTCCACTTTTTTATCCAGAAGCTGTTTTTCCAGTTGCAGCAGGAATTTGTCCACTACTTTGGCAATCACGGCTTCGTTTAACGGCGCAAACGGAATAATGGCATCCAAACGGTTGCGGAATTCGGGCGTAAACAGCTTGTTGACGGCCTGCATTTCGTCGCCGCGCTCGCGCTTGCCGGCAAAACCGATGACGGGCTTGATCAGACTTTCCGCACCCGCGTTAGTGGTCATAATGATAATCACATTGCGGAAATCGGCGCTCTTGCCGTTATTGTCGGTGAGCCTGCCGTGATCCATCACCTGCAGCAGCACATTGAAAATATCGGGGTGGGCTTTTTCGATTTCGTCGAGCAGCAGCACGCAAAACGGTTGTTTGTTAACCGCTTCGGTCAGCAGCCCGCCCTGCTCGAAGCCCACATAGCCCGGCGGCGCGCCTATCAGGCGCGATACGGCATGGCGTTCCATATATTCCGACATATCGAAGCGTTGCAGCGGCACGCCGAGCGAGAAGGCGAGCTGGCGCGCCACTTCGGTTTTGCCCACGCCGGTGGGGCCGGAAAACAAAAAGCTGCCGATGGGTTTGTCGGGCTGCCCCAAGCCGGAGCGTGCCATTTTCACGGCGGCCACCAAGGCTTCGATGGCGGCATCCTGCCCGAATACCATGTTTTTCAAATCGCGGCCCAAGTATTGCAGCACTTGTTTGTCGTCGTGCGACACGGTTTTCTCGGGAATACGCGCCACTTTGGCCACCACCGCTTCGATTTGGGCTTTGCCGATAACCTTTTTCTGCTTGGATTTGGGCAGAATCCGCTGGGCGGCACCGGCTTCGTCCATCACGTCGATGGCTTTGTCGGGCAGGAACCGCTCGTTGATGTAGCGGGCGGACAGCTCTGCGGCAGCCTCCAGCGCGCCTGCCGTGTAGCGCACTTGGTGAAAATCTTCAAAGGCGCTCTTCAGGCCGCGCAGAATCTGCACGGTTTCGGCAATGCTCGGCTCGACGATGTCGATTTTCTGAAAACGGCGGCTTAAGGCATGGTCTTTATCGAAGATGGTGCGGTATTCGTTGTAGGTGGTGGCGCCGATGCAGCGCAGCTGCCCTTTGGCCAGCGCGGGCTTGAGCAGGTTGGAAGCGTCCATCGTACCGCCCGACGTGCTGCCCGCGCCGATGATGGTGTGGATTTCGTCCACAAACAGCACGGCGTTGGGGATTTTCTCCAGCGCTTTTAAAACGGCTTTGATGCGCGCCTCGAAATCGCCGCGGTATTTGGTGCCGGCCAGCAGCGCGCCCATATCGAGCGAAAACACGGCGGCCCCGCGCAGGGTGTCGGGCACTTCGCCTTTCACAATCAAGTGCGCCAAGCCTTCGGCCAGCGCGGTTTTGCCCACGCCGGCTTCGCCCACCAGCAGGGGGTTGTTTTTACGGCGGCGGCAAAGGGTTTGCACCAAACGCTCCATTTCGTGTTTGCGGCCGATTAGGGGATCGATGCGGCCGGCCAGCACTTCGGCGTTGAGGTTGACGGTGTAATCGGCCAGCGCATTGCTGCCGCCCTCGTTACGGCCGTCGCCGTCCTCGTCTCCGCCGCCGTCTTCCGGCACGATGCCGTGGGCGAGACAGCGCAGCAAATCGTAGCGCGTAACCGACTGCAGTTGCAGAAAATACACTGCATGGCTGTCGGTTTCGCCCATCAGTGCCACCAGCACATCCACCGGTTTCACTTCTTTTTTACCGGCCGACTGCGCATGGACCATCGCCCGCTGCAATACACGCTGAAAGCCGAGTGTAGGCTGGGTTTCGGTGCTGTCGAACAGGTGCGGCGGCAAGGTCGGGGTGTTGTCGGCCATGCTGCCGATCAGCTGTTCGGCAAGCACGCCGCAATCCGCACCGCAACGTGCCAATATGCCGGCCACGTCTTCGCTCTGTTCGATGAGCGCCAAAAGCAGGTGCTCCAAGCTGATCAGCTCGTATTTGTGCCTGCGGGCATCGGTGTAGATCTGCTGCAGAATCTGTTCGAGTTCGGCTGAAATCATTTAAACCTCCTCAACAGTGCATTGCAGCGGGTGGCCTTCCTGCCGGGCGCGCTGCAAAACCTGTTGCTGTTTGGTATCGGCTATATCGCGGGTGTAAACGCCGCACAGCCCTTTGCCTTCGTGATGCACCAAAAGCATCACGGCCACCGCCCGCTCTTCGGGCAGCATAAAAATGCCGGTGAGCACTTCCACCACGAAATCCATGGTGGTGTAATCGTCGTTAAGCAGATAAACGCCGTACCGTTTGGGCGGAGTGGTTTTGCTGCGGTCCAACAGTCCGGTTTCTGCATCGCGGCGGGTTTGATTCTGACTCATATTAATCTTTAAAATGCGGTTGCGGGGCGGTATTGATGTTGTTTTTTGCTTTATTTTAATAAATTTCGATATTTTTCCCAATCTCCCCTTGACTGGACAATCCAATATAGGTAAAAAGCTTTCTCAGCAGAGCTTGGCATCTAAAAAAGCATATTGGTTTGGGAGAAACTCGAAACTTTTGATTTTTACATGTTGCCTGAATTTTGCTGTTTTTGTTAATTTTTTAGTATAGGAAGTTCAATGGCAACCGGTATTGTTAAATGGTTTAACGACGCTAAAGGTTTCGGTTTCATCACCCCCGACGAAGGCGGCGAAGATTTGTTCGCCCACTTTTCCGCCATCAACATGGAAGGTTTCAAAACCCTGAAAGAAGGCCAACGCGTTTCTTTCGACGTAACCACCGGCCCCAAAGGCAAACAAGCCGCCAACATTCAGGCTGCTTGATCAAATTGGGCCGGCGTGTTCCGGTTTCAATTCCCAAAGTATGGCGGGTTGCAAAACCCGCCGTTTGTTTTTTGCTTTTTCAGACGGCCGATTACAATGACAAACACAGTCAAACCCGGCATCTACCGCCACTATAAAGGTAATTTATACGAAGTTATCGGCACCGCCCGCCACAGCGAAACTGAAGAAACCTTGGTGTTTTACCGCGCCCTCTACGGCGATTACGGCTTGTGGGCGCGCCCCGCCGCCCTGTTTGCCGAAAGCGTCGGCGGCGTTTTGCGCTTTACCTGCATACGCGAATTTTAAAATGTGAATTTTAAAACGTTTTCAGACGGCCTTTTGCTACAATAGGCCGTCTGAAAAAAGCAACCGAACCCAAACAGCAAATACCATGAGCATCGCCAACAACCGCAAAGCCTTCCACGACTATTTTATCGAAGACCAAATCGAAGCCGGTTTGGTGCTCGAGGGCTGGGAAGTAAAAGCCGTCCGCGCCGGTCGCGTGCAGCTGAAAGAAAGCTATATCCATTGGAAGAAAGACGCATTTTATCTGGTGGGCTGCCACATCACCGCGCTGCCCACCGCGTCCACCCATGTGAAGCCCGATCCGGTACGCCAGCGCAAGCTGCTGCTGAAGCAGTCGGAAATCAACAAATTAATCGGCAAAACCGAGCGGGCGGGCTACACCATCGTGCCGTTGAACCTGCATTACAGCCGCGGCTGCATCAAAATGGACATCGGCCTGGCCAAAGGCAAAAAGCAGCACGACAAACGCCAAAGCATGAAAGAAGCCGACTGGAAGCGCGAAAAACAGCGTTTGATGAAAAACGCGGGTTAACCCCCTTCCCGAGGCCGTCTGAAACCCGCCGCCGTATTACCACGAAAAGGAAGCATGATGAAACACAAAATCAAAATACTACCTTTAGCATTAACAGCAGCCGCCCTGAGCGCATGCAGCAGCACCAAAGTCAGCGTGGCCGAAGGAAAAGCCGGCGAATTGAAAACCATCAGCCGCATCTGCATCATCCCCAACCCGAAACGCACGCCAAAAGGTTTGGAACACGTGATTGCACGATCGCTGAACAACCATGGTATCGACAGCGAAATCGTTGATGTTCCGGCCGACCGCCAGCGCCTCTACACGCCCCAATGCCGCTATAACCTGCGCTATATTTCTGCAGGCAGCCGGCAGATGATCGAGAAAATCACCATTATCCTGCGCACCCCCGATTACAGCGTAGCCTCCATTGGCTATAAAGTCAGCGATGATCCCGCCTTCCGCCGTTCGCCTGACTTGCAGAAGCAAACCGACGGCATCATCGCACGCCTGCTGGGTAAAAACACGCAATAATTTTCCCTTCCCCTTTTCATACGGCCTGCATAACACAATAATGCAGGCCGTATGAAAACTTATCCGAACCGGAGTCTGCACCATGCCCCAAGCCTCGCTCGCCCTACCGCTGTTTCTGATTATTGCCGGTGCCGTGTGGTTTCTCAAAGCCACCGGCATCCTGCCCGCCACCGCCACACTGATTGCCATCGGCCTGGCCGTTGCCGGCGTTGCCGTGCTGGTGATGGACGGCATCAACAAACAGTCGGTCGTATCCGGCCCGCTCTTGATTTACATCGGCGCGGCGGTTTACCTGAAAAGCCAATACCTGCTGGGCATGTCGCCTTTGGTGGCCTTGGGTATGATAGTGCTGGGCTGCCTGCTGCTGCTTTCCCGCAGCAATATCGTGCCGCACAAACGGGTAAAACTGCCCGACGGCGGATAATCCGCCACATATATATTGCCAAGGCCGTCTGAAAATTAATTTCAGACGGCTTTTTGTTTTGAGAGCGGTTGTATACACCGGCAACGGCTAATCGATTCAAGACCTTTCAAAATAAAACCGCGTCAAAACAACTAAATGACAATATTTACGTGTTTCAGACGGCCTTGATTGAATATTCTTACAAAATTCCCGATCCGCTTCCGTAAACCGCAACATCACCCCCTCCGGTTGGTGCCGTAACGCCTGGCTGCTTTGCGCGCGGCGGCGAACCAGCGTTTCTGCGTGCGCCGCGGCGGCCTTTCGGCGGCATACAGCCAGTGTTCGTATTGTTGCAGCAGGTGCGGCAAGGCCGGGTCGGCGATGCCGTTTTCGTGCAGCATACGGTTGAGTTCGCCCGCGCTGACGGCGGCGGCGGTTTCATCGTCTTTACCCAAAACCGCGCTTTTAACCAACGCAAAGCCTTCGTTGAGAAAATCGCGATCGCGGTTGCGGCTGCCGAACCACCAGTATGCCGGCGGCAGGAGGGCGGCGGGCAGCACCAGCAGCAGGGTCTGCCAGTTGAAACCGCCTAGGCCGATTCGCGCAAACAGGCTGTTTTGCTTGGTTTGGTCGTAGTTCACCACCCATTGCTGCCAGTAAAACTGCCCCGTATCGCGCCAGCGGGCAAACAGGCTGCCGCTGTCGGCCACCATGCCGCGCTCGTCGGCAGCGAGGGCTTGGCTGATGCCGCTTGCTGCGCGCACGGCCGACACGGCGGCGGTGGGATCGACGCGCAGCCAAACCTGTTCCTGCGGCAGCCACACTTCGGCCCAGGCGTGAGCGTCTTTGGCGCGAATCTGCCAAAAGCCCGCCTGTTCGTTATAGTCGGCGCCCAGATAGCCGGTTACCACCCGCGCGGGCAGGCCGGCGGCGCGCATCATCACTACGAAGCTTTGGGCGTAATGTTCGCAGAAGCCGCGGCGGGTGCGGAACATAAATTCGTCGATACCGTCGCGCCCGGCTGTGCGCGGCGGTTGCAGGGTGTAGGCGAAGTTTTGGCGGCGGTAGTGTTCGAGCACTTTGCCGATAAACTGGCGCGGGGTGGCCGACTGCTGCGCCAACGTTTCGGCCAGGCTGCGGGTTTGCGGGTTGCCGCTTGGCAGGCGGGTGTAGAAGTTTTGCCCGCCGGCATCAAGGGTGTGCGGCAGGGTGTCGCTCAGAGACGCTTGCAGGCTGAGGCGGCGCAAACCTTCGCGGCTGCGGCTGGCGCGTATGGTCTGCCCCAATCTTTTCTCCACGCCCGCCGGCAGCTCTGCCGCAGGGTAGTCCAACGCGGGTAAAACGCCGTTTTGATCGCGGATAATCATCTGGTAGGCAACGGTGCGTTTAGGGGCGGCGGTGCGGGCTTCGTCGATATAGTTGCCGTTAAGCGCCTGCCAGCGTGTGCCGTCGAATTCGCCCATAATGATGGCGCGCCAATATAAATCGCTGCGCTGCGGTTTGAGGCTGTCTGAAAAAGTGATGTTGGCCACCCATTCGTCGCTCTGCACCAGATTACTGATGCTGCCCGGCTCCATGGTGTCCGACAAGCCCGTTTTGGCCTGCTGCGTCTGCTGCGGAATCCGCCACAAGGGTTCGTCCAGGCGCGGCACCGCCACGAACAGCACCACAGTCAGCGGCAGGGTGAGCAGCAGCGCCTGCACGCTGAGTTTGAAGGCTTCCCTGCCGCCCAATCCGCACAATACGGCAAAACATATGCTGACGGCCGCGAGCGCCAGCAGCAGCCACACGCCGACAAACAGGCTCTGATTAAGCAGCACCGACGACCCGATTAAAAACAACATGGCCAGCAGCAGCACCTGCCAATCGCGCCGGCTGTTGCTTTCGAACGCTTTGAGCATTACCAGCAATAATAAAAACGCCACCCCGCCCTCGCGCCCGAACACCGTGCCAAGCTGCTGCCACACCAGCAGCCCCGCCACCGCCGCCAGCAGCAGCAGCGCGGCTTTCGGCACGCGGCCGATGCCGGCTTTCAGCAAGGCCAGCCGCAGCAGCCACAGGCCGCCGAACACCGCAATAACCGCGGCGGGCAGTGATGCGGCCAACGGCAGCGCCGTCCACAGCAAAACCAGCAGCACGGCAAATGCCACCGTGCGCGGCGGCGGCTGTTGCAGGAAAGAAGGGTTGGGAATCAGCATGATGTTATGAATGATAGGTTTTTTCAGACGGCCTGATATACCGTTTCGTCATGCTCGGGCTTGACCCGAGCATCTCATTGTTTTAAAGAAGCACCAAATACTCGAATCAAGCCCGATAATGACGGACAAACATTTCAGACGGACCCAATGAGTTTCGCAAAGGTCTAGTGCCGATTGCCGCTACCACAATGCCAGCGCCGTCAGACAGATTTCCCGCTGCCCGTGCTGCGGCGCAATCAGCCGCTGCGGCAGCTCCAGCGAATACGGCAGGCCGCGGCGTTCGGCTTCGAGTACGCGGAAACACAACAAGCCCGCCAAACGGTCTTTATCGGTGCCGGCAGGGTAGTCTGCATAAGAAATAACGGTGTTGCTGGCGGCGTGTTGCGGCTCTTCAAAGCGTTTGTCGAGCATTTCGCCGGTTTTGGCATAGGTTTTCCAGGCAACATGCTGCAACGACGCGCCCTGCCGGTGCGCCTGTAAATAAGCCAAATCACCGCCGCCCTGCGCGGGCGGGTGTTGCAGGTCGGTTTCGCCGCTGCGGGCGGGCATATCGGGCAAATCGTGGGGAAGGGGCGCGGGGAATACCACCGCTTCGCCCGACCAGCGCCACACATACTGCACCATGCTCACGCCGAACGGCGCCACCGAAGCGGCGCGCAACGGCGGTATGCGCAGATAACCGCGCATCACGGCGGGGATACGCCATTGGAAAACAGGCAGGCCGTCCGAACCGATATGCCACGCCCGCCACAATTTCGTCGGCGGCGTGCGCGGGTTGGCTAAACCGTCTTCGCTGCACAGCCACAACCAGCGGCGGCGTGTGTTGCCGGCGGCGGCCAGCTCCAGCACGGCATGGCCGCCGGCAAACACTTCGGCGGGCATATCTGCCGTTATCTGCAAAGCCGAGAGCTGGCGCAGGTTGAGCAGCACCGACACCAGCAGAAACCCCGCCAGCCAGAAAGCGGCGGCATAAGCCAGATTAACCTGGTAGTTCAGCCCCACCAGCCACAGCAGCACCACCGTTACCGCCAGCCCCACGCCCAAACGGGTGGGGCGGCAATGCAGGGCGGCCACAGAAGCGGTTTCGCCCTGTGCGGCATTCAGACGGCGTTTACGCAACGGCAACATGGTCGAGCATATCCGCCAGAATCTGCGTGCTGGTCAAGCCCTGCTGCACGGGTTGCAGGCGGTGGTTGGCCACCGGCACCCACACGGCTTTCACGTCTTCGGGCAAAACGTGCGGCCTGCCCAGCATAAACGCCCGCGCTTTGGCGGCGGCCACCACCGCCAAACCCGCGCGCGGGCTTAAGCCGAGCACGAAGCGGCCGGGTTGGCGCGTGGCCTGCACGAGCCGGTAAACATAATCGGCGGCGGCCTGCGAAAATTTCACCTGCGCGGCCTGCCGCTGCCATTGCGTAAGCGTTGCGGCGTTGCAAACGGCCTGCAAGGCGGGCAGGTTGCGGCGGCCACCGCCTTCTGCATACAGCCGTTTTTCGGCGTCGGCGGCGGGATAGCCCATACTCAGGCGCATCATAAAGCGGTCGAGTTGCGATTCGGGAAGGGGGAAGGTGCCGAGCTGCTCGGCGGGGTTTTGGGTGGCCATCACGATAAACGGCTCGGGCAGGGCGTAGGTTTGCCCGTCCACCGACACCTGCCGCTCCTCCATCGCTTCAAGCAGCGCGGATTGCAGTTTGGGAGAGGCGCGGTTGATTTCGTCGGCCAATAAGAAGGCGTGGAACACGGGGCCGGGGTGGAACTCGAACCGGCCTTCGTTGGGGCGGTAAACGTTGATGCCCAACAGGTCGGAAGGCAGCATATCGTTGGTGAACTGAACGCGGCGGTAATCCAGCCCCAACACCGCCGCCACGCCGTGCGAGAGCGTGGTTTTGCCCACGCCCGGCACGTCTTCGAGCAAAACGTGGCCGCCGGCGAGCACGGCGGCAAACAATTGCTGCAAAACGTTTTCTTTCCCCAAAATCAGCGTGTTGAGCTGTTGCAATGCGCGTTGTATATCGGTATTCATTATGATGTTTTTAAATGGGTTGCGGTAAATTCAGGCCGTCTGAAAGCGTTTTTCAGACGGCCTGTGTGCTTGTTTTATGCCGCGGCATTTTAACACAACCATACACAACTCTTACATTACCACTTTAAAAACAATCAACCTAAATATTATTTTGTATCAAAATTACATATTGCTGCCGTAATGCGTTTCAGACGGCCTTTTGCAAAGGCTGCTAAAAGGCTGCGATAAGTTCCGCCCTCCTCGGGTATAATGCCCTTCCGACCAACCCCGATTTTTCCGCCATGCAAGCCGATTTTTCCCGCCCCGTTTTAGCCATCGACACCAGCACTCCGTTTCTGTCGCTGGCCCTGCGCGCGGGCGGGCAAACGTTTGCTTTCCACGAAGACGCGGGCAACCGCCAATCCGCCCTGATTCTGCCGCAAATCAGCGCCCTGCTGGCCGAAGCGGGCATCACAGTAGCCGACTTGGGCGCAGTGGTGTATGCGCAAGGCCCGGGCGCGTTTACCGGCCTGCGCATCGGCGCGGGCGTGGCGCAGGGCTTGGCAGCACCGTTTGACCTGCCGCTCGTCGGTGTGCCGTGTTTGGACGCGGTGGCCTGCCAAATCAGCGCACCGTGCGTGCTGGCGGCCACCGATGCGCGCATGGGCGAGGTGTTTTACGCCTGGTTCGACACCGAAAACCACCGCCGCCTGAGCGATTACCAAGTAGGCAGAGCAGCGGATATCGTGCCGCCCGCAGGCTGTGCCGAACCGCAGGGCATAGGCAATGCGTTTGCGCTCGGCGAAAAACCGCCGTTTAACGGCACGGCGCAGATGCCCGCCGCAACAAACTATCTGGATTTGGCCGCCGGCGGGCGTTACCCCGCCACCGATGCCGCCCGTGCGGGTTTGCTGTATGTGCGCAATAAAATCGCGCTCACCGCCAAAGAGCAGGCCGAACGGAAGGGTGCGCCGTGATTATCCGCCCCGCCCTGCCCGCCGACTGCCCCGCCTTGGCCGCGCTTGATGCGCAATGCAACCCGTCGCCGTGGTCGGCCGCACAGTTTCAGACGGCCTTAAACAACCGTTTCGACAGCATAACCGTTTTGGCCGAAGCCGACGGCATCATCGGCGGCTTTGCCGTGTGGCAGACCCTGTGCGGCGAATCGGAGCTGCACCTGATTGCCACCGCCCCCGCCCGCCGCCGTGCCGGTTTGGCTTCGCAGCTGATGGCGGCATGGTTTCAGACAGCCTCGGCACAGCGCGCCGAACGCTTATTTTTAGAAGTGCGCGCCGCCAACCTTGCCGCGCAGGCGCTCTACCGCAAACACGGTTTCACCGAATGCGGCCGCCGAAAAGCCTATTACCCGCTGCCCGACGGCAGCAGGGAAGATGCTGTTTTAATGGAGAAATCATGTTAAGCAGCCGCTATCTGCATTTACACGAAGCACTGGATTTGGGGCCGATGTGGCTGAACCGGGGCGCAAAAGTGCTGCCCGCCGAAACCGCCGCCGCGCACACCCCGCAAGCCGCACCCCAAACACCGCCGCAAACCTCTGCCGTGCCGCAACCCGCTGCCCGCACGCCTGCCGCCGCAACCGCGCGCTTGGCGGCGATGGCTGCCGTCAACCCCGCCGCCAAAGTTTCAGACGGCCATTCCGCCCACAACAGGCCGTCTGAAAACATTCCGCCCGCGCCTGCCGGAAGGCCGTCTGAAAACGGAAACGCCGCCGCCCGAACGGCTGCCGACCCCGCCGTACTGGCCGCCATACAGCCCGCCGCTGTAATGGTGGTGAGCATCTGCCCCGCACCCGAGGACAGCGCGGCAGGCAAACTGTTCAGCGGCAGCGCGGGCGTACTGCTCGACAATATGCTCGCCGCCATCGGCCTGCAAGCAGCCGACGCCCACAAAACCAGCTGGGTGAAAACTTCCGCAGCGTTTACCCCCGAGCCGCCGCCCGAACAAGTGGCCGCCGCGCTGCCGCAGATGCAGGCCGAACTTGCCGCGTCGCAGGCGCAGGCGGTGCTGTTTCTGGGGCAGGTGTTCGCACAGCCGCACTACGCCGAAACCATCGCTCAACTGTGCGGCGGCACACCCGCGTTTACCGTGCCCCACCCCGCCCGCCTGCTGCGGCAGCCGCAACTGAAGAAACAGGCATGGGAAGAGCTGAAAAAACTGCGGGGTGTTTTAACCGGGGAAGCAGCGTCATCATAAATAACAGGCCGTCTGAAAATATAACCGGTTTCAGACGGCCTGTTACGGTGAACGATTCCAAAGGATAATACCGGCATATTATCCGTTGAAGCCCCGTGGGTGCCCCCCCACAACCACAAGGAAACCACACCATGCACAACCGGCCCGTTTCCCCAGCCCCCCGCCATCTGATCGTTATCGGCGCCAGCGAACGCCCGCACAGCTTGGGCGGGCACGTGCTGACCGCGCTTTTGCGCACCCCTTTCGGCGGGCAGATAACGCCGGTTAACCTGCGCCACAAAACCGTGGGCGGCATGAAGGCCTACGCCAACCTGAACCGCCTGCCCGACGCGGCCGACATGGCGCTGGTACTCACCCCACCCGCAAGCTACGAAGCCGTGCTGAAAGCCTGCCGCAAACAGAATATCCCCCATGCCGTTTTGGTGCAGGATTGGGACGGACTCGCCCCCGAGGCGTTGGAGCAGGCGCAGGAAGCATTGCGGAAAATGCGCAAATCCAACGTGCGCATCACCGTATGCCACCCCGCAGCCTTGCAGGTGCCCGCTTCGGGCCTGAACACCGGCATCTATCCCGACCTGCCCGCAGGCGGCGTGGGCATCATCAGCGGCCACGCCTCGGAAAGCGCGCGCTTGGCAGCCCAAATGTCGCAGGCCGGGCCGGGCGTTTCATGCCATATCGGCCTGCATTATCCGCTCAGCCCCACCGTTTCGGCCGACTTTATCGACATGCTCGCTGCCGATCCGGCCACCCGGCTGATTGCCGTATCGCACAACCCGCACGAAAACCAGCGCCGGCTCTTCAGCGCCATACGCCGAGCCGCCCGCCGCAAACCCGTGCTGCTGTCGGTCGGCCATTATGCCGACGAAGAAGAACGCGCCGTGCTGCAGGCACTCTCGCGCCGCTGCGGTTTCATGCCGGCATTCACGCCCGACGAAACCGCCGCAGCCCTCCACGCCCTTTCCGCTGCCGACAAATCCGCCCGCAAACTGCATATTATCGCCAACGAGCCCTGCGGCAGCCTGCAAACCCAGGCCGACGAACTCGGCATTACACTGCACCCGCTGCCCGACGACGGCAGGCCGTCTGAAAACCCCTACGGCCACATCGGCGGCCACCCCCCCCCCACACGCTACCGCGCACTGGCGGAAAGCTGCCTGCAACACAGCCAAACCGAAGCCCTGCTGGCCGTTATCGCCCCCACCGCCGACAACACCGCCGAAAACATCACCCGGCTGATGACCAACCTGCAACGCCAAACCGACAAACCCCTCTTCATCAGCAGCCCGTTTTCAGACGGCCTGCTGCAATTTACCCGCCCCGCGCAAGCCTTGCAGGCATTCCGCTGCCAAAACGTTTACACCGGCCTGAAACAGCAGCAGAACCAAACCGCCAAACCCCTGCCGGGCCATCTGAAAACACCTTCGGTGCGCGAAATACAGAAAACCCCGGCCGACCTGCCGCAGCTGGCCAAAGCCCTATACCTGCCCGAATACAAAACGCCCGAAGCCAACCCGCAGTTCGTGCTCACCTTCAAACGCCACGCCCGTTACGGCGCCGTACTCTACGCCCGCACCCCCGCACACACGCTGGCCGTGCTGCCGCCCTTTACCACGCTTGACTCCGAACACCTGATCCGCCAGGCCGGTTTGAAACGCCACCAAAAAACCATACACCAACTGCTGCACAGCCTGAACACCGCCGCCGCCGTGCCGTTTATCACCGGAATCACCGTTTCCGCCGGCAGCGCGGGCACCACTTCCGACATCCAAACCGACCCGCAGGCCGAAACCGTCGAAAACGTGTTCGCCCCCTATCCCGCCAAACCCGCGCACACCTTCACCCTGAAAAACGGCCAAACCGTCCGCATCAGGCCGCTGCTGCCCGAAGACGCCGAAGCCAAACAGAATTTCGTGCGCAGCCTGCCCGAAGAACAGCGCTACACCCGCTACATGATGCACCTTGCCGAACTCAGCCCCGCCATGCTCGCCCGCGCCTGCAACCTCGACTATTCCTGCGAAGGAGCCGTTATAGCCGAAACAGAAAACGGCACCTGGCTGGGCGCGGCCCGCTTCGGCCCTGCCGATACGGCAGGGCGCTGCGAATTCGGCATCAGCGCCGCCCCCGCCGCACAAGGCCAAGGGCTGGCCGCACACCTGATGGAACAAATCATTCAGACGGCCAAACAGCAAGGCTACCGCGAAATGGCCGCAGAAATTCTGCAAAGCAATCCCGCCATGCAGAAACTGGCCGGCAAACTCGGCTTCGCCCTCACCCCCTCGCCGCACGACAGCGCCCTTGCCGAAGCCGTTTTAAACCTGGCCGAACCGAAAAACACGCCCGTAAACAACATCAGGCACAATTTAAAACAACAAATACTTGCACTAAAATCCTAATTTATCTTAAAATCAGCGGTTTTCTATACATCCGATTTTCAAAAGGAATTTCTCATGGTAGTTATCCGTTTAGCACGCGGCGGCTCGAAACACCGCCCGTTTTTCAACGTAATCGTAACTGACTCGCGCAACCGCCGCGACGGCCGCTTTATCGAGCGCGTGGGCTTCTACAACCCCGTTGCCAACGAAAAACAGGAGCGCGTGCGCCTGAACGCCGAGCGCCTGAACCACTGGGTCGCCCAAGGCGCACAAGTCAGCGAAGCCGTGGCCAAGCTGGTTAAAGAGCAAAAAGCCGCCGCCTGACCCCGCCGCACCGACTGCCATGACCGACACTCAGCAATGGGTAGCCATGGGCTACATCAAAGGCGTATTCGGCGTTAAAGGCTGGCTCAAAATCGCCGCCGGCACCGAATACGCCGACAGCCTGTTGGACTACCCCGAGTGGCGGCTCAGCAAAAACGGCCAACACCGCAGTGTTATCCCCGAGGCAGGAAAAACCGCCAACGGCGGGCTGCTGGTAAAACTCGAAGGCATAGACGACCGCGACGAAGCATCCGCCCTGCGCGGCTATACCATAGAAATCCCCCGCGAAGCCTTCGCCCCCGCCGAAGAAGGCGAATACTACTGGGCAGACTTGGTGGGCATGACCGTAACCAATACCGAAGGCATCACCTTGGGCACGGTTAAAAACCTGATGGAAACCGGCGCGCACGACGTATTGGTAGTGGAAGGCGGATACGGCCGGAAACTGATTCCCTTCGTTTCCCAATATATCCTGACCGTCGACACCGAAAACAAAACCATCACCGCCGACTGGGGCTTGGACTACTGATGCTGATTCAGGCCATCACCCTGTTTCCCGAAATGTTCCAAAGCATTACCGGCTACGGCATAACCGGACGGGCGCTCAAACAAAACCTGTGGCGCTTCAACGCCATCAACCCGCGCCGCTTTGCCGACAACAAACTCGGCTACATCGACGACCGCCCTTTCGGCGGCGGACCCGGTATGATTATGATGGCTCCGCCGCTCAAAGCCGCCATTGAAGCAGCCGAAGCACAATGCAGCGGCAGCGGCAAAGTGATTTACCTCAGCCCGCAAGGCACGCCGCTCACGCACAACAAAGCGGCAGAGCTTGCCAAGCTCGACAACCTGATTTTGCTTTGCGGCCGCTACGAAGGCATAGACGAACGCCTGCTGCAAAGCAGCGTCGACGAAGAAATCGGCATCGGCGACTTTGTCGTTTCCGGCGGCGAACTGCCCGCCATGATGCTGATGGATGCCGTTTTACGGCTGATACCCGGCGTATTGGGCGATATGCAGTCCGCCGAACAGGATTCGTTTTCAGACGGCCTGCTCGACTGCCCCCACTACACCAAACCCTTAGAATTTCAGGGCATGACGGTTCCCGAAGTATTACGCTCCGGCAACCACGGCCTGATAGCTGAGTGGCGGTTGAAAGAATCGCTGCGACGCACCTTGGCGCGCCGACCCGATTTACTCGAAAAGCGCAGTTTAATCCCACAGGAATCCCGCCTCTTGAACGAAATCCTGCAAGAGCAACGGGAAAACCAATCATAACTTAGGAAAAAACATGAATCTGATCCAACAATTAGAGCAGGAAGAAATCGCCCGCCTGAACAAACAAATCCCCGAATTCGCCCCCGGCGACACCGTAGTGGTTTCCGTGCGCGTGGTAGAGGGTAACCGCAGCCGTCTGCAAGCCTATGAAGGCGTGGTCATCGCACGCCGCAACCGCGGTTTGAACAGCAGCTTCATCGTACGCAAAATTTCCAGCGGCGAAGGCGTTGAGCGCACTTTCCAACTGTATTCGCCCAACGTAGAAAAAATCGAAGTGAAACGCCGCGGCGACGTGCGCCGTGCCAAGCTGTACTACCTGCGCGGCCTCACCGGCAAAGCTGCGCGCATCAAAGAAAAACTGCCCGCCCGCAAAGGTTAAGCCCAGCGGCAGCCCAACAAAATACCCGCCACACAGGCGGGTATTTTGTTGCGGCGCTACTCCAGCTACTTTATCATGGTTCAAATTTGAGCCGCCCTATCAAGTTTTTCAGACGGCCTGAAACCTCTGCGAAATCCGTTTAGGCCGTCTGAAATATTTATCCCCCGTCATTTCCGCAATCCGAGGCCGTCTGAAAGAAATACATGCTGCAACTCAAACACATTAACAAACGCTACGGCGGCAAAACCGTGGCCGACGATATCAGCCTTGACGTAAACGGCGGTATGCTGCTGGCGGTTCTCGGCCGTTCCGGCTGCGGCAAATCCACCCTGCTGAAAACCGCCGCAGGTTTGGTGGAGCCCGACAGCGGTGAAGTGTGGATAAACGGTGAAAACCGCACCCGCGTTCCGCCTGAGCGCCGCCATATTTCACTCGTATTCCAAGACTATGCCCTACTGCCGCATTTAAATGTGCTGCAAAACGTTGCTTTCGGGTTGAAAATGCGCGGGATCGGCAAAACCGAAGCGCAGCGGCGCGCCGAAGCCATGCTGGCCGAAGTCGGTTTGGCCGACGAAGCGGAACGCCGCCCCGAAAGCCTTTCCGGAGGCGAGCAGCAACGCGTGGCACTCGCCCGTGCGCTGGTTACCGAACCGCAGTTGATGCTGCTCGACGAACCTTTCTCCAGCCTCGACACCGGCCTGCGCAGCCAACTCAGGCGGCTGACGGCCGACAATATCCGCCGCCGCAACATCCCCGCCGTGATGGTTACGCACGACCCCGAAGAGGCATTTGCATTGGCCGACCGCATCGCGCTGATGCACAACGGCCGCATTATCCAGTTGGCCGCACCCGACATACTGGTCGCCTCCCCTGCCGATGCCCGCGCAGCACGCTTGATCGGTGCAGAAAACGTTAATAACGAGCGCTATATTCCGCAACGGGCGCTCCATTTCAACCACCCTCACGGCACAGCCGGCAAAATCGTGTCACATACCCGCCTGCCCGACCGCAGCCTGATTACACTCCGCCACCCGCAGTACGGCGACATCCGGCTTTATCTCGATCCGGCACAATACGGCAACTTAAACTTGCAACCGGGCAGCGAATGGCCGTTGCGGGTAGATGACAGCCAAGTGGTCAGATTCGACTGAAGCCGTAAAAACTGACGCTTTGCCCATACGGTAAAACCTTTTTCCACTTTTATCGCAAATACACTACAGACCGTCTGAAAATACCCCCTGCAACGGTCAAAACTCAAACCCCATCTGATCGGGCAATTCCGCCGATGCCTGCTGCTTTTCCCACGCCAACTTTTGCAGTTTCTGACGGCGCATGGCAATCAGGCGCATCACTTGGTGCTTCTGCGTATCGCTCATTTTCAGCCAATACAGGCGCTCGTCGCGGCTGCGCAGACAGCCTTTGCAGAAGCCCTTACTGTTGGCTTCACACACGCCGACACAAGGGCTGGGAATGGCAAAGAATTCGAGTTGTTCCATAGTTATGCCGAAAACAAGGGGGCAGGTATGCCGATTACCTTTGCAAGACTGCCATTCTGCTTGAAAACACAGGCAGTTTCAATGGCGGGCCGTCATACCATTGTGCCGAAAATAACGGTACAATTCGGCCAACCGCAAAATCTCACAGGTTTCATACATGGGCACACAGATTATCGCCGTCGCCAACCAAAAAGGCGGAGTCGGCAAAACCACCACCGTGGTCAACCTTGCTGCCTCGCTGGCGGCGCAAAAAAAACGGGTTTTGGTTATCGACCTCGACCCGCAGGGCAACGCCACCACCGGCAGCGGCATCGATAAGAGCAACATCCACAGCGGTATTTACCAAGTGCTGCTGGGTGAGGCCGAAATCAAAGATGCTCTGATCCGCAGCGAGTCGGGCGCATACGACGTATTAGCCGCCAACCGCGCGCTGGCGGGTGCCGAGGTGGAGCTGGTGCAGGAAATCGCCCGTGAAATGCGCCTGAAGAACGCGCTGGCCGAAGTGGCCGGCGATTATGATTTCGTGTTAATCGACTGCCCGCCCACACTCACGCTGCTCACACTCAACGGCCTGGTGGCGGCCAACGGTGTGATTGTGCCGATGGTGTGCGAATATTATGCGCTTGAGGGCATTTCCGATTTGGTGGCTACCGTGCGCAAAATCCGCCAGGCCATCAACCCGCAATTGGATATTATCGGCATCGTGCGCACGCTGTACGACAGCCGCAGCCGCCTTTCTCAAGAGGTTTCCGAACAGTTGCAGGCGCATTTCGGCAAACAGCTTTTCACCACCACCATCCCCCGCAACGTGCGCCTGGCCGAAGCACCCAGCCACGGCATGCCCGCCCTAGCCTACGATGCCAAAGCCAAAGGCACGCTGGCTTATTTGGATTTGGCCAACGAGCTGTTGGAGAAAGTGAAATAAGAAGAAAGAGCAGGGGTTGGAACCCTGCTCTTCTTACATGCCGGCATTGCCCCGGTATGCAAGCAAAACCGACCTCCCTTTGGGCGGCCGGTTTTGTCGAACAACCCGGTTCCATCAACCAGTTACCGTATTGATTTAGAAAATTTCACGCCAGCTGATGCGCTGGACACCGCAATATTTTCCTACAACCGAATATTTTTCGCCCTTGGCGTTTAAAATAAACCGCTCGGCTCTGCCTTTGAAACAAGTGTTCTTAGGAACGGCTTGGCGGCCGGCCGAATCCGTGCCGTTTCCTCCCGAATCTCCATCCAGAGTAACCGGGCTGTCGGCAGACAGTTTCGACGGTTCGACACTGGCAAGGCCGTATATACCGCTTTGCCTGAGGCCGTTGGCATAATTTCCGTTATTCATAACGGCATTGCCCGATTTATCAATAAAATTGATGCGTGTGTCTGTTTTTTTCAGGCTGCCTCCGGTTTCGGCATTAACCATCAAACTCCAACTGCTGCTTTCTGTGGAAGTGCTGGTTTCATCGGGCAGGCACACATCATCGCCGTTATCGCGGGGTGTGGTTGTGGTTTGATAAATCCTCGTGCTGATCAATGCGCTGCGTAAAAGCATAGTCGGCTTAACTACCACACGCTCACCTGCATTGTCCGTGCCGACTCCCAAGTTTATTTTCCAGCCTTTTTTGTCGCTGCCTACCGGGTGGCTGCTCAAGAAACGGTATTTTTTACCGTCGATCTCTTTTTCCTCCATCGTTTGGGTTTGCAGATCTGCTTCTGTTGCCGCCGTTACTTCCGGCAGTGTATTGTCGCCATTAAGTTTGAGATCTTCAAAAATACCGAACACGGCCTGCTGGGTTTTGCTTGCAGCATCGCTCTGGTAGATATCGCTGCCTGTGCCGAAAATAACCACATATTTATTATCGGCACGACGGGAAACGGCGGGAGCGGCAGTAATCGGGCGGGCGGCCGAACCTGTGTAAATGCGCTGAACCCGCCATTTGTCGGGAGTTTCGCCGCGCAGGTCGAAACGGTACATATTGCCGCCGTAATCGCCTGCATAAGCCACATCGATCACCCCGTCGAAATCCATATCGAGCAGGGTGGGGCTGGAGAGGCCGCCGACACCGCCGGGCACGGTGATTTTTGCAATCAGGCTGCCCGCAGTTTTGCCTTTGACCTCACCGGTTGAAGCCTCCTGCCCCAACAGATCGTAAACATACAGGGCGGTTTCATTGCTTTCATGTTTGATGTCTTGATTGCGGTAGCCGCTGGCCAAAAATGCCGCATAACGCACATTTTCAGAAATATCCACTTGCTGAACGGCATCGGTCGGAGCCGGACGCTTTATGGAAACACGGCCGATTTGCGGCGTGCCCACGGTATAACCCAAAGTATTGCTTTCCCCTTTGGCGGTTTCAAACAGCGGCACAGTGGTGTTCCAAGCGTTATCGGCGGCATTCAGCCCGATGGCAGCGGTGCCGTTCACGCGGTCGGTGCCGCCGACATTCAGTGCATAGGCTCCGCGCCCGCCCTGCCCCATCGCGCCGAACATCACGGTTTGCTGGCCTTTAACCCCTCCGGAAGGTGCGGCAGTAGTGCGCACGACAAAACCGCCGTTTACCATATAGCGGTGCGGTTTGCTTTGGCCGTATCCTTCATCGGCCAGCTCTTTCAGGGTTTCGCCCAGCGTGCTGCCGCCGTTGCCGCTGTCGCGCTCCATACCTGCGGGAATGTAGCTGAGTTTCAGTTCATAAGGGTGCTCTGCGTGATCATAGCTGCGGAACAGGTGCACCATACCGTCGTTGGCAGCAGTCAGCAGAAATTCGGGGCGGCCGTTGACGCTGTTGCCCGCTGTGGCAATGCCGCTGTCGAGAATATCGCCCAAATCGCGCTTGCCATTCACTGGTTTGCCTTCAGCATCCAAATTACGGTCGCGGTAGGTTTGGCTGTACGGCGTGTTGACCGAATCAGTTTTAATCACAGAATCGTCTTTACTGCGCACCGTCCAAGGCATCAGTGCCGATTTCCATTCGTCGGCATTTTTCCCTGATGTTTCAATGCCGAAATAACCGTTGTCGGCATAGCTTTGCCCATCCGCCCAAAACACGCCGCTGCCGGTATTGATCAGCGTTTTGCGGTTGCCGAAATAAGGTTGTTTGGGGGTAGACGAAAACGACCCGTCGGCATTGAGACTGTAAAAGTGCAACTGGCTGCTCCACGATTGCGGATCAAGATACACAGTGGCTGCATCGGTAGCCCTGCCGTTTGCCCCGCTAACCGCGGGTGCAGAAGTGCCCACGCCTTCTTCGGCATTGTTTAAGGCAGAGCTTTCGATGCTGTCGAAAATGCTGCCGATGGCAGCAACCAATTCTTCTTCATTGGAAGCATTGAAGAAAGATTTTTCATTGTCGGCGGCATTGGCACGGGCGGCACCTTGTTTGAGGTATGCCCTGCCTTTTTCAGTCAGTCCTTCACCAAAGCCGATGGTAAATGTTTCAGCAATCTGTTTTTTATAAATACTCTCATCGTTTGAGTTTTTAGGATCGGCCGAATCCCCGTCCCAACTTTTACCGGTTTTATCGGTTCCTCCGGTTTTAAAGTCTTTTGTAGCCAAAGTCCTACTGAACCAGCCTAAACCGTTTTCCCTATCCCAAAACGTATCCCAGAGATCGATACCCCAACTGTTAGTGCTGGAATTATAACGGCTTTCATAAGCAGCTCCTCCCCCTGTTTGTCTACCAAAATAGGGATCATCAACGGTATTATTTGGAAAATAAGGTTTGATTTTAGATTTATCTTTAATTGTCCATCCCCTATCTTGTACAAATGTCCAATTACTGTCATCCGTATCCTGACTGTAATTGGCATCACCGTCAGACATCAGCAGGATAAAATTTTTCTGGCAACGGTATTCGGTGTTGTCTCGGACAATTTTCGATAATTCGTAAAATCGCGGAGTAGTAGGTGTTCCTCCTTCAGACTGCATCTTATTAATTTTCTTGAGAACCAGTTCCCAGTTATCGGTATACTGATCCATATTTACCGATTTATTGTTATTAAGCGTTTGCAGGTTCCAGTTGATCTGATCTTTGTATTTTGTCACCACGGAAGAGAGAGCAGATTTGGCAATTGACATACGGCTCTTTTCATTCTTACCAGCTACAACGTCTTTCCCTGTTACATAACGCATACTGCCCGAGTCATCAATGAACAGCATCACATTGGGCTTGACTTTGGAAGTGCCGCCGATGGTTTTGGTTTCGTTTTGCAGATAAACGGGAACATCGGCAAACTGGGCATTTGCCGTTCCGGAGGCCAGCAGGGTAAAAATCAAAGAAAGGCTGAAGATTATCGGACGCAAGCGGGCGCGAGGGGAGGGGGAAGTCGTTTTCATAATGTGCCGTCTTTCGTTTCGACCGCGCCGCAAAATGCGGGCGGTTTATAATCAATATGAATTTTGTAAGTTTTTGTGTTGAAATGTATGCGATTTTAACATACTTATTTGGTATTTTGTCCGGTTTGTTGCAGAGGTCGTCTGAAACCTCAAACGGCTATTGTAAAAATGAAACATTCCTCCCCCCTACTAAACGGCCTGTCTGCTCCGATATTGCCTGTAGAGAAGGAGAGTTCGGCATTATCAAACTACCGCTTCCGTATATTTCGTTAGAAGATTTTGCCAAAAATCAAAACAGAAAACCGTATCCGACATGAATCGGATACGGTTTTTTTATCAAAATTTCAATACACAGGACGATATACTAAGCGCCGTCCCACATATTTCCCTGATTTAGACGGGGTTGCTCTCCACCCGAATAATCTCAAATCCTACCGCCATAAATGGAGGAGTCTCAACCGAAAAGTAAACTTACCGGATTATTCTGCGGCTTCCGCTGCTTTATCCACCAACTCGACCAATGCCAACGGAGCATTGTCGCCTTTGCGGAAACCATATTTCAATATACGGATATAACCGCCGTTACGAGCAGCAAAGCGTGGCCCCAACTCATCGAACAGTTTTACTACCACATCACGGTCGCGGGTGCGGTTAAATGCCAAGCGGCGGTTTGCCAACGAAGGTTTTTTACCCAAAGTAATCAAGGGCTCCACCACACGGCGCAACTCTTTGGCCTTCGGCAAAGTAGTTACGATGGTTTCATGGCTCAATAAAGAATTGGCCATATTGCGCAGCATCGCAGCACGATGGCTGCTGGTACGGTTTAATTTACGATTGCCATTACGATGACGCATCTTACTTATCCTTTAATCTTCAAACTTACGGCTTTTCCAAGCCCACCGGCGGCCAAGCTTCCAGCTTAGAACCCAACGTCAACCCTTTGGAAGCCAAAACTTCTTTGATTTCATTCAAAGATTTTCTACCCAAATTGGGTGTCTTCAAGAGTTCGGTTTCGGTACGCTGAATTAAATCGCCAATATAATAAATATCTTCAGCTTTCAAGCAGTTAGCCGAACGTACTGTCAATTCCAAATCATCTACCGGACGCAGCAGAACCGGATCGATAGGAGGCGCTTTTTCTTCAACCTCTTCAACTGGTGTTCCTTGCAAATCGGCAAAAATAGACATCTGGTCAATCAAAATACGTGCCGCACTACGAACAGCCTCTTCCGGATCAATAGATCCGTCGGTTTCTATATCCAATACCAAACGATCCAAATCCGTACGCTGCTCTACACGTGCCGGCTCAACTTCAAAACTAACACGGCTGATGGGCGAGAAGCTCGCATCCAACTGAATTGCACCGATTTGTCGGTTTTCATCGCGAATAGTCCGACGGCCTGAAACCGACTGGTAACCGCGCCCCTGCTCCACTTTGATTTCCATCTCAATCTGACCGTTGTCGGAAAGATGGCAAATAACGTGCTCAGGATTGATGATTTCCACATCGTGAGGCAGGCTGATGTCGCCTGCTACTACGGCACCCGCTCCGGACTTCTTCAAGGTTAACTGAACTTGGCTGCGGCCATGCAACTTGAAAACTACACCTTTAAGGTTCAACAAAATATCAACAACATCTTCTTGAACACCATCAACAGTAGAATACTCGTGCAAAACACCGGTAATAGCCACTTCAGTAGGTGCAAAACCGTTCATGGATGACAGTAAGATACGACGCAAAGCATTACCAAGGGTATGGCCGAAACCACGTTCAAACGGCTGCATAGATACTTTTGCACGGGTGGCAGATAAGTTATCCACATCTATTTGACGGGGTTTCAAAAATTCGGAAGTGCTGTTTTGCATTTAACTGTCCCTCACTGAACTGGTAATTATTTAGAGTAGAACTCTACCACCAGCTGTTCATTAATATCGCCAGTCAATTCTGAGCGATCAGGCATATTTTTGAATACGCCTTCCATTTTGTTTGCGTCGACAGAAACCCAGCCGGGCAAACCGATTTGTGTTGCCAAACCCAAAGCTTCTTGAATACGGACTTGCTTTTTAGCCTTTTCACGAACGCTGACAACATCACCGGCTTTAACTTGGTAAGAAGGAATGTTTACTACCTGACCGTTTACAGTAATGGCTTTGTGCGACACCAACTGACGTGCTTCCGCACGGGTAGAACCAAAGCCCATTCTGTACACGACATTATCCAAGCGCGACTCCAACAACTGGAGCAACAATTCGCCGGTAGAGCCTTTACGACGGGCCGCTTCTGCAAAATAACGGCGGAACTGGCGTTCTAAGACACCATAAATACGGCGGATTTTTTGTTTTTCACGCAACTGCAAACCATAATCGGAAAGACGGGGCTTTTTAGCACCATGCTGACCGGGCGCAGAATCCATTTTGCATTTAGATTCCAAAGAGCGGCGGGCGCTCTTTAAAAATAAATCTGTACCTTCGCGGCGGGCCAATTTACATTTAGGGCCAATATAACGTGCCATATCTCAAATCACTCCAATATTAAATACGACGTTTCTTAGGTGGACGGCAACCGTTATGGGGCAACGGGGTAACGTCGGTAATGCTGGTAATCTTGAAACCAAGAGCGTTGAGCGCACGAACAGAAGATTCACGGCCGGGACCCGGGCCTTTAATGCGAACTTCCAGATTTTTAACGCCATGCTCTTGGGCAACTTTACCAGCGGCTTCTGCTGCCACCTGGGCAGCAAAAGGTGTACTTTTACGCGAACCTTTAAAACCAGCGCCGCCCGAGGTAGCCCAAGATAATGCATTGCCTTGACGGTCGGTGATAGTAATGATGGTATTGTTGAAAGAAGCATGAACATGCACAATACCTTCACTCACGGTTTTACGTACTTTTTTGCGTACACGTGAAGCTGTGTTTGCTTTAGCCATTAATCAAATCCTTAAAAATTATTTTTTACCGGCAATCGCTTTGCGCGGACCTTTGCGGGTACGGGCATTGGTGCGCGTTCGTTGTCCACGACAAGGCAAACCGCGACGATGCCTGAAGCCGCGGTAGCAGCCCATATCCATCAGACGCTTGATACTCATCGTTACTTCACGACGCAAATCGCCTTCTACTTCATATTTAGAAACCTGCTCACGCAAAGCTTCCAATTGAGACTCGTCTAAATCTTTTACTTTAGTGCTCTGCTCGATTTTCGCAGCCTCACAAATCAATTTAGCACGAGTAGAACCAATACCGTAAATAGCCTGCAAGCCAATTACGATATGGGCATTATTAGGGATATTTACCCCTGCAATACGAGCCATATTTTTTCCTTTAAGGGCAAAATTTTATTACTATACCACAAAATCAGGCTTGGCAAAATACCAGCTTAGCCTTGACGCTGCTTGTGGCGGGGGTCAGTGCAAATCACACGAACTACTCGATTACGGCGAATAATCTTACAGTTACGGCAAATTTTCTTTACAGAAGGTTGTACACGCATTTTATTTCCTTTCTTAAATTACCTAGCTCGAAACACAATACGTGCCCGAGTCAAATCATAGGGTGTCAGCTCAACGGTAACCTTATCACCCGGGGAGATACGTATATAGTGCATACGCATCTTGCCGGAAATATGCCCTAAAACAACATGGTCATTTTCGAGCTTTACTTTAAAAGTTGCATTCGGCAAGGTTTCGAGAATCTCACCCTGCATTTGTATGGTATCTTCTTTAGCCATAATTTACTTACGGGATAATGATTTCATATCAGGTTGCTTAATCAAATACTCATATTGCTGAGTAACTCTATATGAAGTAATTTGCGTATGAAAATCCATGGTTACTACTACCAAGATTAACAATGAGGTGCCGCCCAAATAGAAAGGAATATTCAAAGCCGTGGTCAAAAATTCCGGAATCAAACAAATAATAGTTATGTATAAAGCACCAAACAGAGTCAAGCGCAAAACAACTTTTTCCAAATATCTGGAGGTTTGCTCCCCCGGTCTAATACCGGGAATAAATGCCCCGCTTTTCTTCAAATTCTCTGCCATCTCTTTCGGACTGAATACCAACGCCGTATAGAAATAACAAAAGAAAATAATGGTTGCCGCAAATAATAAAATATATACAGGTTGTCCATGTTGCAACATACCTGCTATTTTATGCAGCCAACTGTCTGTATTTGCAGAGCCGAACCAACTTAAAAGCGTTGAAGGAAACAGAATGATACTGGAAGCAAAAATAGGCGGAATCACACCGGCCATATTCAGCTTAAAGGGCATATGTGTATTTTGACCTTGCACAATCCTGCTGCCGAGCTGACGTTTGGCATAATGAACCGGTACTTTACGCTGGGCACTTTCAAAAAATACCACAATATAAATCAGCAGCAAGGCACCCACCACAATAGATACTGCCGTCAACATACTCATTGATCCCTGACTTGTAAGGGTAACAAGTTGCGCAGCTCCAGCCGGAATACCTGCCGCGATACCTGCCGTTATGATCAATGAAATGCCGTTACCTATCCCCCGTTCGGTCATTTGCTCACCCAACCACATCAAAAACATAGTGCCGGTTACCAAGCAAACAACAGTAGAGATAAAAAATTCCAGCTGTGAGACGACAACTACATTTTGCTGATATACAAATGTAGCCACACCAAAACTCTGCATGACTGCCAGAACCACAGTACCATAACGGGTATATTTGGTGATGATTTTACGCCCGGCCTCCCCTTCTTTTTTCAGAGCCTTCAGAGAAGGGAGTATTTCCGATGCCAATTGAACAATAATTGACGCCGAAATATACGGCATAATACCAATTGCAAAAATACTAAAGCGCTCAAGCGAACCTCCTGAGAACATATTCAACATACCCAGAATGCCGCTGCTTGCGCTTTCGTATAACTTAGCCAAAGCAGCTGCATCAACTCCTGGCACAGGAATATGTGCACCAATACGGAATACAATCAATGCGCCTAACAAGAACAATAGGCGCTTTTTCAAGTCACCGAATTTGGATAAATCTGATGATGAAAGTTGATTAGCCACTTAATAATCCAAGTCTTATTCTTCTACTTTACCGCCGGCAGCTTCAATAGCAGCTTGTGCGCCTTTAGTGGCTTTAATGCCTTTCAAAGTAATTGCCTTGTTAATAGAACCTGACGCAATAACTTTTACATTCAAAACATTAGCACCTACTAAACCCGCTTGCTTCAAAACCAACACATCGATTTCGCTCACAGCTACCAACTCCAACTCACTCAGTCGAACTTCAGCATTTGCAGCAGCAGTTAAAGATTTAAAACCACGCTTGGGCAAACGGCGCTGTAAGGGCATTTGACCACCCTCAAAGCCTACTTTATGAAAACCACCTGCGCGACTTTTTTGGCCTTTGTGGCCGCGACCACCGGTTTTGCCTAAACCACTACCAATACCGCGACCAACACGTCTTTTAACATGAGTCGAACCTTCGGCAGGTTGAATAGTATTTAAAAACATATCAAGACTCCACTTTCAACAGGTAGCTGATTTTGTTAATCATGCCACGATTCTCAGGAGTATCCAAAACCTCTACTGTATGCTCGCGGCGACGTAGACCCAAGCCACGTGCACAGGCTCGATGAGCCTCAATGGTACCAATCAAACTTTTAATCAAAGTTACTTTGATTTTCTTTTGTTCAGTCATGGTTAGCTCCTAAAATATCTTCAACAGTCAACCCGCGCTTTGCAGCGATATCCGCAGGAGTATATAACTTGGACAGACCATCCAATGTGGCTCGCACGATGTTGTAAGGATTAGTAGAGCCATGCACTTTTGCAGAAATATTATGGATACCCATAGCATCAAAAACCAAGCGCATCGGACCACCTGCTTTTACACCACTACCTTCTTTAGCAGGCTGCATAAATACACGGGTTGCACCATGCTTGCCAAGCACCTCATGGTGAATGGTGCCGTTTTTCAAAGGTACTTTAATCATTGAGCGGCGAGCTTGATCCATCGCCTTCTGCACAGCAACCGGAACCTCTTTGGATTTCCCCTTACCCATACCGATGCGACCATCACCATCGCCAACAACTGTCAGAGCAGAGAAAGCCATAATACGGCCACCCTTAACCACTTTTGTTACACGGTTAACGGCCACCATTTTTTCGATTAAACCGTCACCACGCTCTTCAATCTCATGTTTTGCCATCTGAAATCTCCAAATCTTTAGAAGCTTAAACCGTTTTCACGTGCTGCTTCTGCCAAAGCTTTCACACGACCATGATATTGAAAACCAGAACGATCGAAAGCAACTTTTTCAACACCTGCAGCTTTTGCTTTTTCAGCAATACGCTTACCAACAACTGCAGCCGCCTCAACATTACTGCCTGATTTCAAGCTATCGCGTACTTCAGCTTCCAAAGTAGAGGCTTGAGCCAAAACTTTATCACCCTCAGCACTAATAACTTGAGCATAAATATGACTGTTTGAACGGAATACGCACAATCTAACCATTTTTAAATCCGCAATACGAGCACGGGTTTTGCGCGCGCGACGGAGTCGGGTTACATGTTTATTCATTAGAAAAACCTCAATTATTTCTTCTTGGCTTCTTTCATCACTACCACTTCGCCGACATAACGTACACCTTTACCTTTATAAGGCTCGGGTGAGCGGTAAGCGCGGATTTCGGCAGCAACCTGACCAACAACCTGTTTATCGGCACCTGTCAAAATAATTTCTGTTTGACTCGGGGTTTGCACTGAAACACCTTCCGGCATTTCATGAACGATGGGATGAGAAAAGCCCAAAGAAAGATTCAATACTTTACCTTGAGCCTGAGCACGATAGCCCACACCAATCAGTTGCAATTTTTTCTCAAAGCCTTCAGAAACACCTTTAACCATATTATTGACTAAAGCACGTACAGTGCCAGACATTGCATTAGCCTGTTTGCTGTTGTCTTTAGCGGTAAAGGTCAACTGACCGTCATTCAATTCAATAGCCACATTATCAGTCAGGGGCAGAGACAACTCACCATTCTTTCCCTTGATAATAATAGCATCAGTTCCAAATTTCACTTCAACGCCAGCGGGAACGGTCACTGGATTTTTAGCTACGCGTGACATATTTATCCTCCACTAGGCAACAATGCATAACAACTCACCGCCAACACCTTCAGAACGGGCCTTACGGTCGGTCATTACACCTTTAGAAGTGCTAACGATTGCCACACCCAAACCATTCATCACACTCGGAATCTCGTTTGAGGCTTTGTAAATACGCAGACCAGGACGAGACACACGCTTAATTTGTTCAATAACGGGACGCCCGGCATAATATTTCAATTGGATTTCCAAAACAGGTTTTGCATCGGCAGAAACCGCGAAATCTTCAATATAACCTTCCTCTTTCAAAACCTTAGCGA
This sequence comes from Neisseria sp., assembly GCF_030530745.1. Taxonomy (GTDB): domain Bacteria; phylum Pseudomonadota; class Gammaproteobacteria; order Burkholderiales; family Neisseriaceae; genus Neisseria. Next base: position 9,086 of record NZ_JAUMUI010000014.1, on the reverse strand, counting down.
TAGCGCATTTCAATTTGGAAGAAGGCATAGCAACGGCAATCTTGTTTGCACGTTGCGCATTTCGGATACGAGTCAACATATCGGAAATAGGATCATGCATACTCATAATTACTACTCCTATTACCAGCTAGCTTTAACAACGCCCGGAATCTCGCCACGCATAGCAATTTCACGGATTTTAATACGACCCAAACCGAACTTACGGAAAGTGCCACGCGGACGGCCAGTCAAGGCACAACGACGACGCTGACGAACAGGTGCAGCATTGCGGGGAATCGCTTGAAGTTTCAGGCGAGCCTCAAAACGCTCTTCATCCGAAGCATTTGAATCATTAATAACAGCAAAAATAGCCTCTCGCTTAGCGGCATATTTTTTCGCCAGAGCAACGCGTTTCAATTCGCGGTTGATAAGTGCTTTTTTAGCCATGAATTATCCTTTGAACGGAAATTTAAACAGCGACAACAGAGCTTTTGCCTCTTCATCTGTTTTAGCAGTTGTAGTAATGGTAATGTTTAAACCACGCAAAGCATCAATTTTATCGTATTCGATTTCCGGAAAAATAATTTGCTCGCGGACACCCATATTATAGTTACCGCCACCATCAAAAGATTTACCGTTCATACCACGGAAGTCGCGCACTCGAGGCAAAGCGATAGTCACCAAACGATCCAAGAATTCAAACATTTGATCGCGACGCAAAGTCACCTTGCAACCCACGGGATAGTTGTCACGAATTTTGAAGCCGGCAATAGATTTGCGGGCAACGGTTACTACGGGCTTTTGACCGGCAATTTTCTCCAAATCAGCAACAGCATGCTCCATTACTTTTTTATCCGCAACAGCTTCGCCAACACCCATATTTAAAGTAATTTTTTCAATACGAGGCACCTCCATAATTGACTTATAGCCAAACTGCTTTATCAACTCAGGAACCACAGTGCTGTTATAAAACTCTCTCAAACGAGCCATGTTATCTCCTTATGCCCCAATGATAGAGCCATTAGATTTGAAAAAGCGGACACGTTTCACCTTGCCGTCGCTTTCAACCAATTTAATACCCACACGATCAGCCTTATTGGTTTCAGGATTGAGAATAGCAACGTTTGAAATAGCCAAAGGCATATTTTTAACAACAATCCCACCCTCAATACCACGCATCGGGTTCGGTTTTTGATGGCGCTTAGCCACATTAACGCCCTCCACCACCACTTTATCACCCAACACTTTAACAACTTGGCCTTGTTTGCCTTTATCCTTACCGGCAATTACGATTACTTTATCGCCTTTAATAATCTTGTTCATCGCTGCTATTCCTTATAAAACTTCAGGTGCCAATGAAACAATTTTCATAAAGCGCTCCGTACGCAGCTCGCGGGTCACCGGACCAAAAATACGCGTACCCAAAGGCTCAAGTTTATTGTTCAACAAAACAGCTGCGTTATTATCAAATTTAATCAGTGCACCATCAGGACGACGAACGCCTTTTGCAGTACGAACCACTACAGCGCTATATACATCACCTTTTTTCACACGGCCACGCGGAGCCGCATCTTTCACTGCAACTTTAATAATGTCGCCAACCGAAGCATAGCGACGCTTAGATCCGCCCAACACTTTGATACACATCACACGACGCGCACCAGAGTTATCAGCCACATCTAAGATGGTCTGCATTTGAATCATTTTTTTACCTTTAAAAAAACCAACTTAATTTACCTTTTTCAGACGACCCGATATGCTAAAATTTAAGCATTCTACAATCTGACACCTTCAAAAGGTTCTAGTAAACCAGTCTTGGATCCCGAAGGGAAGAAGCTTCCAGAGAGAAACTGAAAGATAAGAAACGAAGTTTACATACAAACCAACTTTGATGCAAGACTTCGTTTCTCTTTTTAAAACCGTACTGTCTTATTTTTTAAACAGCACGAGCTTTCTCTACCAGCTCTTTAACAACCCAAGACTTGGTTTTAGACAACGGGCGAGTTTCTTCAATCACAACCACATCACCAATGCCGTATTGATTTTGCTCGTCATGAGCATGAATTTTAGTCGAACGGCGGATAATTTTACCATACAGGGGATGTTTAACTTTTCGCTCCACCAGCACGGTAACGGTTTTATCCATTTTGTCGCTAACCACTTTGCCTTGCAAAGTACGAACATTTTTAGTTTCGCTCATTACTTAGCACCTTTTTCAGTTAAGATGGTTTTGATACGGGCAATATCGCGACGCACTCGTTTCAATTCGCTCGGTTTGCCTAATTGGCCGGTAGCATTTTGCATACGCAGGCCAAATTGGGTTTTCAGCAAATCAAGCAAATCCGCATTCAATTGCTCAACCGATTTGTCTTTCAATTCATTCGCTTTCATTATTGACCTACCTGTCTTACTACAAATACTGTCGGAATCGGCAGTTTGGCAGAAGCCAATTCAAATGCCTCGCGAGCCAAAGCTTCGGGCACACCGTCCATTTCATACAGCATTTTTCCGGGTTGGATTTCAGCTACATAGTATTCGGGAGAACCTTTACCGCCACCCATACGAACTTCTGCAGGTTTGGCAGTAATGGGTTTATCGGGAAATACACGAATCCAAATACGGCCACCACGTTTGATATGACGGGTCATAGTACGGCGGGCCGCCTCAATTTGACGCGCAGTCAAACGACCGCGGCCAACCGCTTTCAAACCGAACTCACCAAAACTCACTTTATTACCGCGGGTAGCGATACCGGTGTTGCGGCCTTTGTGCTGTTTACGGTATTTGAGTTTAGTTGGTTGCAGCATGACGACCTCCTGCTTTTCTTTGTCTCTTCTCTTGTTCGGGTTTCGCCTGAGCCGCTTTTTCGTTACCCTCGCCGGTATAAACCCAAACTTTTAAGCCCAAAACGCCATAAGTGGTATGCGCCTCACTGGTTGCATAATCAACATTGGCACGCAACGTATGCAGGGGAACGCGTCCTTCGCGATACCATTCGCTACGGGCAATATCCGCACCGTTCAGACGGCCTGAAGTCATGATTTTGATACCTTTGGCACCAACACGCATGGCATTTTGCATAGCGCGCTTCATGGCACGGCGGAACTGAACGCGTTTTTCAAGTTGTTGGGCAATGCCATCGGCGATAATTTGCGCATCCAATTCAGGCTTGCGAATTTCCTCAATATTGACATGAACCGGCACTCCCATCAGGTTTTGCAGATCGCGCTTTAACACCTCAATGTCTTCGCCTTTTTTACCGATTACCACACCAGGACGAGCGGAATAGATAGTAATGCGGGCTGATTTTGCCGGGCGCTCAATTACAACGCGGCCGACAGAAGCATTCGCCAAGCGTTTGCGCAAGTAATTGCGAACATCAATATCTTGCTTCAGAACGGTCGGGAAATCGCTGCTTTTTGCAAACCATTTGGAAGACCAGTCTTTAGTTACCGCCAAGCGAAAGCCGGTAGGATTAATCTTTTGTCCCATAGCTTTTCCTTAATTGCCTACTGTCACATTGATATGACAGGTTTGTTTTTCAATGCGGTTACCACGACCCTTGGCGCGCGCCTGAAAACGTTTCAGGCTCGACCCTTTGTCAACAAAAATGGTGACCACTTTCAGCTCGTCAATATCAGCACCTTCATTATGCTCCGCATTAGCAATAGCAGACTCCAGCACTTTTTTCACGAGCTCAGCACCTTTTTTCGGGCTAAATGCCAAGATATTCAAAGCTTGGGCAACGTCTTTGCCGCGAATCAGATCTGCTACCAAACGGGCTTTTTGCGCAGAAATACGGGCGTTTTTATGTTGTGCACTTACTCTCATGATTCACCTTATTTCTTTTTAGCCTTTTTATCGGCCAAGTGGCCTTTAAAGGTACGGGTCAATGAGAACTCGCCCAGTTTATGGCCGACCATATTGTCGCTGATAAATACCGGCACATGAGTACGGCCGTTGTGTACAGCGATGGTCAAACCGATAAAGTCGGGCAGAATGGTAGAACGACGCGACCAAGTCTTAATAGGACGTTTGTCGTTATTTGCACGAGCCGCATCTACTTTTTTCAGCAAATGCAGGTCTACATATGGGCCTTTTTTCAATGAACGAGCCATATCAATTAACCTTTATTTGAGTAACGGCGGCGAACAATCATATTGTCCGTGCGTTTGTTGTTACGAGTACGGTAGCCTTTAGAAGGCGTACCCCACGGGCTAACCGGCTCGCGCGCTTCACCGGTACGGCCTTCACCACCGCCGTGCGGGTGGTCAACCGGGTTCATTACCACACCGCGCACAGTCGGGCGGATACCGCGCCAGCGATTAGCACCGGCTTTACCGATTTTCTTCAGGCTTTGTTCTTCATTACCCACTTCACCGATGGTAGCGCGGCAATCAACATGGATTTTACGCACTTCGCCAGAACGCAGACGAACTTGGGCGTAAATACCTTCTTTAGCCAGCAATACCGCAGAAGCACCGGCAGAACGTGCAATTTGCGCACCTTTGCCCGGTTTCATCTCGATACAGTGAATGGTTGTACCCACGGGAATATTGCGGATAGGCAGGGTGTTGCCCACTTTAATCGCAGACTCGGCACCTGAAACCAATACCGCACCCGCTTTAATACCGCGCGGGGCTATAATGTAACGGCGTTCGCCGTCTGCATAGCACAACAGGGCGATGTGGGCGGTACGGTTCGGATCGTATTCGATACGTTCCACTTTCGCAGGGATACCGTCTTTATTGCGCTTGAAGTCCACTACACGGTAGTGGTGCTTATGACCGCCGCCTTTGTGGCGGGTGGTGATATGGCCGTTATTGTTGCGGCCGGCGGTAGAGTTTTTCTTCTCAACCAAGGCGGCATACGGCGCACCTTTATACAAACCTTCTGTGGTTACGCGAACCATGCCGCGACGGCCAGCAGAGGTAGGCTTCATTTTTACAATAGCCATGTTACTTATTCCTTATCTGCAGTTGCCGCAGCAGCTTCCAAGTCCAACTCCTGACCGGCAGCCAAACTAACATAAGCTTTTTTCACATCGCTGCGACGGCCGATGGTGCGGCCAAAACGTTTGGTTTTACCTTTAGTGGTGGTGGTGGTTACAGAAGCCACTTCCACACCAAACAGCAACTCGACGGCAGCTTTGATTTCCTGCTTAGTTGCATTCGGCAATACTTTGAAAGTCATCTGATTGCGTTTTTCGGCCAACAAATTGCTTTTTTCGGAAACAACAGGCGCCAAAATCACTTGAGTCAAACGTTGCTGATTCATACCCATTGCTCCTCTAACTGTGCAACCGCATCTTTGGTCATCACGACTTTTTTGTAACGCAGCAAGCTGTAGGGATCAATTTGCTGGGCTTCCAAAACCAGTACGTTAGGCAAATTGCGCGAAGCCAGATAAACATTTTCATCCAACTGTTTGGTAACAAACAAAACCTGTTCCAAGCCCAGATTTTTCACCTGTTCTGCAAACACTTTGGTTTTCGGCGTTTCGGCAGTTAACGCATCAATAGCAAAAAGACGCTCGTCGCGGGCCAATTGCGACAGAATAGTCGCCATACCGGCACGGTACATTTTGCGGTTAACTTTTTGGGTGAAGTTTTCGTCGGGCTTGTTCGGGAACGCACGACCACCTTTACGCCACAACGGAGAAGAGGTCATACCAGAACGCGCACGGCCGGTACCTTTCTGACGCCACGGTTTTTTAGTGGAGTGATTCACTTCCGCACGGGTTTTCTGGGCACGGTTGCCTAAACGGGCATTTGCCAAGAAAGCAGTAACCAGCTGATGAACCAACGCTTCATTGTATTCACGGGCAAACAAAGCATCAGAAACAGCCAAGCTGCCTGAAACCTGCCCTTTAGCATCAATTACTTTTAATTCCATTACGCACCTACTTTCACGCTGGGACGTACCACAACATCACTGTTTACCGCACCGGGAACAGCACCCTTAACCAGCAGCAGCTGGCGCTCGGCATCTACGCGCACAACTTCCAGATTTTGAACGGTTGCCTTGGTGTTGCCGTATTGGCCGGCCATACGCTTACCCGGGAATACACGACCGGGATCTTGCGCCATACCGATAGAACCGGGAACGCGGTGTGAACGTGAGTTACCGTGGGAGGTACGTTGCGCGCCGAAGTTGTGGCGCTTGATGGTGCCTGAGAAACCTTTACCTTTGGAGGTACCGGTTACATCGACCAATTGGCCGGCTTCAAACATGGCAACGGTAATTTCGTCGCCCGCTTTCAGCTCATCCAATTTTTCCGCAGAAACAGCAAACTCAACCAATCCGCGACCCGCCTCCACACCTGCTTTGGCAAAGTGGCCGGCTTCGGCTTTGTTGATACGGTTTGCCTTTTTCTGACCGAAGGTAACCTGAACGGCAGTATAACCATCGGCATCTTCGGATTTCACTTGAGTGACGCGGTTGGCAGACATATCCAACACGGTTACCGGAACAGAAGCACCCTGTTCGTTAAACACGCGGGTCATGCCCACTTTGCGCCCAACCAGACCTAAAGTCATGATTATTTTCCTTTTTAATTAAAGGGGCCGATTACGATTGATCGGCCATTGCACAAAAAACATACTTAGCACAATGCTAAGCAGCGCACTATAACACAGTCCGGAAACACCTTACAAGAAAAACTTTGTTTTCAAAGCCGAATTTCGGGCTTGATTTATTCGCCCAGAGGCCGTCTGAAAAATGGGGCTCATGCAAACCGGATTTTTCAGACGGCCTCCAAACTTGATATAAATTCTGACGGGCTTTTATCTGCCGATACGGGTATGCGAGGTTTCCACACCGCCTTTGATTTCGCCGTAAATTTCGCTCCGGCCGCCGGTGCCGGACTGCGCGCAGGCTGCCAGCAATAAAACGGCAAGGGCGGAACACAGGGTTTTCATGGTATTTCCTTTATATTATGAAGTTCGGCCAATCCCACCATAGCACAGAACTCAGCCGTTGATTTTACAAGAAAAGTGGAACGCATCGATTTCAAAACCGTTTTCAAAATACAGACGGTGCGCCGGTGTGCGCTCGCTGCCCACATCAGACCAAACCTGGATTTTATCCATACCTTCTTCCGCTGCGATACGGCGCACTTCGGCCAGCAGGCGGGCGGCATAGCCTTTACTGCGGCCGTGGGGAATGGTTACGATGTCATCGATATGGATGTGGCGGCCGCCGGCAAGGTTGGTTTGCTCGCGGAAACCGCAAACAGCCACTGCATTGGCCTTGCCTTCTTCAAAAATACCGAACAGGCGGTAGCCTTGCGGCCGCTGTTGCGTGTTAACCTGCTCCACGAAGCGGGCTACATCGGTGATGCCCGAGCGCAATATGCTCAAGGCGGCAAAAGCAACCGCGGTGTCTTCGGCACCGATTTCGCGCAGCACGCTCTCCACCGGCGCAGCCTCAACCGCCGAGGCCTGCTGTTCGGTCGCCTGTTTTTCTTGGATAGCCTGCGACAGCAACACGCGCTCTTGCACTGCACCGACTTCTTCTTGTACCTGCTCGTCTATCAAGGCTTTGCAGTCCATCACGCGCAAATCGTTGTCGGCGGCAAAGTCCATCAGAAAACGAAACATCGGCGGGTTGATTTCTTCCAGTTTTTTATCCACCGCCACGCAGCGGACTTTATCAACCAGAATCGGGCGCACCCATTCGTGGTAAGACAAACGGTTGCCTTTATCAAACGACGACAAAATGCCGCACAAACGCTCCGCCCAGTCACTGGGACGGAAAACCTTGCCGTTACCGGTGGTGCCGTGAATCACGATTTCATTGGGATTGCAAACTAACATGAACGGTTCTCCGAAGAGTGGTTATCGGACGGAAATACGAATTATACCCGACAGCGGTGCCGCTCTAAAAGTTTAAGGGCCGCAAGCACCTCTCCTGTTGCGGCATTTTAAAAACTTGGGACAATGAAAATCAAATACTGGTTGGTTTGAAATCCGGATTCTGCCTGCATTTTTTAGAGGATATTTTCAGACAGCCTGCCGTTTTGCCAGCCGGCACCAGCCGATATAGGCCAGCAAAACCACATTCATTATCAGTGCATAAATCACCGCCGGCAGCGCAAACGCCTCGTTGTTCAACACAAACGGACTACCCGCCACCGCAATCGCCTGTGCCGAATTCTGCATTCCCACCTCGATCACAACCGTACGCCGCTGTCTGCCCGGCAGCCCGAACACCGCCGCCAGCAGCGCCCCCAAAGCCATCGCCGCCAAAATCAGCGCCGACACCATCCACACCAGCGACATAAAATGCTGCACGATAATCTGCCGGTTGGCCGCAAAAAACACCACCACCAACACCACCAGCGCCGGAAACGCCGCCTTATCCAACCCCTTTTTCACCTTTTGCGCCCCATCGGACCAAAAACGGCGCACCGCCATGCCCAGCAACACTGGCAGCAGCACCAACACCACATTCTGCACCAGCAGCTGCCCCACCGGCAGCTTCACCGCCCCCGCGCCGCCCAAACCCGCCGCATCAAACGCATACAGCAGTACCGGCGGAATGGTAAACACCGTAATGATGCTGCTCAACACCGTAAGCGTTACCGACAACGGCACATCACCTTTGGCAACCGAAGTAAAAATATTCGACGACGTGCCGCCCGGCGAACAGGCAATCAGCATCAGCCCCACCAACAAATAAGGCTCCGGCCCGAACAAGCCAACCAACCCCGCCGCCAGCAGCGGCAGCAGCACAACCTGCGCCGCCGTGCCCACCAACACCGCCTTCGGCTGCCGCAGCAAAACGGCAAAATCAGCCGGCTTAAACGACAAGCCCAAACCGAACATCAACAGCAGCAAAATCGGGAGAACGATAAAAATAGGGTTCATAACATTCCGTTTAAATTAAAAGCACAGCTTTTCAGGCCGTGCAGCTTGCAGAGTGGCAATTGTAACATTGCCCGAAACCGCAAAACGGCTGCGACCTTAAGCTATGAAACCTCTATAAAAATGCTATCCGAAATATTTTCAGAGACCTTTGCAAAAATACCTTAAGGCCGTCTGAAAAATGGCTTTCAGACGGCCTGAGACCTTTGCAAAAATCCCAAAACTCCTCTAAATTCCCCCT
>NZ_JAUMUI010000013.1 GCF_030530745.1 Neisseria sp. | reverse complement strand
TGCGGCATTCCCGATTTGGGCATCACCACCATGGAAGACGTGCTGATCGACGCGCGCCGCATCACCGACAACGTTGATACGCCGTTATTGGTAGACATCGACGTAGGCTGGGGCGGCGCTTTCAACATCGCCCGCACCATCCGCAACTTCGAGCGCGCAGGCGTGGCCGCCGTGCATATCGAAGACCAAGTGGCGCAGAAACGCTGCGGCCACCGCCCCAACAAAGCCATCGTGCCACAAAGCGAAATGGTTGACCGCATCAAAGCCGCCGCAGATGCCCGCGTGGACGAAAACTTCGTGATTATGGCACGCACCGACGCACTGGCGGTGGAAGGTTTGGATGCCGCCGTCGAACGCGCCCAAGCCTGCGTGGAAGCGGGTGCGGATATGATTTTCCCCGAAGCCGTAACCGAGTTGGGCATGTATAAAAAATTCGCCGGAGCCATGAAAGTGCCGGTGCTCGCCAACATCACCGAATTCGGCGCCACCCCGCTCTACACCCGGCAGGAGCTGGCCGAAAACGGCGTGAAACTCGTGCTCTACCCGCTCTCCACTTTCCGCGCTGCCAGCAAAGCCGCACTGAACGTTTACGAAGCGATTATGCGCGACGGCACACAGGCCAACGTGGTCGATACCATGCAAACCCGCGCCGAACTCTACGAACATCTGAACTACCACGATTTCGAGCAGAAATTGGACGCCCTGTTCAGCAAATAACAACAACCGTTTGCCAAAACCTTTCAGACGGCCTCGTTTTCATTACAGGCCGTCTGAAAAACAACACCAAATCCACAACAAAGGAGAATCCGAATGACTACCGAAACCCCGATTTTCAAACCCAAAAAATCCGTAGCCCTTTCAGGCGTGGCCGCAGGCAACACCGCACTGTGCACCGTAGGCCGCAGCGGTAACGACTTGAGCTACCGCGGTTACGACATTCTCGATCTGGCCGAACACTGCGAATTCGAAGAAGTCGCCCACCTTTTGATTCACGGCCGTCTGCCCAACAAATTCGAGCTGGCCGCCTATAAGAAAAAACTGCAGTCCCTGCGCGGCCTGCCGATTCGTGTAATCCAAGTGCTCGAAAGCCTGCCCGCGCACACCCACCCGATGGACGTTTTACGCACCGGCGTATCCATGCTCGGCTGCGTACACCCCGAACGCGAAAGCCAACCCGAAAGCGAAGCGCGCGATATTGCCGACAAGCTCATCGCCTGCTTGGGCAGCATGCTGCTTTATTGGTATCAGTTTTCACACAACGGCAAACGCATCAAAGTAGAAAGCAAAGAAGACAGCATCGGCGGCCATTTCCTGCACCTGCTGCACGGCAGACGCCCCGGCAAATCTCATGTTAAAGCCATGCATGTTTCGCTGATTCTCTATGCAGAACACGAATTCAACGCCTCCACTTTCACCTCGCGCGTGATTGCCGGCACAGGCTCCGATATTTACTCGTGCATCACCGGCTCCATCGGCGCACTTAAAGGCCCCAAACACGGCGGTGCCAACGAAGTGGCTTACGATATTCAGAAACGCTACCGTAATGCCGACGAAGCCGAGGCCGACATCCGCGAACGCATCGGCCGCAAAGAAATCGTTATCGGTTTCGGCCACCCCGTTTACACCGTATCCGACCCGCGCAACGTGGTGATTAAAGAAGTGGCGCGCAAACTGAGCGCCGAAACCGGCGATATGCGCCTCTTTGACATTGCCGAGCGTTTGGAAAGCCTGATGTGGAACGAGAAAAAAATGTTCCCCAACCTCGACTGGTTCTCTGCCGTTTCCTACCAAAAACTCGGCGTGCCCACCGCCATGTTTACCCCGCTGTTCGTGATTTCACGCACCACCGGCTGGAGCGCGCATGTTTTGGAACAACGCCAAGACGGCAAAATCATCCGCCCCGGCGCCAACTACACCGGCCCCGACGACCTGCCGTTTGTGCCGATGGAAGAGCGTTAACCCTGCCCTACCGCAGATAACGGAACACAACCGTTAAAAAACTTCAGACGGCCTTGTAAAGCATGACAGGCCGTCTGAAAGTTTTTATCACCGGTTTGTGTTTGAAGGCATGGGGCTTTGCCGGTTATTCCGTCATCTTAAAAATCTGCGTCATGCCCGGGCTTGACCCGGGCATCTCGTTGTTTTGGAAGAAGTAACAGATACCCGGGCCAAGCCCGGATATGACGAAACATAAATAAATTCAGGATTAAAACGGATCTTTGCAAAATATCGGTCAGAGGCCTTCGCAAGTTGTTTAGGCCGTCTGAAAAAATATTTTCAGACGGCCTGATATTCACTCAATACAATCACAAAGAGCAAGCTACTGATTTTTCAACCCCAAAACATCCTGCATATCAAACAGGCCGTTTTGGCGGCTGCGCAGCCACACGGCAGCGCGCACGGCACCGGAGGCGAAAGTCATGCGGCTGGAAGCTTTGTGGGTGATTTCCACGCGCTCGCCGTCGGCAGCAAACAAGGCTGTGTGGTCGCCGACGATGTCGCCGCCGCGTACGGTGGCGAAACCGATGGTTTGCGGATCGCGCCCGCCGGTGTGCCCTTCGCGGCCGTAAACGGCGCATTGTTTCAAATCGCGGCCGAGCGCGCCGGCAATCACTTCGCCCATACGCAGGGCCGTGCCGCTGGGGGCGTCGACTTTATGACGGTGGTGCGCTTCGATGATTTCGATATCGTAGCCTTCGTTGAGCACGCGGGCGACGGTATCGAGAATATGGAAAGTGAGGTTGACGCCCACGCTGTAATTGGCGGCGGACACGACGGCGGTTTTTTCGGCAGCCGCTTGAATGGCGGCCTTGCCTGCTTCGTCGAAGCCTGTGGTGCCGATCACCATTTTCACACCGGCCTGGACGCATTGTGCCAAATAGGCCAACGTAGGTTCGGGGCGGGTGAAGTCGATCAATACGTCGCTGGCGGCCAGCACGGCATCGGTATCGCTGCTGATGGCCACACCGGTTTTGAGGCCGACGGCATAGCCGGCATCCAAACCCAATGCGCCTGAACCGGCGTGCTCAAGTGCGCCGCTCAATACGGCATCGGGGTGGCGGCTGACGGCTTCCACCAATACGCGCCCCATGCGTCCGTCGGCACCGGCGATGGCGATTCTTAATGCGGTCATGTCTTTATCCTGAAGTTATTGCGGATCGGGTTGGAAAGCGGGTTGCGGCTGCCGGGGTTGCTGCGGCTGCTGAACGGGGCGCGGGGCGGCGGCCTGCTCGGCCCGAAGCTGCTGCACGGCGTGTTCGATGGCATTGCCTTCGGCGCGCACCAGTTGGTCGTTATTGAAATAGAGGGTCAGCGTGCGCTGATCGGAAATCACACCGTTACGGGCGATGTTGAACGTATAGTCCCAACGGTCGGCATGAAACGGATCGCGCAGCAGCGGCGTGCCCAGCAGCAGCTGCACCTGCTCGCGGCTCATGCCCGGTTGCAGCGACACCACGGCACGGGCATCCAATTCGTTGCCCTGCACCACTTTCAGTTTGTAAGAGGGAAAATGCGATACGCGCTCGGAAGAGCAGCCGGCCAGCCCCAACAGGGCGGCAATGGCCAAGCACAAGGTTTTATTCACTGGTTTACCTTTCATCAAAAAGCCGTTTCCGGCCCGGATATAGTTAGTTATCAATATGCCTGAAAGGTTCAGGCCATTAAAAACCTTTATTATCAAATAGTGGGCAAAGCCGCTAAAAATGCGTATTATAACGGCAATTGAACCACAAGGGTATGAGAGGATTATGGAAAATAATTTCAGCAATATCGCCCAGTTGAAAGACAACGGCCTGAAAGTAACCGGCCCGCGCCTGAAAATCCTGGATTTGTTCGAAACCCATGCCGAAGAGCACCTGAGCGCCGAAGATGTTTACCGCATCCTGCTCGACGAAGGCATCGAAATCGGCGTGGCCACCATCTACCGCGTGCTGACCCAGTTCGAACAGGCCGGCATCCTGCTGCGCCACCATTTTGAAACCGGCAAGGCGGTTTACGAACTGAACCAAGGCGGCCACCACGACCATATCGTGTGCGTAAAATGCGGTAAAGTAACCGAGTTCCACAATGAAGAAATCGAACAGCTGCAAGACAGGATTGCCGAAGAAAACGGCTATAAAGTGGTGGATCACGCTTTATATATGTACGGCGTATGCAGCGGATGCCAGCAGAAAGGCAAACGCTGATTCTGTCTGTCCCCCGCGTTCCGGACGGTACGATGACGATATCCTGCCCTTCCGGAACGTTTCATGCACAGCCGGAAAGGCCGTCTGAAAATTGTATTTTCAGACGGCCTTTCCATACCAAACAACCTTATTTGTGTTTACCTACTGCTTGTTTTCTTCGCTGTCCAAGAAGCTGCGCAGGCGGTCGCTGCGGGTGGGGTGGCGCAGCTTGCGCAGGGCTTTGGCTTCAATTTGGCGGATACGTTCGCGGGTAACGTCGAACTGTTTGCCCACTTCTTCAAGCGTGTGGTCGGTGTTCATATCGATGCCGAAACGCATTCTCAGCACTTTTGCCTCGCGCGGGGTGAGGCTTTCAAGCACTTCTTTGGTTACTTCGTGCAGGCTCGAATACATGGCGGCCTCGGCGGGGGCGATGTTGTTTATATCTTCGATAAAATCGCCCAGATGCGAATCGTCGTCGTCGCCGATGGGGGTTTCCATCGAAATCGGCTCTTTGGCGATTTTCATGATTTTGCGGATTTTTTCTTCCGGCATTTCCATCAGCTCGGCCAGTTTGGCAGAATCGGGCTCTTCACCGGTTTCCTGCAGGTATTGGCGCGAGATACGGTTCATTTTGTTGATGGTTTCGATCATGTGCACCGGAATGCGGATGGTGCGCGCCTGGTCGGCAATCGAACGGGTAATCGCCTGGCGTATCCACCAGGTGGCGTAGGTTGAAAACTTGTAGCCGCGCCGGTATTCGAATTTATCCACCGCCTTCATCAGGCCGATATTGCCTTCCTGAATCAAATCGAGAAACTGCAAACCGCGGTTGGTGTATTTTTTTGCAATCGAAATCACCAGGCGCAGGTTGGCCTGAATCATTTCCTGCTTGGCTGCGGCGGTTTCTTTTTCGCTGACCACCATGTTTTTGTTGATTTCTTTCAGCTCTTCAATGGAAATCTGAGTTTGGGTTTCCATATTTGCCAGCTCGGCCTGCTTCTCGATGATGGCATGGCGGAAGCGGTCGAGCGCGCTGCTCCACACATTGCTTTTGGCGATTTCGGCTTCCACCCATTCAAGGTTGGTAATATCGGGCAGGAAATGGGCGATAAAATAATCGCGGTCCATGTGCACGCGTTCCAGGCAGATGTCGCGGATTTCGCGCTCAAGCCTGCGGATGTTGTCGACACGGTCGCGCAGGCTGCTGCTCAGGCTTTCAATCTGGCGCGTGGCAAAACGCACTTCGAGCAGCTTGGAGGCTATGGCGTCACGGTGTTCGAGATAAGCGGCATGGCGGCTGTTGTGTTCGGAGAGTGCGGCAATCATTTGATTGTAATCGGCTTCGATTTTTTCAAAATGTTCCAGCACTTTCTGCTTCAGCTCTTCCAGGTTGGTAGCGGCAATGGCTTCTGCGCTGCCTTCGTCTTCTTCATCGTCGTCGCTTTCATCACCGTCATCGTCGCCCTCATCGGTGTCGGCGGAGGCGGTGGCCGGTGCGGTTTCGAGATGCCCCAAACCGAGTTCGTTCAACAGCACTTCGTTGGGGTCGATAATGGCTTCTACCACTTCGTCGACTTTGATTTCATCTTCGCGGATGCGCTTGATTAATTCGAGAATCTCGGCAACCGAACCGGGGCAGGCAGAAATTGCCTGCACCATGTTTTTGAGGGCATTTTCGATTTTTTTGGCGATAATGATTTCGTCTTCGCGGGTGAGCAGGTCAACCTGCCCCATTTCGCGCATATACATGCGCACGGGGTCGGTGGTGCGGCCGAATTCGCTGTCCACGCTCGACAGAGCCGCCTCGGCTTCGGCTACGGCGTCATCATCGGTGATGGCTGCGGTGTTGTCGCTCATCAGCATTTCTTCGGCATCGGGCGCCTGCTCGGTTACTTGGATACCTAACCCGGCAATCATGCTGACGATGTTGTCGATTTGCTCGGCGTCCGACATATCGTCGGGCAGCGCGTCGTTGATTTCGGAATAGGTGATGTAACCGCGCTCTTTGCCCATGATGATGAGCTGGCGCAACCGCGCCCGCTGCTCTTCGAGGGTCAGCGGGCGGTTGTCGTCTTGTTCTTCGTATCCGCCGTCGCGGACACCGGTGTTTTCGTTGGACATAGAATATTCTCGGGTTAAAACGGTTTAACGGGAATAAGGCCGTCTGAAACATGGGAAATGGGGTTCTGCGGTAGGTACAAGACGACTCGGTTGCAGTGGTATGTATGTGTTTTCAGACGGCCTGCGGATTGTATTCGCAAGCCTGTTTCAAGGTTTCAATGTGCTGCGGGCGTCAATAAGGCCAGCAGCAGCTTTTTTTCGCTTTCGCTCAAACCGCCCTGCCGGCTTTTTTGTTTCAACATTTCAATTTGGGCGTATTTTAACTCATTCAGCAGTTTTTTCATGCCGAGTTTGAAACTTTCGCAATCTTCTTCGCTGCTGCTTTCCAGCTCTTCCGCACCGTACTGCATGTTTTGGAAAATGCGGTTGACGGTGGCTTCGTAAGGCGTGCCGCGCATATGTTCCAAAATCTGTGCGCTGCCCGGCGGCTCCGTGCGGCTGTTGATAAGCTCGGCAAGGTTGGCCAGGCAGGCGAAATCGCCGCTAAGGTTCAGATATTCGGGCAGCTCTATATATGCAGCCCATGCGGGATTTATCAAGAGGCTGCGTATCTGCCGCTCTACTAGGGTTGACATCTGCGGCTGCCTGAAAGTTTCCTGCGGCAGCTTGTAATTTTTCTGCTTCACGTGCTGCTTGGGCGCTTCCTGCCCCAGCAGGCGGGCGAGATTGGCGGGATCGATGCCCACTTTGCCGCCCAATTCCTGTTTCAGCAGAAAGGATAACGCGGGGGCGGTAATCCGGGCGAGCAGCGGGGCGCTGGTTTTCACCAGCTCGGCCTTGTCTTCTTGCGTGTTCAGATTGAGGCCGTCTGAAAGGTGTTCCCAAAAATAGGCCGACAAGGGCTTGCTTTGGTTGAGCAGAACGTCTTCAAACTGCGCTTTGCCGTAGGCACGGATATAGCTGTCGGGATCGTGCTCTTCGGGCAGAAACAGAAAATGCAGCGTTTTGCCGTCTTTCAGCTGCGGCAGCGCATTTTCGAGTGCGCGCCATGCGGCCTTGCGCCCTGCCCTGTCGCCGTCGAAGCAGAAATAAATGCTGTCGGTTTGCCGCATCAGGATTTTCACGTGCTCGGCGGTGGTGGCGGTGCCGAGCGCGGCCACACCGTAACCGATGCCGAACTGCGCCAGCGCCACCACGTCCATATAGCCTTCCACCACCAGAATGCGCCCTGCTTCTTTGATGGCGGCGCGGCCTTCGTGCAGGCCGTAGAGGTTGCGGCCTTTGTCGAACAGCGGCGTTTCGGGCGAATTGAGGTATTTCGGCTCGCCTTTGTCGAGCACGCGGGCGCCGAAGCCGATAACCTGCCCGCGCGGGTTGCGGATCGGAAACATGATGCGGTCGCGGAAGCGGTCGTAATGTTTGCCGTCTTTTTCCACCACCATGCCGCTTTCCACCAGCGGGGTGTTGGGATAGGGCCGGAACACCTGCGCCAGCGGCTGCCAGCCGTCGGGCGCATAGCCCAGGCCGTAATGCTCGATGATTTCGGCGCTCAAGCCGCGTTTGCGCAGGTATTCCTGCGCGCGCGCATCCTGTTTCAGACGGCCTCTGTAAAAAGCGGCGGCGGCTTCGGTGGTTTCTTCCAGCGTTTGCTGTTTTTTCTTGCGCTCGGCGCGCTGTTCGGGGTTGTCCTGCCGGGCGTGCGTGCGCGGCACGGTCAAACCCGTGCGGTCGGCCAGATACTGCACGGCCTCGGTAAAGCCCAACCCCTGATACTCCATGATAAAACCGATGGCCGTGCCGTGCGCGCCGCAACCGAAGCAGTGGTAAAACTGCTTCTGCGGGCTCACCGAAAACGACGGCGATTTTTCTTTGTGAAACGGGCAGCAGGCCATATAGTTGGCGCCGCCTTTTTTCAGCGGCACATGCTCGTCGATAATATCGACGATATCGACTTTGGCCAGCAGCTCGTCTATAAATTCGCTGGGTATCATGGTTTTTTATTCGAGGCCGTCTGAAAAACGGCAACGGGTTAGGCCGTAATCCGTTTCAGACGGCCCTGTTTGGCAATCAGGCCGCCAACATTGCTTTGAGCACTTTATTCACTTCGCCCATATCGGCTTTACCGGCCAGGCGGGTTTTCAAAACGCCCATCGCTTTGCCCATATCGGCCATGCCGGCGGCGCCGGTTTCGGCCACGGCTGCCGCTACGGCGGTACGGATTTCTTCTGCCGACATCATCTGCGGCAGATAGCGTTTGAGCACTTCGGTTTCGGCGTTTTCTTTGTCGGCCAGGTCGTTGCGGCCTGCATCGGTGTAGATTTTCGCGCTGTCGTTGCGCTGTTTGACCATTTTGGTGATGATGGCCGCCACTTTGGCATCGTCTGCCTCCGTGCGTTCGTCCACTTCAAACTGTTTGACGGCGGCATTAATCAGGCGCACGGTAGAAAGCGTTACGCTGTCTTTGGCGCGCATGGCGGTTTTCATGTCTTCGGCAAGTCGGGCTTTCAGGTTCATAGTGTCGTTCGGTCAAATCAAACAATCGGTATGGCTTCTAATGGTGCCGTCCGGTAAAAAAATCAAGTTTTCAGACGGCATACAAAACCAAAAACACCGCAAAGCCTAAGCCTTACGGTGTGCATTGCTTTCGCCGCATCGGAAAGCGCGGCGGATTTAGTAGAGTTTCGGGGGCAGTTGCTGGCTGCGCAGGCGTTTTTGCAGGCGTTTGACGGCAGCGGCTTTTTTGCGTTTGCGCTCGGTGGTCGGCTTTTCGTAGGCTTCGCGGGCGCGCAGCTCGGTGAGCAGGCCGGTTTTTTCCACAGCGCGTTTGAAACGGCGCATGGCAACTTCGAAAGGTTCGTTTTCTTTTACACGGACAGCAGGCATTTTTTATTCCTCAATCAAAATCGGTTACAGGCCGCCGCTTTGTTTTCAGACGGCCTTAAAAATAGGTTAGGTGTGTATCGCAAGTTTTGCCAAACGGCAGGGCGGGATACGCGCCGTGATGTAAACACCACCTCCTAACGGCACGGCAGCAACAGGCTGCCGAAAAATTACCCGCCGTATTCAAACGGCGGCAGACGAATTGGCGGATTATCTTAGCAACGGCTTGGTTTGTCAAGAAAAACGGCGGTGATGCCGACTTTTTCTACCCAGGCATCAGGCTGTTGGTTTTACAAAATGCCAAAGTTACCGGGTTGCCAAAAGTTTGTGTTCCGCCATACCCGGTTATTCTCTTTTGGCAGGGAAATCAAGAAAATAAAGATACCCGGGTCAAGCCCGAGTATGACGGTAATAAATAGATGACGGTAATCATATGGAAACGGATTTCACAAAACCATCAGGCCGGGAGCTTTGCAAAATTCTTTGAGGCCGTCTGAAAAAAAACCATGCTGTCTGCCTGCTTTCAGACGGCCTGATAGGCGTTAACGGCCTACAGAATAATATTTTTACCGTAACCCTCTAAAATTTCTTTGATTTTTAACACGGTTTCTTTGGGCGGCGGGTGTACGCCCTTGAGTTTGTATTCGTCGCCGCACAGCTCCCATTTGTGCGCGCCCAGTTCGTGATACGGCAGAAGCTCCACGGTTTCCACGTTTTCCATACCACCGATAAATCCGCCGAGCAGGTTGGCCGAACGTTCGTCGTCGGTGTAGCCGGGCACGATCACATAGCGCACGCGCACGGGTTGGTTGCGCTCGGCCAGATAGCGGGCGAAGTTGAGGGTTTTGGTGTTGGGAATGCCCACCAGCACTTTGTGGATTTCGGGATCAATCTGTTTCAGGTCGAGCATCACCAGATTGGTGTGGTCGAGCAGGTCGTCGAGGATTTCGTCGTAATGCAAGGCGTAGCCGTTGGTGTCGAGACAGGTGTGGATGTCGTGCTCGCGGCAGGCGGTGAACCAGTCGCGCAGAAATTCGTATTGCAGCAGCGGCTCGCCGCCGGTTGCGGTTACGCCGCCTCCGGTGGCTTTGAGGTAGTGGCGGTATGACAGCACCTGTTTCATCACCTGCTCCACGGTAAGCTCTTGCGATTTGTCGGTGTGCATATCCCAAGTGTCGCGGTTGTGGCAATAGAGGCAGCGCATCAGGCAGCCTTGCAGAAACAGCACGAAACGCAGGCCGGGGCCGTCGACCGTGCCGCAGGATTCGATGGAATGCACGACGGCGGTGCCGTGGTAGCCGCGACGGCCTTCGTGGTGTTCGTTTTCGGGTTTGATGGTGTAGGTTTGCATGACGGTTGTCTTTTTTGGTTTTACACGGGTTGGTTTGACGATGAAATAAAACGGTGTTTTTGAAACAGGTTTCAGACGGCCTGCATCATCCGTGAGGCCGTCTGAAAAAATGCCGGGCTGCGAACCCGGCATTTTGATAACGAACCCTGAACCGGATTACATGCTTGCCGTAAAGGTGCGGGTAATCACGTCTTGCTGCTGCTCGCGGGTCAGCGAGTTGAAGCGCACGGCGTAACCGGATACGCGGATGGTTAACTGCGGATATTTTTCCGGGTGTTCCATCGCATCCATCAGGGTTTCGCGGTTGAGCACGTTCACGTTCAGGTGTTGGCCGCCTTCGGTTTCGCCGGCCTCATGGTGGAAATAACCGTCCATCAGGCCTGCCAGGTTGCGTTCGCGGGACTGCTCGTCTTTACCCAATGCGCCCGGCACAATCGAGAAGGTATAGGAAATACCGTCTTTGGCGAACTCGAACGGCAGTTTGGCTACCGAGCTGAGCGAAGCCACCGCACCGTTCACATCGCGGCCGTGCATGGGGTTGGCGCCGGGTCCGAACGGTGCGCCTGCGCGGCGGCCGTCGGGGGTGTTGCCGGTTTTTTTGCCGTAAACCACATTGGACGTGATGGTGAGCACGGATTGGGTCGGAATCGCGTTGCGGTACATCGGGTGGGTGGCCACTTTGCGCATGAAGCGTTCCACCAAATCGCAGGCGATGTCGTCAACGCGGTCGTCGTTATTGCCGAACTGCGGGTATTCGCCTTCGATTTCAAAATCAACAGCAATATTGTTTTCGTCGCGCACGGGTTTCACTTTCGCGTATTTGATGGCGGAAAGCGAGTCGGCGGCTACCGACAAACCGGCGATACCGCAGGCCATGGTGCGTTTGATGTCGCGGTCGTGCAGGGCCATCAGCGCGGCTTCATACGAATATTTGTCGTGCATATAGTGGATGATATTCAACGCGGTAACGTATTGGGTGGCCAGCCAATCCATAAAGCTGTCCATTTTTGCCATCACGGTGTCGAAATTCAGCACTTCGTCGAGAATCGGCTCGGATTTGGGGCCGACCTGTTCTTTCGATTTTTCGTCCACGCCGCCGTTGATTGCATACAGCAGGGTTTTGGCCAAGTTGGCACGCGCGCCGAAGAACTGCATTTGTTTGCCGACCACCATCGGGCTGACGCAGCAGGCAATGGCGTAGTCGTCGCTGTTGAAGTCGGGGCGCATCAAATCATCATTTTCGTATTGGATAGACGAAGTGTCGATGGATACTTTGGCGCAGAAATGTTTGAAGCCGTCGGGCAGCTGCTCGGACCACAACACGGTGATGTTCGGCTCGGGCGAAGGCCCCATGTTATAGAGCGTGTGCAGGAAGCGGAAGCTGTTTTTGGTTACCAGCGTGCGGCCGTCCAAGCCCATGCCTCCGATGGATTCGGTAGCCCAGATCGGATCGCCTGAGAACAGTTGGTCGTATTCGGGGGTGCGCAAAAAGCGCACCATACGCAGCTTCATCACCAAATGATCGATCAGCTCTTGCGCTTCGGTTTCGGTTAACGTGCCGTTTTGCAGATCGCGCTCGATGAAGATGTCTAAGAAAGTGGCCACACGGCCGAACGACATGGCGGCGCCGTTTTGTGATTTCACGGCAGCCAAGTAGGCAAAATAAGTCCACTGCACGGCTTCGCGGGCGTTTTTGGCGGGGCCGGAAATATCAAAGCCGTAGCCGGCGGCCATTTCTTTCATTTGACCCAAAGCTTTGTGCTGTTCACTGATTTCTTCTCGGCGGCGGATAACTTCTTCCAAGTTTTTACCGGCTTCCAAATCGGGTTGCAGCGAGTTGAACTGCGCCACTTTGTCGGCCATCAAACGGTCGATACCGTACAACGCCACGCGGCGGTAGTCGCCGATGATGCGGCCGCGGCCGTAAGCGTCGGGCAGGCCGGTCAGCACGCCTGATTTGCGGCAGCGGCGGATATCGGGGGTATAAACGTCGAACACGCCCTGGTTGTGGGTTTTACGGTATTTGGTAAAGATTTCGGTTACGGTGGGGTTCAGCTCCACACGGTAGATATTGCACGAATCCTGCACCATTTTCAGGCCGCCGAACGGCATGATGGAGCGTTTCAGCGGTTCGTCGGTTTGCAGGCCGACTACGGTTTCCAAATTTTTGTCGATATAGCCTGGGCCGTGGCTGGTAATGCCGGAAACCGTTTGGGCGTCGATTTTATAAGGCTCGTGGGTGCGGTTTTCCACTTTGATGCCTTCCATCACTTCGGCCCACAGTTTGACGGTGGCTTCGGTGGCGGGGGCTAAAAAGTCGGCGTTACCTTCATAAGGCGTGTAGTTTTTCTGAATAAAATCACGTACGTCAATACTGTTCTCCCACTCGCCGGCTTTAAAGCCGGCCCATGCAGCGGGGCGCTCCTGTGTGGTGGCAGCCATTTTTAACTCCTTGTTTTCAAAAATATAAGAAACAGATTATGTAAAACTTAACGGGCACAGGATAGCACTGATTCAAAACAGGTGCGCTGCAATTTTATTGAAATAAAATTACTTATTGATATAAATCAGGTAGCGAAATGTAGTAGGAAAAAACGGCGGTAAAAATACTGCCCCGCCACAAAAAACAGGCGTAAAATAATTAATTTGCGCGGATTCAAACAGGCCGTCTGAAAAGTTTCAGCTCCGCAGAAACTGCATCCGCTTGTTTTTCAAACGGCCCGGATTTTTGCAGAAACCAATGGGGTTATTTTGGCAGACAGGGCATTTCAGGGTGCCTGACCGTTTTTTTTTCGCAGACCACATGCCGTCTGAAACAAAACTACGGCAGCAATTTACCCGGATTCATAATGCCGCGCGGATCAAGCTCGGCCTTCACAGCCCGCATCAGGGCGATTTCCGCCGCACTGCGCACGCTCGGCAGCCATTGCTTCTTCACCATGCCGATACCGTGCTCCGCCGCCACCGTTCCGTTACAGGCCAACACATTTTCATACACCACGGCATTCACCGCATCTTCATATTCATATACACCGTTATCCAGCACGCCAGGCAGGAAGGTATTGTAGTGCAGGCTGCCGTCGCCCAGATGGCCGAACACCACGATATTGATGCCGGGAAAGGCCGTTTGAAGCGCAGTTTCACAATCGGCCACAAACCCGGCCGCTTTCTCAATCGGCACCGCAATATCGTGTTTGATACTGGCGCCAAGATTGCGCTGCGATGCGGAAATATTTTCCCGCAACGCCCACAAGGCTTGGCGTTCGGCTTCGGATTGCGCCGCCACGGCATTGCCGAAACCGTGCGCCAGCAAAAACTCCGCCAACTCTTCACCCAAGCCGCCGCTTTCCATCGAGTCGGCCAACTCCAGCAGAATATGCCACGGCGCATCAACCGGTTGGCCGATACGGCTGAAATCGGACGACAACGACAACGCAAAACGGCTGACCAGTTCGAAGCTGCACAAACGCTCGGCAAAGCAGCCCTGCACCAGCGTAAGCAGTTCCACCGCCCGCCCTATCGAATCCACCCCCACCCACACGGTTTCAACGGTTTTCGGCAACGCAAACAGTTTCAACGTCGCCCCCGTTATCACACCCAACGTGCCTTCACTGCCGATAAACAGATGGCGCAAATCATAACCGGTGGTGTTTTTATGCAGCGGGTGCAGGTGCGAAACCAATTCGCCGTTTGGTAACACCACTTCCAACCCCAACACCAAATCGCGCATAGTTCCATAGCGCAACACATTCAAGCCGCCCGCATTGCAGGCGATATTGCCGCCGATTTGGCACGACCCTTCGCTGGCCAAACTCAACGGAAACAGCCGCCCTGCCCCCGCCGCCGCTTCCTGTACCGTTTGCAGCACCACACCCGCATCCACGGTAACGGCATTGTCGGCCAAATTAATACTGCGGATTCGGTTGAGTTTGGAAAGGTTCAGCAACACCCCGCCCTCGGGTACGGCAGCTCCGCACAACCCCGTGTTGCCGCCCTGCGGCGTTACCGCTATCCGGTTTTCAAAACAAAACCGCATCAACTGCTGCACCGCAGCCACACTTTTAGGCTGCACCACCGCATCGGCCGTGCCTGTATAGCGGCGGCGCTGATCGGTCAGCCAGACGGATGCGTCTTCTAAGATTTCGTCTGCACTTAAAAATTGCAGCAATGCCGTTTTGATATGTTGCGGATTCATAATTCGGGCCGTCTGAAAAACGAAAAACCTTTCTAAGAAGGTTTCGGAAAAGATAAGGGGCTGTCCAAAACAAAAAACAGGATACATTGTATCCTGTTTTTTACCGCATATTTCAAAAATACGCTTATTGGGCTTCTGAAGCTGCACCGGTAGCAGAAGCAGCAGCGTCAACAGCAGTGTCGGCAGCAGAAGCAGCAGCAGATTCAGCTTCGGTTGCAGCATCGGAAACTTCAGAAGCAACCGCATCAACTGCAGAAGCAGCTTCGTCGGCAGCAGAAGCGGCAGCTTCGGGAGCATCGGCTTGCTGACCGCAGGCGGCCAGGAACAAAGACATCAGAGCAGCGGCTAACAGAGATTTTTTCATTTTCAATACCTTTTAAATCGATTTAAAACAAAATCGGCACAGGCGCGAACCCGGCCTCATATGGGAAAGAAATTCATTACTGAATTGCTGCGGCATTATGCCCGACCTCTCCGGCCGATGCAATGCAGCCGACAACCCAGCTAATCATGAATATGGTAGCTTAGTCATATCAAAGCGGGAATAAGTTCAATATAAATTGCAAATTTCTGCTTTATTTTTGTAATGAAATTAAAGTTTGCATTGAAATTTCAAAAATTTAAATAATTTGATAACAAATAAAACTATTTTTATAATTATTTCGAATTATTTGCCACAACGCCCGCACCAAGTAGCAAAAATACAACATTTGCATAAATTTTAGTATACCCGGCTTGATTTCTCCCTGCAAATTGAAACCAAAAATACAGCCGCTAATGTGTTACAATCATCAAAGTTTTATCGAAGAAACCGAATTTTCAAAGCAAACAAACAAGGACCTCAGCATGGCTATCCAAAAAAATTCTGTTGTTACCCTGCATTACGAGATGTTTGACGCCGACGACCAACTGCTCGACAAAACCGAACAACCCATTACCTACCTTCACGGCGGCTACGACGGTATTTTTCCGCTGGTGGAAGAAGCGCTGCATGGAAAAGAAACAGGTGATGTGGTAGATATTGTTTTACAGCCCGACGATGCTTTCGGCGAGCAAGACCCCGGATTGGTGCGTATCGAAGATGCAGATGTGTTTCCCGTTGAAGTGGAAGTGGGCATGATGTTCGAAGCCGACGACCCCGAAACCGGCGACGTGTGGGTTTACCGCGTAACCGATGTGGCCGACGGCAAAGCCGTAGTTGACGGCAACCACCCGCTGGCCGGCATGAAAATCCGCTTCAAAGCCACGGTTGACAGCGTGCGCGATGCCAGCGAAGAAGAAATCGCCCATGGCCATGTGCACGGCGAGCACGGACACCATCATTAACCGAGCCGGTTTTCCAAACAGCAACAGGCCGTCTGAAACTTTCAGACGGCCTGTATCGTTATAGTGCGGCATCTTTCAAAACCGGCAACTGTAAATCACTATAAGAAAAGCGTACGCCATACTCGGGCTTAGTCCGAATATGGCAATACTGCGGTTTAAGTTGATTGGCAGTGGCGGACAAACCTAATCGCGCTTGGCCGCTTTAGCCTCCTGTTCGGCCTTATATTGCCGCAGAAACACCAATGCCGCCGCTTTCTCTTCTTCCGTGCCGTATTGCAAATCGCGCTGCGCGCGGCGGTAGGCGGCGCGCTCTTTGGCCTCTTCCAACTGCTTTGCCTGATAAACTTCGCGGTTGGCCGACACCACCCGTTGCGTTTGCTGTGCTTGGGCGCGCGCCATCGCCTGTGCAATCAGGTCGGCCGGACTGAACGAGGGAGCGGCCGTCCGCGTCGTGGCGGCCTGCCCTGCCGCTTTGGCTTTAACGGCGGCTTCCCGTTCGGCCAAGCGGGCTTTTTTCTCCTGCAAGTCTCTCGCCGTGCGCTTTTCGTGCCAGGTAAAACGGGCGCGGGCATATTCGGCTGCGGCTTGGCGCGGATTGCCGCCGTGTCCGCCTGCGTGCGCCAGCGGCAGAAAACCGGCCTTTACCGGCTGCATATGGATGCAGTCGACCGGGCACGGTACCACACACAATCCGCATCCCGTGCATTCGTTGCGGATAACCGTGTGCATCTGTTTGGACGCGCCCATAATGGCATCAACCGGGCAGGCTCTGATGCAGGCCGTGCAGCCTATGCACGCGGTTTCGTCTATCCATGCCAGTGCTTTTTCCTGGATTTTGGCGGGCTTGAGCGGCGGCCTGCCGAGCAGGCCGGCAATATCCAGCATAACAGCCTCTCCGCCCGGCGCACACAGATTGATTTCAGCCCCTCCTTCGGCCAACGCCCGTGCATAGGGCAAACAACCCTGATAGCCGCATTCGCGGCATTGGGTTTGCGGCAGCAGTGAATCCAGCTGCCGGATAAGGTGTATGTCAGTCATTTGAAAATATGGTTTTGAAGGAATCAAGCCATCTGAAACCGTTTCAGACGGCCTCGTTTCACCCCCAGATAACATGCTCTTTTTGAAATTTACAAAATTTGTGCGGCTCTTCAATAGAGTGATGGCGTAACGGCTTGCCTGTGTGGCAAGGCATAAGGGTTTATTCTTCTTCCAAACCGAATTTGCGCAGCAGGCGCACCTGGCATTGGCCCAAGTGTTTGCGCATCATTTTGCAGGCGCGGTTGCCTTTGCCCGCTACCACCAGATCGAGGATTTCCCGGTGTTCGCAATAGGTGTGGCGCAGGCTGTCTTTGGGGGCGTCGAAAACGGCGATAATCAGTGAGGAACGGGCACACAGGGTGTTGACGATATCAAGTAAAACCTGATTATCAAGCAGGCGCGCCAACTCCACGTGAAATGCGTTGGAAAGGCGGTTCCAAGCCACACGATCGCCACGTGCGAAGGCGGCTTCTTCCCGCTCTATCAAGGCATACAGCGGTTTGGTACGCTCGGCCAAATCGGGCTGCTCAAGCAGCATATTGATAACGGTTTCTTCTAAAGCGATGCGCATTTTAAATACGTCTTGGGTTTCTTTGGCATCAGGAACGTGCACGAACGCGCCCCGGTTCGGCTGCAAATCAACGATTTTATCGTGTGCCAGCAACGATAAGGCACCGCGCACTGTACCGCGCGAACACACCATCTGCCGGCACAGATCGGATTCGGTCAGTTTGCGGCCGGGGCGGAGCTGGTGGTCGGTGATTCCGTCGAGAATCCGGGCGTATACCCTGAACAGCTCGGAATCGTGCCTTTCTTCCATTGAAGCGGAAGCTGCGGGAGCGTAAAACATGTTGTTGGTATTATTGCTGTTTTCAGTCATACTGCGTTTCTTTGTTTCAGAGTCGGTACAGGCAGGTTTCAAGGCCGTCCGAACGGTTTTTCAGACGGCCTTAACCGACGGAATCTTTATACCTCGATCAGTTCGAAGCTGTGCGTTACTTTAGCCGCCTTGCCCAGCATAATCGAGGCAGAGCAGTATTTTTCGGCCGACATCTCCACGGCTTTGGCAACCGCGCTCTCTTTGAGGTTGCGGCCGGACACTTTGAAATGGATATGGATTTCGGTGAATACGCGCGGGGCTTCGTCTGCCCGTTTGGCGGTAACGGCGGCTTGGCAGTCGGTGATGTTTTGGCGCTGTTTTTCGGCAATCATCACCACGTCGATGCTGGAACAGCCCGCCACGCCCAATAACAGCATTTCCATCGGGCTGGGGCCGCGTTTGACGCCCCCTTCCGCCGCCGCGCCTTCCATCACTACGCTGTGGCCGTGCTCCGTGGTGCCGATAAAGCACATCCCGTCAATCCATTTTGAAGTTACCTGCATGTTTTATTCCTGATGAAACGGTTGTTCCGACACCAAAATGCCGTCCGAATCACTGTATAGATAATGTCCGGGCGTGAAAGTTACGCCGCCGAAGCTGACCGGCACGTCCACTTCGCCCGTGCCTTCCTTGCCGCTTTTGCGCGGGTTGGTGCCCAATGCTTTCACGCCGAAATCGAGGGTGTTGAGTGCTTCGCTGTCGCGTATGGCACCGAAAACCACCGCCCCCGCCCAGCCGTTGGCTGCTCCCGCACCGGCAATCATGTCGCCCATCAGCGCGCTGTATAAATCGCCGCCGCCGTCCACCACCAGCACTTCGCCGTCGGAATGGGTGTTCATCAGCTTTTTAACCAAACCGTTGTCGCGGCTGCACTTTACCGTGCGGATTCTGCCGCAGAAGCGGTAACGGCGGCCGAAATGGCGCAACTGGGTTTCGCACGACGGGGTGTCGGGCGCAATGTCGATCAGGTCGGAGGTGGCAAAATCGTATTGGTTGCTCATGTTTTCTCCTTGTGTTTACAGGCTTCAGACGGCCTGAAAATCTTTGGCGGGATACGCCTTAAAATGGCGCGCAATGCCGAAAATGCAATACATGGCCGTCTGAAAACATTAATTATAAAAGATTTTTACCGTTCAGACGGCCTGCCGCGCTTGCTAAAGGTTTTCCAGCATCCACTGCACATAGCGGCTCACGCCTTCGTTTACGTCGAAAAACGCGCCGTCGTAGCCCGCTTCGCGCAGGCGCGAGATGTCGGCTTCGGTGAAACTCTGGTATTTGCCCTTGAGCGCATCGGGGAACGGGATATAGCGGATAAGCTCTTCTTTTACCAGCTCTTCCAGCGTCATCGCTGCTTTGCCTTCGGCCGAGCGGCAGGCGTTGACGGTGGCGGCGGCCAACTCGTTAAACTGCTGGCTGCGGCCGGTGCCGAGGTTGAAAATGCCTGATTTTTCGGGGTGGTCGAAGAAAAACAGGTTTACTTTTACCACGTCTTCCACGCTCACAAAATCGCGGGTCTGCTCGCCGTTGCCGTAGCCGTCGTTGGCGCCGAACAGGTTAACGTAGCCGTTTTCGCGGTATTGGTTGAAGTGGTGGAAGGCCACCGACGCCATGCGGCCTTTGTGCTGCTCGTGCTGCCCGTAAACGTTGAAATAGCGGAAACCCACCACCTGCGCGGTCAGCCCCTCTTTCATGCGGCGGCGCACCACTTGGTCGAATTGGAATTTGGAATAGCCGTAAACGTTGAGCGGTTTTTCCAGCTCGCGCTCTTCGCGGAATATTTCGCCTTTGCCGTACACCGCCGCGCTGGAGGCGTAAAGGTAGGGGATGCGTTCGTCTTGGCACCAGTCGAGCAGGTCGAGGCTGTATTGGTAGTTGTTGTCCATCATATAGCGGCCGTCGTGCTCCATGGTGTCGGAGCAGGCGCCGTCGTGGAACACGGCTTCGATGTCGCCGTAGGGCAGCTCGTGCTCGCGCACTTGGCGGATAAACTCGTGTTTGTCGAGATAATGGGCGATTTCGCACTCGGCCAGGTTTTTGAATTTTTCGCCGCGCGAGAGATTATCGACGGCAACGATGTCGGTGATGCCGCGCCGGTTTAAGGCTTGAACGATGTTGCTGCCGATAAAGCCGGCGGCGCCGGTTACGATGATGGTCATGATTTTTCCTTTCGGGTGGCCGTCTGAAAAGGCTCGTGTTTTCAGACGGCCGTTAATGTTTGTATCAGCTTCTGCACCCATGCGGGTTGTGTGTCGGTTTGCAGATAAATTTTACCGTCGGCGATATATAGCACCAACGCCAATTCTGCTCCGGAATTATCATAAAGATACGCTTCGTCGGCCAATTGTAGCGCCACGGTCAGATTGGCGTGGCTTTCGATGAAACGCTTGCGGATGACCCTGCTGTCTATCGGATAGCCGCCGCTGCGGATGCGCGACTGTACGCGTTCGATATGCAGATCGGCGGAAACCAGCCCTATATAGTTCAAAATAACATGAAATCCCTTATCTTTGGCCTGCCGCATACGCCGCAACACCGAAACACCCGACAGTGTGGATTCCATGGAAAACGAAATATCATTATTTAAGGCCGTCTGAAAAAGTTTTAACGCCTGCCGCCCTGCCTCCATATCTGCAGCCCGCGGGTTGGCAGGATTAAGCTCGGCGGCGATATGGTCGGAATCAATCACCACCGACACGGCATCGTGGTTCAAACCGCGCAAAGTGGTTTTGCCCGCACCGTTGGTGCCGCAATAAAATACCGCCCTAGGGTCTGTTGACAATTGGCCGGCGAAGCGGTTTTTTGAGGCAAAAATCCGCGTATGCAAGGCAAAAAGCGCAGCAAGGTTGAACACCTTGCGAGCATTTTTAACGCCGCAGACGGGGATTTTTGACCAAAAACACCGCCGTTGCGTTAATTGTCAACAGACCCTAGCCTGCTTCGGCCTCATGCACAATCTCCGTATGCCCGTCGGGGTGGTGCAATACGATGTTGCCTTTTTCATCGGCAAACGCCAATATTTCGTGTTTGGCTTTTTCGGCTATCCATGCGCGGTGGGCCGCCTGCAATTCAGCCTGCTTGCGTTTGATTTTTTCCAAATCGGGTTGGTGCACAGCATTATTCCTTTCAAGGCCGTCTGAAACCGCCGTTATTCCTTTTCGAGCGCTGCTCTCAGCTCGTCAAACGAACATACTGCCGTGCCCAGTTTGGCCACCACCACGCCAGCGGCAGTGTTGGCGATGTGCATGGCTTCGGGCAGGCTGAAACCGGCGGCCAGCCCCAAGCCCATGCTGGCGATGACGGTGTCGCCTGCGCCGGACACATCATAAACTTCCTGCGCCCGCGTGGGCCGGTTGACTATTTCGCTGCCGCTAAACAGGGTCATGCCCTCTTCGCTGCGGGTGAGCAGCAGGGCTTCGAGTTCGAGGTGGCGGCGCAGGTGCTGCGCTTTTTCGGTCAGCTCGGCTTCGCTGCGCCAGCTGCCCACCACTTCCTTCAGCTCGGCGCGGTTGGGCGTGAGCAGGGTGGCGCCGGCGTATTTTTCGTAGTCGTCGCCTTTGGGGTCGATCAGCACGGGTTTGCCGGCCTGGCGCGCCCATTCTATCATCGAGGCAACGTGCAGCAGGCCGCCTTTGCCGTAGTCCGACAGAACCACCACGTCGTATTCGGGCAGCAGAGCGCGGTATTGGTCTTTTACCGAATCAAGGATTTCGCGGTGCGGCATCTCTTCAAAGTCGAGGCGGATCAATTGCTGGTTGCGGGCAACCACGCGCAGTTTCACGGTGGTGGCGATTTCCGAATCACGCACCAGATGGGCGGCCACGCCGTCCTGCCGCATCAGGCCGTCGAGTACGTCGGCGGCTTCGTCGTTGCCGGTTACCGACAGCAAGGCGGCCTGCCCGCCCAGCGAGGCAACGTTGCGGGCAACGTTGGCGGCACCGCCGGCGCGCTGGTCGGTTTTGCCGATTTTGGCCACGGGCACGGGGGCTTCGGGGGAAATGCGCGATACGTCGCCGAACCAGTAGCGGTCGAGCATCACGTCGCCCACCACCAGCACGCGTGCTCGGGCAAGGCGGGTTTTGAGGGTTTGCGGGTCGGTTGGGAATAGCATATCGATCAAATCCGTTTCTTTGGGTTTCAGACGGCCTCTGCCTAAACTTTTAACATCAGGCCGTCTGAAAATCAGCGCATGGCTTGGGCGGCCTCATTGATTTCACGCAGCACGGCCACGGGGTCGGCGGCCCGGGTAACGGGGCGGCCCATCACCAGATAGGTGGAGCCGGCCGCCAGTGCCTGAGCCGGTGTCATGATTCGGCGCTGGTCGTCGCTGTTGCCCGCCACGTCAAGGCGGATGCCGGGCGTAACCAGCACGAAATCACCGCCCAAACCGCGGCGCAGTGGGGCGGCTTCGTGGGCGGAACACACCACGCCGTCCAAACCCGAGCTTTGCGCGAGTTCCGCCCAGCGCAACACCAATTCTTCCACAGGCGCGTTCAGGCCGATTTCGGCCAAATCGGCCGCTTCCATGCTGGTAAGCACGGTTACGCCGATTAACAGCGGTTTGTGAGCCTGATTGGCCACGGCTTCGGCGGCGGCTTCCATCATGCGGCGGCCGCCGCAGGCGTGCATATCTACCATCCACACGCCCATTTCCGCCGCCGCGCGGCAGGCTTTGGCCACGGTGTTGGGAATATCGTGGTATTTCAAATCGAGAAACAGCTCGAAGCCCTGGTTGATCAGGCTTTCGGCCAAGCGGCGGCCGGTGGCGGTAAACAGCTCTTTGCCGATTTTCAAGCGGCATAAAGACGGCTCGAGCCTGCGCACAAACGCGAGCGTGTCGTGTTCGTTGGCAAAATCCAGCGCCACAATCACGGGTGCGCGTGCAGGTTCGGCGTTGAAGTCGGCGATTAAGGGATTCATAACGGTTCCGTTTGGTTGTAGCGGATTAACTTAACTTTCGCGAAGGCTCTGCTGCGCCTTAGCTCAAAGAGAACGATTTTGTAAGCCGCTGAAGCGGCAACAGAATCGGTTCCGTACTATTTGTACTGTCTGCGGCTTGCTGCCTTGTATCGAAAATGTGTGAATCCGCTATATGGGCCAGACGGCGGCAGGAGCGGTTTCACTATACAAACCGACACAAACCGACAGATTTTCCCAATCCGCCTCAAGGCCGTCTGAAACAATAAAATCGCCCTGATTTTAACAGCTTTTCCGCGCACTTGGGCGGTATGCGGCCGCAGCGCGTGCTAAAATCGCCTTTCTTTTTTCAGACGGCCTGATACATGAACTACCTTGCTTGGAACCGCCCGCCTTCATTATCAGAACTCTCTTGCGCCATCACCGCACACCCCAAACCGCTGTATCTGGTTGTATGCCTGTCCGACAACACCCTGCCCGTATTCAGGCCGTCTGAAACGCCTTCAGCACAAGAAACTACATTAAGCCAAGCCATCGGAAGCAAACTCGGCTGCATTCAGTTTAACGCCGCCAATGCGCTATACGATATTCTGCCCGACGTGCATTTGTGGCTGATGCCGTCTGAAACCGCCCGCCGCCTCAGCGAATATTTCCCGCAACCCGTGCAATGGCAAACCGAAGCCGTGCCGCAACTGCCGCCGCCAAACGTCAAACCGTGGTTCAAACCACCCGAACGCCGCCCCGCAACCCGCGCCGTCGTTATCGGCGCAGGCATCGCCGGTGCCGCCACCGCCCGCGCGCTGGCGCGGCACGGCCTGCCTGTTACCGTGCTCGAAGCCGCCGAACCGGCCAACGCCGCCTCGGGCAACCGCCAAGGGCTGCTGTATGCCAAGATTTCGCCGCACAACACCGAGCAGACCGAATTATTGCTGTGCGGCTACGGCCACACCCACCGCCTGCTCGACGCCCTGCTGCCCGCGCAGGAAAACTGGGGCGGCAGCGGCGTGCTCCATCTCAATCATAACGAAGAAGAAACCCGCCGCAATCTGGCGCTCTCGGCGCAAACCCACCACGCCCACCTCTACCGCCCCGTTTGCGCCGAAACGGCCTCGCAACTGGCCGGCATCCCCCTCACGCAAAGCGCGCTTTATTGGCCGCAAGGCGTGTGGCTGAACCCGCCCGCGCTGGTAAACGCCCTGCTCGACCATCCCTTGATAGAGCTGCACACCCGCACCCCCGCACTGGCCGCCGGATACCGCAACGGCGTATGGCAGGTAGAAACCGCCGCGCAAACCTTCTTCGGCAGCCATATTATCTACTGCATGGGCGCACACAGCCCGCTGGCCGCCGCAGCCGACGTATCCGCACTGCCCTACCGCCTGATCCGCGGCCAAACCGACCTGGCCGCCGCCACGCCCTATTCCGCCGCCCTGCGCTGCGCCCTTTCCGCCGCCGGCTACATCAGCCCCGCATGGCAGGGCGCGCACTGCTTCGGCGCCACCTTTATCCAGCACGACACCGGCAGCGAATGGCGCGCAAGCGATGCCGAAGCCAACCGCCTCACTTTGCGCGAACTGGATGCCGAACTGGCCGGAAATTTATTTTCAGACGGCCTGAGTCCGAACAGGCCGTCTGAAAACCGTGCAAACGGCCCCGCACAACCTTTGCAAGGCCATGCCGCCCTGCGCTGCGACAGCCCCGACCACCTGCCGCTGGTGGGTGCGCTCGGCGACATCTATACCATGCAGCAGGCCTATGCCAAACTCGCACTCGATAAAAACTACCGCATCCACACGCCCTGCCCCTATTTGCCGGGCGCCTACATCAACACCGCCCACGGCAGCCGCGGCCTTGCCACTGCCCCCGTCTGCGCCGCCGCCGTCGCAGCCGACATTCTCGGCCTGCCCAATCCGCTGCCGCAACGCCTGCGCAACGCGCTCTCACCCAACCGCACGGTTATCCGCGCGATTATCCGAGGGCGGCCGCTGCTGGCGGAAGCATAATCCTGCACGGTATCGGGTTCCATACGGCAAAGGCCGTCTGAAAATATTTTTTCAGACGGCCTTTGCCTGCTTTCAAACAGAATTATTTGCCCGAATCGGTTTCGGTGATAAACCCGATTTTGCTGATGCCGGCTTCGCGTGCCGAATGCAGGGCTTGGGCAACCGAATCGTATTCCACACGCTTGTCGGCGGCAATCGCCACAATCACATCAGGGTTGGCCGCTTTGGCCTGCCTGAGCTGTTCGGTAATTTCTTCCAAACCCAGCTTGGTGGCGGATTCCGCACCGAGCACATAAGCCCCCTCGGCATCAATGCTCAAGCGCAGCGGCTCTTTGGGCTGGGTTTCCTGTTTCACGTTTTCCGACGCAGTGGGCAGTTGCAGCGGAATCGAGTGCGTAAGCACGGGCATGGTAATCATAAACACAATCAGCAGCACCAGCATCACGTCCACCAGCGGGGTAACGTTGATGTCGGCCATCGGCGCATCGTCGCCGGAATTCATCGAACCGAATGCCATGGCTTAATCCTCTTGGTTTAACAGTTGAACGTGGAAATCGTGGGCGAAAGCGTCCATATCCTGCGCCAGCGTTTTGTTGCCCCGCACCAGAAAGTTGTAGGCCAAAACGGCCGGAATCGCCACAAACAGGCCGGCGGCGGTAGCCACCAAGGCCTCGCCGATGGGGCCTGCCACGGCGGCAATGCTCATCTGGCCGCTTTGGCTGATGTTGATTAGGGCGTGGTAAATCCCCCAAACCGTGCCGAACAGGCCGATAAACGGTGCGGTGGCGCCGATGGAGGCCAGCGCGGTCAGGCCGCTGTCGAAGGGGCGCAGGTTTTGGCTCATGCTGTTGCGGATCTGGGTAACCAGATATTCGTTGAGCGGCACGGCTGCGGCAAGCTTCGCCCCCTGCCCGTTGCGGTAATTCTGCCGCGCCCGCACGGCCTCCTCCGCCAGCGTGCTCACCGGCGATTCGACGGTTCGGGCTTTCTGCACTGCTTCATCGAGTGAGGCGGCATTCCAAATCAAAGGCTTGACCGCCGCATTGCCTTTTTTGGCCTTATTGAGCTTGACGGCGCGTACGATAATCACCGTCCAGGTAACGATGCTCATCAGCACCAGCAGCAGAAATACGCTGATTAATACGTAATCGCCTGATTCAAAAACCAATCCTAAATTCATTGTTGTTTATTCCAAAAAGAGTTGATGATAAGTTAATTATGACGGCTAGCCGCCTTACATAAAATTCAGCCGGCCTGTTTTATTTAGGGCAAAGCAAATACTATTGTGCCCTGTCCTTGATACCATTTGCCTTTAGAGTCGCAAGGATATTTGCGCACAAGATTCTTTGCCGCTCGATCCAAACTGGGGAAACCGCTGCTTTTTATTATTTTGATATTGGTTATCTGATTGCTCGGGGATATCGTAACTATAAATGTTACCGACCCTTCTTCACCATTTTCTTGGGAACGTTGCGGATAGTCTTTTTCGCTGGGTTGGCGGACGGAACAGACACCTTTAACCGGATTGCCCGCGCTGCTTCCCGCGCCGCCGCCGGCAATTTCACCGCTGCCGCTTCCGCTTCCTGTTTTGCTGCCGCTGCCTTCACCCTTTCCGGTTCCGCGCCCTTCGCCGCTTCCCGATCCGCTGCCTTTGCCCTGTATCTTGGCATAGCCCGTGCCGTCGCCGCTGCCGCCTTTTTCCCGCACGGGGCCTGCGGCAGGTTTGTCGGCGGCGTTTTCTGCGGTTTTCTCGGCAGGCGGGGCTGCCGGTTTTTCAACGGGCTTCTCCACCGCCTTTTCTACGGGCCGCTCCACCGGCTTGGGCTGTTCTGCCGATTCGGCTTTAACTTTCTCCACCGGCTTCGGTTTGGGGGTTTCTTTGGGTTTGGAAATATCGGCCTGCGCTTTTTGGGTGATTACCGGTTTTAATTCCTGTTTGGGCGTTTCTGCCGGCTTGGGTTTGGGTTGCGGCTTGGGGGCTTCTTTAGGTTTGGGCGGTTCGGGCTTGGGTTTGGACTCGGGCTGGGCGGCCGTTTCGGGGGCGGGCGCGCCCGCTCCTTCAACTTGGCCGTCTCCGCCGCCGAAACCGCTCAAATCGACGAATTCGATAGTCTCCATATCAATCAGCGGCAGCGGCCTGCCCTGCCACAGCAGGGCCATCAGGCCGATATGTAAAAAAGCCACCAGCGCGAACGTGGAGGGGGTTAAGAAACGTTCATTTTTCATAGCGATGGCATGTTAATAGCTATTATTATTGTTTGCAACCCAAATCTTAAAGATTTGTAACAAAGCGGCAGATTTTTACATTTCAGGCGTTTACTCAAACAAAACAATAACTAATGTGATATAGGCCGTCTGAAACATTTGGGATTGCCGGGAAACGGGCTCAGTTATACCCGGCAGGCAGAAAGCCGGCAGAAATTTCGGTTTTCGGAATATAAAGCAGATCGTAAGTCGGCTTGTTGAGCAGGTCGGCAAGGGTAAAGCCGTCGAGATAATTTAAAAAGGCTTTCATTGCTCCGCCGAGTATGCCCGCCAAACGGCAGCCCGGAGCAATCAGGCATTGGTTGTTATCGCCCATGCATTCCACAAGCTGCATGGGCTCAAGGTGGCGCACTACCGCGCCGATGTTAATCTGTTCGGGCGGGCGGGAAAGTTTGAGGCCGCCGCCTTTGCCGCGCACGCTGTCGAGAAAGCCGCCTTTAACCAGCGCGGTAACCACTTTCATCAGATGGCTTTTGGAGATGCCGTAGGTATCGGCGATGGTGCCGATATTAGCCAGTGCGTCGTCGTTGATGGCGGTGTAGATCAATACGCGCAGGCCGTAATCGGTGTGTTGTGTAAGATGCATAATCGTTTAAGCGGGTTTGACTTGTTTACATAGTAAGTTTCATAATATATGAAACTTATAAAATAATCCAGCACAAGGCACCGCCGTGAAACCCCTCAAACGCCACCCCGACTTAATCGAACGATCGCACGAACACCACCACACCCTTGCTTTGTGCGTGCGTATCCTGCGCAGCCCGGCCGACAACCACCGGGCTGATATTGAAGCGCATATTCCTGATTTGCTGAATCACTTTGAAGCAGAAGAAAAACAGTTCGCCCCGCACTGGCACCAACTTGATGCCGCACTGCGTGCGCGTTTCGAGGCCGAGCATGCGGCCTTGCGCGCCATGATTGCCGATCCGCAATACGGCAGCGAACCGTGGAACAGGGAATTCGCCCAAACCCTGCGCGATCATGCCCGTTTTGAAGAGCGTGAGCTGTTTCCCGCCGTCGAGGCATTTTTATAAGCCGGACAAGTCGGATTTCAGACGGCCCGGCAGTTCACTTGGAATTTCAGGCCGTCTGAAAAAACCGTTTCATGCATCCAGCAACAATCTTTAGGAACCACCATGAATATTTTCTTCAGACACCCCGTTTGGGCAATGGCCTTCAGGCCGTTTTATCTGCTGGCTGCGCTGTTCGGGGCGCTGTCGGTTCTGCTGTGGGGCTTCGGTTACCAGGGCACGGCGGCACTGCCCTCTTTTTTCTGGCATGCCCATGAAATGATTTGGGGTTATGCAGGCGCGGTGGTGGTGGGCTTTCTGTTAACCGCCGTCGCCACTTGGACGGGGCAGCCGCCCACGCGCGGCGCTGCGCTGGCCGGCTTGGCCGCCTGCTGGCTGCTGGCACGGCTGGCACCGTATGTGCCCGGAGGCACGGCTGCGGGCGGTGTGCTGGGAACGCTGTTTTTCTGGTATGCGGCAGTGTGTATGGCCATACCGGTTATCCGCAGCCGCAATTCGCGCAATTATATTGCCGTGGCCGCATTGTTTGTTTTCGGTCTGACCCATGCGGTATTCCATCTTTACCTGCAGCCGTTTCAGGCTGCCTTCCTGCGAAGCGGCCTGATGGCGGGTTTGATGATGGTGGCGGGGTTTATCGGTTTGGTGGGTATGCGCATCATGCCGTTTTTTACCGCCAAACGTTTGAATATCCCGCAAGTTTCCAGCCCGGCGTGGGTGGCTTGGTCGGCTTTGGTGCTGCCCATGCTCTCGGCAGTGCTGACGATATTCCAAACCGCGCCGTCTGCGGCTGCGCTGGCCGCGCTGGCCGCAGGGATAATCAGTCTGGTGCAGGTGTTCCGCTGGTGGCACAAACAAGTGTTGCGCGAACCCATGCTGTGGGTTTTGTTTGCGGGCTATCTGTTTACCGCACTGGGCTTGGCGGTGGCGGGCATTGCACAATGGCTGCCCGCCTATTTGAGCCTGGGTGTGCATTTGATCGGCGTGGGCGGCATCGGCCTGCTGACACTCGGTATGATGGCGCGTACGGCGCTGGGCCACACCGGCCACCCGATTTACCCCGCCCCTGCGCCGATGCCGCTGGCTTTTTGGCTGATGGCGGCCGCTGCCGTGGTGCGCACACTGGCCGCTTTTGCGGGCAGTACGGCCTATACCCACAGCATCCGCCTGTCGGCCGCGCTGTTCGCCGTGTCGCTGCTGCTTTACGCATGGCTCTATATCCCGTGGCTGGTGGTGCCCAGGGCGGACGGCAGGCCGGGCTGACGGCGCATGTTGGAAAAGTTATCAGAACTGCTGCAACAGTTTCAGGCCGTCTGAAAAACGGCCTGTGCTTTTCAGACGGCCCCGGCACATTGTAAACTGACCCGCCCTGCAACCGATATTCAAGGATTCATCAAGTTTCTTTTTCGGTTGAGACCCCGCCATTTATGGCGGTAGAATTTGGGTTTATCGGGCAGGGGTGTAACCCCTTCCCAATCAGGGCAACACGTAGGGCGGCGCTTTATGTGTCGTCCTGTGTGTTGAAACATAAGGATTCATTATGCAAAACCGCATCAAAGCCGGCATTGTCGGCGCCACCGGCTACACCGGTGTAGAGCTGCTGCGCCTGCTGGCCGCCCACCCGAACGTTGACGTTTGCGCCGTAACCAGCCGCAGCGAAGCCGGCACCGCCGTGGCCGATTATTTCCCCAGCCTGCGCGGGGTGTATGACTTGGCGTTCCAAACGCCCGACGAAGCCGGTTTGGCACAATGCGACGTGGTGTTTTTCGCCACCCCCAACGGCGTGGCCATGAAAGAAGCGCCCGCGCTGCTCGAAGAAGGCGTGCGCGTGGTGGATTTGTCGGCCGACTACCGCCTGCAGGATATTCCCGTTTGGGAAAAATGGTACGGCATGGCGCACGCAAGCCCCGAAACCGTTGCCCGTGCCGTGTACGGCTTGAGCGAAATGAACCGCGACGGCATCGCCCGGGCGCAACTGGTGGCCAACCCCGGCTGCTATCCCACCTGCGTTTCCCTCGCCCTTTTGCCCTTATTGAAAGCAGGCCGTCTGAAAGAAAACATGCCGCTGATTGCCGACTGCAAATCCGGTGTTTCCGGCGCGGGCCGCAAAGCCAACGTGGGCACGCTGTTTTGCGAAGCGGGCGACAACTTCAAAGCCTACGGCGTGGGCGGCCACCGCCACCTGCCCGAAATCAAACAAACCATCAGCAGCCTGCAAAGCAACGTGGCCGAAGGCTTGGTGTTCGTGCCCCACCTCACGCCGATGATACGGGGCATGCAGGCCACCATGTATCTGCACCTGCACGAGGGCACCGACCCGCACGAGATCTTGGCCGGTTTCTACCGCAACAGCCCGTTTGTCGACATCATGCCGCCCCTCAGCACGCCCGAAACCCGCAGCGTGCGCGGCGCCAACCTCTGCCGCATCAGCGTGCAGCAGGCGCCGCAAAGCAGCGTGTGGATTGTGCTGTCGGTTATCGACAACCTTGTGAAAGGAGCGGCAGGGCAAGCCGTGCAAAACATGAACATCATGTTCGGCTTCAGCGAAGAAGCCGGCCTGAGCAATGCGCCGCTGCTGCCCTAAACCGGCAAAGCGCGTATCGTGCGGATTCACTTAACTTCCGCTACGGCGTTGCTGCGCCTTGCCGTACTATCCGTACTGCCTGCGGCTTGCTGCCTTGTATCGGAAATTAATTGAATCCACTATAATCTTATCTTTACACCCATAACTTTCAGGAACCGAGCATGAGCATCCAAGAGCAGATTAAAGAAGTGGTTACCACCCACCGCGTGGTATTGTTTATGAAAGGCACCAAGCAGTTTCCGCAATGCGGCTTCTCTTCGCGCGCCGTGCAGCTTCTGCAAGCCGCAGGCTGTGAAGACTTCGTTACCGTTAACGTGCTGGAAAACGAAGCCGTGCGCCAAGGCATCAAGGAATACAGCAACTGGCCGACGATTCCGCAACTGTATATCAACGGCGAATTCATGGGCGGCTCGGACATCATGATGGAAATGTTTGAAGCCGGCGAACTGCAGGAAGCCTTGAAAGCATAACCGTACACCATGCTTGATTAAAACTTTCAGGCCGTCTGAAAAAATGCTTTCAGACGGCCTGAAACCTTTAATCGGTTATAATCGCCGTTTTCTTCGCCGCACGCGGTTCGCAATCCATCCCGCGACAACAAAACTAGGAACCCGCCATGAACCCTCAAAAAGCCGTGGTCGTCTTTTCAGGCGGCCAGGATTCCACCACCTGCCTGATTCAGGCCATCCGCCGATACGGCAACGACAACGTTGAAGCCATCACCTTCCGATACGGCCAGCGCCACGCCATCGAGCTGGAACGCGCCCGCTGGATCGCCCAAGATTTGGGTGTACGCCAAACCGTGCTCGATTTGAGCCTGATGCAGCAAATCACCCATAACGCGCTAATGGACGAAACCGCCGAAATCCAAGCCCCCGCAGGCGGTGTGCCCAACACCTTCGTCGACGGCCGCAACGCCCTGTTTCTGCTGTACGCCGCCATCTACGCCAAAAGCCGTAACGCCCGCCACCTGATTACCGGCGTGTGCGAAACCGACTTTTCCGGCTACCCCGACTGCCGCGACATCTTCATCAAATCGATGAACGTTACCCTCAATCTGGCGATGGACTACGATTTCCAAATCCACACACCGCTGATGTACCTCACCAAAGCGCAAACCTGGGCGCTGGCCGACGAGTTAGGCTGTTTGGACTATATCCGCGAACACACCCACACCTGCTACCACGGCGTGGCGGGCGGCTGCGGCGAATGCCCGAGCTGCGTGCTGCGCGAGCGCGGTTTAACAGAATACTTGGCGGGCAAAACAGCATGAAAATCACCAAAATCTTCACCTTCGATTCCTCCCATATGCTCAACGGCCACGACGGCAAATGCCAAAACCTGCACGGCCACACGTATTCGCTCGAAATCACCGTTTCAGACGGCCTGATCGAAGCAGGCACCAAAGCGGGCATGGTGATGGATTTCGCCGACCTGAAAACCATTGTCAAACAAACCGTTAT
Organism: Neisseria sp.; assembly: GCF_030530745.1. Lineage (GTDB taxonomy): Bacteria > Pseudomonadota > Gammaproteobacteria > Burkholderiales > Neisseriaceae > Neisseria. The sequence goes on along the minus strand of NZ_JAUMUI010000013.1, from coordinate 28,789 downwards.
CGAGCCGTTCGACCACGCCTTCATCTACCACGGCGGCAACGCGCGCGAAAGCCAGATCGCCGCCTTGCTGGAGGGCTGGCAGATGAAAACCCTGCGCCTGAACCGCCGCACCACCGCCGAAAACCTGAGTGTGGAGATCTACGGCCGTCTGAAAGCCGCCGGCCTGCCCGTGTGCAGCGTCAAACTGTGGGAAACCCCCACCTCGTGCGCCGAATATGAAGGAACTGAACCATGCAAACCTTAGCAACCGTATTGGCCTTAATCGTGGCCGCCGAACATTTTTATATTATGTATCTCGAAATGTGCAAAATCCCCAGCCCGCAGGCCGCGCGCATTTTCGGCCTGCCCGAAGAATTTATGCAGCAAAAGCGCGTGCAGGTGATGTTCAGCAACCAAGGGCTGTATAACGGCTTTCTGGCCGCCGGCATCGTATGGGCGCAGTTTTTCGCGCCGCAAAATGCCCGTGCCGAAGCCACCTTGCTGTTTCTCGGCTTTGTGATAACCGCCGCCCTTTGGGGAGCCGTTACCTCAAACAAAGGGATTCTCATCAAACAGGGCTTGCCCGCGCTGTTGGCGTTTCTGGCCACCCCAGTATATGCTTAGGCCTGTCTGAAATATTTTCCATAATAAACAATGAACAGCCACATTACTCCGCCAATTTTGATTGTCGATCTGGAAATCCATCCGCAAACGCAGCGGCTTTTGCAAATCGGTGCGCTGCGCCCCGATACGGGGGTGCAATACGAAAGCCCAAAATTACACAGGGCATCGGATGTTCAGACGGCCTTAGCCCGTTTGGAAGAAATGGCGCAAGGTGCGGATTATGTGATGGGCCACAACATCATCGGGCACGATTTGCCTTATCTGCGCCAAGCTGCGCCCCAATCGCTGCTGCATCCGCTCAAAGTAATCGACACTTTACGCCTCTCGCCGCTGGCTTTCCCGCAAAATCCTTACCACCGCCTGATTAAAAACCATAAACTGATCGCTTCGGCACTTAATTCGCCGCTGGCCGACTGTTATGCCTGTTGGCAGCTGTTTACCGATCAATGTATTTCTTTCGCTAAATTACGCGAAACGGCGCCGCAAGAGTTTGCCGTATACCGCCGCTTGTTCGGTGAACTGCCGTTTTCAGACGGCCGCCATATCCGTTTGGTATCAGATGAGCCGCTATTGAGCCAAGATGCCCTCAAGCAGGCGGTTTTACAGATGTTGAGCGATGCCGACGGAAGCGGCGGCGGCAAATCGTTACGGGTCTGCATGACCCGTTTGGCGCGTTTGCGTTCGCACGATTTAGCCGATGAAAAATTACAGATACCGCTGGCGTATACGTTGGCGTGGTTGAAGGTGTCCGGCGGTAATTCGGTATTGGCACCGTGGGTGCGCCACCAATTTCCCGACAGTGCCCGTCTGATCCGCGAATTGCGCGACCACGACTGCGGTAATCCTCATTGCCGTTATTGCCGCGAAATTTTAAACCCGACGGCGCAACTGATCCGTTATTTCGGGCAAGACGGTAAAATTTCTTCGTTTCGCGCCGTGCAAAATGTGGAGGGCGGGCAGGAAGCCATTGTGAAAGCCGGTATGAAAGGCGAGCATCTGCTGGCGGTACTGCCTACCGGCGGCGGCAAGTCGCTGTGCTTCCAACTGCCGGCGCTCAACCGCTATTTCCGCAACGGCGGCCTAACCGTTGTGGTGTCGCCGTTGCAGTCGCTGATGATGGACCAGGTATACAACCTGCAACGGCGCGGCATTACCGGCGTAGCCACGCTAAACGGCATGCTGTCGGTGCCTGAACGGGCGGATGTGTTGGATAAAACCGCTTTGGGCGATGTGGGTATTCTGTTTGTCGCGCCGGAGCAGTTTCGCAACGGCAGTTTTATCCGCGCCATCGAACACCGCCAGATCAACGGTTGGGTGTTCGACGAAGCGCACTGCCTGTCGAAATGGGGGCATGATTTCCGCCCCGATTATCTCTATGCCGCCAAATTCATCAAAAGCAGGCTGCCTGAAAACGCAGTGCCCGCCCCCGTCAGCTGCTTTACCGCCACTGCCAAGCCTGATGTTCTGGCCGATATTACCCGCCACTTTGGCGAAGAGCTGGGCATCGAATTCAAACAATTTATCGGCGGCAACGAACGCAGTAATTTGTCCTACGAGGTTTTGGACACGCCGCGCGAGAGCAAGCACCAGCGTATTCACGAGCTATTAAGCTGCGAATTGGGCGGCCAAAGCGGCGGCGCGGTGGTGTTTGCCGCCAGCCGCAAGCGCACCGAAGAAATCAGCGAATTTTTGAAAATGCAGCAGTGGGCGTGTTCGCACTTTCATGCCGGTTTGAAGCCCAATGAGAAAGCCGATATCCAGCAACGGTTTATTGACGGCGGCTTGCGTGTGATTGTGGCCACCAATGCTTTCGGTATGGGCGTGGACAAACCCGACGTGCGCTTGGTGATCCATGCCGAAATTCCCGGCTCGCTGGAGAACTATTTGCAGGAAGCCGGCCGTGCCGGGCGCGACCAGCAGCAAGCCAAATGTGTTTTGCTGTTCGACAGGCAAGACATCGACACCCAATTTGGCCTGAACAAATCGTCGCAGCTGGAACGGAATGATTTGAGCCAAATCTGGAACAGGCTCAAACGGCTGAACCGTGCGGACGAGCTGGTGGTCAGCAGCGGCGAAATTTTGCGCGACAGCAGCGAATACATGAGTTTCGACAGCGACGACAATATGGCCGACACCAAAGTGAAAACCGCCGTCGCCTGGTTGGAGCGCTCCGGATTATTGAGCCGCACCGAAAACCGCACCCGCATTTTTCCCGCCCGTTCAGGCCGTCTGAATATCGGACAGGCGCTGGCCAAAATCGAACAAGCCGATCTTTCCCAACGCAAGCGCGAAATCTACCAAACGCTGGCCGAAATCATCTATCAGGCGGCGGATAACGAGGCCGTGAGCACCGATACGCTGTCCGCCGCCACCGGCTGCGGTTATGAGGAACTGCGGGGGATGCTGCTCGAAATGGAACAACTGGACATTTTGAGCAACGACACCCACATCACCGTCAACATCCGCACCGACTCCGCCCGGCCTGCCGAAAAACGGCTGAATGAAGTATTGGCACAGGAAGAAACCGTATGGCAGGTGTTGAAAAACGAAATTCCTGATGCCGACAGCGGTATCTGGCAAAACCTTTCGCCCTCGGCGCTGTGCCGTGCCGCCCGCGAAACCGGCAGCGGAAACGAATGGCATCCGAATGAAATAAAACAGCTGTTGCGCGCGCTGGCGCAAGACAAAGACGCCCGCAAACACAGCAGCGGCAGTTTCGAAATCAAAGATTATGGCAACGATATGCTGAAAATCCGCTTTAAAAACCAAAGCGACAGCTGGGAGGAAGTAACGGAACGCGCCGCCTTGCGCCGGCAGATATGCCGAACCGTGCTGCCGTTTTTAATCGGCAAAACCGGCGGCGTGCGCAGTAAAGATGCGGTGGCGGAAACTACGTTCGGCGAACTGAAAACACTGTTGGATCAAGATTTGGCCTTGGCGGCGCAAATTCCGGCCGATAAGCGTGAAACGCTGCTCAACCAGGCGCTGCTGTTTATGCACAAACAGGAAGTATTCAAACTCAACCACGGCATGACCGTGCTGCGCCACGCCATGACCCTGCGCCTCAATCAGGATGCCGTTGCAGCCAAAATCAAATATCTGCAGCGCGATTACCAACCGCTGCAGGATTTTTATGACGAAAAGCGTTTCCAAATCCACGTGATGCTGGAATATGCCAAAAAAGCCCTCGAAAACATCGGCAATGCTTGGAAGTTGGTCGGCGATTATTTCGAATACAGCGAGAAGGAATTTAAAAACAAATGGTTTAAAGGCCGTCTGAAAGAATTGGAAGAGAATGTTTCCAAAGAAAGTTACAACAGAATTGTCGGCGGCCTGAATGAGGTACAGCGTAAAATCGTTACTGAAAAACAGCCGAAAAACCGTTTGGTGCTGGCCGGCCCCGGATCGGGCAAAACCCGCGTGATTGTGGCACGGGCGGCCTATCTGCTCAAAGTGCAGCATATCGACCCGGCCGCCATTATCGTGCTCACCTTCAACCGTCATGCGGCGCAGGAAATCAAACGCCGGTTGTTTGAACTGGCCGGCCATACGGCCAACGCCGTTACCGTGTTAACCTATGACAGCATGGCCATGCGCCTGCTGGGCGTCCGTTTCGACAAGCCCACCGCCAAAGCGGCCGGAGACGACATCGGCAGCCAGCTGGAAATCTGGTGCGCACAGGCCGCCGCCCTGCTTTCAGACGGCCCGGGCAGCGATGCCTCAGAAGATGGTGCGCGCGACCGGATTCTGGCAGGTTTCCGTTATATTCTGGTTGACGAATACCAAGACATCACCGAACGGCATTACCGGCTGGTTTCTGCGCTGGCAGGAAGGCAATTGGCTGAAGAAGACGACAAACTCACCATTCTGGCCGTGGGAGACGACGACCAAAATATCTATGCTTTCAACGGCAGCAGCAATGAATATATCCGGCGTTTCTGCCAAGATTACCAAGTCGGACAGCCCGACTTTCTCACCTTCAACTACCGCAGCAGCCAACACATTATCCAAGCCGCCAACAGCGTGATCCAGGCACAGCCGGGCCGTCTGAAAAGCCTGCACCCGATCGTGATTAACCCCGAACGCCAATCGGCACCCAAGGGCGGAATTTGGTCGGCCAAAGACCCCGAACGGCAAGGCCGCGTACGCATCATTTCGTTGCCGGGCAACGGCAGCCGCCGTGAAAAAAACAACCGGCAGGCGCAGGCGGTTGCTGCCGAAATCAGCCGTTTGCAGGCGTTTGGGGCGCAAGCGTCGGAAATGGCCGTTTTGGCCTTCCACAATGAAACCCTGCTGCCGGTTCAAGCGTGGTGCGAACAAAACCATATCGCCTATTTCAAGAAAAGCAGTCTGAGACCGAGCCGGCTGCGCCAGTTTGTCCGCCTGATAGAAGACGTTGAAGCCAAAGCCGCACCGAACCTTTCCGCCACCGATTTTGTCAGAATCGTCCGCGAACAACCCGTCTGCCCGGGCTGGCAACAACACTTTGCCGAAATGGCTGACGATTTTGTTGCGGAACACAGCTTCACGCCGTCCGAACATTCGGCCGAAGCCGATATATATTACAGCGGCGGGTACCTCAAATCATGGCTGTACGGCTATACCGGCGAATTGGAGGATATCCGCAGACAAGGGCTGTTTATCGGCACCGTCCATTCCGCCAAAGGTTTGGAATTCAAACACGTTTTTATTTTAGACGGCGGCTGGGAACATTCGGATAACAACGGTGAAAACAGGCGCCTGTTTTATGTGGGCATGACCCGTGCCATTGAAACGCTCACCCTGCTGCATACCGGCACGCAACACGCCTGGCTGCCGTTGCTGTCGGATGCAGAAACTGTGCAGCAATCTTTCGGACACCGCCCGGATTGGGACACCGAATACCGTACTTTAGAATTAAAAGAGCTGGATATCGGTTTTGCCGGCCGCGACCGGCAACGGCCCGCCCAAACCGCCAATATCAAAAACCGCCTGCGGGCCATTGCCGGCCTGCAAACCGGCAGCCGTCTGAACATACGCGCAAACGGAGCGGTGTATGAGTTTCTGGCAGCAGGCGAAGTGGTGGCACGCACGGCCAGACAAGCAAATTTACCGCCGCTGCCGCCCGATACCGAAGCTTGCGCCGCCGAATTTTATGTACGCTACCGAGATCAGGAAGATACTGCCTACCAAGAAGCCTATCCTGCCGATTTGGATCGGTGGACGGTAGTGGTGCCGCAGATTGTTATCAAACCGAACCTGTTAACCGACAAATCCGAACAACTTAAAAAATGACCGAAATCCTCCCCGAAAACCCCGCTTACCGCATCGTCGAAATTTTCGAGAGCCTGCAAGGCGAAGGCTACAACACCGGCATGAACGCCATGTTTATCCGCTTGGGCAAATGCAATCTCGCCTGCGCCTGGTGCGACACCGATTACCTCACGTTCACGATGATGAGCCTTGCGGACATTTTAGGCCGTCTGAAAAGTTATACCGCCCGCAACATCATCATCACCGGCGGCGAACCGACCATACAGCCTCATTTGGAAGTGTTGCTCGATGCCTTGAAATCAGCCGGCTACCGCCTGTATCTGGAAACCAACGGGTTAAATCCCGCACCGCCGCAAATCGATTATGTGGCCGCCAGCCCGAAAGCCTGCTATGCGGCCAAGTATGAAAAGCAGTGCATCAAACAGGCGGACGAAGTGCGCATCGTGGCCGACGGCGACGTGCTGGCGTTTTGCGCGGCGGTGGAACAGAAAATCCGCGCCGAACATTATTATCTTTCGCCCTGCGAGCAAAACGGCGAAATGAATATCTACGACACCATCCGCCAAATCGGCCTGTTAAACAGCCGCCCCGATGCCGCCGTGCATTGGCAGTTGAGCGTGCAGGCGCACAAATGGGCGGGGATTGAGTGAGCAGATAAAACGGCGGAAAGAAACAGGCCGTCTGAAGCCCCCCGGCCGCCGTCATAAATATACTGTACACCTTCCGCGAAGGGCAGCCGCCACCGCACAGCAGTCTTTGCACCGGATCCAAACTGTTTTTGCCGTTCGAACGCAGCCAAAGGCCTTTTTGTGCTACCCTCTGCCACACCGGCAACACCGCGGCAAACAATACCGGCACCAACCAAAGGGATACCCATGAGCTTGAAACAACACATCAATCATTTCCAAGTGCTGCTGAACCAAGGCGTAGATTTATTCCTGCTGCGGCTGCGTATGCTGCAACTGGACGTCAGCGACCAAGCCGCCGCGGTGGTGCGGATTTTCGCCGCCGTGGTGCTGATGGGCGCATTGTTCGTGTTCGGCATGATCAGCCTGCTGTTGGGTTTGAACCATGTTTTAAGCGGCGAAGCCAAAATCTGGGTGTTTTTCGGCCTGGCCGTTTGCAGCCTGCTGGCGATTGCCGCGTTGGCCTCATGGTCGGTTTCTTCATGGAAAAACAAAAACGCCCAAGTAGCCGCCACCCTGCGCGCAATGCAGCAGGATATCGCCTGTCTGCGCGGCATGGCGGCGCAGGATAAGGAGGAAAAAACCGATGAACGCCAAGCATGAAGAACGCAAACTGTTAGAACTGCAGGCCGATCTGGCGCGTTTGAAAATCACCGCCGAGCGTTTGAAAATGCAGCGGGCACGCGAACGGCAAAGCATGATCGACACCGGCTTCAACACCATTCTCGGCCTGGCCGACGGCCTGCCCTCGCAAAACCTGATCTGGAAAAGCCTGCTGCTGCCTTTAAGCCGGAAGCACCGCATCTTCACCGCCGCCGGCCTGCTGCTGTGGCAGGTTTGGCGGCAGGACAACAAACGCTGACGGTTTAACGTTTGATTCAAAACAGGCCGTCTGAAAACCGGACAATAAGGCTTTCAGACGGCCTGAACGCTTGCAAAGATAATTAACGTTTAATCATACAGGCACTTTGCCGACCGCATTTGACCCCGCCCGAAAAACCCCGCAAACTCGCATTTTTACAACCCCGAAAAAAAACCACCGCCATGACTGCCTCCCAACTGCTGCAAACCTTAACCGACATCGTCGGCGCACCCTACATCATCACCGACCCCGCCAAAACCGAACCCTACCGCCAAGGCTACCGCTTCGGCGAAGGCCGCGCGCTGGCCGTGGTGCGGCCGGGCACGCTTTTGGAACAATGGAAAATCCTGCAGGCCTGCGTAGCGGCCGACGTGGTTGTGCTCACTCAGGCCGCCAACACCGGCCTTACCGGCGGCTCAACCCCCGACGGCAACGATTACGACCGCGACATCGTGATTGTAAACACCATGCGCATGAACATCATCCGCCCCATCAACAACAACGAACAAGTCGTCTGCCTGCCCGGCGCCACGCTCAATCAGCTCGAGCTGCTGCTGAAACCCTTGGGCCGCGAGCCGCACTCGGTTATCGGCTCCTCGTGTATCGGCGCATCGGTGCTCGGCGGCGTGTGCAACAACTCCGGCGGAGCACTGGTGCAGCGCGGGCCGGCCTACACCGAAATGGCGCTGTTCGCCCAATTGGACGAAAACGGTGAACTGCGCCTTATCAACCACTTGGGCATCGATTTGGGCGACACGCCCGAAGAAATCCTCACCAACCTGCAAGGCCACCATTACCGGCAGAAAGACATCACGCCCGATGCCGGCAAAGGCCACGACCACGACTATTGCAACCATGTACGGCAGGTTGACGAACCCAGCGCCGCCCGCTTCAACGCCGACCCCGCGCGCCACTACGAAGCCTCAGGCTGCGCGGGCAAACTGATGGTGTTTGCCGTGCGCCTCGACACCTTTCCGCTCGAAAAGCACACCGCCGTGTTCTATATCGGCACCAACAGCACCGACGAACTCACCGAAATCCGCCGCGCCGTGCTGGCCGGTTTCAAAAACCTGCCCGTTTCCGGCGAATACATCCACCGCGACGCTTTCGACATGGCGGCGGTGTACGGCAAAGACACTTTCTGGGTGATTAAAAAATTCGGCACCCACCGCCTGCCGCAATTGTTCGGCCTCAAAGCCAAAGCCGACCGTTTCAGCAAAAAACTCGGCTTTCTGCCCGCCCATTTCAGCGACAAAGTGCTGCAATTTGTCAGCAAATGGCTGCCCGAACACCTGCCGCAACCGCTGCGTGACTACCGCAACCGTTTCGAACACCACTTGATTCTAAAAATGGGCGGCGAAGGCGTGGAAGAAGCGCGCGCCTTTTTGAAAGACTATTTCAACGGCAAATCGGGCGCTTATTTCGAATGCAGCCCCGAAGAAACCCAAGCCGCCATGCTGCACCGCTTCGCCGTTGCCTCCGCCGCCGTGCGTTACCGCGCCGTGCACGACAAAGAAGTGGAAGACATCGTTGCCCTCGACATCGCCCTGCGCCGCAACGATAACGACTGGTTCGAGCAGCTGCCGTCTGAAATAAACAGCAAAATCAGCCACAAACTCTATTACGGCCACTTTATGTGCCACGTGTTCCACCAAGACTACATCGTGAAAAAAGGCCACGACTGCCAAGCGCTGGAACACGAAATGCTGCACCTGCTCGACCAACGCGGCGCGCAATATCCCGCCGAGCACAACGTCGGCCACCTATACGAAGCCAAACCCGCCCTGAAGCAGTTTTACCGAAAACTCGACCCCACCAACAGCTTCAACCCGGGCATCGGCAAAACCTCCAAGAAAAAACACTGGGCCGATTAGGCGCACAGGCCGTCTGAAAATTTTTCAAAAGCCTATCGAAATTTGAACATATCTACTCTGCGTCATACTCGGGCTTGACCCGAGTATCTACCGTTTTTTTGTAACAAGATACTCGGGTCAAGCCCGAGTATGACGAAAGCATTTTGAAAACTGTTACTTGGAATTTGCAAAGCTTTCAGGCCGTCTGAAAACTTTCCCGACATGATATGGACACCCCACACCTGATTTGCCTGATTGCCGACAACCGCACCGCAGCTTTATACCGCCCCAATGCGCTGAACGAAGCCGACCGCCTGCGCGTTCAACGCAACCCCGCGCTGGCAACGCGCACCGACTGGCAGGTCAGCCGTTACCTGAAACAGCAGGCTCCCCTGCCGGTTTGTTCCCTTTCGCACAGCAACGGAACGGCCGCACTGTTGTGCGGCCGCGGCACCGTCAAAGCGGGAGTAGACATCGAAACCATGCGCCCGCGCGACTTTGCCGCACTGGCCGGATGGGTGGCCACGGAAAACGAACGGCGGATACTGTCGGCAAACGGCCGGCAGGCCGACGGCTTCTACCGTTTGTGGACACTCAAAGAAGCACTGCTGAAAGCCGCCGGTTTGGATTTTCCCGCCGACATGATGCGCGTGGGGCTGCAAACCTTTTCAGACGGCCTAACCTGCCTGCACGTTAACGGACGGCGCGGCTGGCAAGGCATCAGCACCACCGTAAACGGCAGCCGGATGCTCTCTTGCGTGTGGCAGGGGCAGGCGGAAATCGAGCTGCAAACACTGGGCGGCTCGGCCTGCGGGCCGGTTGAGCGCTACAGTTAGACTATAAGTGGCTTAAATTTAAGCCACTATACATTTGCTTAAAACAGTTTGAACGCCGTTTCAGACGGCCTTTTTGTGGTTTTTACGTTCTAACCGTTCCGCCGCCTTCAAATTCCAACCGGTTATCCGGCAAAAGCTACGGCATTTATTCCGCTGCGGGCAGTTCCATTGCCAGCACGGCGGCTTCCTGTTTGCGGCGGAAGGCTGCGAGTTTTTCGGCCAATCCGGGGTTTTCGTTGGCCAGCAGGGCAACGGCAAACAGCGCGGCATTGGCGGCGCCGGCTTCGCCGATGGCGAACGTAGCCACGGGAACACCCTTGGGCATCTGCACGATAGACAGCAGCGAATCTTCTCCGCGCAGGTATTTGCCCGGCACGGGCACGCCCAACACCGGCACGGTGGTTTTGGCGGCCACCATACCGGGCAGATGGGCGGCTCCGCCCGCACCCGCGATAATGGCTTTGATGCCGCGCGCGCGCGCGGTTTCGGCGTATTCGAACATTAAATCGGGGGTACGGTGTGCGGAAACGACGCGTGCTTCATATTCAACGCCGAACTCTTTTAAAAACCGTGCGGCATGCTCCATAACCGGCCAGTCGCTGTTGCTGCCCATAATGATGCCTATTTGAGCCATTTGGATTCCTTATTTAAAGAATTAAAAAAAAATTTCAAAAACATATTCCACATCAAATATCCCGGCCGTCTGAAACCGTTTCAGACGGCCTTTTTAGGGGCTGTTATCTGTTTGAAAGGGCGTGTTTGATTTTTTGATCGGTTTTGTATTGGCTCAACGCATAAACCGACCAAATGGCGGCAGGTACCCAGCCGATAAGGGTAACCTGCAGGATCAGGCAGACAATTCCTGCAAACGGACGGCCTATGGTAAAAAACTGCAGCCAGGGAAGGATAATGGCGAGAATCAGACGCATGGTTTCACTTTCTCTTTCATAAATGGTTATCGGTAAATATTTTCAGACGGCCGTTACCGTTTTTTCAATTCGGCATAGGCGCGTTTGGCGGCGGGGCTGTCGGGGTAGGTTCGAACCAGTTTTCGCCAAGTGTCGCGGGCAATATCCTTCTGCTGCATACGGTATTGGCACGAGCCCACACTGAACAGCGCCTCGGATGATTGGACATTGTTGCGGAAACGGTTGGCAAAGCGGTTGCCGATGTTGATAACCGACTCGCAGTTGCCCATGCGCTGATGGCTTTGCAACAGCAGATACATGCGCCGGCGGGCATCGTCGCTGCCGCTGCCGTCACTGTCGGCACCGCGCAGCAGGGCGATGGCGGCGGCGTAATTGCCGCTGTGGTAGTGTTTGAGGGCGTTATCGTAACCGTTGTCAGCGGGGCGGGCGGGTGCGGCCGGTGCCGTCTTACTGCCGCCGGAGCGCGCCTGCGGACGGGCGGCCGGTGTACGGCGTTCCAATTGGCGCACGCGGGTTTGCAGGCTTTCCACCTGCCTTTCCAAACGGGCTATCTGAATGCCCAGCCTGTTGATTTGCGCCTCAGTGTCGGGTTCGGGGTAAGGAATGCGCGCATCAGGCGTATTGCCTTGCGTTGCGGAAGGCGGCGGAGCGCCCGTATTGGCGCAGGCGTTCAGCAGTAAAACGGAAGAAAGCAGCAGGGCGGGGAGTTTGGGGTTCATGATGTCCTCGCGGTTATTTTTTCAACAGCAGGGTGAGGCCGTCGCCCACGGGCAGGGTGATGGGGATGATGCGGTTATCGTGCGGCAGGTTTCGGTTGAATGCCTGCAAAACGGCGTGGGCACCCGGGCTGTCGGCGGTAACGGGCTGCAGCACGCGCCCTCCGAGCAATACGTTGTCGATGGCGATGATGCCGCCGCTGCGCACCAGTTGCAGGCAGCGCTCGAAATATTGCGGGGTGGGCGGTTTGTCGGCATCAATCAGGGCGATGTCGTAAGTGCCGCTGCGGCCTTCGGCAATCAGGTCGTCGAGCGTGAGCAGCGCGGGCTGCAGGTGCAGGGTGATTTTGTGCGCCACGCCTGCGGCCTGCCAGGTTTCACGGGCGATATCGGTAAAGGTAACGTTGATGTCGCAGGCGGTAACGGTGCCTTCGGGCGGCAAAGCCAAAGCCATGGCGGTGCTGCTGTAGCCGGTAAACACGCCCACTTCGAGATAGCGTTCGGCACGGATAAGCCGCGCCAGCCAAGTGAGCAGGGCGGCCTGACCGGGGGCGATGGCCATTCTGCCCAAACGGTGTCCTGCGGTACGCCGGCGCAGGGCGGCCAAAACGGGCGGTTCGGGTTCGCCGATGCTGTCCAGGTAGCCGGCAAGCTGCGGGTCGATATTGTGTTTGTGGATTGCCATGACTGCAAAGGCCGTCTGAAAAATATCAGTCGGGCTGGTAGGCGTAAGGCTTTTTCGGCAGCTTGGCCGCCTCGTAGCCCGCCTGTTCTTCGGGGTTGAGTTCCACGTCCCACAGAAGGGCGCGGTTTTTCAGGCGCTGTTCGGCTTCTTCGGGGTGTTTTTCGATGTAGTCGTCGAGAAACCGGGTAGCTTCGGATTTATAGTGATACATGGTGCGTTCTCTTAGGTTTGGCACGGTATGTTGCGGAATATACAGAATTATAGCCGAAAAAGCGGTATGTGCGTTGCGCTGCGGGCGCTTTATGCGCGGTATGTAACGATGGGGTATAATGCGCCGTTTTACAAAGTGGGGCGGGTTTGGCAGGCAGACCCGCCCGTTGGTAACCCAGGCCATCTGAAACCTTTGCAGAAAGGTTTGCACGCAGGGCTTTCTGCAAAGGTTTCAGGCGTTTCAGACGGCCTTGTTTATGGCTGGAACAATTATGTTGAAAAAATGGCTGCACAAGGTGCTGCCCGGCAAATCGGGCAAAGCGCGCGCGCGCAAAGAAGTGGTTCCGTTCGCCGGACACCGCATCAGCGCCGACATGCTCAGCTTCGCCGCCGAAAAAGTGGTGCGCCGTCTGCACAACGAAGGTTTCGAAGCCTATGTGGTGGGCGGGGCGGTGCGCGACCTGCTGCTGGGCATCGAGCCGAAAGATTTCGACGTGGCCACCGATGCCACGCCCGAACAGGTGCGCAAAATCTTCCGCCGCAGCCGCATCATCGGCCGGCGCTTTCAGATCGTGCATGTGATGGTGGGGCCGGAAACCATCGAAGTAACCACGTTCCGCGGCGGCGGCAAGGTGCAGCACAACGAACACGGCCGCATCATGAAAGACAACACCTACGGCAGCATGGAAGAAGACGCCATGCGCCGCGACTTCACCTGCAACGCACTGTATTACGACCCGATACGCCAACAGATTACCGATTTCCACCACGGTGTGGCCGACATCCGCGCACGCAGGCTGGTGATGATCGGCAACCCTGCCGCGCGCTATCAGGAAGACCCCGTGCGCGTGCTGCGTGCCGTGCGCCTGTCGGCCAAGCTCGGGTTTGAAGTGGAACGGGAAACCGCCGAACCTATTGCGGAGTATGCAGGCCGTCTGAAACAGGAGCCGGCGGCGCGCCTGTTCGACGAAATCATGAAGCTGCTGTTTTCCGGCCACGCCCTGCAATGCCTGACTCAGTTGGAACGCTTGGGCGTGGCCGCCGGCATCCACCCTATTCTCACTGCCCTGCAACAGGCGGGCAAAGGCGGGCAGAACATCGTTACGCCGGCACTGCGCAACACCGACGAGCGTTTGCGCGCCGACAAACCGGTGTCGGTGGGTTTCGTGCTGGCCGCCGTGATGTGGCCGCAGCTCGAAAACCATTGGCAGCGCAACCTCGCCGCCGGCCTCAAACCCGCGCCCGCACTCACGCAGGCCGTTAACGGGCTGCGCGACATCGAAAAAGGCTGGGGCGTGCCGCAGCGGTTTTCCGCCACCATGCGCGAAATCTGGCAGCTCCAACCGCAGTTTGCCAACCGCCGCGGCGCACGGCCGCACCGCCTGATTGCCCAGCCGCGCTTTCGCGCCGCCTATGATTTTCTGCTGCTGCGCGCCGAAACGGGCAGCGCCGACCCCGAACTGGCGCAATGGTGGACGGCCTTCCAACACGCCGACGACGAAACCCGCCTGCTGATGAGCGCCAAGCAGGAACAAGAAAGCAGCCGGGAAAGCGGAGAAAAACGCAAACGCCGCCGCAAACCGCGCAAAAAGAAAGAAAGCAGCAACCATGCCGTCTGAAAACCGTTTGGCGTTAACGCTGATGTTCCGCGAATATTGCAGCCTGTGCCGCAAAATGCGCGACGCCCTGCTGCCCTACCAAGCCGAATACGGGTTTGATTTGGAAATTATCGACGTGGACAGCGACCCGCAGCTGGAAGAACAATACAACGAGCTGGTGCCCGTTTTGCTGCACGGCGGCACCGAAATCTGCCACTGGTTTTTAGACGAACCCAAATTGCAGGCGTTTTTGCACGCCTGCCGCCAGAGTTAAACCGCTTGTTCAGCAACCGCTCCGACATACTCGGGCTTGACCCGAGTATCTTTATTTTTCTTTAAAATCGGAGATACTCGGGTCAAGCCCGAGTATGACGGATGTACTTTTTCTTAAGCCGGTTACTATAAAAGCCTGTGCCCTGCAAACTTCAGGCCGTCTGAAAACAATTGTTCAGACGGCCTGATACCTTTGTGCCGCACCGCAAAAACCCTTACACTACCCGCTTTCACCGCCACAAAAAGGAACCGCCATGAGAAGCCGCCGTTTACGCGAACTGCTCGAACTGCTGCAACCCTATTGGTCGAAAGACCCCGAGCTGAACCTGCCGCAGGTTTTGCAGAAAATCGCCGACGAAGCGGGCTTCGACAAACCGCTTGCCGAACTGACCGACGAAGTGATTATCTACCACCTGAAAATGAGCGGCCGCGGCAAACACGATCCGGTTCCGGGCGTGCAGAAAGATTACGAAGAAGACTTCAAAACCGCCCTGCTCAAAGCGCGCGGCATCATCAAAGAATAAAACCAAAGATTAGGAACCCAAAACCGTTTGCGTGCGCCCATGCCCGCATACGGCACCGCACTGCAAACACCGGTATGGATTTGCAAACGCTTCAGGCCGTCTGAAATCAAAACCGCCCTACTTCCAACCTATTTTCCAAGCCGCCATGCACGCACAGCCGTTCGACCCCCTCGCCATCGCCATCGAAGGCACCAACCTGATTGAAGCCTCGGCCGGCACGGGCAAAACCTACAACATCGCCGCCCTCTTCACCCGCCTGATTGTGCTCGAAAAAATGCCGGTTGAAAGCGTGCTGGTGGTTACCTTCACCAAAGCCGCCACCGCCGAGCTGAAAACCCGCCTGCGCGCGCGTTTGGACGACGCCTTATCGGCATTGGAACACGGCAGCACTTCAGACGGCCTGCAAAACCACTGCCGCAGCCGCCACCCCGGCGACAACTTTATCCTGCCGCTGCTGCAACAGGCCCTGCGGCAAGAAAGCCGCGAGCGGCTGATTGTGCGCCTGAAGGCCGCCGTCGGCCGGTTCGACAACGCCGCGATTTACACCATACACGGCTTCTGCCAGCGGCTGCTGCGCGATTATGCCTTTCTGTGCCAAGTACCGTTCGACGTGGAACTCACCGACGACTCCCGCGAGCGCCTGCTCGTGCCCGCGCAGGATTTCTGGCGCGAAAAAGTAGCGCCCGACCCTTTATTGGCGCAATTGGTATTCAAACACCGCCAAACCCCGCAAACCGCCTTGGCTGCCGTTAAAAACTTTACCTCCCGCCCCTATTTGGTTTTCAGACGGCCTGTAAGCGATTTGGCCGCAAGCTATGCCGGATTGGAACAAATCTGGCAAGAAATCCGCACCGCCCTGCCCGTTTTGGAAGAAAAATTCTGGGCGCTGTCTGCAACCGTTTTAAACGGCAACTATTTCAGAAAACCTTCCTATCAAGAACTCTTCGCCACCCTGCAACAGGCCGCAGAACACAACCGCCTGCCCGACGTGCCGAAAGAAGCCAAGAAAAAAGATGATTTTTTCAACCGCCTCGAAAACTTTTCCGCCGACGTACTGCCCGGCAAGCTTAAAAAAGGCAAAACGGTGGATGCCGAAACCCAAGCCGAACTCAACAAACTGGCAGAGTTCGGCCGCAAACTGGCAAGCGTCGCCCAAGCCGAACAAGACGCCCTCGCCGCCCTCTACTTCGACCTGCTCGACCACCTCGCCGCCGCGCTGGCCGAAAGCAAAAAAAACCGCCGCGAGCGCGTGTTCGACGATCTGCTGCTCGACGTTTACAACGCCCTCACCACCGGCGCGCACGCCGCCACACTGGCGCAAACCGCCGCCGCCGAGTGGCAGGCCGCGCTGATAGACGAATTCCAAGACACCGACCCGCTGCAATACACCGTTTTCAGCCGCCTGTTCGCCGCACAAAACCGCCCGCTGTTTCTGGTGGGCGATCCCAAACAAGCCATCTACAGCTTCCGCGGCGCCGACATCCACGCCTACCTGCAAGCCGCGCGCGATGCCGGCAAACACTACACGCTGGCGGTCAACCACCGCAGCCACGGCAGCCTGATACGCGGCATCAACGCCCTTTTCAAGCAAAAAAACCGCCCGTTCGTGCTCGACCATATCGGCTATGCCGATGTTGGTGCCGCACGCGAAACCTGCCGTCTGAACGGCGGCGGCAGCGCCATACAGGTGCGCTGGCTCAACCGCCCCGACGAGGGCGGTAACAAAGACATTCTGCGCCACCGCGCTGCCGAATACTGCGCCGACGAAACCGCCGGCCTGCTCAACCAAGCCGCCTCAGGCCGTCTGAACTACCAAAAACACCCCGATGAAGCCGGAAAACCGCTGCAAGCGGGGCAGATTGCCGTGTTGGTGCGCAAGCACCACGAAGGGCAGATGGTGGCCGCCGAATTGAAAAAGCGCGGCATCCAAAGCGTGCTGTTAAGCCGCGAATCGGTGTTCGCCACCGAAGAAGCCGCCGCCCTCGCCGCCCTGCTCGGCTTCTGGCTGCAACCGCACGACACCGGGCCGCTGCGCTTCGTGCTCGGCGGCGTGCTGTTCCGCCAAACCGCCGCCGAACTCTACGCCCTCAACCGCAACGAAAGCAGCCTGCTCGAATGGATTGCACCGGCGCAAACCGCCGCCGAAACCTGGCAGCAATACGGCATCTACACCGCCATGCAGCAGTTTGCCGCGCGCCACGGCATCGAAGCGCGGCTGCTGGCGCAAGGCAACGAGCGCAGCCTCACCAACTACCACCAGATTATCGAGCGGCTGGCCGAAGAAAGCGAACAAAGCCTCAGCCCCGCCGCGCTGCACCAATGGCTGCTGGCACAGATTCAAACAGCCTCAGAAGAGGGCCGCAGCCACCCCGACAGCAACCTGCTGCGGCTGGAAAGCGATGAAAATCTGGTGAAAATCGTTACCATGCACGCTGCCAAAGGCTTGCAGTATCCCGTGGTGTTCTGCCCGTTTGCGTGGGACGCCAAACCCGCCGAAAACAAACACTGGCAGATTCTCCACCGCAACGGGCAGGCCGAACTGCTCGCTCCGCACCAGCCGGACGAAAGCGATCGTAACCGCCTGGCCGACGAAGCCCTCAGCGAAAACCTGCGCCTGCTCTATGTGGCCCTCACACGCGCCGAAGAACGCTTAACCGTGTATGCCGCCCATTGCGGCGACACGCCCCGCAACCCGCTGGCCTACCTGCTCGAAGGCGGCGAAAATGCAGGCCGCGCCGAAACCGAAGCCGCCTATACCGCCGCCGAAAAAACCGAAAAAGCCGCCCTGCTGAAACACAACTGGCAGCGTTTTATCGAAAACGCCCCGCCAAACACCGACTTTGCTTTCATAGAAAGCGCACCGCCGGCAGCAAGTTACCGGATGCCAACGGTTTCAAGCGGCCGCTACCAAGCCCAAACCCTGCCCGAGCGCCGTTTTAAGACCATACGCCACACCAGCTTCACCGGTTTGAGCCGCCAAACCCGCCACCGCAGCAACGCGGAAGAGCACGGCCGCGAAGAGCTGCAACCTGCCATCGACGCCGCCGAAACCGAAAATACGCCCGTATTCAGGCCGTCTGAAAACCCGCCCGGCCTCGATATCCATGCCTTTGCCCGCGGTGCCGATGCTGGCGTGTGCCTGCACGAAATTTTGGAACAGTTCGACTTTTCCGCGCCCGCCTCCGGCCAAAGCGAACTCGTGCGCACCTCCCTCGAACGCTACGGCTTCGAGCCGCACTGGCAGCAGGCCGTCGAAACCATGCTCGAGCACACCCGCTTTGCCCCGCTGGGCGGCGGCACGCTCGCCGGCACCCCCGCCAACCGCCGCCGCGCCGAAATGGCATTCACGCTGTATATGCACGATTTCTCGCTCAAGCATTTGCAGCAATGGTTCGCCCGCCCCGATAACGGCCTGCCGGTCGAATGTGCCGCCGCCGCGCAACTGTTGGATTTCAACGATGTAAAAGGTTTTTTAAACGGCTTTATCGACATGGTGTGCCTGCATTCAGACGGCCTCGTTACCTTAATCGACTACAAATCCAACCATCTCGGACAAACCGCCGCCGATTACCACCAAGCGGCCATGAACGAAGCTGTGGCGCACCACCACTATTACCTGCAAGCCCTGATTTACGCCGTCGCCGCCGCCCGCTATTTCCGTTCGCGGCAGCAGCCTGTGCCGAAAATCGCCGTGCGCTACCTCTTTTTGCGCGGCCTCGACGGCAGCGGCAACGGCATCTGGGCCTGGGATATCGATACCGGCCTGCTGGCCGACTGGCTGGAAAGCGGTTGATTTTTATGTGTTTATATAGAGGTTTTTGCAAATAAAAGGCCGTTTGAAATGTTCAGTATGGGTAGGTTGGGTTGAAAACCCAACATGATTATTTTCTTGAAGTTTTTGTTGGGTCTTCGACCCAACCTACCCATACTAATGCGGGATTTAAGCCTTTCAGACGGCCTTAAATATTTTTGCAAAGGTTTCAGGCCGTCTGAAAACAAACCCGAAAGAAAAACGGCATACCCGAAAGTATGCCGTTTGTTTGGCGGTGCCCAATCAGACTGCTGTATTTGGCAGTGGTTTGTGTGTCAGTCCTCTTGCGCCCCGGTTTGCAGATAGTTGGGCAAGCCCATGCCGGCAATCAGTTCCTGCTGGGTTTCCAGCCAGTCGATATGCTCTTCGTTGGTGTCTTTCAGCTTTTCGAGCAAATCGCGCGAAACATAATCCTGCTTCTCTTCGCACAATGCAATCGCTTCCACCAGCGCGGCGTGTTTTTCCTGCTCTTTGGTCAAATCGCACTTAATGATTTCTTCGGTGCTCTCGCCGATTAACAGCTTGCCCAAATCTTGCAGATTGGGCAGCCCCTCAAGCAGCAGAATGCGCTCGATGATATCGTCGGCGGCTTTCATTTCCACGATAGACTGTTTGTAGAAATGTCCGCCCAACTCTTCCAAACCCCAGTTTTTCAAAATGCGGGCGTGCAGGAAATATTGGTTGATGGTAACCAGCAGCAAGCCCAGGTTTTTGTTTAACTCGCGGATAACCAAACGGTCGCCTTGCATGACAATCTCCTTTCAGACGGCCTGTTACAGCTGGCTTTGCAGGTAGTTTTGGATACCCACCAAATCAATCAGGCGCAATTGCTGCTCAAGCCAATGGGCGTGGTCTTCTTCGGTGTCTTTCAATTGGGCAATCATCAAATCACGGGTAACGTAGTCCTGCTTTTCTTCGCACAGTTTGATGCCTTTTTTCAGTGCCGCCTGCACTTCCAGCTCGGTGTTCAAATCGGCTTTCAGAGCCGCAGGCACATCTGCACCCACGTTGATTTTGGCCGGAACCATACCGGGCGTGCCGCCCAGCATCAGAATGCGGCGGATAAACGCCTCGGCGTGGCCGGTTTCTTCTTCCATCTCGTGGTTCAGGCGTTCAAACAGTTTGTTGTAGCCCCATTCGGCATACATGCGCGAGTGGATGAAATATTGATCGCGGGCGGCCAGTTCGCCTGCCAAAAGTTCGTTCATATAATCGATAACAGCTTTATCGCCTTGCATGATTGTGTCCTTTCGTCATGTGGTGTCGGGTGCGCCTTGAAACCGGCGCGGGTTGTGTATTGAACTTGGTTTAAATTGTAAGCAAAAAATTTCGAATCTACAATTTTTCTATTTAAAATACAAATAATTATCAAAAACAATGAAGCAGAAAAAACAATCTTTCCAAAATTAATTTCTTGTTTCCCTTTAATTTTTATTGCGCTTAATATTGATAATTTATCGTAATTCAATTATTTATTTACAATATTTAACCAATTAATTGAGCATACGCCGGCAACATCCGCAGCCTGTCCGGCCCGCTTCTATGATGATTTTTATTTTTATTTTATAGTTCAATCAGGTAACGGCTCTTTAATTATTAATAAGTCATCAAACCGGCCGACGGGAATTTTTAAAACACGAAAGGCCTGCCGGAAATAACATGTTATAATTCACGGTTATTTTTCAGTTATTCCTAATTCTAAAGAAACCATGAAACAAATCCGCAATATCGCCATCATCGCCCACGTCGACCACGGCAAAACCACGCTGGTCGACCAACTTTTGCGCCAATCCGGCACCTTCCGCGCCAACCAGCAGGTTGACGAGCGCGTGATGGACAGCAACGATCTCGAAAAAGAACGCGGTATCACCATTCTCGCCAAAAACACCGCCATCGAATACGAAGGTTACCACATCAACATCGTCGATACCCCCGGGCACGCCGACTTCGGCGGCGAAGTGGAGCGCGTGCTGGGCATGGTTGATTGCGTGGTGCTGCTGGTCGATGCCCAAGAAGGGCCGATGCCGCAAACCCGCTTCGTTACCAAAAAAGCCTTGGCGCTCGGCCTGCGCCCGATTGTGGTGATCAACAAAATCGACAAACCTTCCGCCCGCCCGAGCTGGGTAATCGACCAAACTTTCGAACTGTTCGACAAACTCGGCGCCACCGACGAACAGCTCGACTTCCCCATCGTTTACGCATCCGGCCTTTCCGGCTTTGCCAAACTGGAAGAGGGCGACGAGAGCAGCGACATGCGCCCGCTGTTTGAAACCATTCTGAAGCACACCCCGCCCCCTTCAGGCAGCGCCGACGAAACCCTGCAACTGCAAATTTCGCAGCTCGACTACGACAACTACACCGGCCGCCTCGGCATCGGCCGCATCCTCAACGGCCGCATCAAACCCGGTCAGGTGGTTGCCGTGATGAACCACGAAAAACAGGTGGCACAAGGCCGCATCAACCAACTGCTGGGTTTCAAGGGTCTCGAGCGCGTGCCGCTGGAAGAAGCCGAAGCCGGCGACATCGTGATTATTTCCGGCTTGGAAGACATCGGCATCGGCGTAACCATTTCCGATAAAGACAACCCCGTCGGCCTGCCCATGCTCAGCGTGGACGAGCCTACTTTAACGATGGACTTTATGGTCAACACCAGCCCCTTGGCCGGCACCGAAGGCAAATTCGTTACCTCGCGCCAAATCCGCGACCGCCTCAACAAAGAGCTGCTCACCAACGTGGCCCTGCGCGTGGAAGACACCGCAGACGCCGATATTTTCCGCGTATCCGGCCGCGGCGAGCTGCACCTGACCATCCTGTTGGAAAACATGCGCCGCGAAGGCTACGAATTGGCCGTGGGCAAACCACGCGTGGTGTTCCGCGAAATCGACGGCCAAAAATGCGAGCCGTATGAAAACCTCACCGTTGACGTGCCCGACGACAACCAAGGCGCGGTGATGGAAGAACTCGGCCGCCGCCGCGGCGAATTAACCAATATGGAAAGCGACGGCCACGGCCGCACCCGCCTCGAATACCACATCCCCGCGCGCGGCCTGATCGGCTTTCAGGGCGAGTTTATGACCATGACGCGCGGCACGGGGCTGATGAGCCATGTGTTTGACGACTACGCCCCCGTGAAGCCCGATATGCCCGGCCGCCACAACGGCGTGCTGGTGTCGCAGGAACAAGGCGAAGCGGTAGCTTACGCATTGTGGAATCTGGAAGACCGCGGCCGCATGTTCGTGTCGCCCGGCGAAAAAATCTACGAAGGCATGATTATCGGCATCCACAGCCGCGACAACGACTTGGTGGTCAACCCGCTCAAAGGCAAAAAACTCACCAACGTG
Organism: Neisseria sp.; assembly: GCF_030530745.1. Taxonomy (GTDB): domain Bacteria; phylum Pseudomonadota; class Gammaproteobacteria; order Burkholderiales; family Neisseriaceae; genus Neisseria. The sequence goes on along the minus strand of NZ_JAUMUI010000013.1, from coordinate 6,609 downwards.
CGTGCCAGCGGCACCGACGAAGCCGTGCGCCTGACCACGCCGATCAAGCTCACGCTGGAGAGCGCGGTCGAGTTTATCGACGATGACGAGTTGGTGGAAATCACCCCGCAATCCATCCGCCTGCGCAAGCGCTACCTGCAAGAGCACGAGCGCCGCAAGCATTTTAAAAAGCCGGATTAAACCGACGGATTGATTGGAACCGTTTAAAAACAACAGGCTGTCTGAAAAAATATTTTTCAGACGGCCTGAGTTACTTACACGCATTTGCATACACCGGCTGCAATCGAAAAGCAGTTTGTTAACCCGTCATACTCGGGCTTGACCCGAGTATCTTCTTTTTTCTAAAACAATTCCGGATACCCGGGTCAAGCCCGAGCATGACAGAACCGATTCTGTTGCTGCTTTCTCGGCTTATAAAATCGTTCTCTTTGAGCTAAGGCGCAGCAACGCCGTAACGGAGTAAGTGGATTCACTACAGTATCGAAAATCATATATCAGCTATATACTGTTTACCCTTCCCACACACAAGGCCGTCTGAAAAATGCACACACCCGATTGCGCCATACTCGGCCTGGGTTATCTGGGCAGGCCGCTGGCCGAAAAAATGTTCGAGGGCGGCAGCTGCGTATCGGCGCTCAAACGAAGAATCACTTCCGACGACATCAACCTGCCGGTAGACCTGCACGCTGCCGATTTAAACGATGCTCAGGTTTTTCAGGCGGATTTCTGGCAGACATGGGCAGACAAACCCGTGTGGTTCTGCCTGCTGCCGCCTTCCGCCGTTGCCGGCTACCCCGCCGTGCTGGCAGGCTGGCTGCAACTTGCGCGGCATTTCGGCATCGGCCATATCGTTTATGCAAGCAGCACTTCGGTTTACGGCGGCGCCGTGCGCGAATGCGGCGAACACACCCCGCCCGCCCCGCAAACCGAAAGCGCGCGCAAAGTGCGCCAAGCCGAAGAACTGTTCTTAAACAGCGGCATCGCCAATATCGACATTTTACGTTTGGGCGGCCTCTATTGCGCCGAGCGCCACCCTTTGCACAGCCTGCTGAAACGCAAGCATCTTGCCGGCGCACACCAACCCGTGAATATGCTGCACCGCAGCCGCGCCGTTGCCGCCCTGCACCGAGCCGCCGCCACGCCCGCCGGTTTGCGGATACGCAATATCGTCGAGCCGCAACACCCGCCCAAACACGAATTCTACCGCGCCGAAGCCGCCAAACTCGGCCTGCCCGAACCCGAGTTCGACACAGCCGACCGGCGCGGCGGCAAAACCGTGCATACGGTTTATGATGATTTCGCCGGGATATTATTGTGATATAAAGGCCGTCTGAAACCCCAATGCCGTTTTCAGACGGCCTTCGAGAAAGAAGATTTGCATGAGCGCCCTACTCCCCGTTATCAACCACCTTATCCAGCAAAACCGCGAAACCCAAGCCGCCTTGGGTGCTTTTGCAGGCAAAACACTCGGCCTGCACGCCGCCGGCGTGCAGATTACCGGCACGTTTAACGCGCAGGGCTTTTTGGAATGCGCCCGAAACACGGCCGACACCGAAATCCGCTTCAACTCCGGTGCGGTGCAGAAAGTGCTGCAAGGGCAAACGCCCGGCGTGGGCGATGTTTCCGTTAGCGGCGACACCGGCTTAGGCATGGCCCTGCTGCCGCTTATCGGCAGCCTGCGCTACCACGCCAACAACGACTTAAGCCGCCTGTTCGGCGATGCGGCGGCAGGCGGCATCAGCATGCGCGCCGAAAAAGCCGGCCACACCGCCAAGCAAATCGGCCTGAGCATACTCGAACAGCTCGGCGACTTCGCCAAAGAGCCGGAAGCGCCCGTGGTAAACAAACACACGCTGTCGGCATGGTCGCGCGAAGTCGATACCCTGCGCGACGACACCGAGCGTTTCGAGGCACGGCTGGCGAAGCTGGAAGAGCGCAATAAGATTTGATACGGCTCAAGCCTGTTATAAAGCCTGTACCGGTTTCTGCCGCACTTTCCTGCATACCGCAGCGGCATTATTTTTTCCAACCACTCCGATTAAAAGTTAAAAGGCCGTCTGAAATATGAAAAACATCGTTATCCTGATTTCCGGTAGGGGCAGCAATATGCAGGCCATCGTGGAAGCACAGATTCCCGATGCCCGCATCGCCGCCGTGTTAAGCAACAACGAAGCCGCCGCCGGTTTGGCCTGGGCGGCGGAACGCAACATTGCCACCGACAGTCTCAACCATAAAAGTTTCGACAGCCGCTTGGCATTCGACGAAGCCATGATGCGGAAAATCGACGCCTACCAACCCGATTTGGTCGTATTGGCGGGCTTTATGCGCATACTCACGCCCGAATTCTGCCGGCATTACGAAGGCCGCCTGATCAACATCCACCCCTCGCTGCTGCCCGCCTTCACCGGCCTGCACACCCACGAACGGGCCATTGAGGCAGGCTGCCGCATCGCAGGCTGCACCGTGCATTTCGTTACCCCCGAGCTGGACTGCGGCCCCATAATCGCACAGGGCGCGGTGCCGGTGTCCGACAACGACACCGCCGACACACTCGCCGCGCGCGTGTTGGAAGCGGAACACCTGATTCTCCCGCAGGCCGTGGCTGATTTCGTTGCAGGCCGTCTGAAAATATCGGGCAACCGCGTTATCCGCAGCCCGGATTCAACGGTGCAAAATGCCCGCCTGCTGGCGTGAAAACCAATGCTTATAGCGGATTCGATTATTTCGATACCAAGCAGCAAGCCGCAGACAGTACAAGCAGTACGGAACCGGTTCTATTGCCGCTTCCCCGGCTTACAGAATCGTTCTCTTTGAACCAAAGCGCGGCAACGCCGTAGCGGAAGTTAAATTTATCCGCCACAGCGGATAAATTTACTTTCATCAAACCTTGGCTTAAAAACGGTTTTGCAGGCTGCCAAAACAGCAGCAGAACCGTTCTCCGCAGCCGCATCATCTGCCTTACCGCCTTGCGCTGAAATAACCCGCCCCGCTATCGATAATGTTCGCGATAAATGCTGCAGGTGTTTCAGGCCGTCTGAAAATGCTAGAATCAACGCTTTTATAACCCCTGCACCGCCCCCATATCCGCGCCATGCAAGCAAACACCCCCCAAAACATCATCGTCGGCCTTTCCGGCGGCGTCGATTCCTCCGTAACCGCCGCCCTGCTCAAACAGCAGGGGCATCAGGTGCGCGGCGTGTTTATGCAAAACTGGGAAGACGACGACAACGACGAATATTGCAGCATCAAGCAGGATTCGTTCGACGCCATCACCGTGGCCGACATTCTCAATATCGACATCGACATCGTCAACTTCGCCGCCCAATACAAAGACAACGTATTCGCCTATTTCTTAAAAGAATATTCCGCCGGCCGCACCCCCAACCCCGACGTATTGTGCAACGCCGAAATCAAATTCAAATGCTTTCTCGACTACGCCGTCGAACAAGGCGCCGACGCGATTGCCACCGGCCACTACGCCCGCAAAGAAGTGCGCGACGGCGTGCACTACCTGCTCAAAGGGCGGGATGCCAACAAAGACCAAAGCTATTTTCTCTACCGCCTGCAACCGCACCAGCTTTCGCGCGCCGTTTTCCCCCTGGGCGGTTTGGAAAAACCCGAAGTGCGCCGGCTGGCCGCCGAAGCCAAGCTGCCCACCGCCGCCAAAAAAGACAGCACCGGCATCTGCTTTATCGGCGAGCGGCCGTTCCGCGAATTTTTGCAGCAATACCTGCCCACCGACAACGGCGACATGGTTACGCCCGAAGGCAAAAAAGTGGGCGGGCACGTCGGCCTCATGTTCTACACCATCGGCCAGCGCAAAGGCTTGGGCATCGGCGGCGCGGGCGAACCGTGGTTTGTGGCCGGCAAAGATTTAAGCAAAAACCGGCTGATTGTGGTGCAAGGCCACGGCCACCCGCTGCTCTATACCAACAGTTTAATAATGAACGACTTAAGCTGGACATTGCCCGAAAGGCCGTCTGAAGGCCGCTACACCTGCAAAACCCGCTACCGCATGGCCGATGCCCCGTGCGAACTGCGTTACCTCGACAACGAAACCGCAGAGCTGCTGTTCGACGAACCCCAATGGGCGGTTACCCCCGGCCAATCCGCCGTGTTATACAGCGGCGACATCTGCTTGGGCGGCGGCATCATCACCACAACCGACAAGCCCGTTATCATTGCCTGATAAAGCCACGGGCCGTCTGAAAAGCTTTCAGACGGCCTGCACAACACAAGGAAACACATCATGGAAAAAATCTGGCTCGACAGTTACGAAGAGGGCGTAAGCGCCGAAATCGACCCCGCGCGCTACCAATCGGTGATTCAGGTATTCCAAGAAAGCGCCAAAAAATACGGCCACCGCCCCGCCTTCCAAAACCTCGGCAAAACCATTAGCTATGCCGAAACCGCCAAGCTGGTTAACGACTTCGCCTCGTTCCTGCAAAACACCCTCAAACTGCCGCGCGGCGAACGCGTGGCGATTATGATGCCCAACCTGATGCAATACCCCGTCGCCCTCTTCGGCGCCCTTCAGGCCGGCCTAACAGTAGTGAACACCAACCCGCTCTATACCCCGCGCGAACTCAAACACCAGCTCAACGACAGCGGCGCCACCACCATCGTCGTGCTTGAAAACTTCGCCAACACGCTCGAATTGGTGCTGCCGCGCACCAAAATCAAAAACGTTATCGTTGCCACCGTCGGCGATATGTTCGGCTTCTTCAAAGGCAGCCTGATTAATTTCGTGCTGCGCAAAATCAAAAAAATGGTGCCCGAATACCGCATCGCCAATACTATTTCCTTTCAGACGGCCTTAAAACAAGGCGCATCGCAACCCTTTACCCCCGTCGGTATTACCCGCGACGACACCGCCTTCCTGCAATACACCGGCGGCACCACCGGCACAGCAAAAGGCGCCGTCCTCACCCACGGCAACATCTGCGCCAATATGCAGCAGGCTGCCGAATGGATTAAAAACAAACTCGTGCCCGGCGAAGAAGTGGTGATTGCCGCTCTGCCGCTCTACCATATTTTCGCACTCACCGTAAACCTGATGATTTTCACCCAGGCCGCCGCCAAAATCATGCTGATTACCAACCCGCGCGATATGAAAAGCTTTATCGGCGATATGAAAAAAGAAAAAATCAGCGTGTTTATCGGCGTGAACACCCTGTTTAACGCCATGGCCAACCGCCCCGATTTCGCCGAAGTCGATTTCTCCGCCCTCAAGCTCACCCTCGGCGGCGGCATGGCTACCCAAAAAGCCGTGGCCGAAAAATGGAAAAACATCACCGGCACCCCCATCGTCGAAGCCTACGGCCTCACCGAAGCCAGCCCCGGCGTGTGCTGCAACCCTCTGAACATCCCCGCCTACAGCGGCGGCATCGGCCTGCCCGTGCCTTCTACCGAAGTCGAACTGCGCGGTGCCGACGGCAAAGAAGTTCCGGTAGGACAGCCCGGTGAAATGTGGATACGCGGCCCGCAAGTGATGAAAGGCTATTGGAACCGCCCCGAAGAAACCGCCAAAGCCATCGATGCGCGCGGCTTTCTCGAAACCGGCGACATCGCCGTGATGGACGAAAAAGGCTGGTTCAAACTGGTCGACCGCAAAAAAGATTTGATTGTGGTTTCGGGCTTCAACGTTTACCCCAACGAAATCGAAGAAGTGGTGGCGCACCACGACAAAGTGCTCGAAGTGGCCTGCATCGGCGTGTCCAGCGAAAAAACAGGCGAAGCGCTGAAACTGTTTGTGGTGAAAAAAGACCCGTCGCTCACTGCCGAAGAGCTGACTGCCTTCTGCCGCACCGAGCTGACCGCCTACAAAGTGCCCAAAAACATCGAATTCCGCGACGAGCTGCCCAAATCGAACGTGGGCAAAATCCTGCGCCGCGAGCTGCGCAACGAAGCGCAAGGGAACGCTTGAGCCTTTGCAAAACCCATACAGCCCTCTTCAAAACCCTCCACGTCATACTCGGGCTTGCCCCGAGTATCTGTTATTTTCGAAAGCCAAAAGATACTCGGGTCAGGCCCGAGTATGACGTGGAAAGTTTGAAAATGCAGAAACATTGTACAAAAGCAAACAGGCCGTCTGAAAATATTTTCAGACGGCCTGTTATCATAACAAACCAAACAAAATCAGCTTTGTACGTTAATGCCCGCAGTAACCGTGCTCTGGCCTTGGGCGCTGCTGCCGGTTAAATAAGAAGCGGCCAAATCGCTGCAGCATCCGCAGCAGGCAGCCACCCCCAACTGCGCCTGCAAATCGCTCAGGCTGCTGGCACCGGCGGCAACGGTTTCTTGGATTTGGCGCTCAGTAACGGCATTGCAGATGCAGACAAACATTTTCGTGCTCCTTGTTTTACGCTTCTAAAATAAGAATTGGTTTTATTATTAGACACGAATATAAATAAAAACGGTTTGCATTGCAAGCATAGAAATTGCAAATTGACGAAATAGTGAAAACATTTGCCGGAAAGAGTGGCAAAAACACACCGGCCGAACGGGTTAAAAAGAAAAGCCCGAAAACCGGGGTGGTTTTCAGGCCGGATATGCTGGTGGAGGCGGGGGGAATCGAACCCCCGTCCGAAAGCCCTCTACAAAGCGTTC
>NZ_JAUMUI010000044.1 GCF_030530745.1 Neisseria sp. | reverse complement strand
CTGAATCCGTTAGGGGGAATTTAGAGGAGTTTTGGGATTTTTGCAAAGGTCTCAGTATGTATAGTGGCTGAAATTTAAAACAGTACAGCGTTGCCCCGCCTTGCCGTACTATCTGTACTGCCTGCGGCTTCGCCGTCTTGTCCTCTTTTAAATTTAAGCCACTATAATTAAATCCGTTATAAACCGGGGCCGTCTGAATTTTTCAGACGGCCCCGGTTTATATAGCCAAACGGTTAGGCGTTGCCTTCTTGAGCCTGCTGATACATGGCCTCGAAGTTAATCGGTGCCAGCAGCACGGGCGGAAAGCCCGCTCGGGTGATGGTGGTGGAAACGGTTTCGCGGGCGTAGGGAAAGAGAATGTTGGGGCAGGCAACGGCCAGCAAAAGCTGCACGTCTTCATCAGGAATGTTTTCCAAGCGGAAAATACCGCTTTGCGAAACTTCGTTTAAAAACATCACGCGCTCGTCGCCCAATTTGGCGGTTACGGTTACGGTTACGGTTACTTCGTGAAAGCCGTCTTCAAGTTTTTCGCTTTCGGTTGAAACACGCATGTCTACTTCAGGCTCGCCCTGCTCCAAAAACACGGCCGGCGCGTGGGGCACTTCGAGGGATAAATCTTTTACATACAGTTTTTCAATGCTGAATACGGGTTGCAGTTCTTCGCTCATAGCTTTCTTTCTGTTGGTTCGAGGGATAACGATTCGGTACTATATGGTGCCGGACGGTATTTTTACAAGGCCGTGCGGCAAATAATCCCGCCCGGCTTTTTTGCAGAACCTGTGCTGGCCGCCCGAACCGTTTCAGACGGCCTGCTGCGAAATTGTCCGGTCAAATCATAAAGCCTATGCTCTGATCCATTTCTACAGCGGGATTGTGTACTTTGCCGGTAGGTTTGGCGGGCACGCCCACTACGGTGGTGTGCGGCTCTACATCGGCCACCACTACGCTGCCGGCGCCGATTTTGGCACTCTCGCCGATACGGATGTTGCCAAGCACCGAAGCGTTGGCGCCTATCATCACGCCGTCGCCCACTTTCGGGTGGCGGTCGCCGCCCTCTTTGCCCGATCCGCCCAACGTTACGCCGTGCAGAATCGAGATATTGTTGCCGAGAACGGCGGTTTCGCCCACAACGAAGCCTGTGGCGTGATCGAGCATCAGGCCGCTGCCGAAACGGGCGGCGGGGTGAATGTCGACGCCGAACACTTCAGACGAGCGGTTTTGCAGAAAATACGCCAAAGTTTTGCGGCCGTTGGTGTAGAGCCAGTGGTTGATGCGGTGCGCCTGAATCGCATGAAAGCCTTTGAAATACAAAAGAGGCAGCGAATATTCGTCGCAAGCAGGGTCGCGCTCGTAGCAGGCCAGCAAATCAAGTTTGACGGCCTCGATAATGGCCGGATCGCTGCCCAAGGCCTGAACATACATTTCAAACAGGGCGCGTGCGTCCATAACGGCGCTGGAAAGTTTGCTGGAAAGGTGGTAGGCCAAAACCGAATCGATTGTGGGGTGGCGCAAAACGGTTTGGTGCAGGAAGCTGGCCAAAAGCGGCTCGGCCGCCGCAGCTTCTCCGGTTTCTTCGCGGATAGCCTGCCAAACATCGAAACCGGGGGTGTTGAGATGATCTTTTTTCATGGTGAAGGCCGTCTGAAACAGTGGGTTGAACGGGAGTTATATTATAAGTCCGGCGGTGTTGGCAAGCGTGGCGGCGGCAATCTGCGGCCTGTATCCGGAAGAAAGAGGCGCCTGTATTTTGCACGGCGCACCGCAACTGCCTGTCAAGCCTCGGTAACAAACTCGCGCGAATAGGTTTTTTCGCAATAATGGCACTTCAGTTTGGTTTGGCTGCCTTTGGTTTTCACATAAAAACGGCTTTTCACCGGCTCGCCGTGGCTGGCGCAGTTGGGATTGGGGCAGCGGAACACTTCGCTGATGGTTTCCGGCAGGCTCAGGTGGCGCTTTTCAACCACTTGAAAGTCTTCAATCACATTAACGGTGGCTTCGGGTGCAAACAAAGCCAAGCGGTTGGCGGCTTTTTCATCGAGATGCACGCCGGAAATTTTAATAATATCTTTGCTGCCGTGGCTTTTGCTGGGCAGGTTGAAGCCTACGGTAACGGCATTGCCGGGATGCAGCAGCTTGAATTGGCGCAGAATCGTCAAGCCTTTGCCGGCGGGGATATGGTCGATAACGGTACCGCTCTGAATGGCCTCGACACTATATTGCTTCTTGTTCATCACGCACTCCTTACACTTCTTCGTTCAGAATCAATGATAAAATCGCCATACGGGCATACACGCCGTTGGTGGCCTGCTCGAAATAATAGGCATACGGGGTGGCATCGACATCGGGGTGGATTTCATCCACCCTCGGCAGCGGATGCAGGATGCGCAGATTGCTTTTGGCACCTGCCAGCATAGATGCGTCCAAGTTAAATTTGCCTTGGATTTTGGCAAATTCCTGCTCGTCGAAACGCTCGCGCTGCACGCGGGTCATGTAAAGGATGTCCGCCCACTCCACCGCCGCTTCGAGCGACGGCAGAATCTGATAACGGCAGCCGGCTTCGTCCAACTCTTCGGTGATGTAGTCGGGCATGGCCAGGCTCGGCGGCGACACGAAAGCGAATTCGCACCCCCAGCGCTTGAGCGCCTGCGCCAGCGAATGCACGGTGCGGCCGTATTTCAAATCACCCGCCATCGCGATTTTCAAATTGTTCAGACGGCCTTGCGTTTCGTAAATCGTTACCAAATCCAGCAGGGTTTGGCTGGGGTGTTGGTTGGTGCCGTCTCCCGCATTAATCACCGGCACATCCGAAAACTCGGCCAGCACGCGCGCGGCACCGTCTTTGGGGTGGCGCTGGATAATCGCATCGGTGTAGCTGGAAATGATGCGGGCGGTGTCGGCCAGCGTTTCACCTTTTTTCGCGCTGGTATTGGCGCCGTCGGCAAAACCGATCACCTTGCCGCCCAAACGCTGCACGGCGGTTTCAAACGATAGCCGCGTTCTCGTCGAAGGCTCGAAAAAACAAGAGCCTATCAACTTGCCTGCCAGCAAATCGCTGCGCGGCTCGGCCTTAAGCTTGAGCGCGGTATGCAGCAGCAATTCAAGCTGCGGCGTGCTCAAATCGGAGATGGAAATCACATTTTGACGGTAAAGCAGATTAGACATGGCATTTCCTTTTTCCATAAAAAAACCCGTGGATACGGGCATTGTCGGAAAACGGCAAAACCGCTGCGGCAGGCAGCGCGGCTGAAAAGGCGGCGCGGGCAAACGGAAAACATGGCGGTTTTGCGGTCGGTAAACTTTGACCGATTATCGCATAAACCAAAGGCCGTCTGAAAGCGGTTTTTCAGACGGCCTTTATTCTTGCTTTGACGAGTTTGCCGAAAAGGAAGGGTTAGGACAAAACCAGAGGGCGGTTTAGAACCGGTAACCTACGGTAGCCATATAGCTGTTGTTGGTGGCCTTGTCGCCGTGGCGTTTGAAACGGGTCTGCTCCCATTCGCCGCCGACTTCGACATTGGGCGTTACCGCATATTTCAGGCCTGCGCCGTAGCCCACGCCGTCCATGTTGCGGCTGCGGCCGTTCACGCCTTCAAAGCGGCCGTAGTGGTAGCCTACTTTGCCGTAAACCATGGCATCTTGCGCGAAGCGGTAGCCTTGCACGTAAGAAGCAGAAGCATCCATTTTCTGTTTCATTTCACCGGCGGCATTGCTGCCTACTTTGCGGTGCAGCGGCTTCACGGCCACTTCGGCACCGCCGATCCAGTTGTTTCCGTATTCGACGTTATAGTTGCCGCGCACGGACATATCAGCTTTGTGTTTCTCGTTCAGATTGCTGTTTTTCACATCGGTTTTGCTGGTTCCGGCACCGATTTCCACAGACGGGCCTGTGAATGTGTTGCTTAAAGGTTGGGCACAAACCGCAGCGGCCGAACCCAAAGCTAAAACAGTCAATAACGCTTTTTTCATTGTTTCACTCCTATCGGGATAAAATACGGCAGCGCAACCGCGCCTTCCGTGAATACAGTATTGCGCCGGCCGCGCCCTGCCACAAGCGTCAAAATGGCGGAATTACACGATTTCACTGCCGCTTAACGTTTGTAATTTAAGGGATTTTTTGCATATTCACAAAGGCGGGAACTGTTGCGAACGGTTTATGCGGGGCGGCCGCCCCTCCACCAAGATGCTGAAACCGCTGCAAAAAAACACATTACCGGCACGGTTTCTGCCGACGCTGTTTTTTTACACGCCCGCAGGCCGTCTGAAAAAAACGGCGCCCGCCCCGGCCGCAACAGGTTTACACTTGCGGGTGTGGTTTTTTGCCGCCAACATGCCTGTTTTTTTACACAAGCAGGCCGGTTCGGACGCATATAACCGAAGCCGGCCGGTTTTGCCGGCATAAGGAAATACTATGTTTCAACACACAGGGCGCCACATTAAAGCACCACATCACCCCACGTGCTGCCCTGATTCGGACGGGGTTTCCCCCAAATAAACCTAAATTCTGCCGCCATAAACGGCGCTGTCTCAGCTGAAAAGGAAACTTGATGAAAAAACTGACCATTATCGCTTTTTTACTCACCGCCCCGTTCGCACAGGCCGATACCGTTTCCGACGAACTCTTAAGCGCACAGGCCGCCTACCGCGCCGCCCTGAGGGCGCAGCACAACAGCGGCAGCCGCATCGCTTCGCTGCAGTCGGACATTGCCGGCGCCCAATCTCGCATTAAGCAGGCCGAAGCCGATATTGCCAAGATGCAGGGCGAGCTGCAGGAAGAAACCGCCAAAAAAGCGCAGGCCGACAGCGCGCTTGAAGCGGCCGGCCGCCGTTTAAACGCTGCCTGGCAGGCCTCGCGCGATGCGCGTGCCAAACAATAGCCGGAAATATTTGAAGTTTCCGGCACAGACGGCGCAAGTTCGCCTGTTCAGGATATTTAAAGCAAATCAGGCCGTCTGAAACAGACCCCGGTACAAGGGATTTCAGACGGCCTGATACCGTAAAACGGTGCAACCCGGTTACAGGGTGCGTTCCAGCAGGTTCAGCATATTCTGCCACGCCACTTCGGCATCGGCTTCGTTATAGGCCAAATCCACGCCGTTTTTCTCACCGTTGCGGGTGGCCTGCGGATTGGTGAAACCGTGTTTGGCATAAGGGAACACATCGATATGGTAGCGCGCTTTGGCGTTATCCATTTCTTTGCGGAAGGCTTCCACCGCATCCATCGTTACCATCGTATCCAAACCGGCGTGTTCGACCAGCAGTTCGCCTTTGATAAAACCTTCGCGGGCAGGCTCGGGCGTGGCGAGAATGCCGTGGAAGCTGGTTACGGCTTTCAAATCGTCGCCGCGGCGCGCCATATCGAGCACCACGCGGCCGCCGAAGCAGAAACCGATGGCGCCGATGCGGTTTCCGTCCACTTCGGGCTGCGCGGCCAGCGCTTGCAAGCCCAAACGGGTGCGCTCGGCCAGCACGGCGGGGTCGGCAAGGGCTTCGGTCATCCAGGCATTGGCTTGGGCGGCATCATCGGTGAGGCGGGCGCCGCCGTATAAATCCATCGCCAGCGCGGCATAGCCCTGTTCGGCCAAGCGTTCGGCGGCGCGTTTGGCGTGCACGCTCAAACCCCACCATTCGGGTGCCACCAATATGCCCGACAGACTGCCGACGGCGTGTTCGGGCAGGCACAGGTAACTTTGCAGGGTGAGGCCACCGGCGGTGGCGTATTCCACGGTGCGGGTGGTAATCGGCATATCAGGCTCCTTTGTGTTGGGGTTTCAGACGGCCCCAAGCTTAAATGATGCGGCACGGGCGTTCAAGGCTCTGCGGGGAAAAGTGTATGAAACTATTGGATTATTTCTTTAAAATCAAAATAAAAGGCCGTCTGAAACATTTTCAGACGGCCTTTTCAGGTTATAGCCGGGCAGGTTAGCGGCGTTTTACCTGGCTGCCGATCACGCCGCCCAAGGCTGCACCGCCGAGGGTGGAGCCGGTGTCGCCGCCGATCATGTTGCCGGCCACGCCGCCGATAACGGCGCCGGCAGCAGTGTTGCGCTGGGTACGGTTCATGCTTTCGCATGCAGTGAGAGAACCGGCAACGGCCAGCAGGGCAATGGCTTTAACGATGGTTGATTTCATGTTGTCCTCCTTAAAAAAGGTGTTATATTGCGGGAAAATCCTGAAAAGGACGGGATTCCCTGTTAAGAGCGCCTGCAGTATGGCATAGGATACGGATAATGATATATCGGCAGGGGTAAAGAGTTTTAAAACTGAACAAAAGTTTGAAATTATATTTTATGAGCGTTTATTCTGTTGCACATATCATACATTTGTTTTGCGCCATTGTTTTTGTGGGCGGTGTTTTCTTTGAAACTTTGGTTTTATCGGCCATACACGGCAAAGATGTACCGAAGGAATCAAGAAAAACGGTAGAAAAAGCCATTATGCGGCGCGCCGTGCGGGTGATGCCGTGGGTGGTGGGCGGCGTGTTTTTGTCGGGGCTGGCGATGGCGCACCGCTATGCCGCCGCTTTCGCCGCACCGTTTGCCGCGCCGTTCAACACCCAGCTGTGTTTGAAGGTGCTGCTGGCCTTCGGCGTGTTGGCGCATTTTCTGATTGCCGTTACCAAAATGCGGCGCGGCACGCTCACGGCGGCATGGTCGAAATATATCCATCGGGCGGTGTTTTTCCAAATGGTGATGATTGTGCTGCTGGCGAAAACCATGTTTTATGCGGCTTGGTAGGCAGGTGGCACAATTATAGAGGGGCCGCCTGAAAGATATTGGACTGCGCCTGCTGCTTATTTCAAAAATAAGGGAAAGTTGTTTCCATAAACCCCGAGAGGATTTAACCGTGAGCAGTATAAAAATACAGCCGGAAGGTTTTCAAAACATTATCGCCAATTTGGGCATTAAAGATGAAAACGATGATTTTATCGCCGTTATCTCTGAAAAACCTGCATGTGTAAGCGCCATGTTTACGCAATCCCGCTTTGCAGGCCCCAGCGTTGTTTTATCCCGCGAAACCGCCAAAAAGCAAAAGGCACGCGGGGTAATCGTTATTGCCCGCAATGCCAATGTGGCCACCGGTGCCGAAGGATTGGCCGATGCCCGGGAAATACGGGAACGTTTGGGGCAGGCGGCAAACGCCGACCCTGAAGAATTGCTGATAGCGTCTACGGGGATAATCGGCCGCCGCTATCCGATGGAAAAAATACGTGCTTTCTTTGCCGGCAACCCTTCCCTGCAGCCTGCGGATTTCGGGCGTTGCGCCGCCGCCATCATGACCACCGACACACACCCCAAATATTCCGCACGAAAAGTCGGCAATGCCTGCCTGGCCGGTATTGCCAAAGGGGTGGGAATGATTGAACCGAATATGGCGACACTGCTGGCCTTTTTCTTTACTGATGCCAAAATCGATCCGGTTTTGCTGGATGATATGTTTCGGAGGGTTGTCGAAAAAACCTTCAATGCCCTCAGCATCGACACAGATACCTCAACCAGCGATACCGCCGCTATTTTGGCCAACGGGCTGGCGGGAGAAGCCGACCCCGTGGAGTTTGAAGCGGCACTCTACGACACAGCCCTTGAACTGGTGCGCATGATCGCTTCAGACGGCGAAGGTGCCTGCAAATCATTGGAAGTTGCGGTTACGGGGGCGAGAGACAGTGCGCAAGCCAAGCGTGTTGCCAAGGCCGTTGTTAATTCCCCGCTGGTCAAAACCGCAATACACGGAGAAGATCCGAACTGGGGGCGGGTGGCCATGGCTGTCGGCAAATGCGAAGAGGATGATGACATTCTTCCGGAAAAGGTCAGCATCAGTTTCGGCGGCATCGAAACCTACCCCCGGCAGCTGGACGAAGCAGGGCTGAAAGCAGTTAAAACTTATCTGCAAGAAAAAAACATCCTCATCTCGGTAGATTTGAATATCGGCCAAGGGGCATTTACAGCCTACGGCTGCGACCTTTCCGAAGGCTATATCAGGATTAATGCCGACTACAGCACCTGAATTAAAACCAGCCCTCTTTTCACCCCCAAAGGCCGTCTGAATATTTTTCAGACGGCCTTTGGCGCATTTTATACGCTATAATCCCACACTTTATAAATTCCCGTTTTTTCAAGCACAAACCATGACCAAACGCAAAATCCTCGTTACCTCCGCCCTGCCCTATGCCAACGGCAGCATCCACTTGGGCCATATGGTCGAGCATATCCAAACCGACATCTGGGTGCGTTTTCAAAAACTGCGCGGCCACGAGTGCTACTACTGCTGCGCCGACGACACCCACGGCACGCCCGTCATGCTGGCGGCGCAAAAACAGGGCATCACGCCCGAAGCGCTGATTGACAAGGTTCACGCCGAGCATCTGGCCGACTTCACGGGCTTTTTCATCGGCTACGACAACTATTACAGCACCCATTCCCCTGAAAACAAAGCCTATTCCGAACAAATCTACCGCGCCCTGAAAGAGAACGGCAAAATCGAGAGCCGCACGATTGAACAACTGTTCGACCCCGAAAAACAAATGTTCCTGCCCGACCGCTTCGTGAAAGGCGAATGCCCCAAATGCCACGCGCAAGACCAATACGGCGACAACTGCGAAAGCTGCGGCACCACCTATTCGCCCACCGAGCTGATTAATCCTTACTCCGCCGTGTCGGGCGCGAAACCCGAGCTGCGCGAAACAGAACACTTCTTCTTCAAACTGGGTGAATGCGCCGATTATCTGAAACAGTGGACAGCGGGCAGCACCACCCTTTCAGACAGCCGCGTACAGCAACACTTGCAGCCCGAAGCGTTGAACAAAATGAAAGAATGGCTGCACCCCGACGAAAACGGCGAAGGCGGCCTTTCCGACTGGGATATTTCCCGCGACGCTCCCTATTTCGGCTTTGAAATCCCCGGCGCGCCGGGCAAATATTTCTATGTGTGGCTGGATGCGCCCGTGGGCTATATGGCCTCGTTTAAAAACCTGTGCGGCCGCATCGGCGTGGATTTTGATGAATTCTTCAAAGCCGGCAGCCAAACCGAGATGTATCACTTTATCGGCAAAGACATCCTCTATTTCCACGCGCTCTTCTGGCCTGCGATGCTTGAGTTTTCCGGCCACCGCGCCCCGACGGGCGTGTTCGCACACGGCTTTTTAACCGTGGACGGCCAAAAAATGTCGAAATCGCGCGGCACCTTCATCACGGCCAAATCTTATCTCGACCAAGGCCTGAACCCCGAGTGGATGCGCTACTACATCGCCGCCAAACTGGGCAGCAAAATCGAAGACATCGATTTGAACCTGAACGACTTTATCGCCCGCGTCAACAGCGATTTGGTGGGCAAATATGTGAACATCGCCGCCCGCGCATCGGGTTTCATCGCCAAGCGTTTTGAAGGCCGTCTGAAAGACGTTTCCGGCAGCCCGCTGCTGCAACAACTTGCCGCCCAATCCGAAACGATAGCCGCCGACTATGAAACCCGCGAATACGCCAAAGCCCTACGCGACATCATGGCGCTGGCCGATGCCGTGAACGAATATGTGGATGCCAACAAGCCGTGGGAACTGGCCAAACAGGAAGGCCAAGAAACGCGCCTGCACCAAGTGTGCAGCGAACTCATCAACGCCTTCGCCATGCTCACCGCCTACCTCGCGCCCGTGTTGCCGAATGTGGCCGCGAATGCCGCCAAGTTCCTGAACGTGAATGCACTCACTTGGGCCAACACGCGCCAAACCTTGGGCGAACACACCATCAACAAATACGAACACCTCATGCAACGAGTGGAGCAACAGCAAGTGGACAACTTAATCGAAGCCAACAAACAAAGTATTCAGACGGCCTCTGCCGAAACCGCGCCTGCCGAAGAGGGCAAATTCGCCCCCGTTGCCGAACAGGCAAGTTTCGACGACTTTATGAAAATCGACATGCGCGTGGCCAAAGTGATCAACTGCCAAGCCGTGGAAGGCAGTACCAAACTCTTGAAATTCGACCTTGATTTCGGCTTCGAAAAACGCGTGATTTTCTCCGGCATCGCCGCTTCTTATCCCAACCCCGCCGAACTGAACGGCCGCATGGTGATTGCCGTGGCCAACTTCGCCCCGCGCAAAATGGCCAAATTCGGTATGAGCGAGGGTATGATTCTGAGCGCCGCCACGGCTGACGGCAAGCTGCGTTTGCTTGATGCGGACGAAGGCGCACAGCCGGGGGATAAAGTGGGTTAAACCCAAGCACCTCCCATTTGTTACGGCAAAGGCAAGGCCTGTCTGAAAAATTTCAGACAGGCTTTTTTGCGTTAGAGCGGGCATTATGCCTGCCGAACAACCGTAAAACACATTAGGGTCTGCTGACAATTGACCGGCGAAGCGGTTTTTTGAGGCAAAAACCGCGTATGCAAGGCAA
>NZ_JAUMUI010000012.1 GCF_030530745.1 Neisseria sp. | reverse complement strand
TCCAGTCGGTGTTTTTGGCCGTCTGAAGCCGGTTCAGGTAGCCGTAGCCGGGCTGCGCCGCCAGTTTGGCGATTTCGTCTTTCAGACGGCCTTTGGGAATATCGGCAAGATAGCCGCCCGGCGCGGTCAGCACGGGGGCGGCGGGGCCTTCGAACCGGGGCAGCCTCAGGCTTTCGGAAATGCTGCCGCTGCCTGCCGTGCGCTGCCATACGGCGGAGGCGGAGCGGCTGTTTTCTTCGACGGCGACGCAGTCGGTGATGCCTTTGAGGATAACCCGTGCCCCGGCGCGGGCTTTTTCGCCCACGCCCGCTTCAATTTTCGCACCGCCCAGCCCGGTTTGGAATTCGGTGCCTTCCAAAACGGTATCCCAGCCCGAGCGGGTGTTGACGCCTTTGGCGGTTACTTTGACCGCCAGCCCGGTTTCGTTCGATTCGCTGCGGCTGTAATCCCTGTTTTTGATTTTGATGCCGAGAAGGCGGCTGCTGCGGGTGGTTTCGTAGTGGCGGTGCTGGCGCTGCTGCACCGACAGCAGGTTCAGCTCTTCGCCCGCCGTCAGCCCGATGCGGCCGGCAGGGGCGTTGAAGCGGGTGGAATAGGCATCAATGTTGCCGCCGGACTTCACCGTAATGCCCGAACCTGCCGACAAAACGGCTGGGGCGGGTGAAATCAGGTGGTTGTGGTCTTCGTTGAAAGAGGTTTTGCGGATGATGCCGCCGCCTTTGCCTTTGGTTTTAAGAAAGGTGAAAACGTTGTCTTCGTTATAGCCGAAGACAACACCGCCGAACGCTTCGATGCCGATGCTGCCGTTCGGGGCGCTGATTTTGCTGCCGCTGATGTCGATGCGGGCATCCGCATGCCCGAAGGGCGCGCTGATGCTTACGCCCTGCTTGCCGGTAAGGCGCGAAGGTTTGTTGAGGACGGCTTTGTCGTAATGGCTTTTGAAATGGGACCGGCCGGTTTCATAGGTGTCGGTTGCGCCGGTAACGGCAACGGAGGCGGGCGTTTTACCCTGCTGCTGCGGCAGCAGGCCGGCGGCATGGATTTCCAGCCGCTTTTCGGCCGTAATGTCGGCGGCGGCTATATCGATGCCCTGAGCCGAAAGCAGGCTGACGTTCTGCCCGTTAAGCACCGGGCGTTTGTGCTCGCTGCCCCTGGGTTTGTGGCCTTTCACTTCCTTATTGACGGCCCGGGTCTGAAATATCAGGCGGATTTTTTCATTGTTGAGGTCGCGGATGCGCAGCAGGTTGGCGGCAAGGTTGTGTCTTTTGAGCTGCTCGGTCTGCACGCTGATTTCATGTATGTCCTGCAGCATCTCACCCACCCTTTCTGCCGGAATCAGCCCGTCAAACGTGTTTTTCACCGGCCTGATTTCCAGTTTGCCCTGACGGGAGGTGATGGAAAGGTCTTTGCCCGCATAAACGCCCGCCCCGTGAATGCCGACTTCGCCCGCCGCCATGCGGATGCCGCCTTTGGCCGACAGGGTGGAAACCTGTGCCGACGGGTTGCCGCCGCTGCCGCCCCTGCCCGCAAGGGTCAGCCTGCCGGCGGCTTTGATGCCGATATCGCCGTCGGCACTGATGGTTTTGCCCGGGTGCAGGTATACCTGCTGCCCGGCTTCGATGTTGAGGCTGCCGTCGAGGTTTTTCAGGGCTGCATCATTGCGCAATACCGGGTTGGATACGGCTTTAACGTCGGCGGTGGGGGACAGGTTGACGGAGCTGTGCTCGGATTTCAGGCTGACGGCACCGCCCTGCATCAGGCTGTTGTTGGCATGGTTCCACCAGCCGCCCTGTATGGAGAGTACGCCTGCGGCTTTCAGGCTGTTGCGGGAAGGCTGCCCCGTATTCTGCAGCACCTGGCCTTTGCTGCTTACGGCCATATGCCTGCCTGATTCGGCATCAACCCCGTTCAGATATGCTTTGGCGCCCGAGGCGGAAAAAACGGTATTGTGCGCCGAGGCCGTCTGAACGTTATACAGCCCCAGCTCTTTGGCTGCGTTAATGTTCAGTGCGCCGGCCTTGGCATTCAGGTACACGTTGCGCAAAACGGTATCGCCGTTTTTGCTTGCAGCACTGATATGGCTGCCGGCAACGGTGTTGCGCCGCGCGCCGCCGCCGTATTCGAGGCTGCCGCCCGAGAGCAGCTCCACACCGCCCGATGCCGCATGAATGTCTGTATTGACGGCTTTCAGACGGCCCCTGCCAACCGATCCGGCATAAACGCCGGTTTGCCCGTTAAGGTGGGTTTCACCGTTCAAATCGGCATTGCCGGAGGCCAATATGGAAACATGCCCTTGCCGTGCGGCGGCATAAAGGCCGTCTGAAACGATGTTTCCTGCCGTGGCGGCAGCTTCGATATCGCGCCCCGCTTCCAAACGGAGTCCCTGCCCGCCGCCCGCATTCAGGCGGATGCCGCCTTTAGCGGCACTGAGGGTCAGGCTGCCGGAAGCGGCCTTAAGGTGGGTGTTGCCGATTTCGATGTTTCCCGCTTCAACGGCCAAGCTGCCGGCAGCCGCCAATGTTTGGGCCGCCGATTTGACCGCCGCCTGTTCCGCCGCTTTCAGGCTGATGTCTTTCAAACCCGCAGGAAGAGCCGAATCAACAGTGAGGTTGAGGTTCTTATCGGCGTGCATATAAAGATTTCCTGCCGATTTCACCGCCCCTGTCCGGGCATTGATATTGTTTTCTGCCAACAGCACCACATTGCGGGCGGCGTTGAGGCTGCCGTTGTTTAAAGTGATATCCGACGGGTTCGAGTTTGCCGCGAGGCTCGGGGGTTTGGCCGCTTCGATATGTATGCTGCCCGTTTGGGCACTGATGCCGCCTTCAATGCCGATATTGCGGTTGGAAAGCAGGGTTACGCTGTTTTTTGCATCCAGTCTGCCGCCTGCCTGTATGGCGGTGTCGGCTTTGCTGCTGCTGTAGATAACAGTGCCGGAACGGACAGTGGAATTTCTGACAATTGTTTTCGCACCGGCGCTCAGGCCGACGGATCCGTTATGGTTGTTTACGGCTGCCGAGTTTTCTATAACCAGGTTGCGGCCTGCATCCAGTATCAGGCCGGTTTGGGCCATGCCCGTATTCTGCACCACGGCATTGTTGCGCAGGCCGATGTCTTCACCGCTTTCTATTACCAGCAGCCCCCTGCTCTCGATTCTGCCGCCGTCTGAAACAACCGCACCCGCGCTGCCGCTTCCGGTTGCTTCCAGGCCAAGATAAGTGGGGAGGGAATGGGTGCTTAAGGCAGTGGTGCGGATATTGCCGCGGTTTTCTATGCGGCCGGCGGAGGTTACCGTCAGCTGCCGCTGCGCCTGCAGCGTTCCCGCATTTTTCACACCCACTCCTTTTTCGTTTGCTATCAGCATGATACTGTTTGCATAAATGCCACCTAAAGCGGCCGTGTCGATGGCTGCGGCAGGTTTTGTTCCTTCTGCAGTGCCGGCGGCGGTTTCCCCCGTTTGGTAATCCGCCCTGTATGCCCCCGTAGAAGCAATCAGGTTGGATGCATGGATTTTACCCTGCACGGCAAGCGAACGGGAAAGGATTTCGGTATAGTCGGCACCGCGGCTGTCGAACCCGCCGCTTTCCACCGTAACCGTGCCCTTGCGTACGTCCAGCCCGCTGAACGTGCCGTTTTTGAAAACCGGCATACCTGTCGTTACCACCGCATGGCGGGCGTTTTTAAAGCCGCCGCCGTTGATCTGTATACCGGCGGGGTTGGCAACCACCACATCGGCTTTGGTGCCTTCAACGCTGATGATGCCGTTGAGCCTGCTCGGATTATTGGAACGGACTTCGTTTAAAATCAATTGGGCCGTGCCTTTGGCCAGATAAGGGTTGGCGCTGCGGCTGTTGTTCAGCACCGCGCCTTTGCCGCCGACATCAAACTGCGTATAGCGGTTGTGGCTCAAACCTTTGGCATCGGGCGTTTGGATATTGACCAGCGGCGCACCGTCGCGGGTTTTAAGCACAACCGGCCGCTGTCCTGCGGGCGCGCCCTTGTCTGCAACAATCTGTGCCCGGGCAAAACCGATACTGCCTGCCAATACCAGGAAAAGCGCCAGTTTCGGCAGCTCCGCCCATTTTGCGGTTAAAGCGGGCGCCGCCCCCTCTGCCCCGCCGTCCTGCGTATTTTTGCCTTCGCGGGCGGTGTTTTCTGCAACGGCCATCATACAGCCGCGCTTTTTATTGAAAATGATACGATAAAAGCGTTTGTTCATAAGAAATCACCTGGTGGATTTAAAAACGGGCAGTTAGAATTTTCCGTATGACTTTACACCAAAGTTAATGACAAAATCATTTTATTATGACAAACGGTTTATTCGGTAGACAGGCTGTTGGAATTTTAAAACAGGAATTAAAACGGCTTGAATACGGAAAATTGCCGGGGCAGATAAAACAAGCAGGCCGTCTGAAACGTTTCAGACGGCCTGCTTGATATGGCTGCCTTCTGGCATTATTCGCCGATAACCAGCACTGCATTGCTGCCGCCGAAAGCAAACGACGAGCTGGCGCCTATGCGGCGGCCGTGCGGCCAGCGGCTTTCGCGGCCGGTTAAGCCGATGCGCGGCAGGGCTTCGTCGGCCGTGCCGTCCCACAATTGCGGCGGCAGCCTGCCCTCTGGGTTGTATTCGCGGCTGACCATGCCCCAGAGAAAGGCGGCCTCAATCGCGCCGGCGGCGCCTAGGGTGTGGCCGGTAAGCGGTTTGGTGGAGGTGCAAGGCGTGGTGCTGCCGAACACTTCGTTCACGGCGATGCTTTCCATGCTGTCGTTATGCTGCGTGCCGGTGCCGTGCAGGTTGATCCAACCGATGTCGGCCGCACGCACGCCGGCATGGGTTAAGGCCGTCTGAAACGCCTGCACCGCGCCCAAACCGTCGGGACGGGGCGACGACATATGATAGGCATCGCTGCTGGCGCCGTAACCGAGCAGCGGCAGGCCGTTAGAAAAACCTGCTTCGCGCGTCATCACGAATACGGCGGCGGCTTCGCCGATATTGATACCGTCGCGGTTGGCCGAAAACGGATTGGCCAGCCCGTCCGAGAGCACTTCCAGCGAAGCGAAGCCGTTGATGGTTAACGGTGACAGCGTATCCGCCCCGCCGCACACCACGGCATCGCACAAACCCGCGCGCAGCAGGCGGGCGGCGCTGATCAGGGCACGCACCCCCGATGTGCAGGCTGTGGAAACCACATAATTCAGGTTTTTCAGGCCGTACACTTCGGCCACGAATTCCGCAGGCGCATCCATTCGTTGCTGCGCCTGCTTGAACGTTACTTCCTGCCACGCCGCACCCTGCGACACCTGCCG
This sequence comes from Neisseria sp., assembly GCF_030530745.1. Taxonomy (GTDB): domain Bacteria; phylum Pseudomonadota; class Gammaproteobacteria; order Burkholderiales; family Neisseriaceae; genus Neisseria. The sequence continues at coordinate 61,247 of NZ_JAUMUI010000012.1, read as the reverse complement.
GAACATTTCGATGTTTTCATCTACGCCGCTGGTTGAAGTGCCCAACACAACGGCTACCCGCCCCGCACCGAAACGTGCTTTGGCTGCCTCGATTTGCGGTTCGATTTGCGCCAGCGCGTGCCAAAGCAACTGGTTGTTGCGGCTGCAAAACAAGGCGGGCAAATCTTGCGGAAACGGCCGCAGCCCGTGTTTAACTGCTCCGAAAGCGTAGGTTTTGCCGTTGACCCACCGGTCGGAAAACGTTAACGGCGAACCGGCGGCGGGGTTCAACAGGGCGTCGATATGCGCGGCCAAGCCGTCGCCCAATGCGCTGGTAACGGCAGGAGGTGAGAGATAAACGGGTGTATTCATATATATTTGATTGTTCAGATAATCGTCCGGCACGGTGCGGCGCATAACAGCCGCCATACAAACGGCGGGTTATAGTGAATCCACTTACTCCGTTACGGCGTTGCTGCGCCTTGCCGTACTATCTGTACTGTCTTCGGCTTGCTGCCTTGTACCGAAGTAATTGGATTCACTATCGTCCCGAATCGGCACCACCGACCATTTCGTTTGGTCGGGGAACGTTACCAGCCAGCGGTTGCCGGTTTGTGCGCTACACCACAATGTGCGGCCCTTTTGGCTGAAACATTCGCCGTTTTCGGCACGACTGCGCTGCAAGCCCGGGTAAACCGCAGCACCGTCGGCGGCAAACAGCGGCAGCATGGCGGCAAACAGGCGGCGGGCGGAGGCGTTGGGCATCACGAAGCCGTCGTTGCGCCAGCCTTTTTTGCTTAACACCTGCCGCGACAGCGGCGCGCCCAGCGGATCGGTTTGCACGAAGCGCACGCCGTCTGCCCCCTGCTCTACCGCCAGCAGGCTGCTTTGAACAACATTGCCTGCGGCATCGCGCTGCTCGAGCTGGAACCAGCCGCCGCCGCTTTGAAACTGCGGCAGCGTTTGCGGTTTGGGCACGCCGCTGCTGCACGCGGCGAGCACGAATGCGGCGGTTAAGGCAATCAGGTGTTTGTTCATATACAACTCCTCTTTCAGACGGCCTGAAACGGTTTTCAGGCCGCAGGCCGGTTAAACAAAACGCATCAAACCAGCGCCTGCCTGCCCACCATCGCGGCAAGCGCGTCTAAGCGGCGGGCGTGTTTTTCCACGAACGGGTTGGCCGTATCCCACGCATAGCCCGCCAGAATCGACGAAATCATGCGGCTGATGTCGGCGCTGCGGTCGGGCGCGTAAATGGCGTCTTGGAAGCGGGTATCATACCAGCCCGTTACATAAGTGCGGAACGTATCCACGCCCTGCATCAGCGGTTCGGCAAACTCGCGCTGCCAGTCGGCTCCGCCGCCGTTCAGCTGTTTGGCCAGCAGGTCGGCCGCCAGTTTGGCCGAGTGCATGGCGATGGTTACGCCCGACGAAAACACCGGATCAAGAAACTCGGAAGCGTTGCCCAAGAGCGCGAAACGCTTGCCGTATAAAGATTTCACATTGGCCGAATAGCCTTGTATGCTGCGGAACGGAAATTCGTTTTCCCACACCGCGTTTTCCAGCACTTCAGCCAGCATCGGGCATTCGAGCGCGAATTTTTTCAGCACGGTTTCCGAATCGCCGGCCAGTTTGTCGGGCGTGCCGACCACGCCGATGGAGCAGCGGTTGTCGCCGAACGGAATCGTCCACAGCCACACGTCGCGGTGCTGCGGGTGGGTGGTGATCAGGATTTTGTTGCGGTCGAATTTCGGATTGGTGATGTTGTCTTCGATGTGGGTGAAGTGGGCGGTGCGCGGCGGCAGGTCGGAAGGGGTTTCCAAGTCCAACAAGCGAGGCAGCACGCGGCCGTAGCCGCTGGCATCGAGCACGAAACGGGCGTTGAGGCGGTAGGTTTCGCCGCCGTCGGTTTCCACGCTCAACACCGCCTCCTCGCCGCTGTCGTCAAACGCGGTTACGCCGTGGCCGAAACGCACTTCCACACCCTGTTTGGCCGCTTCGTCAATCAAAATTTTGTCAAACAACGCGCGGCGTACCTGAAACGTAGTGCCCGGGCCGTCTGAAAACTTATCGGTGAAATCGAAATAAGTGTAGCGGCTGCCCCAGGTGAATGCCGCACCGTTTTTAAACTGAAACGAAGGCTCGGCTTCTACCGCTTCTAAAAAACCCGCTTCTTCAAGCATTTCCATACAGTGCGGCAACAGGCTCTCGCCAATCACGAAGCGCGGAAAATGCTGCTTCTCGAGCACGCACACCTTGAAGCCTTTTTTGTTGAGTAAGGCCGCCGCCACCGAGCCGGAAGGGCCTGCGCCGATCACGGCGATATCGAATTGATGAGATAATGACATGATATTTCTTTCAATTATGGTTTATTGCTTAAGAAAAATTCTAACAATGGTTGCCGACCCACCTGTTGACCCTGTTTAAGCCAATCAATAAACTCCTGTGAATGACATATACCAATCAGTTTAATAATATTTTGATAATCATCCTTCAAATCACGATTGAATATAGGTTCGTGATGTGCAATACGGTTTCTCAACTCTCTAATTTTATCGACACGCTGATATACAGTCTCACGATTGTCTCTAACACTTAAAGTACGATCCAAATTGGGAAAAGCAGTAAATAGATATCCGTTCCATAAAGGCCGTTCCTGATTTGCCTTCAACATTTGCTGCCAAAAAGCGAACTTTAAATCGGCAATGACTTTCCCAGTTTGGTCTGTATCGTATCCTCTTCTACTGTGCTGCAACTCTTCAACTGGATTAAAACCTTGTCTTCGCTGTGGTAATGTCCGCTCAAAACCCATACTCCACGGCCATTCAGATCCATGTACTTGACTTAAAGATAAATGTATTCTATTCCGCAACACCACTTCCGCCACACTCAACCACGGAAAAAATGCGCTACTGACTTGCATATTCCAAAGATAAAGCGTACATGCTTTCTCGACATTATTACTACACGCAGTTAAATATCTACCAAACCGTTCATCAGATAAAGCTTGCCGTATTTCTGATTGTAATTCCATGTGTTCCTCTTTATAGGCCTGAATATTAATTATCTATTCCATTATCATTTTAAAATGATCAAGCCAAATTTTCCTGATATTTTGTAAACACTTCATCAATCGTTGACAAAGTATGGCCAGCCACATAAAATAATCTCCGTTAGTTTGATTGGATCGATGGACTGGAAACAGTGTTATACCCTTTCAAACGCGAGCTTACCGCCCCGCCGAGCAATCTGCGGGGCTTTTCGTTATTTCTCCTCCAACAGCCAACCCGCCAGCCACAGGTTCAACACCGTGCCCACCGCCACGGTGATGCCGAACGCCGCCACGGCGGGCGTGCTGCTCATGCCCAGCAATACAAACGAAATACCGGTGGTGAGCGCCGCCAGCAGCATGCCGCCCAAACGGGCGGGGGCGCTGTGTTTGGCGGCAACGGCATACACGGCGTAATCGACGCCGATGGCGGAAACCAGCAGCAGGCCGAACATGGCGAACAGGCTGACGGGAATGCCCGCCCAGCCCAGCACCGCCACCGTGCCCACGGCGGCGGCCAGCGGCACCGCCAGCACCGTGATACCGCGCCTGATGCCGAACATTCGCCACAACAGTAGCAGGGCCAAGGCATAAGAAGCCAGTTTCAGCCAAGCCGCCTGATTGCGGGTGTGGCGGAACAATTCGTTCAGATGGCTGCGCTTGTCTGCCCAGTGCACGCCCGCCAAGCCTTTGATGCCCGCCTGAACCGCCGCCGCGTCGTTTAAGCCGTTCAGGCGGATAATCGAGGCGAAACGGCCGGGGGCGGCCTCACCCAAGTAAAGCGGCCGCCAGGCTTCGGCCAGCGCGGGTTTGAGGCCGTCTGAAAGCGTGAGCGGCGGCGCGGCGGCGGCCTGGTTCAAAGCATTGCGCACGGTCTGCCGCGGCACGCCGATTTCGCGCATCGGCTGCCAGTTTTCCGGCAGCTTCGCCAATTCGCGCAGACGGTTTTGCAGTTTCTGCTGCTCGGCCGCCGGCAGCAGCCATTGGTCAAGCGACTGGATGCCGGCCAGTTTCTGCTGCGCCGCCAACGGCTGCAAAGCACGGCCGACTTCGGCGTTTTTCCGCAACAATTCATCTTCGCTGCCGGCTTCCACCACCAGATAACGGCTGCCGAAATCGGTGCCGGAAAGCCCGCCGATTTTCTGCGCTTCGGCCAGCATCGCCGGCGGCATGTTCACCCATTGGCGGATATCGTCGTGCCAATTGCTGCGCCACAGCCCCACCGCCAGCAGTATGCCGCCCACCAGCCACCAGCCGCGGCGGTGCAGGCGGATTTTCATGCGCGCCGACAAGGCATACAGCCGTTCCACCAGGCCGGTAAACGGCACGCTTTTAGCTTGGTAGCGCGCAAACAGCGGCGGCAGCCACAACACGGTGGCGCCGAACGCGCCCAACAGCGCAAAACCGGAAAACACCGCCGTCTGCCGCAACACCGGCAAGGGCGTGAACCACAGAAACGCATAACCCGCCACCGTTATCAGCAGGCTCACGGCAAACGTGGGCAGCACATGGCGCATGGCAGGTTCGGCCTGCCAATCGTGGCCGTCTGAACGCGCATAACGGTGTGCCACCGTGCCGAACACCGAAGGCGCCAGCCAATGCAGCGGAAAATCCACCAACATCCCCACCAAACTGGTGCCGATTACGATGGTGAGGATATGCACTTCGCCGAACACCAGCAGAGCCGCCGCCAATCCGGCGAGCATACCCGCCGCCAGCGGCAGCACCAGCCAAAACACCCGCACGCTGCGGAACACCCACAACAACAGCGCAAAGGTAAGCAGCAAACCGGCCGTACCCATCAGCCGGCTTTCGCGCTCGGCTGCCGCTTTCGAGGCGGCGGCAAACACCGCCCCACCCGCGCTTAACGTTTCCACCCCGTTTTTCGCGGCCAGCCCGCGGCTTTGCTGCAACAGCGGCAACAGATTATCGCTGCCGTTGGCGAGGTTGTTGGCTTTGGGCAGTTTGCCGCGCAACCACACCCAAGTTTTGCCGCTATCGTCTTCGGTGAACAGCATGCCGTTGTCGGCGTTCCACTGCAAACGGCTCTGCGGTTGGGCGCGTTCGGTGACGAAACGGCCGAAACCCAGCCAATCCTGCTCCAGCGGCAAAGGCGAAGGGGCGGCAAACGGGTTGACCGCCGCTTCGGCGCGCTCCTGAAAATAACGTTTCGGCTCTTCAAACAACAGCCGCCGCTGCTCGGGCGGCAGCACCGCCAGCCCCAAACGCCGCACGTCGGCGCGCACCGCTTCCAAATCGGGCGAAACGCTGCTGTCCACCGCGGCAAACACTTGGCTTTTGCGCCATAAAGCGGCGATTTCCGAGGCCGTCTGAAACGCTTTTTCTGCATCGGTGCTGCCCGCGAGCAACACCACCTGCGTATTCAACTGCGCCTCCACCGCCTTATCCGCCGCCTGCAACAACACATCCGGCCGCTCTTCCTGCGGCAGCAGGGCGGCGAGGTCGGTTTGCAGCCATTGCGTGGCGGCCACGCTGTAAACCGCAAAACCAAGCAGTAATACCATCAATGCGGTGTAAATACGGCGTATGGTAAGGTGCATGGGCTTCCTCCTGTTTTCAGACGGCCTCAAGCCGTTGCAGCCAATCGGCAACGCCTTGCCAGTATGTGCTGTTTGCGCCCGGGGTTTGCGTGATGTTTAACGGGTCGGCAAACCCTTGTTGCCCCTGCCCGCGGGCATATTCCAACAAAACCCATATGCTGCCCTCCCAGCCGCCCTGCCCTTTGGGCTGTTCGTAACACCAGCCCACGGCAATCCGGCGCTCCGCGTGCAGGCTGGCGGCGGCAAGTCGCAGAATCTGCGTCCATGATTCGGGGCGGTTATCTGCCGCCAGCACCAGCGATGCGCCGCGGCTGCCGAGCGCCTGGGCGGCGTGGAAAGCGGGAGCGTTATGCAGGTTGGCAATAAAATCGAACGGCATGGCGGCATGGTGGTTGAGCACGTTATCGGTCATTTTTTCAAACAGCGAAGGCGACGAAAACGGCGTAGCCACATAAACCGCACAGTCTTCGCACACGGCGGCACGGCTGCGCAGGTTGCAGGCACCGAGCGCGGCGAGCAGGCTTAAGCGGCTGAAACGGCGGCCATCGATGCCGGTTTGCTGCTGCAAGGCTTGTTTGAGCGTTTTGCCGCTAACCGACGGATCGCTGTCGAAACGGGCGGCGGCGGTGATGTTTATATTGCGGGTTACCGTGTCCATTGCCATACCATGGCGGTGTTGCTGCCGCCGAAGCCGAAGTGGTTGCTTAAATAAAGGCCGTCTGAAAACCCAATGCGCCGCCCGTTGCTGTCTGCGCCTTCACCCTTATGCAGGGCTTCGGCCAGCAAGGCGGTTTCGATTGCGGCGGCGGCGCCGAGGGTGTGGCCGGTTTGGGGTTTGAACGCCAACAGGGGCGGCGGGGTGCCGAACACATTATGCAGGGCTTGCCATTCGGCCGCGTCGCTGTCGGCGGTGCCGATGCCGTGGGTTTTGACGGCGCGCACGGCGGCGGCATCGGTTTGCGCGGCAGCCAACACCCGCCGGATCAGCGCTTCCTGCGCCCCGCCGTCGCTCTGCACCAAACTGCCGCTGCCGGTGTTGGCGGCGCAGGAGCGCAGGCGCAGGTTGGAACCGGCGGGCTTGTCGGCACACAACGCCAGCGCGGCCATGCCTTCGCCCAAAATCAGGCCGTTGCCGCCGAAGGGCCGGTAGTGTTCGGCAAACAGGTCCAGGCTGTGAAAATGCAGCAGGGTGAGGCGGTTGAGGCTTTCCAAGCCGAGCACGAACGCGCGCCGAGAGCCGGGCGCCGAGAGTTGGTTATGTGCCTGAATCAGGGCGTGCGCCGACGATGTGCAGGCGGTGGCGATGCTGAAAATATCGGTGTTGCCGCTGCGCGCCTGCAAATCGCGGGCAAGATAAAGCAGATTATGGTCGGATGCGCTTTGGTCGGAATAAAGGTTTTCGCACTCCGACATCAAATACGAACTCGAGCCGATAAACACCGGCGCATGGTACCAGCTTTCAGACGGCCAGCCGGCGCTCTCTGCGGCGCGGCGCAAATGTGCTTCGGCCAGATCGGCAACGGCGGCGCGGCTCAGGCTGGTTTCGGCAAAGGCGCGGTAATATTTCGCCTGCTGCGCCTGATGCAGAAAGGTGAAGCCAAGCGTTTCGGGCTGTTGCCGCGCGCAGCCGCTTTGCGGGTTGAGCGCGCACGTAACCGCCTGCCCGCAAAGATAAGTCATGCGCCGTGCTCCGAACGCACGAAGGCGGCCAAATCACGCACCGTCGTCATGTGTTTGCGCACCATGCGGTCGCCCTGAAGCCGCACTTGGAAATACTGCTGCAAGGCCACGGCGATTTGCAGCGCATCGAGCGAATCCAAGCCGACTGGGCTGCCGTCGCCGAACAAAACCGCATCGTCGGCAAAATCGGCCAAGTCGATTTCGTCGGCTTTGCCCGAGGTTTCCAAAATCAGCTTTTTCAATTCGGTTTCCAGCGCTTCGGGCGCCAGCGTAAAGGTGTACGACATAATGTTTTCCGTTTTTTAGAGCCTGTCTGAAAACATACTGCGCCTGTTTTCAGACGGCCTTTTTAGTTTAAAACCGCACCTGCGTCTGCAACTGCCGCCGATACAGCCACACCGCCAACAGCAGCGTTGCGGCGGCAAACCCCGCCAATAATTGCAGATAAAGCGCGATGCCGTTTAAACCGCTGCGGTTGAGCAGTAGTTCCTGAAAGGCTTTCAGCCCCCACGACATCGGCGAAAACCAGGTAGCCTGCTGCATAACCTCGGGCATCACATGGGCGGGCACCATAATGCCGCCGACGGCCGCCATCAGAATCACGCCGCCGCCGCCCAGCACCACGGCGTGTTCGGTAGATTTCGCCGCCACGCTCACCAACAGCGCATAGCCCAAAGCAGCGGCGCTCACGGCGGCGGAAAGCAGCGCGTAAAGCGGCCAGCTGCCGTTTAACAGCAGCGCCGGCACGCCGATTTCGGGCAACAGGTAGCGGCCGAGCAGCAGCATGCCGGCAAACTGCAACTGGTTAATCAAAAAATAGGGTAGCAATTTGGCGGCCACCAAGCCCGCCGCACCGGCACGGGCAAGGCGCAGGCGGGTGATGGTGTTGGTCTGCCGCTCCAGCGCCATCACGTTCGATAAGGGTATCATAATGAAAAACATACCGAAAATCAGCCAGGCCGGCACACTGTGCTGCACGGCGTTCGGTTTGGCCACCGCCGCGCCCGCCGCGCTCAGATAATGCTCCCGCAGCATGGTCTGCTTCAAAAAGGCCGACACGGCATCGAACTGCCCGGCGTTTTTTTCATCGACTTTTTTCTGAATATCGTCGCGCACCCGTTTAGGCAGCTGCTTATTGTCGATGCTGATGCCGCTGTTGCCGTCGAAGTAGGCGTTCAGGCGCGTTTCGGTGTAGTGCTGCCGCAGCACGCCTTTTACCGCCGCCAGCCAGGAAGGCTCGGTATCGGGCGGCACATAAATCTCCAGCGGCAGGCTCTCGGCCAGTTTTCCGTCTGCCCGGTTGGGGTTGTGCAGCACCAGCTGGAAACGCTTTTCGTGCAGCCCCTGCTGCGCTTCTTTGAGTTTTTCAGACGGCATCAGGCTCACTGCCATCTGCTCTTTTTGCAGGGCGGCGGCAAAAGCGGTGTTGACGCTGTCGCCCGCTTTGCCCACCAGCGCGATGCGGCTGCCGCTTTGCGGGTCTTCGTCGCGGCTCAACGCCAGCGACATAATCAGCATAAAGGCGATGGGCATCACAAACAACACCGCCAGCCCGTGCAGATCGCGGCTTAACAGCTTGATTTCTTTCAACAGCGAGGCGGCGATCATGCGGCCTCCCGACGCAAAAAGTCGAGATAAAAGGCTTCGAGCGTGCCGTGCCCCTGTTGGAAATAACGTATCTGCACGCCGCTTCGCTGCAACTCGGCATACACCTCGGCCGCATCGAGTGCGGTTTCCATCATGCCGCGGCCGTCGGCCGGTTGTGCCTGCAACGCGGCCAGCTGCCCGGGCGGCAGCACGGGGTCGGTGATAAAGCGCACGCGCTGCGTTTGCGAGGCCAAGAGTTCGCCCAAACCGCCCTGATAAACCAACCGCCCCTGCTGCAACAGGGCGATTTTGCTGCAAAGCTGCTCGATTTCGGGCAGATAGTGCGAGGTGTAAACCACGGTAACGCCGCTGCGGGTGAGCGTTTCCACGCTGTCGAGAATAAAGCGGCGCGACTGCGGGTCGATGCCCACGGTGATTTCGTCGAGAAACACCAATTCAGGCGCGTTAATCAGGCCGATGGCGAAATTCAGGCGGCGCTTCAGGCCGCCGGAAAGGTGTTTGGCGGCTTTGTGTTTGTGCGCGGTTAAATCGGTTTGCGCCAGCAAGGCGTTCAGGCGGCCTTTGTCGCGCATTTTGTAGAGCGAGGCGAAAAACAGCAGGTTGTCCCACACGCTCAACTGCGGGTAAAACGCAAAATCCTGCGGCACGAGGCCGATTTTCTGCCGCTCGGCGCGGCTCATGCGCCGCATGGGTTTGCCGTTAAACAGAATATTGCCGCACTGCACTTCCTGCAAACCGGCCAACAGCGACATCAGCGTGGTTTTGCCCGCGCCGTTGTGGCCGAGCAGCCCCCAGCATTCGCCTTTTCCGATATCGAGCGACACGCCGCTTAACGCATCGGCATCTGCTCCGGGATAGCGGTGGGAGAGTGATTGGATTTGAATCATGGTTTCAGACGGCCTTCAAACTTTTCCACAGCGCTTCTTCTTTATCGGCAATCGTGCGCAAAAAGGCCGCGGTTTCGCGGCAGCCGTTTTCAGACGGCTGTTTGCACTGTTTCACGCACAGGCTGGCGAAGGTGCGCCATTCGTCGCCGATGGCGGTCATTTGTTCGGAGGCCGTCTGAAAGCGCGGTTCGCGGCAGATTTCGGCGGCCTGTTCGAGAAAGTAGGCGTAGATATAGCGGAAGCCCGCGCCGCCGGTGCCGATTTCTTCCTGCATGCGCACCAGATGGCCGAGAAACAGTTTCTGATATTTGGCGGATTGCTTTTCGGGCAGCGATTCGATTTTCGCCGCCACCGTGCGTATGCCTTTCACGCCCACGAAAAACACCGGTGCGAGCATATGCTTGGCGTTTTTGCGCACGGCGGTGCGGATGAGGGCGGGCAGTTCGGCGGCAATGCTTTCAGACGGCCTGTTGCCCGAGAGCGTGTACATCATGCCTTTGGCCGCCAGCGCGCCTTTGGCAAAGCGCGCCCGCTGCAAATCTTCGGCGGCGCAGCGCTGCACGGTTTCAAACACGGGGTCGCTGAGCAGGTAGTCGCCGCCTTCTTTGCCGTACACCACCAGATTGTGGGCATTGAAATGAAAGCGCATATGCGGCGGAAAATAAGGCAGCCAAAACACCGAAGCCTGCAAGCCTGCGGGCTGCCCCGCCGCAATCGCTTCGTCCAGCGCCGCCTGCCCCGAATGCTCGTCGGCGAATTTGCGGATATCGAGTTTCAGGCCGAGCGTTTTGCAGGTGTTTTTGATGATGCCGCGCGGCGCAATGCGGTAAGACACCAACGGCATACCGGCGAGCTTGATCAGCGGCATATACACAAAAGTCAGCCCGCGGGCCAACCCGAAAATCAAGGCTTCGTTGAGCGCATGCCCGTGGTAGTTCAACAGGGCGGACATCACGCCGCTTTCGCAATGGGCGGTGTGTTGGTGGGGGAAGTCGTTCATAATATTGGTTAAAGCCTTGAGGCCTGTCTGAAAGCGGAATATTGCTTACCGGTTTTCAGACGGCCTGTTTGTTATTCTTCAATCGGCGAGCCGGCATCGGTGCGCTTGAGTTCGCTTATGCTGATGCGCAGCGCACCGGCGTATTTCTGCAAGGTTTTTTCGGGCAGCTTGGCGAATATTTCGGGGCGCAGGTGGCGGCGTAGCTGCCATTTCCACACGCCGGCGGCCATTGCCAGGCTGGTTTCGTCGTGGCGGAAGCGGAACATATGGTAATACAGCGGCGAATAAGCGCCGGCTGCCACGGCTTCGCGGGCGGCGCGGGTTTGCCCGTCCAGCTCGGCCACAGCCATTTCGGTGGCGTAGGATTCGTCTTGCCAGCCGGTGCTGGTGGCGGCTTCGTAATGCCCGTCGCGCGTGCCGTAGATGATTTTTCGCTGCCCGTGGTAAGACTTGCTGTTGTCTTGCGGAATGTCTTTTACGTCCATTTTCAGACGGCCTCTACTGCTTCCAAAAGCATAAAACAGGTGGAAAAGCGCCCGCTCTCGGGAATGTAGCATAAGATTTTCTGGCCGTTTTCCAACTTAAACGTGCGCATAAACTCTTCTAAAATAATATAAATCGATGCCGAACCGGTGTTGCCTTTGCTGGCCAGGTTGGTAAACCATTTTTCCTGCCCGATGCCGAAACCGATGTTTTCCAGCCCGGCAGCCACTTTGTCGCGGAAAAAGCCCGACGAATAATGCGGCAGAAACCAGTCGATATCCTCCGCTTTCAAGCCGTGTTTGGCGGCGATTTGCGCAAGCGGTTTTTCCACCGTGTAGCGGATAATGTTTTCGTTGAGCAGCTTCACGTCCTGCTTCACCGCCATCAGGCTGTGCCGGCGGCAATAGTCGCTATCAAACGTTTTCCAGCCCTTGAAGAGGCCGTCTGAAATTTCGGCGCCGGCATACATGCAGGCAGGCATTTCGTGGGCGTAGGAAAGCAGCTCGATCCAATGGATTTTCAAACTTATGCCGGTTTCGTTGGGGCGGCTGCTCAAATGCACCGCGCCGGCGCCGTCGGAAAGCATCCAGCGCAAAAAGTCTTTTTCAAAACCGATTTCGGGTTTGGCATCGGCCAGCTTTTGATGGTCGGTTTCGCTTTGGAATACTTCGCCGCGCATAATGGCCGAAGCGGCTTCGGAAGCGGCGGCCACGGCATGGGCGTGTTCGCCGGTGCGCACGGCATGGTAGGCGTGTTTCATCGCCGCCATGCCCGCCACGCACACGCCAGCCGCACTCACCACCTCGCAGGCACCCGTTTCGGGCAGCAGGCCGTGCACCATCACGCCGTGGCCGGGCATGGTTTGGTCGGGGTAAGAGGTGGCGCAGGCCAAACTGCCCACCCGGGCGGGATCGGTGCCTTGTGCAAAGAGTTGTTTCACCGCCTCCGACGCCAGCTTGGCGCAACTGTGCGTGGCTTCGCGTGTAACCGGGTCGATGGCGTAATGGCGCGTTTCGATGGCGTTGGAACGCAAAATCATTTTGCGCACGCGCGAAGGCAGCCCGCCGGCCATACCGAGCACGGCTTCCATCTCGTCGTTGCCCACCGCCGCATTGGGCAGAAAGGCAGCGGCACGGTTGATATAAACGTTTCGCAGTGTGTGGTTTGGATTCATATTTTATCTTTAAAATCAATAGGGTTTCAGACGGCCAGAGACCTTTGCAAAAGAGTCAGATGTGGATGCAGTTCAAGGCGTAGCAGCGCAGCGAGCGCAGACATAACTTGAAGTTAGGCAAGCGAGCGGGCAGTACCCTAAAGGGCATAAACACACAACGCAGAAATGCACCGCAGATGGCTTTTTTGCAAAGGTCTCATTCTCCCGAAGGCAGGCTGTAATACCGTTTCTGCCTGCCCAACCAGCCGCGCAGCCACGGTTTGAGCAATTGTTTGACAACGGCGCTCACGGGTATCACGGTTAAAATCAGCGTAATCAGAAAAACGATATAAAACGCCAGCAGTGCGCGGCGCAGCAGCGGCGACACCCGCCCGGCCGCCATCAGCAGTTTGCCCCACAGATAAAAACTGCGGCCGGCCGCTTTTTCGCTGAAAATCAGTTTTTCGTTTACTCTGGCGGCACCCATATTCTGAAACACGGTTTCGTCTAAGGCCCGGCCCGAAACCAGCGCATCGCGCAGCTTGGCTCCGAAACGCGCGCCATCGGCCAATTCTTCGGGGGCAATGCCCGCCGCCGGCAGCGCGCGGAAATATTGTTTGTTGCCCGTTAACAGCCACGCGGGCGTGGTGATAAAGCTGGCCGCGCTGTTACAGGCGTCGATTTTCACAATATTGCCGATTAGTTTGGCGCCGTTTTGCGCCAGCAGGGTTTTCATTTTTTCCTGCGCCGTCAGCCACATATTGCGGCAGCCGATTAAGGTGACCACGGGTTTGCCGTTCAACAGCTTTTTCGTTTCGGCACGCTGCAAAAAGGCGGTAACCGGCTGCGCGGGCGACAGAAACCACACGGTATAGGCCACCACCACCACATCGTAATCTTCACCGGGAATGTCCGGCGCTTCGATCGGCTCGGGCTGCAAGTGCACGGTTTCGGGAAAGGTGTTGAAAAACCGCCAAAACGGCCACGGAAACGGATAAGGCCGCTGCGGCCGGAGATTAACGCAGTCCAAACGGATGCCCGCGCTTTGCCGCAACGGTTCGGCAAAAGATTGCGCCAAGCGGCCCAGTTGGCCGGTTTGCGAATAATACACCAGCAAAACTTTTTTCACGTCGGCTTCCATCTCAACTTTTTTCAGGCATTGTCTTAGGGAGTGTAGTCAGAAAGCGTTGCGGCGGTATTTTTGGTTAAAATCCGCATCTGCGGCGTTAAAAATGCTCGCAAGATGTCCAATCTTGCTGTGCTTTTTGCCTTGCACCTGCGGATTTTTCCTCAAAAAACCGCTTCGTAAGCCTTCTGACTACACTCCCTAAAATTTGGAAACTTATTTTAACCGAATTAACGCAATCATGCCGTCTGAAAAGCTATTTTTTCAGACGGCATCCGATAATGACGGCAAACATTTTTACATTGCAACAATCCGAAAACCAAAAGCGCGGTGTTGCCGCCCGCTTCACAGCGCCTGCTTGGCAAACGCATCCAATTCTTGGCCTGTTTGCACCTGATTGAAACGCATCACGGTGCGGTCGCCCTGTTTTTCGCTCAACTCGATGCGGCGCACCACGCTGTCGCCGCTGATGTCGATGTGGTTGAAAATCTGCTTCATCAGCGCGGTTTTAGGGTTCAGGCGCAGCGTCCATTTTTGCGGGCTGCCGGAAAGCTGCAAATCAAACTGCTTTTCCAAGCCCTGCGTGTTGCCGCCGAGCAGGTCGAGAAACAGGCTGATTTGGCGGTTTTGGCCGCTCATTTTGCTCTGGTTGGGCTGAACCCAGCTTTTACCGTTCCACTGCATAATGCCGTCGGCACGCACGCGCAGGCGGTTGTCGAACGGTTTCTGCATGTGCCACAACAGCCCTTTTTTGGGCACCAGCACGAATTGGCCGGTGGCGGTCATCGGCTTGGTAAGCGATTTCAGATGGCGCTCCTGAGTAAACGCACCCTGCACGTTGGCGGGTTTTTGCAGGGTTTGCGACAACTCGTCGGTGGAAAAAGCCCACAAAAGCGGGCTGGATAAGGTTAAAGCAGCGGTAAACAGCAGTTTTTTCATCGGTTGCCTTTTCACTAAAACGGTTAAATTTCGCGGTAGATTTCTTCAAACGACAGGAAACATTCTTCAAATAATTCCACCGCCCTAATGCTTTTTCAGACGGCCTCAAACGTGGGATGGCGTTGTACGGCGGAGAGCCAGCTTTCCGGCGTTTGAAACTGCATTTCGCCGTTTTCGAGCGACACCGCCACTTGGGTAGTGGAGGCTTTGGTGAGCTTTGCGCCGCTTTCGCTGTCGGAAATGGTGTAGTCGATACGCAGGCAGCTTTCGATTTCCACCACCGCCGCTTCCACGCGGATGTGCCGGCCGAAGCGGGCGGGCTTCACATATTTCAGGTTCATCTGCACCACCGGCCAGCTGTAGCCCTGCCTGCCCATTTCGTTGTAGTCGTAGCCGATGGCGCTCAAAAAGGCACAGCGCGCCACTTCGAGGTATTTCACATAATGGCCGTGCCACACGATGTGCATCGCGTCAACGTCGAAAAAAGGCACTTCCAATTCTATACTGTGGCGGCAATAAATATGTTTAGCCATTGTTTGCGTCGTTCCAAAAATCGTAAAAGTTAAACCATTGCAGCGGGTTTTGCGCGCACTCCTGCGCCAGAATATCGGCAAAGCGCTGTGCCGCAGCGGCCACTGCTTCCCCGCGCCTGCCGCGCTGCCATACGATGCCGTCTGAAAAACGGCGCAGTTTCAGATGATAGCGGCCGTTTTGCCTGATGCAGAACAGCGTGTGCACGCGGGTTTTCAGCAGCCCAGCCAACAGCCAGGCGCCCTGCGGCATATCGGCTCTGCTGCCGAGAAAAGATACCGGCACGGTTTTTTCGCCGCGCACCGGCACGCGGTCGGCGGCCACCGCCAGCCATTCGCCCGCATCGATGCGGCGGTGCAGTTCCATCATCAGCACCGCATCCAAATCGGTTACCTGTATCATCCGGATGCGGTCGGCGCCGGCTTTTTGCAGCGCTTCGTTAAAGATTTCGGCATGGCGGCTGTGCACCAGCACGTTGAGCTTGAAGCCCCGGTGCTGCGACACCAGCGCGCGGCACACTTCCACATTGCCCACGTGCGAGCACACGAAAATCTGCCCGCGCAGGCTGCGGTCGTGCATAAGGGCATATACGCCGTCCGGATCCTCCACCACCAAATCTTCGTAGCGGATTTTGCGCTGCCACACGGCGAAGCGGTCGCACACCGCCACGCCGAACGCCACAAACTGTTTGAACACGGGCAGCCGCTGCGGCAGCACAGCATCGGGAAAGGCCGTCTGAAGCCTTGCCTGGTAACGCGCGATATTGCGCCGCGGCTTGGGCGCGGTGGCGTAAAAATACAGCACCACAAACCAGATGCACGGATTCATCAGCCACGCGGGCAGGTATTTCACCATCAGCGTGGTGATGCCCAAAAACAAACGGTTGCCGCGTTCGTTTTGCGCCGCCCAGTGCTCGGAAGTTTTTTTATTTATAGCTTTCAGACGGCCTCCACAACTTCCCCCGCAAACGCCGCCACACCATACCGCAAAACAGGCGGGCGTGCATTTTGCTGATTAACACATTGTCTTCAAAAGCGCGGAAATGCGACATGCCGCCCTCGGCGTATTGCACCGGCGTTTTCACCCACACCGGCCTAACCCCGCGCCAATAGAGGCGGATTAAGATTTCGGTGTCGAAATCCATGCGCTCGCCCACATGCTCTTCGCGCACCACGGCCAGCGCGGCGGCGAGCGGATAGAGGCGGAAACCGCACATGCCGTCTTTGATGTCGGTTGACCAAGTATGCACCATATTCCAAAAATCGGTGATTTTGCGGCCGTAAAGCCGCGCTTTGGGCGCATCGGCGCCGTATTGCGGCCAGCCGCACACCACCGCTTCGGGGTTTTGCGCGGCGGCGGCCAGCAGCTTGGCGGTGTCGTCCAAACAATGCTGCGCATCGGCATCCACCTGCAACACATGGGTGTAGCCGTGTTGTTCGGCATAAGCCAAACCGTCTTTCACCGCCGCCCCCTTGCCTCCGTTGGCTGTGCGGTACAGCACCGCCACGCCTTGCCGCCGCGCCGTTTCTTCCAACACCGGCTTGCAGTCCGCCCGCGAACCGTCGTCAACGATCAATACGTCCAAACCGAAAGCGCGCACCGCTTCGGCCACCCGGGCGACGGTGGCGGGGTGGTTGTAGTGGGGGATGAGGGCTAGGGTTTTCATATCCATTATTTGTTATACCGACAATGCCTGTCTGAAAAATACATTATTTATAGGGTTATGGGAAAGGCTTACCGACAGTCGGAAACGGCATGATCAAAACAACAATCGTTTTGCCCTCTTCCCAACCCTCCCCACAAGGGGATAGTAGATTTGCAGAACATTATATTGTTCAGACGGCCTCAAACGCCCCAAACACAATCCGCCCCGAAGCGCATGCCGCTTCGCCGTTTTCCAGCTTAAACGTTAATTTGCCTTTTTCGGCATCGTATTTCAGCTCGGCAGACACGGTGTCGTTCGGGCGCACGAACTGCTGGTATTTCAGGTTTTCCACGCGCACGATGCTGCGGCAGCCCCAGTCGAAGCGCGCGGCCAAATCACGCACCCACTGCAATTCGATTACGCCGGGCACCAGCGGAAAATTGGCGAAGTGGCCGCCGAAATACGCCAAGTCCAGCGGCACGCGGCCCTCAAAGCGGTAAACACTGGGGGTTTCAGACAGGCATTCCCGCCATTCGGGCGCGGTTTGCGCCTGCGTGAAGGCCGTCTGAAAATCGGCGGCGGTGATTTTCGATTGCGCATTGCGCGGCAGCCCGGCGGCAAACCGCCAGTAGCGCGGCAAGGCGACGGTATCCTGCGTGGCAGCCAAGTGCGTTTTCAGCGCAGCGGCCACCTGCCCCCTGCCTTTCTCCCGCAAGGCTTCGATGCCTGCGGCATTCAGCGCCGCCCACACGGCCACCCGCTTGTGCTGCGGGTGCGGGGCGCAGAAAGCGTCGGCCACCCATTCGTGGGCGAGCAGGTCGTGTTCGATTTGGTTGAGCGACACGCGTTTGTCTTCGAATTTGATGATGCGGTCGCGGCGGCCGAGCAATAAAAAGCCCTCCGCCTGCGGCTCGATTAAATCGGCGGTTTGGAAGCGGCCCGCCGTCCACGGCGATTCGGCCCACAAGGCTCCGTCTTTGTTTTGGCCGACGGCAACGGCGGCAAACGGCCGCCATTCCCGCCCAAACCGGCGCGAGGCGATCACGCCGGTTTCGGTGCTGCCGTAGATTTCAAAAGGCCGCACGGCGTGTTGTTCCAATAAATCGGCAGTGGCTTCGGGCAGCACGCCGCCGGCCGACACGATGCCCGCCACCCTGCCCTGCAAGGCCTGCCAGTTGCGCGCTTCGCCCAAACGGTTCAGCACCGCCGGGCTGGCGATCCACAGTGTTTTTTCATAAGCGGCGGCCGCGGCCAGCAGGGTTTCGGGATACACATTCTGCGGCCGGTCGAGCGTCCAGCCCATCGTGAGCGGCAGCGCGAAACGGAAAGTGAAACCGTACATATGCTGCGGGCTGACGCTGCCGATAACAACGGGGTTTTCGCGCGCAAACGGCACGGCTTCGGCCAGCGCCGCCGCTTCGGCCTCCATCTGCGCGGCGGTTTTCACCATAATCTGTGCTTCACCGCTGGATCCGGATGTTTTCAGACAGGCTTCCGAATCTGCGGCAATCTGCCAATCGGCCGGGGTTTCTGTTTCGGGCGGCACGGCTTCCAACAAGGTGCGGATGTCCCAAACTTGATTTTCGAGGCCGTCTGAAAACGCTTTTTCATGCGGCGCATCGGTCAGCCAGACATCCGCCGTGCCGCCCCAAGCCGCGTTTTCCCGCGCCAGATTCGGCGGCAGCAACACCCGCGCGCCCGCGTGCCACGCAGCCAGCACCGCGCAAGCAAACAGCGCGGCGTCTTCAAACCACAAGGCGGCGGTTTGCACGCGCTGCGCTTTCAGACGGCCTGAAATATAAAACACCGCACGGTTGAAATCGGCACGCGTCCAAGCGGGATTGGCGGCGGTTAGATCGCCTTGAGGCAAAAACGGCGAAAGAATTTTAGTAAGTTTTTGAATAACCATTATATTTTTTTATAAAAATTGGAATAATGCCTTTAAAAAGTTCCGAATACCGAACCGTTTCCGCGCAGAAAAATACCTTTAATTTGCCTTAACAACCGCTTTTCAAAAAAACGGCCTGTTTTTTCGTTTGTCATTATAATATCCGAATATTGAAATTTTATGTCAACATTTAAAACACAGTGATTTTTTAATTTAACAAATATATTTTTATAAACTGTAAATTTCATTTTTATTAGGGAGGTAATTATGGAACTTTATTTCAAAACCGCTTTGGTGTTCGCACACTTCATTTTGGCAGGCATCGTACTTGCCAAAGTGCTGCACACCGATTTCCTGCTGCTGAAAAATTATACGGTTCCGTTGGGAAAGCCCGTAATCGAACAGATCGGCAAAACCAAAAAAACGGCGGTATGGGGGCTGGCGGGTCTGATTGCTACAGGCATCGCGCTGGTGGTATACGGCATATTGACCATGCCGGGTTATTTCGACAATCCCAAACTCTGGGTCAAGTTTATCTGTGTTGCCGTTTTGACGCTGAACGGTTTTTTAGTCCACCGCTTAGACCGTCATGTCAAAGAAAATACGGTATTGGCCGATTTCCCCTACAGGTTGTCGGTACAGGTTTCCATTGTGGGCGCCCTCAGCTCGGCCAACTGGATTTTTGCCTGCTGGCTGGGCATAGCCCGCGCATGGAATAAAAACATGCCTTTTGAAGAAGTGCTCGGCCATTACGGCTTGGTGCTTGCCGCCGCACTTTGCATCAGCATGGCAGTCAATATCCGTTTTACCCAGATACAGAACCTGTAATGTACGGCCCGGGCGTAGGGCGGCTGCAAAGCCGTTCTGCCCTGCAGGCAACA
The DNA here is from genome assembly GCF_030530745.1 of Neisseria sp. Lineage (GTDB taxonomy): Bacteria > Pseudomonadota > Gammaproteobacteria > Burkholderiales > Neisseriaceae > Neisseria. Next base: position 41,837 of record NZ_JAUMUI010000012.1, on the reverse strand, counting down.
GCCATTCTCACCCGTACCGGTTTTGTCAGGAAGTTTTCAAACTTCCCGGGCTCCTTTATTATCAGACGGCCTCAAACCTTCAGCACGGTTTTGCGGTAAATCCACTCTCCCGCAAACAGCACGCCCATCAAAACATACGAAACGATGCCGGTATAAAGCGCCCACCAGTCGTGCCTGCCCGACCATGCCAGCAGCGCGGCGGCGGCGGCGTTGAAGATAAAAAAGCCGCACCAGATTCGGGTAACGCGGCGGGTGTGGCGCACGCCTTCGGGCGGCAGGTCGGGATGTTGCAGGCGGGCGAGGCGCTCGATCAGGGTTTGCTCGGCAAACAGGCTGGCACCGAACACGGCAAGCATCAGCAGGGAAACCGCCACGGGATACCAATACATGGAATCAGGCCGTCTGAAAATAATAACGGCGGCGAAAAAAGCGGCCAACAGCAGCGACACGGCGCGCTGGGCGCGGGTTTTCTGCCAAACGGCGCGCACCAGCCACAGGCCGCACATGGCGGCGGCCAGCCATAAAAAGATACCGTTGTCGCGGCCGTAATACCACAACAACGGGTAGAAAATGCTGACAAGCGCCAAAAAAATCCGACCGAAGGCTTTCATTTCAGACGGCCTCATAATGTATCGTTAAACTACTTGTATTTAGTACCCGTTTCGTCATACTCAGGCCAAGCCCGAGTATAAGGTATGTAATTTTTCTTAAGCCGGTTGGCTGTAAAAATCAGGCCGTCTGAAAGCGGGCGGGTTCAAACGGCCGCCGGTATTGCCGTTATGCCGAACCTGCGTCTTTGCGCAACACGGCCTGCACCACATCTTCCACGGTGCGTACGCTGCGGAAATCGTCGGCTTGCAGTTTGCGGCCGGTTTCGCGTTTGATGTGGTCGATTAAGTCGATGGCGTCGATGCTGTCGATTTCCAAATCTTCATAAAGATTGGTTTCGGGCGTGATGCGTTCGGGTTCGATTTCAAACAGGCTCACCAAGGCATCGGTAAGGATGGTGCGGATTTCTTGTTCGGTCATCGTTCGCTCCTTCACACTTGGCGGCTGCGGATAAAGTCGGCCAGGGTTTGAACGCTGGCGAAATGCTCGCGCAGGTTGTCTTTTTCACCGTCGAGCTGGAAGCCGAAGGTTTTCTGCACGGCCAAGCCGAGTTCCAGGGCATCTACCGAATCCAGCCCCAGGCCGTCGTCGCCGAACAGGGGGGCATCGGTTTCGATATCTTCGGCTGTGATGTCTTCCAAGCCCAGGCTGTCGATAATCATTTGTTTGATTTGGGTTTCTAAAGTCATGTCGTTTCTCGCGTGAAATAGTCTTGCAAATAAGCGTTCAACCGCCGTGCGGCGATGGGCAGCGGCTTTTCGGCCAGCCAGTCCTGCGGGTTGATGTCGCTGCCGACGGTAATTTCGTAATGAATGGTACGGGGTGGGATTTTATACCACGGCTGGCCTTTTTTAAAATTCGGCGGGTTCATTTTAATGACCACAGGCGTAATGACGGCGGCGCTGCGCAACCCGATGGATACGGCGCCGCGGTGCAGCTTAATCTGCCCGTCCCAGCCCGTGCGCGAGCCCTCTGGAAAAATCAGCAGGCTCTGCCCGCTTTTGAAAACGGCATCCACCTCTTCCATCATTTCCAGCGATTCGTCGTTGGGAATGTAACCGGAGGCGAGAATCTGGCTTTTCATCGAGGGGTTGCCCAGCAAATCTTTTTTCACGATGCAGTTGATTTCGGGCACATGGCCGACCAGCAGCACCACATCGAGCAGCGAGGGGTGGTTGGCCAGCACCAGTTGGCCCGGCCTGCCGAGTTTTTCCAAGCCGTTGAAGTTCACGCTCAACACGCGCGACCACACCAGATATCCGACAAACCGCCTCCATACGCCGCCGATCAGCCGCCGCGCCTTCATCTGGCGGGCAGTATCGTTGCGGGTGCTTTTCAGGGTGTAGGGCAGCAGCACGATTTTGAACAGCACGCCGAACACGCCGAACAACACAAACCCGAACAGCGTGGCGAAAAAACGGCGGTAATAATCCAATGTTTTCATAAGGTTTTCTGCCACAACCAGCGGCGTGTTCCGAAACGTCTGGTTTCTTCACGGCTGTTTGAAAGCATAAAACGTATCCAGTCTAATGCGCCCCAATACGGTTCGCCGCCGGTTTCTGGCGCATTATCGGAAAAAAGCGACAGCGTGTATTGCCGGCCGGGCTTCACCACCATGGCCAGCGCATAAGGCATGGGCGCGCGGTCTGACGCTACGGCGTATTTCTCGAGCAACGGGTCGTCGGCCACCACCACTAAAACATGCTCCGCGCCTTCTTGCAGCAGGGCATAAGCTTCGGCCAGCGCGGTTTCCAAGCCGTCGCAGCCCACCGCCAGCGCGGTGCTTTCGGCCATATCCTTGCGCAGCACAGACCACTGCCCTGCCTGGGCGTTGTGCACCGACAGGCCGAACGAAGTAGGCGATACGGATTGGGTTTTCATCAGTTCCAACCACAGCTCGAAACTGCGGTTCAACTCGCCGTCGTGCGAGGCAAACACCAGTGGGGCGGCGGGATATTGTTCGGCCAGATTCCATGCCGCGTCGCACATCAGGCGGGCGGCTTTGCCCAAACGCCGGCGCTGCATGGCAGGCAAAAAAGCCAGCCCGGGTTTATAATCGGGCAGGCCGTCTGAAAAAGCAGCGTCTGCCGCCCATTGCCTCCAGGCGTCCAAGCCCGCCACACGATCCGACGAAGCCTGCCATGCGGCAATATCGAAAGAAAAACGGCAGTGTTCGGTGGAATCCATCACTATTTCCGGCAAATGAAATCTGCTCATTTTAACCTAAGGGATTACCAAAAAACAGCAATGCAATATAATCGGCTTTATCCTGCTTTTAAAATGATGTTGTCTTATCACGCGAAGCACTTATGAACACTCCCCTCACCTGCCCCATTACCGCCGTTGCCCCGCTGCTGCCGCACAGCGGCCGCATGGTGCTGCTCGACTGCATCACCGACTACGGCGAGAGCCACCTCACCGCCACCGCCACGGTGGGGGCAGACCATATCCTGTTGCAAAACAACCGCCTGCCCTGCTTTTCGGGCATGGAAATCATGGCGCAGGGCATAGGCGCGCTTGCCGGCTGCCACGCACACAACACCGGCCAACCGATACGGCTGGGCTTTCTGCTGGGTACGCGCAAACTGAACCTGTTTGCCGACAGCATTCCCGTGCATACCGAGCTGCTGGTCAAAGTGCAGGAGTCGGTGATGGATGCCGCCGGCTTCGGCGTGTTCGACTGCGCGCTCTACTGGACCGACGCGCCCGAACACGAAAAGCACACGCTGCCGGCCGACGGCCTGCTGGTGCAGGCGTCGCTAAACGTTTACAGCCCGCATCAAAACAATCAGGCCGTCTGAAACGTTTATATTTTTTCAGACGGCCTCAACAAAACCAAAGGAAAACGCATGAACGAAACCATTCTGATTACCGGCTCCAACCGCGGCATAGGCAAAGCCGTCGCGCTGGCGCTGGCGGCCGACGGCTACGACATCGTGGTGCACTGCCGCAGCCGCCGCAGCGAAGCCGAAGCCGTGGCTGAAGCCGTCCGCGCACAGGGCCGTCAAGCGCGCGTATTGCAGTTCGACATTGCCGACCGCGCCGCCTGCCGCGAAGCGCTCAGTGCCGACATCGAACAACACGGCACCTATTACGGCGTGGTGCTCAACGCCGGCCTCACCCGCGACAACGCCTTTCCCGCCTTTGAAGACGACGATTGGGACACCGTGCTGCGCACTAATCTCGACGGCTTCTACAACGTGCTGCACCCGTTGGTGATGCCGATGATACGCCGCCGCAAAGCCGGCCGAATCGTGTGCATGGCCTCCGTTTCCGGTCTCAACGGCAACCGCGGCCAAGTGAACTACAGTGCCTCGAAAGCCGGCGTTATCGGCGCGGCCAAAGCGCTGGCTGTGGAGCTTGCCAAACGCAAAATCACCGTCAACTGCGTGGCGCCCGGCCTAATTGATACCGAGATTGTGGATGACAACGTGCCGGTAGAAGAAATTTTAAAAGCCACCCCCGCCGCCCGCATGGGCACGCCCGAAGAAGTGGCACACGCAGTACGGTTTCTGATGGACGAAAAAGCCGCCTACATTACGCGGCAGGTGATTGCGGTTAACGGAGGTTTGTGCTGATGAATACACGCAGAGTGGTGGTTACAGGCATCGGCGGCATCACCGCCTTTGGCCGTGATTGGGCAAGCATTCAAGCGGCCTTTGCCGCCGGTAAAAATGCCGTACAGCATATTGATTGGTCGGAACGCTTCCCCGAATTGGAAGCGCAACTGGGCGCGCCGATTGCGCATTACGAACCGCCCAAACATTGGACACGCAAACAGTTACGCAGCATGGGGCGCGTGTCGCAGCTGTGTGTCGATGCGGCCGAGCAGGCGCTGCACGATGCCGGTTTACTTGGCGACGAGCGCATCAAAGATGGTCGCATGGGCGTGGCCTGCGGCTCGTCGTCGGGCAGCCCCAAAGACATCGGCGACATCGGTGAATTGCTGCTTACCGGCAGCTCGCGCAATTTCAACGCCAACACTTATGTGCGCATGATGCCGCACACCACCGCCGCCAATATCGGCATTTTTTTCGAGCTGACCGGCCGCATTATCCCCACATCGAGCGCGTGTTCTTCAGGCAGCCAAGCCGTCGGCTATGCCTACGAAGCCATCAAATACGGCATGACCGACACCATGCTCGCAGGCGGCGGCGAAGAATTTTGCGCTTCGCAAGTGTATGTGTTCGACAGCCTTTATGCCGCCAGCCGCCGCAACGCCGAACCTGAATTAACCCCGCGCCCCTACGACAGCGGCCGCGACGGTTTGGTGATTGGAGAGGGCGCAGGCATTTTCGTGCTCGAATCGCTCGAACACGCCCAAGCGCGCGGCGCGAAAATTTATGCCGAAATCGTGGGCTACGGCGCCAACAGCGACGGCAGCCACGTTACCCAGCCGCAGAAAGCCACCATGCAGCGCTGCATGGAACTGGCCTTGCGCGACGCAGGCATCTGCCCCGAACAAGTGGGTTATGTCAACGGCCACGGCACGGCCACCGAAAAAGGCGACATCGCCGAAACCCAAGCCACCGCCGCCTTGTTCGGCCGTGTGCCCATGAGCTCGCAGAAAAGCTACTTCGGCCACACCCTCGGTGCCTGCGGCGCGCTGGAATCGTGGTTTTCCATCGAAATGATGAACAGCGGCTGGTTCGCCCCCACCCTCAACCTCGACAATATCGACCCGCTGTGCGGCGGCGTGGACCATATACGCGGCGAAGGGCGCGAAATCCTCACCGATTATGTGGTCAACAACAACTTCGCCTTCGGCGGCGTGAATACTTCGCTGGTGTTCAAACGCTGGCGCGGCTGATTGCTTTAAAAAGATTGCAGGCCGTCTGAAAATAATTTTTCAGACGGCCTGTTTTCATTATGTGTCGTCCTGTGTATTGAAACATCGGTAAAGCCGGCCGAACCGGACTTCAATCTGAAATTGCAGAATTCAAAAATCCGCCCCGCCTGAAGCCGTTTCAAGCAGGGCGGAATCTTTGGCCGTTTTGCCGCGCCGTTACAGTTTATCCGCCAAACGGCCGTCGGCCATGGTCATCACCCTGTCGAAGCGGCCGGCCAATTCGTCGTCGTGGGTAACCACCACCAAACTGGTGCCCAGCTCGCTTTTCAGCGCCAGCATCATATCCAGCACATTTTGTGCGTTTTTGCGGTCGAGGTTTCCGGTAGGCTCGTCGGCCAGCAGGCACTTGGGGCGGGTAACCAGCGCGCGGGCGATGGCGGCGCGCTGGCGCTCGCCGCCGGAAAGTTCGCTCGGGCGGTGCAGCATACGCGCTTTCAAGCCGACTTTTTCCAACATTTCCGCGGCCTGCGCTTCGGCTTCGGCTTTCGGTTTTTTGCCGATTAAAAGCGGCATCATCACGTTTTCCAACGCCGAAAATTCGGGCAGCAGATGATGGAACTGATACACGAAACCCAAATAACGGTTGCGCAAATCGCCCAACTGTTTCTGGTTCAGCCTGCCCAAATCGTTGCCCATCAGGTTCACGCTGCCCGAGGTGGGCATATCCAAACCGCCGAGTATGTGCAGCAGCGTCGATTTGCCGCTGCCGGAAGCGCCGATAATACTCACGCTCTGCCCTTCGCCCACTTGCAGGCTGAGGCCGTTGAGCACCTGCACGTTTAATGCGCCGTCGTTATAGCTTTTAGCTACCCCGTTGCAGCCCAACACAATATTATTCATAACGCAAAGCCTCCGCAGGTTGGGTTTTTGCCGCCCGCCAGCTCGGATACAGCGTGGCGATAAAGGCCAATAACAGCGAGATAGCGGCAATCACCAGCACATCGTCGGGGTTGACGTCGCTGGGCAGGTAGTCGATAAAGTAAATCTGCGAATTAATCAGCTGCATGCCGAACAAATTTTCAAAAAACGCCACGATGCGCCCAACGTTCACACCCAGCAGCACACCGCAAACCACGCCGATCAGGGTGCCGAAAAAGCCGGCAAACGCACCCTGCACCATAAAAATTTTCATCACACCCGCAGGCGGCAGGCCCAGTGTGCGCAAAATGGCGATATCGGCCTGCTTCTCGGTAACGGCCATCACCAGAGACGACACCAAATTAAACGCCGCCACAGCGATAATCAGCGTTAAGATGATGAACATCATGCGTTTTTCCAATTCCACCGCTTCAAAATAGCTGCGGTTGGAAAACGTCCAGTCGCGCGCCCACACCTTATCTTTCTGCGCCTGCGGAATCAGATTGCGGGTAAACGCGGGCGCATTCTGCGGATCGGCAAGTTTGATACGCAAACCGCCCACGCCGTCGCCCAAACGGTAGAGCACTTGGGCGTCTTTGATGTGCGTCATAGCCAGCGAGTTGTCCACTTCGTACACGCCCGTTTTCACAATACCCACCACGTTGAACTGTTTCAGGCGCGGCACCACGCCGGCGGGGGTAACGTTGCCTTCCGGCGTAATCACGGTAACTTTTCCGCCTTTTTCCGCGCCGAGTGCCTCGGCCAAACCTTCACCGAGAATAATGTCGAACCCACCCGGCTTCAAATCGTTGAAACTGCCCACCGGCATATCTTTGCCGTAATCCACCACGTTTTTTTCTTCCTCGGGCAACACGCCGCGAAGCTGCACGCCGCGCACATCGCCGGAGTTGGCCAGCAACGCCTGATCGGCAACATAGGGGGCGGTGGCCAAAACTTCTTTGCGCCCTTCTACATATTTGCGCAGGCTTTGCCAGCTCTCGCCGTTACCCATGTCGTAGTAGCCCACTTCGGCGTGCGGCGCCACATTCAGAAGCTGGCCGCGGATTTCTTTCTGAAAACCGTTCATCACCGACAGCACAACGATCAGCGCGGTTACGCCCAATGCAATGCCCGCAATCGAAATCATGGTAATAAACGACATAAAACCATTGCGCTTTTTGGCTCTGAGGTAACGCAAACCGATCCAAGTTTCTAAAGAAGCCATGTGCAGAAGCACCCTCTATCCAATTAAAATGCGCGCATTGTACCTTATTTACCGCTAAACTTCTTTAAGAAGGGTAGGCGCTTTGCCAATAAACGCACGATTGCGCTAAAGCGGGGGATTGTAAAACCTGGCCAATGCCGCTCAAAAGTGAAGCCTTTGCAAAGTTTTCCCGAGGCCGTCTGAAAAATATCCGGATAACGTTACACCCGAAAACAAAGAGAAAGCGTTGCAAGTTCGTAGCTTATAAAATGCGTCATGCCCGGGATTGACCCGGGCATCTTTTTGTTTCAACGGAAATAACAGATACCCGGGCAGCCCGGGCATGGCGAAACATAAATAAATTCAGGATTAAATTCAATCCACTATAATTTTTTTCAGACGGCCTGAACAACTTGCAGAAATTCCGGCCGCTGTGTTTTAACGCAAACCTTGCGGCACCTCGGGGGCGCTCAGGCGTTTCAGCTTGGTGCCGTCCAAATCGATTTCCGCACCGAAACGGCTGCTGCCGCCGTTCCAGTCAGCCACGGCCTGTTGCAGGGCTTCGCGGCTGTCGGCAACGAAGTTCCACCAAATCACGGTGGGGTGCGGCAGCGGCTCGCCGCCCAAGAGCATGATGTGGCTGCCGGCTTCGCCTTCGAGCGTAAACGGTTCGGCACCGCCGGTTTCGATAAAGGCCAGCTCGTCGGCGGCAAAGGTCTGCCCGCCCACGCTGATGCTGCCGGCAATCACCAATACGCCGTATTCCCAACCCGCTTGTGCGGGAATGCTGATGCGTGCGGATTGGTCGAACTGCATGTCCACACCCACCAGCGGGCTGTGTTGGGCAGTGGGTGCGGTATGGCCGCCGAAGCTGCCTGTAGTCAGCACATGGCGCACACCGTTTTCCTGCCATTCGGGCAGCTCGGGATAGTGTTGGAAACCGGGTTCTATTTCTTGGTTCATCGGCAGTGCAATCCACAGCTGCACGGCGTGTAGTTCCTTGATGCCGTCGGGCGTTTGCTCGGTGTGGGCGATACCGCGCGCACTGCCGGTACCGGCGGTCATCAGGTTGACCTGCTTGGGGCGGATCAGCTGGCGGAAACCCAAACTGTCCTGATGCCACACTTCGCCAGCCAGCATCCAAGTGAAAGTTTGCAGATTGGTATGGGGGTGGGCGCCGACCTGAAGGCCGTCTGAATCCGCCGCAAATTCGGCGGGGCCTGCGTGGTCGAGAAAACACCACGCGCCGATGGTGCGGCGGCTGCCTTGCGGCAACAGGCGGGCGACGGGGATGCCGCCGACGTCTTTGGTTTTGGCGGTGAGTTTTTCGGTGTTCATCGATATTCCTTTGATTGGGTTAAATACCTGGCAGCCCGTTAAAACAAGCCGGATAGTCTTTATAAGCCGCTTAGGCCGTCTGAAATGCGTGGCTTTTCACCCGCCGCTTTTTCAGACGGCCATGCCGCTTCGCTTTCATCAGGCCACTCCACCACTTCGCCGCGCATCAGCGCCTGCATCATGGCGGCGGTTTCGGCGTCTTCCTGCTTGGCCACGTTGAGCATTTCCTCGTTTTGGAAGATTGCGTCTTCGGGATTGTAGAGCGGCGCCATTCTGGCCACGCGGGCGCGGTCGCGGTGGAAATAGAAACGGCTGATTTCGTCGGCCTTGCTTTTTTCCATGCCCAACACTTCGAGCGCTGTGCGGCCGGTGCGCACGGCGGAATCAAAGGTTTCGCGCACGGCGGCATCCGCACCCGTCCGGTGGAGTTTGAAGGTGTGGATGCGGTCGTAGGCGCGGGCGATGATTTTGAGGTCGGGGTTGATCTTGCGGGCAAATTCGACGATATGCAGCGCCTGTTCTTTATTGTCTATCGCCACCACCAGCAGCTGCGCCGTTTCGATGCCGGCGGTAAACAGCAGTTCCGGCCGCGAGGCGTCGCCGAAATAGGTTTTGACACCGTATTTGTTCATGCCGTCCACCATCACCGGGTCTTTGTCGATAATGGTTAACGGGTAGCCGCACATACGCAGGATGTCGGTGGTAATCTGGCCGAAACGCCCCATGCCGATCACAATCACCGCTTTTTGTTCGTGAATTTCATCATCTTCGCGATCCGCACCCTGCTGCTTCAGGCGCGGGGCGAGGTATTTGCCGTGCAGAATCAGAAACAGCGGCGTCAGCGCCATCGACAGCACCACAATCGCCGTCATATTGGCATTCACGGTGGCATCAATCACTTTCTGCGAAAAAGCGGCCGAAAACAGCACGAAGGCAAATTCACCGCCCTGCGCCATCATCACCGCACGCTCCGCCGCTTCGGCGCGGCTGCTTTTCGCCGCCCGTGCCACCAAGTAAATCACCGCCGCCTTGGCCGCCATCAGGGCCAACACACCCGACACGATAATCTGCCAGTTTTGCGCCACCACGTTCAAATCCAGCGCCATGCCCACGCCGAGGAAAAACAGGCCGAGCAACAGGCCGCGGAAAGGTTCGATATCCGCTTCGAGCTGGTGGCGGAAGCTGGATTCCGACAGCAGCACGCCCGCCACAAACGCCCCCATCGCCATCGACAGGTCGCCCTCTTCCATCAGCAAGGCCGCGCCCAACACCACCAACAGCGCCGCCGCCGTCATCACTTCGCGCGCTTTCGATTTGGCCAGCACGCGGAACAGCGGGTTCAGCAGCCACAAACCGGCCGCCACCAGCACCGCCACCGATAATGCCGCCGTGCCCAGTTTCAGCCACACCGAGCCGGTTTCGGCGGCCTGCGCCGGATCATGCGGCGCAAGAAAAGACACAACCGCCAGCAGCGGCACAATCAGCAAATCTTCAAACAGCAGAATAGACACCATACGTTGCCCGCTGCGGCCGGCCAGCTCGTTGCGCTCGCCCAATACCTGCATCACAATCGCCGTGGACGTGAGCACAAAGCCCGAAGCGCTCACAAACGCAACCTGCCACGAAAAACCGAACGCCATGCCCACCAAAGTCAAAATCAAGGCGGCCAGCACCACCTGCAGGCTGCCCAAGCCGAAAATCTGGCGGCGCAAAGCCCACAGATGCGAGGGGTTCATTTCGAGGCCGATGATGAACAGGAACATCACCACGCCCAATTCGGCAACATGAATAACCGCCTGCGGGTCGTCGAACAGTTTCAGGCCGAACGGGCCGATAACCAAACCTGCCGCCAGATAACCGAGCACCGAGCCCAGCCCCAAGCGTTTGAACAAAGGCACGGCAACCACCGCCGAGCCGAGCAGGACAACCATTTTAACCAGTTCGCCCGCACCTTCTGCCGCCATAAAAATACTCCGGAAAATTAAAGAAAAAAAGCCACATTTTACCCGACTCAGCACGAATCGGCCGAAGCTTTTGCAAAACCTCAGGCCGTCTGAAATATCGGCACCGTCATACTCGGGCTTGACCCTAGGGGCTGTTGACAATTGGCCGGCGAAGCGGTTTTTTTGAGGCAAAAATCCGCGTATGCAAGGCAAAAAGCGCAGCAAGGTTGGACACCTTGCGAGCATTTTTAACGCAGCAGACGGGGTGTTTTGGCCAAAAATACCGCCGTTGCGTTGAATGTCGACAGCCCCTAAGATAACTTTGCAAAGGTTACAGGCCGTCTGAACTTTCAGACGGCCTGTCGGTTAATGCCGGTTAAATTAAAATTCCAGCTCGGCTTTCAGCCAATAGGTGCGCGGCATGCCTACCACGGCAAAGCTGCGGTCGAATTGGCCGCGCTGAACCTGCCAGTAGTTTTTGTTGAACAGGTTTTCCACCGATCCGCCCACCGTTAAGGCGTTATTGCCTTTGAGTTTGGTTTTGTAGCGTGCACCCACGTCTACCAGGGTGTACGACGGGAACGAGTAAGCCTTATCGGTGCGTTGGTAGGATTTGCCGAAATGCTGGATATTGCTGTTTAAGGTCAATCCCTTAACAAACGGTGTATCCCATTCGACGCCGGCTTTCGCGATAACTTTGGGGTTGGCGACTTGTACGCCGTCAACCAACATATCGCGGGAGTTCGGATAGTTTTTGACTTTGGATTGCAGATACATAATGCCCAAGCTCGGACGCAGGGTTTTGTCCAGCAGATTGGCGTAAGTGTTGAACTCGATGCCGCGGTTGCGTTCCATACCTTGTTGGTCGCCTGCCGCACCGCCTGCTGCCCTGTAGGCTGCAAAAGCGGTGCCGCTGGTGGTATTACCCCGCCAGTAACCCGGACGTTTGATTTGGAAGGCATTCAGCGTGGTTACGACATCGCCCCAGTTTTTGCGTACGCCGACTTCAAACTGGCGGCTTACGCGCGGTTTCGCCATAGTGGTATTGCCGTCGTCATCGGTTTTGATGTCGGCAGGTTCGAGGTCTTCCATATAGTTGCCGTAAACGACCAAATCGGGCGAGGGAACCCATGTCGCCATAAACATCGGGCTGAAGCGTTTGGAATCGCCGCTTTGAGCTTCTTTTTTGTCGGTGTGTTCGACGGCTTGGAAGCGCCCCCCCAGAGTCAGGCGGTATTTGTTGTCAACAAAGCCCAAGGTGTCGGACAAAGCCAGGCTGTTTACTACAATATTGGCATCGAGGTTCGCTGTGCTTTCAGAGGTGGTCGGATAGTCGGGAAGGAAAGACGCCAGTTGTGCGGCAATATCACCGTTCGCATCAACCCTCGCGCTACTGCGTCCTGCCGCCGAGCCGCGCACTGTCGCACGCTGGCGGACGATACGGTCGAAAGCGGTACTCCAATTGTGTGTTACCGGACCGGTTTCAAATTCACCGCGTGCAGACAGATTCATGCTCAAAGTGCGGAAATATTGGTCGGTCAAGCGTGCCGTACCGGTATTGTAGTCGTAGGCCCGCGCCGTAGTTCTGCCATCGGCATTGGTATTTTGCGTTTCGGTACAGGTGCTGGCGGCATTCAGACATACGGTCGGTGAAATCAGCGTGCCGTAGTAGCGCGCTTTGTTGTAGCCGATGCCGCCGGTAATTTGGGCATTGTCAAACGCGTCCCATTCGAAGGTCAGCATATTGGTCTGACCGACGGTGTTCTGCCAGTTCCACGCAGGCAGCAGGTTGGTTTTGCCGTCAGGTGCGTCAAACAGGCGCGCTTGCAGGTTTTGGATATCCTGCATACGCGCGCGTCCGCCGTTGGTCTTGCGCTTCGCGTAAACCGAATCGAAGGCGACACGCAGTTTTTCGCCGCGATAGTCGGTGTTGAATGCAAATTCTTTGGCGTCTTCACTGTAACCGTCGCGCGGGGTGTCGCCGTGGCGCAGCTTGCCGTTTACACGCACGCCGAACTGTTTGTCTCCGCCGAAGCGTTGTCCCAAATCAAACGTGCCTTGCGCGCGGCTGTCGCTGAAATAACCTACGCCGATTTTACGGTTGCCTTCGTCGGCGGCTTTTTTGGTTTCGATATTCACCGCACCGGATACCGCGCCTTCGGGATCCATACCGGTAACGGCGGTGGAGGCGCCTTTAATCAGCTGCGCCGAAGCTACCTGCACGCCGGACGTGCCCTGCGTGCCGTACATGCCGGCCAGGCCGTTCACGCTGAACTGGCGGGCATCCAATTGATAACCGCGGAAATACAGCCCGGTGAGCGTGTTGCTTTCGCCGCCGAACTGCCAAACGGAAGCATCTTTTTTGGCGACGGCATCCACCAAAGTGCGCGCTTCGGTATTGTTAAGGTTTTTTTCATCGTAATTCACCACGGTAACCGGCGCGGTAAAGGCATTGGCCTTGCCGAGCAGGCCCAGATTCACGCGGTCGCGCAGATCGCCGTCGCTGGCGACGGAATAAGATTTTACCGCCCTGCCCTTCACCGTTACGGTTTCGATTTCAGCATTTTCGGCTGCAGCGGGCACGGCGGGTGTATCGGCATAAGCCCACGCCTGCAAAACCAGCAAAGGCAGCAAAGCGATTTTATGTGTCTGTTTTTTCATAAATGTATTCTGCTTAAATTAGATAAAGTGAAATAGGGGAAAAAACCAATTTTGAGAATTATCTTCACTCGTATTGATTTGGCGTATTATAATTCGAAATCTTTCGTAATACTGGAAAACGGTTTTGTAAAAACTTTCAATTTGTTGTTTTTACTTAACAAATATCCGTATTTATATTAACGTTGCTTACTTTTTAACCCATATGGCCGATAACTTCCGCCCTGAACTACCGTTATATTGCGGAAAATGTTTACCGGCTGTAAAAGGCCGTCTGAAAAATGTTTCAGACGGCCTTTCACGGTGCAATTCAAAACATGGAAAAATGGCAGATCGAACTCAACGGCAGCCCGATGTGGCTGCTGCAAACCTTCGGCGGCGTGATGGCCTCTTTGGTGCTGATTGTTTTTCTGACGGGCAAAACCCGTTTCGGCAAACAGTTTTGGTATATCCTGCGCCCCTGCATCGATAAAAAAAGCGGCGCCAAAACTGCACTGACGGTTACGCTGATGGTATTGCTGCTGCTCACCGAAATCCGCCTGAACGTTTTAAACACCTTTTTCTACAACGGCCTATACAGCGCCCTGCAAGATGCGAAAGCACAGGCGTTTTGGTTTTTTGCGCTGATTAACGCGGGCGTGGTGCTGATGCGCACGTTCAACGGCATCGTGAACGATTTTCTCGATCAGGCACTGGCGATTAAGTGGTCGGAAAAATTAAACGCCGTGCTCACAGAACGCTGGCTGGCCGATAAAAACTATTACCGCCTGCAAATGCGCCGCCACGCGCCCGACAATATCGACCAGCGTATCCAGCAGGATGCGCAGGAATTTATCGCTTCCACCATCGAATTTATCCGCGGCATGCTCAATTCGGTGATTTCGGCGATTGAATTTACCATCGTTTTGTGGGGGCTGTCGGGCATTTTGAGCCTGTTCGGTTTTGAAATCCCGCGCGGCATGGTGTTTTTCGTGTTTGTGTTCGTGCTGCTTTCCACCGTGGCGGCAATGTGGATAGGCAAACCGCTTATCCGCCACAACTACGACAACGAAAAACTCAACGGCGACTACCGCTATTCGCTGGTCCGCGTGCGCGACCACGCCGAGAGCGTGGCGTTTTACAACGGCGAATGGCGCGAACGGCAGCAGCTTGGCGAACGTTTTGCCGCCATTATCCGCAACCGCTGGAAAATCGCCCGCCAAAGCGTTACCTTGAACGGTTTCAACGACCTGCTTACACAAGGCGTGCAGCTTTTGCCGCTGATGCTGCAGGCTCCGCGCTTTTTCGCCGGGCAGATTAAAATCGGCGATATGCACCAAACCGTGCAGGCGTTTAACCGCCTGCAACGCGCTTTATCGTTTTTCCGCAACTTCTACGAAAAATTTACCGCCTACCGCGCCCGTTTGGAGCGTTTGAGCGATTTTCTCACCAGCGCCAACCAAATCAAACAAACCGGCACGCCGCAGATTAACGAGGTTTCAGACGGCCTCTCGCTCGAAAATGTAACGCTCTTCCGCCACAACGGCAGCGTGCTGCTGGGCAATTTAAACGTAAGCATCAGAAGCGGAGACGCGCTTTTGATACAAGGCCCCAGCGGCTGCGGCAAAACCTCGCTGCTGCGCACTTTGGCGGGTTTGTGGCCGTTTGGCAGCAGCGGCCGCATCCAAAGCCCTCCCCACGGGCAGACCATGTTTGTGCCGCAACGCCCCTACACCCCGCAGGGCAGCCTGCGCCAAGCCGTGTGCTACCCCGATATTGATCCGCACCACCCCGGGCTGGAAACCGCCATGCGGGAATGCCGTTTGGAACATCTGCTTGAAAAACTTGATCAGGAAGACGACTGGCAGCACAAACTTTCACCGGGGGAACTGCAACGCGTGGCTTTCGTGCGCATTCTGCTGGCATGCCCGAAACTGATACTGCTCGATGAAGCCACTGCCGCGCTCGACGAACCGACCGAAGCGGCACTTTACACCCTTATCCGCAAACGCCTGCCTGAAAGCATGATTATCAGCATCGGCCACCGCAGCACGCTGGCCGTGTTCCACAACCGCCATATGTTTGTGGGTGAAGCGGCCTGCGGCTGAGGCCGTAAAAAACACAGCCGGGCCGCCTCATTCAAAAGGCTTTTTCTGCCAATAAGGCCCTCCCTCTTTCAGACGGCCTTTAAACACACCACCCCCGCCGCCCAATTCAAATACCAGCGCCCCCGACAAATCCGTCCGCAGCAATTCTGCACCGTGTGCCCTCACACGGTTTTGCACGGCGGCGGCGGGATGCCTGTAGGCATTGGCAAAACCGCTTGAAGCAACGGCATATTGCGGCGAGACGGCATTGAGAAACGCGCCCGCCGATGAAGAATTGCTGCCGTGATGCCCCAGCACCAGCACTTGGCTGTATAGGCCGGATCCGTATTTTTCCACCAGCTCCAATTCGCCGCGCCGCCCCAAATCGCCCGTTATCAGAAGAGCCTGTCCGCCCGCCACCACACGCAAAACACAGCTTTGGTCGTTATCCTGCGCCGTTTCATTTTCAGACGGCCTCAAAAACTCAAAGTGCACACCGTCCCACTGCCATTGCTTTTCCCGGCAAAGCACAGCCTGCGGGTAGAACTGCGGCTGACCCGCCAAAATTTCACGCGGTTTTTCAGCGCGTGCCAATACCGTAAAACCGCCGTCGTGATCGGCATCGTGGTGCGACAGCACCAGCATGTCCAAACGGCGGACTCCCGCGGCATTCAAGTTGGGCAGAATCTGCGCGGCCGCCGCCGTTTCGGTGCCGGTGTCAAACAGCAGATTGTGGTTGCGGGTTTGCATCCAAACCGACAAACCCTGCCCCGCATCCCACACGGTAACGTTCAGGCGCCCTTGCTGCGGCACATTCGGGCGGTAAAACACAAAACCCGCCAACACCAGCCACGCCAGCGGCTTCCAGCCCGAACCGCGCGGCAGCAGCACGATTAGCGCCGCCACCGCCGCCAGCGGCAGCAACAGCGGCGGGGAGGCCGCCACGGCATATTCGGGAGCGTTTTGTGCCACCCATTGCACCAGCCGCAGCGTATATTCGCCCGCCGCAGCCGCCAGCCACTGCAAAGGGGCAAACGGCAGCAGCGAAGCGGCCAGCGCCAGCGGCACCAGCACCCACGAAAACCACGGAACCGCCGCCGCGTTTACCAACGGGCTCAACAGCGGCAGCGAAGCGAACAGACTGCCCAATGCCACCACCGACACCACCGTTACCGCCCATTGCGCGCGCACCGCCACCCGCAGGCCGCGTTCGTTCAGACGGCCTGCCGAAACCCACAACAATGCCCCCACCAAACCGAACGACAGCCAAAACCCCGCACTCAAAACCGCAGCCGGGTCGAACAGCAACACCAACGCCAACGCCTGCCACCAGCCTGCCCAAACCGACGCGCCGCTGCCCCGCCACCACGCCCACGCCAGCGCCAGCAGCATCAGCACGCTGCGCCGGGTCGGCACCGAGAACCCCGCCAAACCCGCATAAAACACAGCAGCCGACAACCCCGCAACCAGTACCCAGAGGCGCGGCGTTTTCGGCACAAACGGCAACACGCGCAACCCGTATTTCATCAGCCAGCCCGCCAACACCGCCACCATGCCCACATGCAGGCCTGAAATGCTCACCAAATGGTTCAAACCCAACGGCCGGAACGACTGCCACGCTTGTCCGCTCAAAGCCGACTGCTCGCCTATGCTCAAAGCCCGCATCAGGCCGAGGCCGTCTGAAAAATCATGCCCGTGCGTATTTGTGTTCTGCCAGCGGCGGCTGACATGTTCCCGCCACCGCAGCAGCAACGGTGGCCCACCGCCCGTTAATGCCTGCCGCTCTTTGCCGATCGTGCCCACGCCGCCGATGCCGCTGCCCAACGCCCACGCCTCGCGGTTGAAGCCGGTTCGGTTTACCTCGCCTACCGGCGGCCGCACCCGCGCCTGAACCTGCCAGCGGCTGCCTGCCGGCCAGTCGCGCAACCGGTAGTCGGACAGCTGCAGGCGGTAATGCCGTCCGCCGCCGTCCACCGCTTTTGCCGTAAAACGCACCCGTTTCTCGTCGCGCTGCGGCAAATCCGCCACTTCGATTGTTAAGGGTACCGGTGCCGTCTGAACCAGCGGCCATTGCTTATCAAGCGCAGACTGTGTGCGCCAGATGCCGTATAAAGCACCGCTCAAGCACAGCAGCAGCCACGCCGCCGCCCGAAACCGCCAAGCCAGCGCCAGCAGGCACAACCATGCCGCTGCCAATACCGTCCACGACGGTACGGCAGGCAGGGCGAACGAAGCGGCAACGCCCGCCGCCCACAACGGCAGCCACGGTTTCGGCATAATTATTTCATATAAGATAATAAATAAAGGTATTATATGGACCGTATGGGTTATCGGCAACCGGCCGTCTGAAAAAGATACTCGGGTCAAGCCCGAGTATGACGGGATCTTTGCAAAGGCCTCATGACATGCAGCCTTTCTTAAGCTGATTGGCCATAAGACAAAGGCCGCCTGAAATATTTCAGACGGCCCTTTATCAAAAACAAATTTAAAAACGTTTAAACCGCTTTAAATCGAGGCGTTCACAAACGCAACCAATTGGCCTTTGGCCAGCGCACCCACTTTGGTGGCGACGTTTTGGCCGTTTTTAAACACCATCAGCGTGGGAATGCCGCGCACGCCGAATTGCGACGGGGTTTGCTCGTTTTCATCAATGTTGATTTTCACCACTTTCAGACGGCCTTCAAATTCGGCGGCCACTTCGTCGAGAATCGGTGCAATCATTTTGCAGGGGCCGCACCACGGTGCCCAAAAGTCCAGCAATACGGGCACGTCGGATTTCAATACGTCTTGCTCAAAGCTCGCGTCGGTAGCGTGTACGATTAAGTTGCTGCTCATAATGTGTTCCTCTTTGCGGTGAATGAAGGTTCATACGGTTGGTTAATGTGGCGTAGCATATGGCCTGAACGGCAAAATTTCAAGAGCCTGCATGTATCAATAGTTTTTGTGTATAGTCGGCATCGGGTTTGGCAAACACTTCTTCCAGCACACCCTGCTCCACCACCTGCCCGTCTTTGAGCACCATCACGCGGTGCGACAGGGCGCGTATCACAGCCAGATCATGGCTGATGATTATCAGGCTCAAACCATGCCGCTGCTGCAAACCGGCCAATAATTCAAGAATCTGCTGCTGCCACTGCACATCAAGCGCGCTGGTCGGCTCGTCGAGCACCAGCACCTGCGGCCGCACGATGATGGCGCGCGCAATCGCCAGCCGCTGCCGCTGCCCGCCGGAAAACGCGTGCGGGTAGCGTTCGAGAATATCGTCGGGCAGGCCCACCTGCTGCAACACTTCCACCACACGGCGGCGCATTTCGGCGTTGTCCGTATCGGGCGCATGCACGCTTAAGGCTTCCGAAACGATTTCAAACACGTTCATGCGCGGGTTGAACGCACCGAACGGGTCTTGAAACACCATCTGCACGGCTTTGCGCGATTGCTTGTTCCATATTTCGCCGTTGATTTTCAGACGGCCCGTACTTTCCATTAAGTGCATCACGGCTTTGGCCAGCGTGGTTTTGCCGCTGCCGCTCTCGCCGATCACGCCCAGCGTTTCGCCCGCTTTCAAATCGAACGACACCGGCGAGAGCAGGGTTTTCTGCCGCTTTTTAAACCAGCCCGCGCGCTCGGGAACGGCCACGCTGATGTTTTCGGCTTCCAACACCGTCGGCGCGCCGGCCGGCAGCGTTTGAACCTGCCGCACCGCGCCTGCGTTAAGCAGCATTTTGGTGTATTCGTGCTGCGGGTCGGCGAACACTTCCGCCGCCGCCCCCTGTTCGACAATCCGCCCGTGGCGCATCACCGCCACATCGTCGGCAAAGCGGCGCACCAGGTTCAAATCGTGGCTGATGTAAACCAAAGTCATGTTATGGGCGGCCTGCAAGCGCGAGAGCAAATCAAGAATCTGCGCCTGCACTGCCACATCGAGCGCGGTGGTCGGCTCGTCGGCAATCAAGAGTTTCGGCCCGGCCGCCACCGCCATGGCAATCATCGCCCGCTGGCGCTGCCCGCCCGAAAGCTGAAACGGGTAGGCAGAGGCTTTTTCTTCGGGCTGCTGTATGCCCGTTTCGGCCAGCAGCTCCACCGCCCGCGCCCATGCCTGTTTGGCGTTCAAACCCAGATGCAGCGACAGCACTTCGGCAATCTGTCTGCCCACGCGCATCACCGGATTGAGCGCCGTCATCGGTTCTTGGAATACCATGCCGATTTCTTTGCCGCGCAATTTCTGCAATTGGCGCGGGCTTCTATCAAGCAGGTTTTCGCCGTTGAAGTTCAGACGACCTGTTAACGACACGGCAGGATTCAGCCGCATAATGCCCTGCGCCAGCACGGTTTTGCCGCTGCCGCTTTCCCCCACCAGCGCCAGCTTGCGCCCCTCGCGAACCGCCAGATTGATGTTGTGCAGCACTTGGCGGCCGGGGAAAAACGCATTCAGGTTGTCGATTTCGAGAATTGGGTTCATAAGCATTATTTTTCAGATGGCCGTTTGTGCCGGATATTTGCCGAAAAATCAGGTCGGGTTTTGAAAAACTATTTCAAAAAAGCCGCCGCCACGGCCACCACCGTCATCGCAAACAGGATATTGCGCAAGGTTTCTTGCGGGAGCTTCAGCGCAACCTTTACGCCTATCACCGAACCGGCGGCACTGCCTGCCGCCAGCACCAGGCCGACATCCCACCAAACCTGCCCTCCGGCAACAAACACCGCCAGCGCCACCACGGTAAACGCCAATGTACACACCAACTTCAATGCATTGGCACGCAGCAGGTTGTAGTGCAGTACTCCGGCCAAAACAGGCAGCAGCAAAAACGCAACGCTGGCTTGGGCAAACCCGCCGTAGACACCAGCGGCAAACAGCAAAGCCGATGCTCCCCGCGTTTCGGCCACTTTCTTCTCTTGCGCGCCTTGGGGCGGCAGCAGCAATTGCGGTTTGAGAAAGGTTAAGGTGGCCACGCCGAGAATGCAGGCCAGCAGCGCCGGCTTCAAAATTTCATTGGGCAGCACCGAAGCCGACACCGAGCCGGCCAGCCCGCCCGCTGCCGTCGGCAGCAGAATCCCGCGCAAATCATGGGTGGGCAGCGCGCCCGCTTTTCTGAAGCCGCGGATACCGGCCAGAGATTGGAAAAATACGCCGACGCGGTTGCTGCCGTTGGCGATGTCGGGCGGCAAACCGAATGCCATCAGCAAAGGCAGGATCAGGTTGGAACCGCCGCCCGCCAAAATATTGATGATGCCTGCGGCAATACCTAAAACAGCAACAGCCAGATAGTGCCAAAGGGTCAATTCCATGTTTAAAAACTTTTCAGACGGCCTGATACCGTTCAAACCTTTATCGTTTTTTGAACCATTTGCACGCCCCTCGAGCCCGGCGTAAAAATTAAAACCGTTTTCTATAACGGCTCCGGTTTATTGCCGTTTGGTTTCAAGCCCCGGGCGCATCAGGCATATTCTTGAAACACCGAGCGCACGCGCGCCAAGTCTTCGGCGGTGTCCACCCCTGCGGCGGGCGCGGTTTCGGTGATTTCCACCGCAATCGGACAGCCGTGCCACAACACGCGCAGCTGCTCCAACGATTCGTCGGTTTCGTGCGGCGACACGGCCAAGCCGGCGTATTGCTGCAAAAAGCCGGCGCGGTAGGAATAAATGCCGATATGGCGCAAAGGGGAAAAACCCGCGGGCAGGGCTTGCGGGGAAGCGGCCATCGCATCGCGCGGATAGGGAACCGGCGCTCGGCTGAAATATAACGCGTTTCCTGCGGCGTTCAACACCACTTTCACGCAGTTCGGGTTGAGAAATTCGGCCAAATCGCGAACAGGATGCGCGGCGGTGGCCATCGGCACTTGGTTTTTCACCAACAGTGCAGCGGTGCGGTCGATTAATTGCGGGTTAATCAGCGGCTCGTCGCCCTGCACGTTGACCACCACGGTATCCGGCGGCAGGCCGAGCTTGGCGGCGGCTTCTGCCAAACGGGTGGTGCCGCTTTCGTGGGTGGCGGCGGTCATCACGCTGGCGATGCCGTGCGCTTGGCAGGCGGCTTCAATGTCGGCATGGTCGGTAGCCACAACCACGCGTTCGGCGGCGCTTTTGGCAGCCTGCTCCGCCACACGCACCACCATGGGCTTGCCGCAGATGTCGGCCAGCGCTTTTTCAGGCAGGCGCGACGACGACAGCCGCGCGGGAATCAAAACGGTAAACGCACTCATGCGTGCAGCTCTTCTTCGGTCAGTTCGCGGGCTTCGTTTTCGAGCATAAAGGGGATGCCGTCTTTAATCGGATAAGCAAGTTTGCTTTGGCGGCACCATAATTCCTGCCTGTCTTGTTTGTATTCCAAACTGCCTTTGCATACGGGGCATACGAGAATGTCTAAAAATTTCTTTTCCATAGGGTTGGCTTTCTGTTAATTACAGGTGCCGCTGCAAACAGCCGTGGGATCCTGTGCTGTTTTCCTGCCCGGGCACCTGTATCACACCTGTTACCGGGTTTTCATATTACTGTTCTTGAACCTTCGGTTCAATATTCAGACGGCCTGCAACAAAAGCCGCCAAATCCGGCTTGATTATCGCACAAACAGGCAGCACCCACACGTTTTCCCACAGGCCGTCTGAAAGTTTTACCGCATCTTTTTCGGTAACCAGCACCACATCCGCCTGCGGCAGATCTGCGGCAGACAAAGCGGCATGATCGGGCAGCGCGCGCGTTTCGGCCAATACGATACCCAAGCCGCGCAGGGTGTCGAAAAAACGCTCGGGCCTGGCAATGCCTGCCACCGCCGCCACGCGCAGATGTTTCAGACGGCCTGTATCCAAATATTCGTCAGGTTGGTTGAAGCGGTAGATTTTTCCGGCCTGCAGGCGGCTGTGGAATATGTTTTCATGCAGGTGCGCCGCCTCTTCCCCGCCCGTGCCACCACCCAACACCACCGCATCCGCCGCTTGCAGGCGGGCCAAAGGTTCGCGCAAGCCGCCGTTGGGCAATAAATCCAAACTGCGCCGGCTTACATCGGCGGCGGGAAACACCACGATTTCCAAATCGCGCCGCAAAGCATAATGTTGCAGGCCGTCGTCGGTAATAATCAGCTGAATATCGGGGTGCGCCGCCAGCAGCGCCCTACCCGCGTGCGCCCGGCTGCTGCACACCGCAACGGGTGCACCGGTTTGGCGGTAGAGCAGCAAAGGTTCGTCGCCCGCCTCTGCCGCCGTGCTGCCGGGCTGAAGCACATAAACGCCGCTGCCCTTGCGCCCGTAGCCGCGGCTGATAATACCCGCCCGGATGCCGCGTGCCTGCAAACCTTTTACCAGCGCCGACACCACCGGCGTTTTACCCGCCCCTCCTGCGTGAATGTTACCCACCACCGCCACAGGCACAGGCAGTTTTTCGCTTTTCAGACGGCCCGCCGAATATAACCGCCTGCGTATGGCCGAGGCCGTCTGAAACAGGCGCGACAAAGGCCACAGCAGCACGCTCAAAACCGGATTGGGCTGCTGCCAGTGGCGTTCGATGATTTGATGGAGTTTGGGCATTCAGACGGCCTTGTTGAACATATTTGAAAGACAGATATGCCGCTTACTGCGGTAAATGATTTTGCCGGTTTCTCTAAATAATCTGCATCTTAAAACCCCGCGCCACCCCTGCCGAAACTGTTTTACCGCATACGGCCCGGGCAATTTTTTCAGTATATTCCGTTTTGCCCCATTCCCCCGGCTCGAGTATGCCGTTGCGGGTTGTGCGGATATCGGCCTGCAGGCGCTTTTGGCAGTCGACCAGCACGGGCCAGGTATGGGCGCTCATACGCCGTTCGAAAAAATACAGGTTGGCCTGCACGGTATTTTTATCGCCGTTTACTGCCGACAGCTTATCAGTATCTACCGCAACAAACCGCAGTATTTGCGGCTTGTAGTAGCTCCAAGGTTTATAGGGGGCGGTTTCGCCTATTTCGGCCACCACGACCGTACCCTGCGGCAAAAGCGAGCGGGTGTGGCCGTACCATGTGTATTCGCTGTATATCTGAAACAGCAGCATACCCAAGCCTGCGCCGGCAGGCACCAGCCATTTCGGTAGCTTTTTAAACAGGGCACGCAGACCCAATACGATGCCGGCGGCGCCCAAGCCTGCGAAAACCGTGGCGGTCAGCTCCCAAATCATGATGCCCCCTCTAAGCCGGCAGAATATCCCGCCCGGTATTTTTAACTTTTGGGCTTGTGCGACAGCCCGGCACGATAAGGTTGCGTATTATAGCCGATTACATTTCCGTCGGAACAAAGCGGCTTAAAACAATAAATTACAGAAAATCCGGGCTTCCCGGAAGAAGCCCGATAAAGCGGGGTTCAGTGATCGGCAGCCTGCCCCGCACCGCGCGGATAACGGACGCTTTCCACCAAATCCTGCACATTTTGAGGCGGTGCTTTACCTGCAAAAGAAACCGCAAATGCCACGGCAAAGTTTAAAACCGCACCTACCGCACCGAACGACAAGGGTGAAATACCGAACAACCAGTTGGCTTCCACGTTTTCAAAGTTGTTGGTGCTGGGGATAAAGAACCAGCCCATATACAGGAAGATATATACGCAGGTGGAAATCAAGCCTACCAGCATACCGGCGGTTGCGCCCGCGCTGTTGATGCGTTTCGAGAAAATACCCATCATCAAGGCGGGGAAGATGGAAGCGGCTGCAATACCGAATGCCAGCGCTACCACTTGTGCGGCAAATCCGGGCGGGTTGATGCCCAGCCAAGTGGCCACCACAATCGCCAGCGTCATGGATACGCGGGCTGCCGTCAGTTCGCCTTTTTCCGAAATATCGGGTTTCAGGGTTTTCTTAATCAAGTCGTGCGACACGGCTGAAGAAATTGCCAACAGCAAGCCTGCTGCAGTGGAAAGTGCGGCCGCCAAACCGCCCGCTGCAATCAGGCCGACAACCCAACTCGGCAGGTTGGCGATTTCAGGGTTGGCCAATACCAAAATGTCGTTGTTTACGGTCAGCTCGTTACCCTGCCAGCCGCGTTCTGAAGCAGCTGTTTCAAAAATTTCGGATTTGTCGTTGTAGTATTGGATATGGCCGTCGCTGTTTTTATCCTCAAACTTCAGCAAACCGGTGGTCTCCCAGTTTTTCATCCATTCGGGGCGGGCTTCGTAACTTAAGGGCTGCCCCTGTACACCGTTGGGATAAACAGTATTGACCAAGTTGAAACGTGCCATAGAGCCGACTGCCGGAGCAGTTGTGTAAAGCAGGGCGATAAACACCAGTGCCCAACCGGCAGACGAACGCGCATCGGACACTTTAGGCACGGTAAAGAAACGGATAATCACGTGCGGCAAACCGGCGGTACCGATCATCAGCGACAAAGTGAACAGGAGCATATTCAGTTTATTTGGCACATCTGCGGTATAGGCCTCAAAGCCCAAATCGGTTACCAGCAAATCAAGCTTTTGCAGTAGCGGCATACCTGAAGCGGTATCCGTGCCGAACAGACCCAAGGGAGGAATCGGATTACCGGTTAAATTAAAAGAGATGAATACCGCAGGAATGGTATAGGCAGCAATCAATACCGCATATTGCGCCACCTGCGTATAAGTGATCCCTTTCATACCGCCCAACACCGCGTAAAACAGCACCACCACGGCGGCAATCAAAAGGCCGGTCGTGTTGCTTACTTCCAAAAAGCGGGAAAACGCTACGCCGGCACCAGTCATCTGGCCGATAACGTAAGTGGTCGAAGCAATCAGCAGGCACGCAACGGCCACCAAACGGGCGGTGCGGCTGTAGAAGCGGTCGCCGATAAAATCCGGCACGGTAAATTTGCCGAATTTGCGCAAATACGGAGCCAGCAGCAGGGCGAGCAGCACATAACCGCCCGTCCAGCCCATCAGATAGGCCGAAGCGCCGTAACCGGTCATCGCCAGCAGACCCGCCATCGAAATAAACGAAGCCGCGCTCATCCAGTCGGCGGCGGTTGCCATACCGTTCAACACAGGATGCACACCGCCGCCGGCCACATAAAACTCTTTGGTCGAACCGGCGCGCGCCCAAACCGCAATACCGAAATACAGCGCAAAAGACGCGCCCACGAAAATCAGGTTAATCACAAACTGGCTCATGGTCTCACTCCTCGTGTACGCCGTATTCTTCGTCGAGCTTGTTCATTCTCCACGAATAAAAGAAAATAATGGCGATGAAGGTCAGAATAGAGCCCTGCTGGCCGAACCAGAAACCCAAATCCGAACCGCCTATTCGGATACCTGCCAATGCGGGGCGCAATATAATGGCAAACCCGTAAGAACATACGGCCCAAACAATCAGGCAGGCTGTAATAATGCGGACGTTTGCTTTCCAATAACCGACTGCATCATATTTATCGGCAGACATAACTGTTTCCTCCTTGTTTTGTTAGATTTCTTTTAAATTTTTAAATAAAGGGCCGAGATGGCGTTAAATACTTAAATTTTCCGTCAACATCAGCTATTTGAA
The DNA here is from genome assembly GCF_030530745.1 of Neisseria sp. GTDB lineage: Bacteria > Pseudomonadota > Gammaproteobacteria > Burkholderiales > Neisseriaceae > Neisseria. The sequence continues at coordinate 15,851 of NZ_JAUMUI010000012.1, read as the reverse complement.
ATAAACTTCAGGCTGTTGCACCATGTAGTTCAATTGCAGAATATCATAGATTAAACCTATTGCAATATCATCTTGGGAAATTTTCCATCATACTACCCCAACTATTTGATTTTTATATTAAAAACATTCATAAAATTCATTAATTTATTAAAAATATATAAAAATCCATAAGAAAAATTTATCAAAACCAAAAAGAAATCTGATATTAAAATACAACATACTGATTTTAAAAATAATAAAACTACATAAAAATTACAAAACGCCCACCCGGTACAATGCAGCCGACAGGGCTCTACCCCGTATCCCGCACTTTGCAACCGGTAAAAGGAAACACAATGGACTTAAAAGAAACCCGCATCAGCTCCCAACCGATTTTCGAAGGATCGTTCATCAACATCGCCCGCGACACCGTGTGCCTGCCCAACGGCAACGAAAGCGCCCGCGTGGTTATCCGCCACCCCGGCGCCGCCTGCGTACTGGCCGTAACCGGCAATGATGAAGTGGTTTTGGTTCGCCAGTGGCGCTACGCCTGCGGCCAAGCCCTGCTTGAGCTGCCCGCCGGCAAACTCGACGCGGGCGAAGATCCCGCCGCCTGCGCCCTGCGCGAGCTGGCCGAAGAAACGCCCTACACCGCAGAGGGTGTGAAACTGCTGCACTCTTTCTACACCGCCCCGGGCTTTTGCGACGAAGTGATGTATCTCTACCAGGCCGAAGGCGTGCGCGAGGGCAGCACTCTGAAAAACGATGAAGACGAATTCACCGAAACCGTGCTGATGAGCCGCGAAGCCGTTAAAGCCGCACTGAAAAACAACGAAATAAAAGACGGCAAAACGCTGGCGGGCCTGCAGTATTGGCTTTTGCATTCATAATCCGAAACCTTTTCAAAATATTTTCAAGCCGTCTGAAAATCTCATCTTGTATTCTCAAAAACCATATTTCCGGTCGAAACCTGTTTTTCAGACGGCCTTTAATATTTCAAGCTTTAAAGCATTCCTGCCTGTAAAGCAGCCCGGCTTGAAAATAGGAACAATTTGCCATACGGATACAAACCTTAACGGATGCCCTGAACTGCTAAACAAAACAGTTTCCGGCCGCTGGATCCGCTTTAACGGTATGCCGGGTATGTTTAAACCAATTTTCAGGAGTCTGATATGCCCAAGATAAATGTTTCCCAAAGTAATGTTGCCCAATACACTTCCTCCCCGCTTTCTTCCAAGAAAGTGTTGGCCAAACCCGCTACCAGTATGCAAATGTTTGTTCATTACCTGAAAGGCAGGGGTGAGGCTCTGAATTTAGATAATCTTGGAGCGAAGAAATTGATTGCTGCCAGCATCTTGAAAGAGAATGCATTTGTTGGCAGCGGTACGCTTTCGGGGGAATTTATCGGAAAAATCACCAAACTCAAAACAGGTAATTTCAGCCTTATCGGCGAAATAATTTATAAATTTTCCGATGTTTTCGAAGATCCTTACGATACATTCAACCTTATCGAGGGCTCTTGGGATCCGAACGGTACCCCATATAGAATTACCGATACAATTATCCATAAAGTAAATGCGGTTGTTACTGCCGAAGCTGTCAATAGAAAATTACGGGGCGGTTAAAATGAAAAAACAACTGCTTTCGATTGTTCTTTTCTTAATTATACTGATTGCCGGTTTCATTCTATACGGCTATTTCCGGCCAATTCTGATTTTAAAAGATGTAGCTGTTTACCGTCACATTATCAGCAACTCCCTGGGAGGAAATTATTATTTATATTATAAAGGCCAAAAAATAGGTTATTTAAGTTTTGTAGATACTTGGTATGTAAAAGGTTCACAAGTTTACGGCTCTCTTTCTGAAGATAACGGTATCGATGACATTACCTATTGGTTTTATATCGATATTTGCTCTAAGGAAGTTTATATAACACCTTCCCGCTTTGAGTTTTATGACTTTTTGGATAAAAGAAATATCAATGAGGACAAACGCAACTTTATGAGCGGCAACAATGTTATCAACCCTTATAAACATGCCTATAACAGAAAAATTTCCTGCCCCGAGAACCGGCAACCGTAACAAGGCAGGGGTGAGGCTTTGAATTTAGATAATCTTGGGGTGAAGAAATTGGTTTCGGATTCCATTTTGCGGGAAAATGCATTTAACAGACGGGGTAATATACAAAGAAGGTTTTTAGTATCGACGGCAGTTAACTTTACTAAAGGTATTAAAAAGCATACTTTTATCAACAGCTATGCTTTCGGATCGGAAATCGGTATTTGGGCATTTGGCAGCGGTACGCTTTCGGGGGAGTTTATCGGAAATATCACCAAACTCAAAACAGGCAATTTCAGCCTTATCGGCGAAATAATTTATAAATTTTCCGATGTTTTCGAAGATCCTTACGATACATTCAACCTTATCGAGGGCTCTTGGGATCCGAACGGTACCCCATATAGAATTACCGATACAATTATCCATAAAGTAAATGCGGTTGTTACTGCAGCAGAAGTTAAACAACAGCTTCAAGGCAGATAAAATGAAAAAAACACTGATTTTTATTGTTTTTTTTATTATGCTGTCAATCGCCGGTTTGGTTTTTTATGCCTGCTTCCGTCCGGTTCATATCTTGAAAGATGTTACCGTGTACCGCCATGCCATAGGGGGCTATTTTGGAATCAATCATTACTTGTATTACAAAAATCAAAAAATAGGTTATATCACGGCGGTAGACAGTTGGTATGTGCAGGGAAGCCAAGTTTACGGTTCTCTGAGCAGTAACAGCAATTCAATATATGAACTGTATTATTTTTATATTGACATTTGCGATAATGAACTTTACGTTACGCCCTATGTTTTAGAGTTCGACGAGTTCTTAAACAAGCGTAAAATCAATGAAGGAAAACGCAACTTTATGAGCGGCAACAATGTTATCGACCCTTATAAACATGCCTATAACAGAGAAATTTCCTGCCCTGAGAGCCGGCAACCGTAATACGGAAAACATTTGTCTTATCAAAACCAAAGCCGCCTGAAAACATTCAGGCGGCCTGTCTCTTTCCCTGCGGCCGTTTCAACCAACCGCAATGCCTGCCAAACTTCAGTCTTTGCGCACGAACACCAAGTCCCAAACGCCGTGCCCCAGCCGTTTACCGCGCGCCTCGAATTTGGTTTCGGGGCGGTAATCGGGCGTAGGCGCGTAACCGGCGGCGGTGTTTTGCAGGCTCTCGAAACCGTTTAACACCTCCAGCATCTGCACGGCGTATTCTTCCCAGTCTGTTGCCAGATGGATGTAGCCGCCGCTTTTGAGTTTGGGCAGCAGCTTGGCTACAAACGGGGTTTGGATCAGGCGGCGTTTGTGGTGGCGTTTTTTGTGCCACGGGTCGGGAAAGAAAATATGGATGCCGTTAAGCGAGCCGTCGGCGAGCATGTTTTCCACCACTTCCACCGCATCGTGGCGCATCACGCGGATATTGCCCACGTTTTCTTCTTCTATCAGCTTCAAAATATTGCCGACGCCCGGGCCGTGCACGTCGATGGCCAGAAAATCGGTTTGCGGCAGCCGCTTGGCGATTTCCACGGTTGCCGCGCCCATGCCGAAGCCGATTTCCAGCACTTTCGGGTTGGCGCGGCCGAACACGGCGTTCAAATCGGCCGGTTCGGCGCGGTAGTCTAGGCCGAACTGCGGCCACAAGGTGTCGATGGCGCGCTGCTGCGCGGCGGTCATATGGCCTTGGCGCAGCACGAAGCTGCGGATGCTGCGTTTGTGTTGCTCTGCCGTTTCGGCGTCGCGGGGCGGTTGCTGGTTGGTCATGGCGGATTACGGAAAATTGGAAAACCGCGATTTTACAAAAATATCAGGCCGTCTGAAAATATTTCAGACGGCCTTGCTTTCAGGCTTTATGCTGCCCAAAAATCGCGCGGCGCATCCGATACCGGCTTCACAATGCCGGTGCGCACGGCGAAATCGCCGAAGCCTTCGTCTTTCAGACGGCCTGAAGCCCAATCAGCCAGCCAGCCGTCGATGATGGCGAGAATTTCGTCTTCGGTGATGTTTTCTTTAAACAGGCGCGGGATGCGGGTGCCTTCGCGGTTGCCGCCGGTGTAGAGGTTGTAGCGGCCCACTGCTTTGCCCACCAAGCCGATTTCGGCCAGCATGGCTCGGCCGCAGCCGTTGGGACAGCCGGTGATGCGCAAAACGATATGCTCGCCCGTGAGGCCGTGTTTGGCAAACAGGGTGTCGATTTGGTCGGTGAACGCGGGCAGGAAGCGTTCGGCTTCGGCCATCGCCAAGGGGCAGGTCGGCAGCGACACGCAGGCCATGCTGTGTTCACGCTGCGGGGTAACGGCGTCGCTGATCAGGCCGTGTTCGCGGGCGGTTTTCTCGATTTTGGCTTTGTCGCGCGATGATACGCCCGCCACAATCAGGTTTTGGTTGGCAGTGAGGCGGAAGTCGCCTTTGTGGATTTTGGCTATTTCGCGCATCCCCGTTTTCAGCGGCCGGCCGGGGTAGTCGAGCAGGCGGCCGTTTTCGATGAAGAGGGTGAGGTGCCATTTTTTGTCTTCGCCCTGCACCCAGCCGATACGGTCGCCGCGCGAGGTGAATTCATAGGGGCGGATCGGCCCGAATTTCGCACCCATGCGGTTTTCCACTTCTTCAATGAACACGTCTTTGCCCACGCGCTCGATGGTGTAGCGGGTTTTGGCGTTTTTGCGGTCGCTGCGGTTGCCCCAATCGCGCTGGACGGAAACCACGGCGGCGGCGGCATCCAGCGTTTTTTCCAGTGGCACGAAACCGAATTCCACGGCAGTGTTGGGATAGGTTTTTGTGTTGCCGTGCTCCATAGAAAGGCCGCCGCCCACCAGCACGTTAAAGCCGGCGAGTTTGCCGTTTTCGCCGATGGCCACGAAATTCAAATCGTTGGCGTGCAAGTCCACATCGTTGTGCGGCGGAATCACCACCGTGGTTTTGAACTTGCGCGGCAGATAGTTTTTGCCCAACACCGGCTCGGTGGCGTCGCCGCTTTTCACGGCCTCGGCCAGCGGCGCGGCTTCGGCGAAATTTTCGGTGGAATGCAGTTTTTCGCCGTCGAGCCAGATTTCGGCGTAGGCGCGGGTTTTGGGCAGCAGGTGTTCGCTGATTTTTTTCGCCCATTCATAGGCTTCGGCGTGCAGGCTGCTTTCCACGGGATTGCTGGTACACAGCACGTTGCGGTTCACGTCGCCCGCGGTGGCGATGGAGTCCAGCCCCAGTTCGTTGAGCCATTGGTGCATGGGCTTGATGTCGTCTTTCAACACGCCGTGAAACTGGAAGGTTTGGCGGTTGGTTAAGCGGATCGAGCCATACAGGGTGCGCTCGCTGGCGAATTGGTCGATGCCCAGCCATTGTTTGGGTTGGATGATGCCGCCGGGCAGACGGCAGCGCAGCATCACGTTTTTCAGCGGCTCCAGTTTCTGCCCGACGCGCTCGGCGCGGATGTCTCGGTCGTCCTGCTCGTACATGCCGTGGAAACGGATTAATTGGAAATTGTCGCCGTTAAAGCCGCCGGAGAGGCCGTCTGAAAGGTCGCTTTTGATGGTGCCTTCGAGATAACGGCTTTGGTCTTTTAAGCGCTCGTTGTCGGCAAGCGGCGCATCGGGTAGTTTGGCGCGCGGGTCGTTAGTGCTCATAAGTGTTCCTCGTTGTTTTTTCAGACGGCCTCGGCCGCACTTTGACGGCATTACTTTATCGGTGCCGTCTGAAAAAAGGAAAGAATGGTTGGTTTTAATATAAGTGTTTTCCGTTATAAGGTTCCAGCCTTGATTTTTTACCGTTTAAACCTTATAACCCCATCATCTTCAAACCCCTTCGCGAAAGCCGCCCCCACATGAGCCACACCGTTCACCTGCAATTCGAAAACATCGACAACGCCGTGCTGCAACGCCTATGCGGCGCATTCGATGCCAACCTGAACACCCTTGCCCGCGCACTCGATATCCAGATCAGCCGCCGCTTTTCCGACTTCACCTTTTTGGGCGAACTGGCCCACGCAGGCCGCCGCGCGCTGCTTTCGCTGGCAGACACCGCCGAAAACCGCGATTTGGAAGACAGCGATATCCAGCTTGCAGCCGTCGAAGCCAAAACCGCCGATGCAGCCCACCAAGAAAAACATCACGGCCAGCAATACTACCTGCGCACCAAGCGCGGCAGCATAGGCGGGCGCACGCCGCGCCAAAACGGCTACATCCGCGCCCTGCTCAATCACGACGTGGTGTTCGGTTTAGGCCCCGCCGGCACCGGCAAAACCTATCTGGCCGTGGCCGCCGCCGCCGATGCGATGGAAAAACACCAAATCGAGCGCATCGTTTTGGTTCGCCCGGCGGTGGAGGCGGGCGAAAAACTCGGCTTTCTGCCCGGCGATTTGGCGCAGAAAGTCGATCCCTACCTGCGCCCGCTCTACGACGCGCTTTACGATTTGATGGGGTTTGACCGCGTAACCAAACTCTTGGAAAAAGGCCTAATCGAAATCGCCCCGCTGGCCTATATGCGCGGGCGCACGCTCAACGGCGCCTATGTGATTCTCGACGAAGCGCAAAACACCACGCCCGAGCAGATGAAGATGTTTTTAACCCGCATCGGCTTCGGCGCCAAAGCCGTTATCACCGGCGACTTGAGCCAGATCGACCTGCCGCGTAACATCAAATCGGGCCTGAAAGACGCCAAAGAAAAACTCGCGGGTATCGATGGCCTGTATTTCCATACCTTTACCAGCGAAGACGTGGTGCGCCACCCACTGGTTCAGAAAATCGTGGAAGCCTACGATGCGGCGGACGGACAGGAAGAAAAAGCAGCAGAAGCCGGGCACTGATACCGCCCGATCCATGCCGTGTCAGCCTGCCCGTGTTTTCAGGCAACTTGCAAGCCGTCTGAAAACACAACTGGAAAAACAGGCCGGTTTGTCAGATAATTCATATTTTATTTCCATCACAAAGGCATACGCATGAAAGCCATCATCCACACCGACAACGCCCCCGCCGCCATCGGAGCATACAGCCAGGCCGTGCGCGCGGGCGACACCGTTTACATGAGCGGCCAGATTCCGCTCGATCCCGCCACCATGACCGTGGCCGGCAACGGCGACTTCCGCGCCGAAGCGCACCAAGTATTCAAAAACCTGCAAGCCGTAGCGCAGGCCGCAGGCGGCACGCTCGACGACATCGTCAAAGTCAACGCCTACCTCACCGACTTAAACAATTTTGCCGTTTTCAACGAAGTGATGGCGGAATATTTCAGCCAACCCTACCCTGCCCGCGCCGCCGTCGGCGTTGCCGCCCTGCCCAAAGGCGTACAGGTTGAGGCAGAGGCCGTGCTGGTATTGAACGATTACTGATTAGGGCATGTAGTCAGAAAGCTTGTGCAGCGGGCTTTAACCAAAAATACTACCACAACGCTTTCTAACGGCACTCCCTCCTGATTAACGAATAAAAAAATTATCACGCAGCATAAAGGCCGTCTGAATGTTTCAGACGGCCTCCCCGCCATAAAAACAAAACGGATTCACACACAATGGCACACTACGCAATCGGCGATATCCAAGGCTGTTACGACGAATTCACCGCCCTGCTCGCCACCATCGGCTTCAACCACGGCACCGACACCCTCTGGCTCACCGGCGACATCGTCAACCGCGGGCCCAAATCGGTTGAGGCCCTGCAATTTGCCATGAAGCACGAAAGCAGTATCCAAACCGTGCTCGGCAACCACGATCTGCACCTTCTGGCCGTATCCTACGGTTTCGGCAGAATCAAACGCGGCGACACCATCGCCTCCGTGCTCGAACACCCCGACAGCAAAAAAATGCTCGGCTGGCTGCAGGCCCGGCCTCTGCTGGTGCAAAACGACACCCATGTTTTAGTGCATGCCGGCCTGCTGCCCGAATGGAGCGTGGAACAAGCCGCCGGACTCGCCCGCGAAGTGGAAACCGAGCTGCAAAGCGGCGATGCACGCGGCTATTTCGCCAATATGTACGGCGATAAGCCGCGCCGCTGGAAAAACAAACTCGAAGGCTGTGAGCGCCTGCGCATGATTACCAACGTGTTCACCAGAATGCGCGCCGTTACCCGCAAAAAAAACAAACTCGACTATGAATTCAAAGGCCACCCCGACGAAATGCCCGAAAACCTGATTCCCTGGTTTGAGGCCGCCGACCGCCGCCACCTGAGCCACACGATCGTGTTCGGCCACTGGTCGGCACTCGGCTACGTTAACGATCACCACGTAATCGCACTCGACACCGGCGCACTGTGGGGCGGCCAGCTCACCTCGGTCAACCTCGCCACCAACGAAGTCGCCCAAGTATTTTCAAAAAGCGGGCTGCATTGGGAAACGGCTTTATAAGCCCGAAAATTTTGTAAAACCCGCTCAGGCCGTCTGAAACATCCGATTACAGTCAAACCACTTGTTTAGTAACAGTTTCGTCATACTCGGGCTTGATCCGAATATCTTCTTGGGTTTCGGAAATTTTTAGGAAAGGAGATACTCGGGTCAAGCCCGAGTATGACGTGTATACTTTTTCTTAAGTGGATTCACTATTATATATATCGTCATTGATTCGCAAGTCCGCTGCGCTGTCCGCGCAGACGGGAACGTCGGGATACCAACGTTTTCAGAGCGGCAGGTCGGATTCTCAAATCCGATATTTTGCTCTTCTCCACCGCTCAAAAGAATCTGTCAAACAACAAAACAGGCCGTCTGAAAGATTGTTCCTTTCAGACGGCCTGTTGTTTTACTGCTTTACCGCTCACGCAGGTTTAAGACCGATGCAGCCTGCCCACATATTCCACTTCTTCGCGGCTGCCCATCACCACCGCAACACGCTGGTGCAAACCTTCCGGCTGAATATCGAGCATGGCCTGCTCGGTATTGCCGGCCGCGCCGCCCGCCTGCTCCAACACCAAGCTTAAGGGGTTGGCTTCATACATCAGGCGCAGCTTGCCGGGCTTGGACGGATCGCGCGCGTCTTGCGGATACATAAACACGCCGCCGCGCATCAGAATACGGTGGATTTCGGCCACCATCGAAGCCACCCAGCGCATATTGTAGTTTTTGCCGCGCACGCCGGTATCGCCCGCCAGCAGTTCGGCGATATATCGCTGCATGGGCGCAGACCAATGGCGCTGGTTCGACATATTAATCGCAAACTCTTTGGTTTGCGCCGGCACCTGCGGGTTGGCCAGGGTTTGCACGAAATTGCCCGCTTCATCAAGCGTAAACACAAACACCCCGTGCTTCAGGGTAAACACCAGCTGGGTTTGCGGGCCGTAGAGCACATAGCCGCTGCCGGCCTGATCGCGGCCTTTTTGCAGAAACGACGCGGTTGTCAAACCGCCTTCGGGCTTGGCCAGAATCGAAAAAATCGTGCCCACCGAAATGTTCACGTCAATGTTAGACGAACCGTCGAGCGGGTCGAACAGCACCAAATAACCGCCGTTTTCGTTGCAGGCCACGAAAGTGTCTTCTTCTTCGCTGGCCAAACCCGCCACATTCGGATTTTTTTTGAGCGTATCGATCAACAGTTGGTTGGCAATCACATCAAGCTTTTTCTGGTCTTCGCCCTGCACGTTGCCCGTACCGGCTTCGCCGAGAACACCCGCCAGCGCGCCCTGCCGCACTTGGCCGTTAATCTGTACGCAGGCGGCCACTATCGCTTCGAGCACACTGCCTAAACCTTCGGGCAGGTTGTGGCTTTTCAGGTGCTGCGTGATAAATTGGGATAAGGTAGTCATTGTTGTTCTCACTCGAGTTGGTATTTTCAGACGGCTTAATTCGCACCAGAAGCCGCAGAAGCGGCCTTGGTGCCGAACACTTCGTCTTTGCACACTTTGGCAGCCTCCACCGCCTTGCGGGTTAATTCGGCATCGCCCTGAATCAGCTTGGGCATATCGGCAACCGAAACCGTTTCCACCGCTTTCTCCGCACTGCAAGAGCAGACTTTCTGCGCCAGCTCGGCGGAGAGGCCCGCTTCTTGGGGAATACGCTCCAAACAGGCTTGGGTAAACGCGGCGGTAAATTCATTGCGGAAAGAATCGGCTGCCGTTTGTTTAACGGCTTCCTGCTGCTGTTCGCTGCAAGCAGCAAACAAGCCAGCACACAGCAATACGGCGGCATAACGGGCGGCAATGTTCATAACAAAAACCTATTCGGGTTTGAAATAAAAACACCGACGATTGTAATTCAATTCGCCCCCGCTTTCTAGAAAAGCCTCAGGCCGTCTGAAAACAGTGTTCATCAAAAATGCCTGTTTGAAATATGTTTCAAACAGGCATTGCTGCTTTTCAGACGGCCTTTATTTCTTCAACCCGGCCAGAATCTCATCTACCGTGGTTTTGGCATCGCCGAAGCACATCACGCTGTTTTCGTTGAAAAAGAGCGGGTTTTGCACGCCTGCGTAGCCGGTGTTCATCGAGCGTTTGAACACCACCACTTCTTTGGCCTTCCACACTTCCAACACCGGCATGCCGGCAATCGGCGAGTTGGGGTCGGTTTGCGCGGCGGGGTTGACCGTATCGTTGGCGCCGATTACCAGCACCACATCGGTTTCGGGGAAATCGTCGTTGATTTCGTCCATTTCCAACACGATGTCGTAAGGCACTTTGGCCTCGGCCAGCAACACGTTCATATGGCCGGGCAGGCGGCCTGCAACGGGGTGGATGCCGAAGCGCACCTCGGTGCCGTTTTTACGCAGAAGCTCGGTGATTTCGGCCACCGGATATTGCGCCTGCGCCACCGCCATGCCGTAGCCCGGAGTGATGATAACGCTCGCGGCGTTTTTCAGCATTTCTGCCACTTCGGCGGGCTTGACTTCGCGGTATTCGCCTACCTCTTCACTGCCTGCGGCGGCAGAGGTGCCGTCGGTGCCGAAGCCGCCGGCAATCACCGAAATAAACGAGCGGTTCATGGCCTTACACATGATATACGACAGAATCGCGCCGCTCGAGCCTACCAGCGCGCCGGTAACAATCAGCAAATCGTTGCCGAGCATGAAACCTGCCGCCGCAGCCGCCCAACCCGAATAAGAGTTGAGCATAGACACCACCACCGGCATATCGGCACCACCGATAGAGGCCACCAGATGCCAGCCGAACGCCAGCGCGATCAGGGTCATCAGAATCAGCGCGAACCAACTGCCGTCGACGCCGACAAACAGCAGCAGCAACAGAAACGACACCACAATTGAAGCAAGATTCAGCTTGTGTTTGTGCGGCAGTTGCAGCGGTGCGCTGCTGATTTTGCCGTTGAGTTTGCCGAAGGCCACAATCGAGCCGGTAAACGTTACCGCGCCGATAAACACGCCTAAAAACACTTCCACCAAATGAATGGTGTGCATTTCCGGATCGATACTACCCGCTTCGATAAAGCTGTTGAAGCCCACCAGCACGGCGGCCAGGCCGACAAAACTGTGCAGCAACGCAATCAGCTCGGGCATCTCGGTCATTTCGACTTTTTGCGCTTTATAAATACCGATTGCCGCGCCGATGGCCATGGCGATGATAATCCAGCCCAAGCCGGCGGTGTTTTCGCTGAAAATCGTGGCGAACAGCGCAACCGCCATACCGGCGATGCCGTAATAGCAGCCGTTTTTGGCGGTTTCCTGTTTGGAAAGCCCCGCCAACGAGAAAATAAACAGAATAGCGGCAACAATGTATGCCGCGGTTACCAATCCTTGAGACATCACATTACCCCTTTCTGAACATATTCAACATGCGGCGGGTAACATAAAAACCGCCGAAAATATTCACGCTGGCAATCAGCACCGCGATAAAGGCGAGCAGCGACACAAAGCCGTTGCCCTGGCCGATTTGCAAAAGCGCGCCGACCACGATGATGCCCGAAATCGCATTGGTTACCGACATCAGCGGCGTGTGCAGCGAATGGCTCACGTTCCACACCACGTAATAACCGATCACGCAAGAGAGCACGAACACGATAAAGTGGTTCAGAAAAGCGGCAGGCGCCACTGCTCCCACCCATAAAGCCAACACCGCGCCGATCACGGCAGGCGCCAGTTTTTTCCAAGCGGGCACGGGTTTCGGCTCGGGTTTGGCAGCGGGAGCGGCTTTTTCAGACGGCGCTTGCTGCGGTGCGGCGGAAACTTGGATGGCGGGCGGCGGGAAGGTGATTTCGCCCTCGCGGGTAACGGTCATGTTGCGGATAATCACGTCTTCGAAATCCAGCGCGATTTCGCCGTCTTTATTGGGACTTAACAGCTTGGTGAGGTTGACCAGGTTGGTGGCGTAGAGTTGGGAAGACTGCCCCGCCAAACGGTTGGCCATATCGGTGTAACCGATGATTTTCACGCCGTTACCGGTAACGAACAATTCGCCCGGGCGGGTCAGCTCGCAGTTGCCGCCGGTGGCCGCGGCCAAATCCACAATCACGCTGCCGGCCTTCATGCTTTCCACCATTTCTTTGGTAATCAGCTTCGGCGCGGGTTTGCCTGGAATGGCGGCGGTGGTGATGATGATGTCCACCTCTTTGGCCTGCTCGGCAAACAGCTTCATTTCGGCGGCGATGAATTCTTCGCTCATCACTTTGGCGTAGCCGTCGCCGCTGCCGCCTGCTTCCTGCGGGAAATCCAGTTTCAGGAATTTGCCGCCCATCGACTCGATTTGCTCGGCCACTTCAAGGCGCGTATCGAACGCTTTCACCACCGCACCCAGCGAGTTGGCCGTTCCGATGGCCGCCAAACCCGCCACGCCCGCGCCGATAACCAAAACCTGTGCCGGCGGCACTTTGCCCGCGGCGGTAATCTGGCCGGTGAAGAAACGGCCGAACGCGTTGGCCGCCTCAATCACGGCGCGGTAGCCGCTGATGTTGGCCATAGAAGAGAGCGCATCCAAAGCCTGCGCACGCGAAATGCGCGGCACCATATCCATCGCCAGCACATTCACTTTTTTATCAGCAAGTTTCTGCACGAGTTCAGGATTTTGCGCCGGCCACAAAAAGCTCACCAGCGTTTGGCCCGCGTTCAGACGGCCTATTTCCACATCGTTGGGCGCATTCACTTTATAAATCAACGGGCTGGCCCACACGTTTTCGGCGTTCGCCAGCGATGCGCCGGCCGCTTCGTAAGCCGCATCCACCAGCCCGGCAGCCGTGCCCGCGCCGCTTTCCACCACCACTTCAAAGCCCAGTTTCTGCAACTGGGCAACGGTGGCAGGCGTGCACGCCACGCGGGTTTCGCCCGCCAGAGATTCTCTCGGAATACCTATCCTCATCTCTTTAATCCTTTTATTGATTGAAAAACAAGTTCACACAAAATCAACCGCTCCTTTATAGCGAATTTTAAGGAGAAAAACAACATTAAAATGTCAACAATCTGCCCATACAGTCCGAAACGGCGGCACGGCTTCTTTTTCAGACGGCCCCGAAGAGGCGGCAGCCCATGCTAAAATATGCTGCCCCACCGTACTTTAAAAGGAACCTCTATGAGAATGCTCCACACCATGCTGCGCGTCAGCAACCTCGAAAAATCATTAGCATTTTATCAAGATGTTTTGGGCATGAAGCTCCTGCGCAGGCACGACTACCCCGAAGGCCGCTTCACACTGGCGTTTGTGGGCTACGGCAACGAAGCAGACCACACCGTTTTGGAACTCACCCACAATTGGGACACCGAAAAATACGATTTGGGTACGGGCTACGGCCATATCGCCATCGAAGTGGACGACGCCTACGCCGCCTGCGATGCCGTTCGCGCCAAAGGCGGCAAGGTTACCCGCGAAGCCGGCCCGATGAAGCACGGCACCACCGTGATTGCGTTTGTGGAAGATCCCGACGGCTATAAAATCGAGTTTATCCAAAAAGGCAGCGGCAATGACTCGGTGAAATACGGCTGAATACCGTAATTTGTGAAAACCGGCAGTCCCGGTTTCCGTCCCGTTTGGCGCGGTGGATTCTGCCAAACCTGCTGCGCCAAGGTGGCAGCGCCGTCGGCAGAAACAGAAAAAGGCCGTCTGAATATTAATATTTCAGACGGCCTTCATATATTAAAATCAAGATTGCGAATCAGGGTAAAACAGCGAAGTTTTGTTTCCCTCGTATTGTTTCTGCCTTTCCGCATCTTTAAATTTAACTTCAAACAGGTTTTCGCGACTGAACGTCTGCTTGACCTGCCGGGTAATTTCGGGATTTTCCTGAATATAATATAAGCCGCCAAGCAGAGCCGCAGCCAATACAAAAACTTTGATATTCATAAGCCGTTTCCTTTCATGCTTCTTTTGGTGCCGACAGCATAAGCTAAAACGTCATACGCATATCAAATATTTATCCAACGGTAAAATTTAAAGCTAAAAGGTTGTCAAACCAGCCAACAAGTAACTAAAGAAACTAATTTAAAAGAATTTATTTACTTAAATTAAAAGAACTATACATATTTTCAAAGAACCATGAGCAGCGTTTGTTTGCAGAATCGGATTTTTCATGCGGCGCCGGAAAAAATTCAGTTAAAATAGCCGCTATTTTTCCCCTTCCCACAACCTTATCCGAGGATTCCGAACAATGTTTTCCAAAAGCGTAACCGTTGAAAAATACGATCCCGAACTGGCCGCAGCCATCGCCAAAGAAGTTGGGCGCCAGCAAGACCACATCGAACTGATTGCCTCTGAAAACTATGTAAGCTGCGCCGTTATGGAAGCCCAAGGCAGCCAGCTGACCAACAAATACGCCGAAGGCTACCCCGCCAAACGCTACTACGGCGGCTGCGAATACGTCGATATCGTCGAGCAGTTGGCCATCGACCGCGTGAAAAAACTGTTCGGTGCCGAATACGCCAACGTGCAGCCCCACTCAGGTTCGCAGGCCAACCAAGCTGTTTACGCTTCGGTTTTGAAACCCGGCGACACCATTCTGGGCATGAGCCTCGCCCACGGCGGCCACCTCACCCACGGCGCAAGCGTGAACATTTCCGGCAAGCTCTATAACGCAGTTACTTACGGCCTCGACGAAAACGAAGTGCTGGACTACGCCGAAGTGGAACGCTTGGCACTGGAACACAAACCGAAAATGATCGTGGCCGGTGCATCTGCCTACGCACTGGAAATCGATTGGGCGAAGTTCCGCGCAATCGCCGACAAAGTGGGCGCGTATCTGTTTGTCGATATGGCGCACTACGCAGGCTTGGTGGCTGGCGGCGAATACCCCAACCCCGTGCCGTTTGCCGACTTCGTAACCACCACTACCCACAAAACCCTGCGCGGTCCGCGCGGCGGCGTGATTCTGTGCCGCGACAACACCCACGAAAAAGCCCTCAACTCTGCGATTTTCCCCAGCCTGCAAGGCGGCCCGCTGATGCATGTGATTGCGGCCAAAGCCGTGGCATTCAAAGAAGCGCTCGAGCCTGAATTCAAAGAATACGCCAAACAGGTGAAAACCAATGCCGCCGCCATGGCCGAAGAGCTGGTGAAACGCGGCCTGCGCATTATTTCCGGCCGCACCGAAAGCCACGTTTTCCTGGTTGACCTGCGCGCGAAAAACATCACCGGCAAAGCCGCCGAAGAAGCTTTGGGCAAAGCACACATCACCATCAACAAAAACGCCATCCCCAACGACCCTGAAAAACCGTTTGTTACTTCAGGCATCCGCGTCGGCTCTGCCGCCATCACCACCCGCGGTTTCAGCGAAGCCGATTCGCGCGAGCTGGCCAATCTGGTGGCCGACGTGCTGGAAAACCCGGAAGACGAAGCCACCCTCACCCGTGTGGCCGCCGCTGCTAAAGCCCTATGCGATAAAAACCCGGTTTACGGCTCCTAACGGCTGATACGTTTGGCAACATAACAGGCCGAGACCTTTGCAAAAATCCCAAAACTCCTCTAAATTCCCCCTAACGGAT